>SVUA01000007.1 GCA_015063485.1 Oscillospiraceae bacterium | reverse complement strand
TGACCGTAACCTGTTCTCCCATAGAACCAAAAATTTGCTTCAAAATCTCACTCTGTGCTTGGCGGTTTGAAGGTGCTATTTGATTAAACCTATGGCACAAATCATTGCATCTGCCTATTTCGTTCAATAATTCTTCGTCATAATTGGCGTTGTATAGATAACCCGCCGCGGCTTTTTCTTTTTCAGTCATTTGTTACCTCGTCAAATTCTTATTTATCGATGAGATTATTATATCATATTTCTGTGAATTTTTCAACCGATTTGGCTTTTCTTTGTTTTCTGCGACTCAAATTTTGAGGGGTGACGATTGTTTTCGTCAGCCCTTGCTCTTTGAGTCATCGATTAAAGATAATTCACCGCCAAGATTACGATGCTAGTAACGATCATAACGATACCGACCACGCGATTTAAGGTTTTGGCATTAGCCTTGTTGGCGATTTTTGCGGCAATTCTTGCCCAAAGTAACGTAAATATAACGCACAGCACAAGGCAAAGAATGTCGGGAAAACCTCCAATCACAAAATGGCTGATACCTCCTGTAAGAGCTGTAAATGCCATAATAAACACGCTTGTGCCGACTGCCAGATGCATGGGATATCCAAGAAATGAGGTCAGAACAAGCAACAGCATCATTCCGCCTCCCGCACCTGCAAAGCCGCAGATAAAGCCAACGAATATACCGCCGACGATGGACTTGATCAGTCTGCTTTTTTGGGAGCTTTCCTCCAATTGCTCTCTCGTTTTGTTGACGGGCTTCAGAAGGAATCGCAAGCCAATAATAATCAGCGCGATCTGCATCGTGCCGCTCATAGCCTGTTCGGGTAAAAAACTCGCCACAAAGCTGCCGATCATCGTTATGATAAGAACGCTCACAAGCAAAGGTAAGCTGTTTTTTATATCTAAGTTTCCACTTTTCTTATAGGTATACGCACTGACAAGGCTTGCCAGAACATCGCTGATGAGTCCAATGCCAACCGCATCGTAGGCGGGGACACCTAAAAAGGTTATGAGCATAGGGCCTATCACCGCGGCGGCACTCATACCGGCAAAGCCGGTTCCAATACCCGCGCCTGCACCTGCGATAAAGCATACAAGTATTTTTATCAGAATATCTTCCATTGTATATCTCCGTTAAGTTGTCGTTTGCTAATAAAATATTATACCATATTTTTGTGAACTTTTCAACCGATTTGGCTTTTCTTTGCTTCCTCCGACGCAATTCTTTAGGGGCGACCGTTCGTGGTCGCCCCTCTGTGCGTTAAGCGTGTTTCAATTTTCCTTTGAAAGAAAGGAAGTAATTTCATTTAGATTTTTTAGTGCTGTTTTTCTTCCGATCTCGTAAGCTGCTTTCAATTTTTTCGGATCTTTTTCGACTCTGATTACGGGTAATTCTTCCTCGGGACGAATAACGAGCAACTCTCCGCTGCGTTCTTTTTCTTCAATATAAGACAGCGTTTCGTTGTAAACTTTATGACGATCAGCCATTGTTTCGACAAGCTTGGGGTATTTTCTATACTTAAGCTTTATTAGCGGCATTATCTCGTTTTTCTTCTTTACGAAGCCTTTGCATTGTGTCAACACGGCAATGTTCCTATTATATCCAATGCTCTCGAAAAACTTTACGGGGATAGAGTCGGAAATGCCGCCGTCGAGCATTTTTTGACCTTCGATCTCTACGATCCGCGAAACCATAGGCATAGAAGCAGATGCGCGGATCCAATCAAAGCAGTGGTCATTACGACCTTCGTATTTATGATAAACAGCCTTTCCCGATTCAACATCGGTAGCGACCACATAAAACTCCATAGGATTTTTTTCAAAAACCTCAAAATCGAAGATATCGTGTTTCAGAGGAACTTCCTCATAGCAAAACTGTGTGCTATATATATTTCCGGTTTTGATAAGCACACGCAAGCCGCAGTATCTTTTATCACGAACGAATCTCGTGTTGTAGCGAATCACACGTCCGATTTGTTCGGACTTGTAGTTCACACCAAAAGCCGCGCCTGCCGATACTCCGATAGCACCGTCAAATTTAATGCCGTTTTCCATCATAACGTCGATTACGCCTGCTGTGAACATTCCGCGCATCGCGCCGCCCTCTAATATCAATCCTGTTTTCATAATTACCTCTGTTTTTGTTTTTACGATCCTATTATGTCATACTTCAATAATCCTGTAAATACGACAAAGAGCCCGAAACCTACGTTTGGGACTCTTTGTCAAAAATCTGTTTTGTAGCAATGTTATTTGATCATTCTTTTTCCGATGCTTTTGACGTATCGGGTCATATTTTATTTATCGGATTCTACGTATCGTTTTATCGCCTCAAAGGATGCGTCGCTGATAACGTGTTCCACCTTGCAGGCATCGTCCGCGGCGGTGTCCTTATCTACCCCGAGATGTACGAGCATTTCGGTAATTAAAGTATGCCTTTCAAATATCTTTTCCGCTACCGCTTTGCCGCTTTCTGTAAGCGTTATGCTTCCGTCCTTGTCCACCGATATATATTCGCCTTTTTTTAAAAGTCCCATCGCGCGACTTACCGAGGGTTTTGAATATCCCATATATTCTCCGACGTCAATGGCGCGGACGTGCGATTGGGTCTGAAGCAATCTATATATAGTTTCCAGATACATTTCTCCGGATTCCTGAATGTGCATTATCTGTCTCCGTTTCAATAGGATTTTATTACTTATAGATACAGTATATCACAGTTTTGGATCTTTTTCAAGGCATATTATAAAAATTGCATAATCTGACGCAAGAATATTTGGCGATTTAACAAAAGAATCCACAAATATTAGAAATCGACAAAAAAATGCTTGACAAAATCTTCTTGAAATATTATAATATATTACGGTTAGCGCAGGCTAACTTCGATTACATATGAGGAGACCGACATGAACACTTTAAAAAACGCTAAAATAGGCAGTACGGTTAAAGTTATCAAGGTTCACGGTGAAGGTCCTGTAAGACGAAGGATCATGGACATGGGAATTACAAAGGGAGTTGAGATATACGTTCGTAAATTAGCCCCTCTTGGAGATCCTATTGAACTGATGGTCCGCGGATACGAATTGTCCTTGCGTAAGGACGACGCCGATATGATAGAGGTCGAATGATCTTTGGCGGTGGGGAACAGACCCGTTAATTTTTTTAGGACACGAGTTAGCTTACGCTAACCGACTGGCTTTGAAAGGAACTTTGAAATGGCAGAAACTAAATTGAAAATTGCTTTGGCAGGAAATCCGAACTGCGGAAAAACGACCCTCTTTAACGCGCTTACGGGTTCAAACCAATTCGTTGGAAACTGGCCCGGAGTTACGGTTGAGAAAAAAGAAGGAAGTATGAAAAAATACGACGGAGTCATTATCACCGACCTTCCGGGTATATACTCGCTTTCTCCGTATACGCTTGAGGAGGTAGTGGCGCGTAATTACCTTGTAGGAGAGCGCCCCGATGCTATACTTAATATAGTAGACGGAACGAATCTTGAAAGAAACCTCTACCTTACCACACAGCTTATGGAGCTTGGTATTCCCGTCGTTATCGCCATCAACATGATGGACGTTGTACGAAAGAGAGGGGACAACATAAACGTTGACGAGCTTTCGCGCAAGCTTGGATGCGGTATCGTCGAGATATCCGCACTCAAGGAGGACGGGATCTTTGAGGCTGCGGAACTTGCGATAGAAGCGGCTAAAAACGGAAAGGCAGAGCCTGCTCACGTCTTTTCGGGCTCTCTTGAACACGCCATCGCGCATATCGAGGAGGCGGCGGTACACTCGCTTCCCGACGAGCAACAGAGATGGTACGCCATAAAGATATTCGAGCGAGACGAAAGAGTTATCGAGCAATTAAAGCTTGATAAAGAAAAGCTTGTTCATATAGAAAAGGATATCGTAAAGGTCGAGAACGATATGGACGATGATGCGGAATCTATCATAATCAATGAAAGATACGATTACATAGCGTCTATATTAAAGGGTTGTTACAGGAAGAAAAGTATCGAAAGGCTTACGACCTCCGATAAAATAGACAAGGTAGTAACGAACAGATGGTTAGCGCTCCCCATATTTGCGGCAATAATGTTCCTTGTTTACTTTATCTCTGTTACGACGGTAGGAACTCTCGTTACCGACTGGACTAACGACAAATTGTTTGGCGACGGCTTTCACCTGTTTGGAATAGACGACGGATACTCCGAGAAGGCAGAGGAATTCGAGTCTGCTTCCGCAGTTGTAAACGGATTTATAGAGGCTACCGATGCCAAAGTGCTTTCCATAGCGCTTGATACAGAGTCGGCTGTCTTTAATGCAGAGACGGCAAAGTCACTTCTTGATTCCGCCGTTGCGCCCATTCCCGATGATTATGAGTTTACCTACACCGTCATTGACGAGGGAACGCTTCTTGAAGAGCAGATGACTTCAACGGGCGCGGAGCTTAAAGAAGCGGCAGTAATTTATACGTCTTACGGCTTTGTTGCTCCCGATCCCACGGAGTACGGCGTATGGGTAATGGGAGTTCCCGCACTCGTAGAGATGGGACTTTCAACGTTCGAGTGTCCTGAATGGCTTTCGGGTCTTATCCTTGACGGTATAGTCGCGGGAGTCGGCGCGGTGCTTGGCTTCGTTCCGCAGATGCTCGTTCTGTTTATATTCCTTGCATTCCTTGAGGCTTGCGGATATATGTCGAGAATAGCGTTCGTTATGGATAGGATATTCCGCAAATTAGGTCTTTCGGGTAAATCCTTTATCCCCATGCTTATCGGTACGGGGTGCAGCGTTCCGGGTATCATGGCATCAAGAACGATAGAAAACGTTCGAGATCGCCGAATGACGATAATAACCACTACCTTTATCCCTTGCGGAGCAAAGCTTCCGTTTATCGCTATGATCGCGGGTGCGGTTTTTGGAGGCGCGTGGTGGGTAGCTCCGTCGGCGTACTTTATAGGAATCGTGGCGGTAGTTATTTCGGGTATCATTCTTAAAAAGACGAAGATATTTACAGGCGAGGCGGCGACCTTCGTTATGGAGCTTCCCGCGTATCATATGCCTACACTAAAGAATGTGCTTTACAGTATGTGGGAGCGCGGTTGGTCGTTCATTAAAAAGGCGGGAACGGTCATTTTGCTCTCGTCGGTAATTATTTGGTTTACTACCTACTTCGGATTTGTTGACGGAAGCTTCCGTATGCTTACCGAAGCAGAGGTATCTAACAGTATTTTGGCTTACATAGGAAAAGGAATAGCGTGGATATTTGCTCCTCTCGGCTTTGGCACATGGCAAAAGGCTATCGCGGCTATTACAGGCTTTATAGCTAAAGAAAATATCGTCGCGACGATGGGGATCGTTTACGGCGGTATGGAGGGAATAGCAAACTCGTTTATTTACGCAAGCGGGCTTTCCTTCCTCGTGTTCAACCTTCTTTGCGCCCCCTGTTTTGCGGCTATGGGAGCTATAAGACGTGAGATGAACAGCTTTAAGTGGACGGCATTTGCGATAATCTATCAATGCGCATTTGCGTACGCAATGGCTCTTATCGCATATCAGGCGACGCTTCTCATTACGGGAGCGTTTACAGCTACCGCGCTTAATATCATAGGACTTGTGGGCGCAGTTGCGGTTATCGTAGTTATCGCTTATCTTCTCGTAAGACCCGCAAAGGACATAAAAGGAAATAAGGTAAAGGTTTAATTTCAAATTTTGATTTATCGGGAAGTTTGATTTAACAAAACGGTTACGTAAAAATGAGACGTATACAACCAAGAGCCTTCTCCAGCGGAGAAGGTGGCACGAGTTTACGAGTGACGGATGAGGAGATCAAATAAAGTATAAACAAAAAGGTGTTCTCCTCATCAGTCGCTAACGCGACAGCTTCTCCGCTGGAGAAGCCTCGGGTTCTAAACGTTCACTTTTAATCTCGCCATTTCAATATTTCATGCTCCCCGATAAACCGCAATTTATCTTTTATTAAAATTATTAAAATCGCGCCCCCAATTCATTGAAAGGAGCAGAAGATGCTTATTAAGGATATAATAATTACGGCTGTTATTTGCGTAATATTGGCAGGTGTTATAGCTGCGATAATAGTCAATATGGTAAGAAACAAGAAAAAAGGCAAGAGCTCTTGCTCCTGCGGCTGCTCTTGCGGCGGTTGTGCCATGAGTGACACGTGTCATTCAAAAAAAGGATAAAATATTTAGAGACCTTTTGTTTTCGGCAAATTGTAAAATATACAAAAAAAGTAAAAAAGTAAAAAAGATCCGCTTTCCTGTCATAAAAAGACATGGAAAGCGGGTCTTTGCTTTGAAATGATCGGTTTGAGCGCATAAGTGTTTTGTGCAAAACGTCAAAAATAAGATATTAATAAGTTGTTTGTGCTATTTGTATTGACATTCTATGTTTTTTGTGCTATTATTAGTACATAAGGCACATATGCTTAAATAAAGTGTCAAAAAATATACCACAAGAAAGGAAAAATCTATCATGAAAAAATTATTGGTAGCATTGATCGCGCTGATGCTTGTTATGGGCACAGCATTTGCCGTTTCTGCGGCAACCGCTTCTCCCGTTAAGAGTTACGACTCTGCGGCTATGGGAGATCTTCTTTACACCGTCAACTTCAAGGGCGACGATGCGTTTAAGCCCAAGGATCTTGGTACTGTTCGTAATATGACTTATACCGTAAGTTCGGACGGAACTGCTCTTACCGTTAAGGGAAAAGGGACTGACAAAACAAGAAACTATTGGGGTGGCAAGATTGAAGGACTTGCCGTAACTGATAAAACCTATTACACCATGACTTATAAGGTAAACGCTAAGGCTGTTGCAGACGGCAATAACTCTATTGCAGTCGGCGGTGTATACCTTGCCGATACGGGACTTGATGCTAAAGACGAGCCTATATTCTACTGCAATTATGCGCGTCACAACTCTGTTGCAACAGCGCAATATCGTTCTTCTTTGTCGGATCCCGATAAAATAGCATCCAACTATGTTATGTGGAGTACTCTCGCTAAGCAGCCTGCAACCGATGCTGACGGATATATAACGATGGCTCTTAGCTACCACGGACCCACGGGCAAGTTTATGGGATATTACGTTGCCAAGGACGGCACTGCTCAGCTTATAGAAACACAGAACTTTACTTTTGATAAAGATACGACCATGGGCTTTGCTACTTATGCTTATTACGCAGTAGTTGATACTACCGTTAAGGACGTAAAGATCTATAAGGGTGCTGTCGGCGATGTTATAAAAGCTCCGGCGACGACCACCGCTCCCGAGACCACCAAAGCTCCCGAGACCACCAAGGCTCCCGAGACCACCAAGGCTCCCGAGACTACAAAGGCAGCAGCTACTACTACCGCTGCTCCCGCAGCAGAGAAGAAGGGTTGCGGATCTTCCATCGCTATCACGGGAATCGCTCTTGTTGCAACAGTAGGTACTTCTGTCGCAGTTATCTGCAAGAAGAGAAAAGACGATTGATTTAATAATTTGAAATAAAACTTTGCGGAGCGGTCTATGACCGCTCCGCTTTTTTGATGATCGGAACGGACAGTCAATTTGCAAAGCAAATGCGGACGCCTGTCCAAAATAATAAAAAAGCTGAATTTTCATCCAGCTTTTTATGTTGTTCAATTCGTCTTTTCAATAAAATCTCCGACAAGCGCGTCCTGAAGTTTTTTCAAAAGCTCGGGGGCTTTTCCGCCGACCTTGATGCCGTTTACTTCACTTGCGGGAGCGCAGAGCGTACCCGAGGCGGTAACGATTATCTCGGCAGCATTCATCATTTCGTCGAGCGTAAATGCTTCCTCAATTACGGGAACGCCGAATTTCTTGCAGAACTTGATAAGATTTCCTCTCGCGATTCCCTCAAGTATCTTGTTATCGGCGGGAGCGGTCTGCAATGCGCCGTCCGCACGGATAATAGAAACGTTTGAGTGCGCGCATTCCGTAACGAACTCTCCTCTGTGGAAAACAGTCTCGTCAACTCCCATTTCTTGTGCCTTGATAGATGCCATAACGGCGGGAATAAGGTTGATGGTCTTTATGTCACAGTGAAGGAAACGAGTGTCCTCCATAGTGATAAGCTTCATAGGCTTATAAGTGTCTTTTATCGTCATCGGACGAATGTTTATAAATACGTTAGCGGTAAGCTCCTCTTTGGGCGCGTGTATTCTGAACGCAGTTCCGCGGCTTATCTGCCAATATATGATCTGCTCGTCAGCGTCAACTCGATTTACAAGATCGTAGAGAAGCTCGACAAATTCCTCTTTTGAAAGCGGAACTTTTATACCGAGTTTAGCCGCGCTTCTGTACATTCTGTCCAAATGCTCGTCAAGGCAATACATTTTATGGTTTCTCGCATAGGTTACCTCGTATATGCCGTCGCCAAAATAACAAGCACGGTCATTCATAGGTATCGTCATATTTTCGATAGTATCGATCTTTCCGTTATAATATCCAAGATTTTTCATAGTAGATAGCAAGTCCTTTCAACAAGTGATTTTTATATTAAAGATTATGAAATGTCCGCTTTTTTTATGCGGAGCGTTTTTTATACGAGAGGCGAGGTGCTTCTTTTGTGTCGGCGCAAAACAGGGCGAACCCTTATTCCTTTTACTCCGTGAAGATTAGACAGCTTCGTTCTTAACGTATCAAGCGCGGTCACGCCGTCGCAATTTACAAATAAAAGGTAATCGTATTCTATTGCCATAAGATCGCATCGCAATATTTCGGAGCAAGAGCAGGCAAGGGAAGCAAAGCTTTCACCGTACGAGGAATTTTCAAGAGTGACCTCTAAATACGCTTCTGTATTACAGTTTATAGCCTCTCCGTCAACGAGCAAGGTATAACGTTCTATAACACCGCTTTCTTCAAGTTTTTTTATGCGCTCGGTAACAGAGGATACAGAAAGTCTTACACGTTTTCCGATAGCCGATGCCGTCATTCGAGAGTTCTCGGAGAGACAGACGAGTATGGCTTTATCAAGAGCGTCCATGCAGATGTCTCCTTTTCGTAATGATCAAAAATATTATATCACACAAGGTTTGCGTTGTCAATTCGTTTTGAAACAAATGATGAATTTTTCGGGAAAGATATTGATATTATTAGGATCATATGCTATAATGAAAAAGTAATGTTTTTTAATTAATATGAAAGGAATATGCCGTGAAGCTTTTTAAACAAACGATACTTCGCGAAAAGATATCAGAGGCGCTTTCATCTGTTCTTCCCGTATCGGCAATAGTGTTACTTTTACTCGTGACCTTTTTTCCCGTGACCGCGGAAATGCTTCTGTCGTTCGTTATCGGCGCGGTATTGCTTATACTCGGAATGAGTTTGTTTACTCTTGGCGCGGAGACCGCGATGACTCCGATGGGAGAATACGTCGGCGCGAAAATGACGTCTACAAGAAAAGTATGGGTCATAGTTCTTGTTTCATTTATCGTCGGAGTAATGATAACGATATCCGAGCCCGATCTGACTGTTCTTGCAAATCAGTTGACGTCTATTGACAACTACGCTTTGATATTGTCTGTCGCGCTTGGGGTTGGAATAATGCTCGTTATAGCGCTTTTAAGAATACTCTTTCGCGTACGCTTAAAATACCTTTTGATAGGTTTTTATCTTGTTGTATTTATACTTGCGGTATTTATACCGAGAAATTTCCTCGCAGTTTCCTTTGACTCGGGCGGAGTAACGACAGGGCCTATGACCGTACCGTTTATAATGGCGCTCGGAGTCGGTGTTGCCTCTATTCGTTCTGACGACGGAAGTAATGACTCCTTCGGACTTGTCGCGCTTTGCTCGGTAGGACCGATACTCGCCGTTATGATACTCGGACTTATTACGGGCGGCGGTGAGGCAGAGCCTTCGGTTTATGATGCTCCCGCTTTACAAAACTCGCGTGAAATCGTTTTTACCTTTGTGGAGGCTTTGCCTCATTACATGAAAGAGGTCGCGATAGCCGTCGGACCGATAGTTATCTTCTTTCTTATTTTCCGTGCGTTAAGCGGCGGTGCAAAGTCGGGCGGACTTGGAAAGATACTCGTTGGCGTAGTATATACGTATATTGGACTCGTTATCTTCTTAACGGGCGTAAACGTAGGCTTTATGCCTATTGGTAATTATCTCGGAGAGGCGATAGCAGATACCGATCTTAAGTGGATAATAATACCTCTCGGTATGCTTATAGGTTACTTTATCGTTGCGGCAGAGCCTGCGGTCCATGTTCTTACAAAGCAGGTCGAGAGCGAGACGGAGGGAGCTATCCCAGGTAAAATGCTTTCACTGGCGTTGTCCTTGGGCGTTGCCGTTTCGGTCGGTATCGCTATGTTGCGTGTGCTTTTGCAAATACCGATACTTTACATACTCGTTCCGGGATACGCAATAGCATTGATATTGACATTTTTCGTTCCTGATATATTTACGTCTATTGCCTTTGACTCAGGCGGAGTAGCGTCAGGACCTATGACGGCGACCTTCCTTTTGCCCTTTGCGGTAGGAGCTTGTACGGCAGTTGGAGGAAATATAGTCGAGGACGCGTTTGGCGTTGTGGCTATGGTAGCGATGACTCCTCTTATAGCTATACAGATACTTGGTCTTGTATTCAGGATAAAGCAGAGCCGCGCGAAGATCGCATTGACAGAGGAAGACGTTATAGAAGAACCTATTGTTGCGGAAAATACGACCCCTGTAACCGATGACGACATCATTGAATTTTAACGGAGGTAGAGAATGAAGGATCTGTTTTTTTGGATCACGATAGTAAAGCGTGACGATACTGAAGAGTATGAAAATTTTTACCGCGAAAACGGAGTTTCGCTTATATATTCAACGCAGTGCAACGGCACTGCGCACGAAAAGACCTTGAGCCTTTTGGGAATAGAAAAGACTGAAAAGACTATGCTTTTCTCGATAATAACGGGAAGCACGATGAGAAAGCTCAAGAGGTTGCTTACGAAAAAAATGAAGATAGACCTTCCCGACAGAGGAGTCGCAATGGCTGTTGCTCTTTCGGGAATGGGCGGAATGAGGACCTTTGAATATTTTACCGAGGGGCAGGAGCGTGCTCCCGAAACGGAGGAAACGGAAATGAAATACGAATCAGAACACGAGCTTATAATGGCAATATATGAAAAGGGATATACCGATCTTGTAATGGATGCGGCGCGCGAGGCGGGCGCGCGAGGCGGAACGACTATCCGAGCAAAAGGAACGGTAGCGGGAGCTGAAAAGTTCCTTGGCGTTACACTTGCGGAGGAGAAGGAGATAGTCTTTATCGTTTCAAACGTTGATAAGAAGAAGGATATAATGAAGGCTATCATGCAAAAAGCGGGCGTTGATTCAAAGGCGCACGCGCTCGTATTCTCGCTCCCCGTAAGCGAGACGGCGGGCTTCCGATTTGCCGATACGATTGAAAAGGAAGCGGAGTAATATGATAATAAAAATCCATCGGATCGATGATCCGATGGATTTTTTAAATTATGTTAAGAAAGATTATCGTTAGCAAATTCGTGCGCGTAATCCGAAACTATTTCAGCTTCGCTAAAATCGAGACGGACACCGCATACTGTCTGGTAAGTCTCGTGTCCCTTGCCTGCAAGCAGGATTATATCGCCCTTTTCGGAGTGCGAGAGGGCGTATTCGATAGCTTGTTTTCTGTCGGGGATAGCGACGTAAGGGCAAGAACCCGCGGTGAAATAAGAGGCTATCTCACTGATGATAGCCGCAGGCGGCTCATTGTCGGGGTTGTCCGATGTCAGAATACAGAAGTCGGCATCGCGCGAGGCAACAAGACCAAGCTCGGCACGGCGCATTCTCGTGCGTCCGCCGATAGAACCGAACAGGCAGATAAGTCTTGTCGGCTCGTATGTGCGTAAGCCTTGAAGCGCGGCTTTAAGGCTTACTCCGTTATGCGCATAGTCGATAACGACGGTCGCGCCGTTGGGAAGCTCGTACGTCTCAAAGCGGCCCTTGATACGCGTTTCCTTCATTGTGTTGCAGATGACCTCGGGCGAAAGTCCCATGCGGGAGCATACTGCTATTGCGGTAAGGGCGTTATACACGCTGAATTCACCCGGAAAGGAGAGAGCAACAGGGAAGGTCTTTCCAAGTCTCGTACATTCAAAGCTGACGCCTATCGTACCGGGAGAGCGGAAATAAGTTATTCTGTCTGCGCAAAGGTCCGCGTCTTTTTTGCGTATCGCGATACTTGCTTTGTCGGCTCTGCTTGAAGCTACCATTTCCTCGCCGTATTCATCGTCGGCATTGTAAACGATATATTCTGCTCCGTAATTGTTGAAAAGGGAGCGTTTGCAGTTTTTATAGTCGTCAAAATCGGGATGCTCAAATTCTCCTATATGGTCGGGAGAAAGGTTTGTGAATACGCATATGTTAAATTTTATACCGTGAACACGAGCCATTTTTAGAGCTTGAGAGGAGACCTCCATAACGAGAGTATTAACACCCGCATCGAGCATCTTTCTCATGTGCATATGCAGATCGTAGCTCTCGGGAGTAGTGTTTACGGTGTGGAATCTGGTGTTCTGAAAGAAAACACCGTTTGAGCCTATGTAGCCCGTAGGTATTCCATTTTTGTTGAGAATGTCGTATATAAGCAGGGAAGAGGTAGTCTTACCCTTCGTTCCCGTGATGCCTATTATAGTCATTTCTTCTGCGGGATCGCCAAAGAATTTTGCGGAAAGACGCGCGAAAGCAGTTCTCGTATCGGAAGTGATTATTATAAACGCATCGTCGGGGAGTTGTATCTCGCGTTCTACGACGAAAATACGGCAACCCTCTCCGTAAGCCGATCTCGCAAAAGCGTGACCGTCTGCAACAGCACCGGGGAGACAAACGAACATAGAATCGTCAAAGACCTTTCGCGAGTCACAACTCAGCGAAAGAATATCGATATTTTCGGGCTCTGATCCCGAACGGTTTATGATACTATTGTAATCAATGGCTTTTAAAAGTTCACTTAACAGCATGATTTATTTCCTTTCACGATTCTATGATCAAAATTATTGATAGGCGAAACTGAAAAAGACATTAGTTCCGCGTCGAAATTCTTTGGTTCTTTTCCGCAAAAGCGGATCGCCGAGAGTGCGAGTACCTCAAGCGAGTCTATAAAGTCGTTACCCGGTAGGTGATTGCGTTTTAGCAAGGATAACTCGGTACAGCCGAGTATCATTCGTTCGCACCCGTCCCTGCGCAATTCGTCGACTACCTCTAAAAAAGCGTCGATATCGGGAGCGAGCCCTTTTTTTATTTGTCCGTAAATGATATCGGATACCGTGCGCTGACCTTCTTTTTTCGGTATAGCGCAGTCTATTCCGACCTCCTTGAGCGCGTTTTCGTATGCGCGTGAGGCAACTGTTCCCTCGGTCGCTAAAAGTCCGACCTTTTTTAGTCCGAGCGAACGGCAAAATTCAACGGTCATGCGTATAATGCTTAATATGGGAATATTTACAGAATCGCATATACCCTCGTAAAAACAGTGTGCGGTGTTGCAGGGAATAGCAACGATATCAGCTCCGGCACGTTCTAACCTTTGCGCCTCCTGTATCATAGTCGGGAGAGGACTTTCGTTGCTCAAGCCAAGTATATAGTCGGTCCTGTCAGGCGTATCGGCGCGTGAGGATATTATAATATTAAGGTGTTGCTGATCTTTCGTTGCTTTTGTATGCGCCGTTAGCATTTCGTAAAAATAAACGCTTGACATAGGTCCGAGACCGCCAAGAATACCTAATGCCATATTATCCAAAATATATCAACACCTTTCTGTATTTGGTCAAGACTTTTCAATAGCTCGTGCTAAGCTCTCAATGGGAGAGGAATTCTCGAAAACGTTCGGATCGGCTATTATATAATAAGCTTCAAGCTCCTCGGAAAATTCAAGGACGATAGCCTCGGCTTTTTCGGAGCAGGGGATTAACACGGGCAGCATGTCCGAATATTTTTTCGCAAACTCGATAAGCTCTTCGGCTATGAGTCGCTTTTCGCACGTATCGGGTAGCTTTAAGGTTTTGCTGGATAAGTCGAATATATCAAAAAAACGTCTTTTTCCGTATATGAATGATACTATTCTATGACAGTTGAAAATGCGCGATGAAATGCGATGTGCTTTGTTCGTGTTTTCAAATAAAACGGGAAGAACGTTTTGAACGAGAGCAAGATATTTGTCGCTTATTGACATTTGTTATCCTCACAATATCTTGAAATACATATAGTTATTTATATTATATCATAATGAAAAAAATTTGTCAAATACAAAAAGACAGAAAAATCAAAGAAAAAGCAAAAATATCAAATCAAAAAGTAAAAGTTTTATTGACTTTATTTTCTCCCGGTGTTATAATGAACTAAAGTAATAAAAGAATTACAAGGAGACATAAAAATGGAAAAAACATATGGATCATGGCAAGGCAAAAAAGTATTGTTTATAGGAGATTCTCTTACAGCAAGACGTGTTTATCCCGAGGTCGTAAAGGAGATACTCGGAATAGAGACATATTATCACTGCAAGGGCGGTATCGGACTTGTGGCTATGGTCGACGGAGACAAGGGGCTTGGCGGCGAGTATGATAACTATACCGACGCTTCGGGAGTTTTGCGCCCACTTTGCGAAAGTGACGTAGCCGATAAGGACCTTGTCGTTTTGTTTGGAGGATATAACAGCAGACATACCGCTATCGGAAGAGCGGGTGACAGATACGCTCAAAGCGGAGGAGATAAAACTATCGCGGGTATGATGCAATATTGCATAGACCGTATATACGAGGAGCTTCGCAAAGCAAATAACCTTACCTGTAAATTGCTTATCGTTACAGTCGATTGCTCGGGAAAATATCCCTGGGTAGACGTTGACGGATTTGGAGAGATAGGAGGAAAGGGCTCGGGAAAATCGCTTGAAAATATGGCAAACGTTCAGATCGAGGTCGCGAGACGAAACGCGATACCCGTATGCGATCTTTTCCATACGTCAGGTATAAATCCTCATACGTGGAACGTATTCAGCTTTGAGTCAAACGAAACGCCCTCGCCGTATTCTCCCTACCGTCTTGATGAAAAGGGTTATCCCGTAAGTGATAAGCGTATACGCTACGTAAAGGGAGAGTCTTATTATCAGTGGAGAGACGGAAAGGTCGTGCTTGAGGAATATACGGGAATAACGCAATATAAACACCCAGCGCCTTATCCTTATAATGCCGATCAGGTACATAAATCTCCCGCGGGTTACAGACGTATAGGCGAGGTCATTGCGGGCTCTATAATATCCGCGTATGGAAATTGAGCAGAAAGGATTTAATATTATGAAAAAAACGTATTTGTTTGATTTTGACGGAACTCTTGTGGACTCTATGCCTACGTTCGTTTCGGTCATGTTGCGTATTCTCGACGAAAATCAAGTAAAATACGGCAGTGATATTGTTAAGATCATTACGCCTTTGGGATACCGCGGAACAGCCGAATATTTCCGCAAACTTGGAATAGATGAATCGGTCGAATCACTTGTTGCTAAAATGAACCGATACGCAAAGGAAGAATATACTTATCGTATAATGGCAAAGGAGAGCGTTGTTGACACGCTTCGTGCGCTTAAAGAACGCGGTGCGGATCTTAATGTGCTTACCGCAAGTCCGCACGATGCTCTTGATCCCTGCCTTAAACGAATCGGAATATGGGATCTGTTTACAAACGTATGGTCGTGCGATGATTTTGAAAACACAAAAGCCGATCCCGATATTTACAAGTCGGCGGCAAAAAAAATCGGAGAGTGCGTCGAGAATATAATTTTTATAGATGATAACGTTGGTGCTGTTAAGACCGCAAAGCTTGCGGGAATGATGGCGTACGGTATATACGATCCGTCCTCGAGTGAGTATATTGACGAAATGAAGGCGATATCCGACAGATACATAGTAAAACTTTCGGAGCTTTTATAAAAATGCGGAAAAATATACGTTATATGAATATATTTTCCTAAAACACTTGAAATTTTTTCATGGTTGTATTATAATTAAAATGTAATGGTTTCGCTTATTGATATAAAAAGGGAGATGCGAGTATGAAACGCGAAAAAATTTATAAGATTTTTTCGGCTATGCCAACTCTTAGGACAGAGCGTCTTATCTTGCGTCCGATGAAGGAGAGCGATGCAAACGATATGTTTGATTACGCGCAAAGAGAGGATGTAACGACTTATCTTTTGTGGTCGCCGCATCGATCAGTGTCTTATACGAGGGAATATCTTAAGTATATAGAGACACGTTATGACGTCGGAGATTTCTACGATTGGGCGGTGATCGAAAGGTCAAGCGGAAAAATGATAGGAACTTGCGGCTTCACTCGTATCGATATGCCTAACAACGTGGGAGAAATAGGATATGTATTGAATCCCGATTTTCACGGTAAGGGATATGGCACGGAGGCGGCAAGCGAAGCTTTGAGATTTGGCTTTGACGTTATAGGACTTCATAGGATAGAGGCAAAATTTATGGAGGGGAATCGCGCGTCTTTGCATGTGATGGATAAGCTGGGTATGAGTTTCGAGGGCTTCAGACGAGAATCTATGCTCGTCAAAGGGAAGTACCGTACGGTTGGAATATGTGCATTGCTTTCCGAGGATTATCATAGATATTGCGGTAAATGATCAAGTATTTCTCGGCAGAAGCCGTAAAAAATAAAAAGGAGATTTTTTGACATGATTTTTTGGATAGTTTCGGGAGTTATTATCGGATGGATGGTGATTTCCGTTCTCTGCGGGGTAATTAAGGGACGGCAGTATGCGTGGCAATATTCGGCGTTTCGTCTTGTGAACGTAGTTGCTTCCGCTGTTATTGCGGTCATAGCTTCGGCATTCCTCGGAAAAAAATTGGGAGAGATCGTTTTGAAGGAAGTGCTCAAATTGCTGCCTGAGGATATGGCGCAGGCATTTAGCGCAATGCCCTCCGCTTCGGGATTGATAGGTGCGTTCATTGCGATGTTTGTCGCTCCGATAATGTTTTATTTTATCTTTACGATCGTCCGCGGTATAATCGGTCTGTTCGTACCTTCTTTGGCATATGCGCTCAAGAAGATAACAAGCAAGAACGATACTGATGAGGTTCTTCGCGATGCAAAGGGCAAAAAGCTTTCCAAGAAGAAACTTTTGAAAAACAAAAAGGGCGGCATTGTCGGTATGGCTCTCGGCGGAGTTTACGCTCTTTGCTTGTTTATCGTATTGGCAGCGCCTATCACGGCGTACGTTACGGTAGCTAACGGTGTTATGATGATGATCGGAAGCGATGACGAAGTATTCACTACCGTTGCCGAGGTCACCGACGCTGCTTGTGAAAATATTGGAACAAAGACGGTAAAAACGCTTGGCGGAGACATTTTGGTCGCTAATATGACAAGCTATGAGCTTGGGGGTCAAAAATCCGATCTGACGACCGAGACGAAGCTTATTACAGCTATCGGAGAAGCCGTTCATGCAGTAAAAGATAAGAATATCAACCGCGCGGAAGCGGCAAGTGTCGTTCGCGAGGTCGGAGATGCCTTTGAGGAAACGAAATTCCTTCCCGCAGCTACTGCGGAGCTTCTCGATTCTGCTTCGGGCAGTTGGAGCGAGGGCGAAGAGTTTGCAGGTGTAAAAGCTCCTTCTTTGGGTAAAAATTCAGACGGTATTGCAAAGGAATTGTACAAGACCTTTGACGATAGCAATGTTGAAACCGTAAAAATGGACGCCCATACCATCGCGAATATTATCGCTTGTATCGTTGAAGCAGAAGCTTTTGACGATGTAAAGAGCAACTTCATTTCGGTTCTTGAAAACGAAGACGTTACACAAAAGATATTGTTTGAGCTTCTCGACAACGATCATCTTGACGGAGTAGTCGGCGGACTTATGAATTACGGCGTAGAGGTGCTCTGCGATTCTCTTGAGATCCGTCACGATATGGATGGTTTATACGAGGACTTCCTTGCTGATCTTGCAAATATAGACGCAGGTACAGATCCTTCTAACGAAGAGGCTATCGCAAACGCACAGACTGAGTATAAAAAGCTCTTTGATAAGTACGGCATAAAGGTAAGCGATGATAACATGAAGGCTGCCGCTGTTGCGGATGCAAACGGTGCTGATATGACAAAGTGGCTTGCGGAGCAGGAGATAATCCTGTCCAAAGATGACTTCTGCGAAAAGAGCGTTCTCGTTACTGCTGTCGATATAGATCTTAAGGATCATGAGATAACCGATAAAGCGGCAGAGGCAGTAAAGCTTGCAAAGGCTTTACATTCGGTAGTAACTCTTTCGGATCAGCTTAAGGAAAATAACGATACTGTAACGACTGTTATGGAGTTAGGTCCTGTGCTTGATGCGTTTGCGGAGACCGAGACGGTTGGTGTGGATTGTACGGAAACTTTGCTTGTAGCTATTCTTCAATCCGATAAGGTAAGCAAAAACGTTGGATTTGACCATATTCAAGCTACTGATATAGCAGACTCTATTAATAGCGGAGCAAAGAAGGGTAGTTATACCGTGCAAATGAGGACACTTGGTCAAACGGTCGACGTACTTCAGGTTGTTTCCAACAAGGGTGATTCTAAAGAAGCTGTAAGTACGCTTTTGAAGGATCTTACGCCCGAGAGCGCAAAGACCATGCAAACCGTTACAACGCCGAGCGTTATGAAGGAGAACGGTGTGCCCGAAAAGAGCGCAGAGCCTGCTTCGAGCATGATGTCCGATATGCTTGGCGGTCTTGGAGATGCAAAGGAAGCGGGAATGTCCGACGAGCAGCTCGAAAAAGAGACGGCAGCGGTAAACAACGTGCTTAATACTGCTATGAATATAGATAGCTCTCATGAAACGGTATTCGGAGAGGAAAGTGCTACGGGCGTTACCGCTGAGCAGTACGTAAACGATATGATGGATTCTCAAGTCGTATCTCAGACGATAATCGATCACGTTTACGGAGAGGGCGATACTCCTCAGCTTGACCCCTTGAACTCCGAGAGAACCTTGAACGAAAGCGAGACTAACGATCTTGTTAACGCGCTCAACAACAAGTGGCAGAATGCTACCGCTGAAGAAAAGGCAGATCCTAACTTCGATAGAAGCATAGTTGCACTTGCGGCGCTTATAAACGTTGAGGTCAACATTACCGCAAACGGCGTTGTAAAAGCAGCATAATTATAATGATAATTTCAGCCTTGGCAAACATAGAGTTTGCCAAGGCTCTTTGTATCTTCATATACTGTTAACGAGGCGGAAGCTTCAGAATAGGCTAAAAATTCCACCCGTAAATTATTTGTATCCGTGTTTAAGAAGATGAAGTCACGGTAAAAATATACATGTACGGAAAAACAGTATTTGGAGTGTGAAATGAAATGAGCGTAAAACGCGGAGATATTTATTATGCCGATCTCAGTCCCGTGGTCGGCTCGGAGCAAGGCGGACTTCGTCCTGTTTTGATAATTCAAAATGATATTGGTAACCGTTACAGCCCTACCGTTATTGCGGCGGCTATCACCTCAAGAATGGGCAAGACTCGGTTGCCGACCCATATTGACGTTTATGCGGACAAGGTCGGACTTGCAAAGGACTCGGTAATACTTTTGGAACAGATAAGAACGCTTGATAAGCGCAGACTTAAGGAGAAGATGGGACATCTCGACGACGATATGATGAACGAGGTGAATGCCGCCATAGCCGTAAGCTTTGGACTCGGTCAGACGCTTGGCGTAGCGCCTACGGCATCTCCGATACTTCAAACGCAACAAAACGGCGCGGTGGCGCCTACGGCGGACGGTACTTCAATAACTTAAAAATAAAGATAATTAAAAATATTTTCTTTTTTGCCCTAAAATGTTCATTATTTTGTGGTATCATTTTTATAATAAACAATCGTAATGATGGAGCAAATTATGAAATTTACACGACGTTACACAACTAATTGGCATGATACGGGCATCGACCGCGCGGTACGTGCGTCCAGACTGCTTGTTTATATGCAGGAGACCTCAAGCGCGCACATAGCCTCAAGCGGTTATTCTCTTGGAAATTTGCGCAGCGATAGAAATCTTGCGTTTATCCTTAGTAAAATATCGCTTTATATATATATGCCGCTTCGCGCATACGAGGAGATAGACGTTCAAACGTGGACCTGCGCGTCAAAGGGATTTTCATTTATCAGATGCTTCAGGATATTGCGCGGAGAAGAGATAATAGCCGAAGCGCATACTGTATGGGCACTCGTTGATATCAGAAATAAAACTATTTGTCGCATAGAGGATTGCGGATTTGAATTTGAGGACGAAGAGCCACTCACACTTGATCTGCCGAAAAGATTTAAGTTGCCAGATGACAGAGAGCTTTGCGAACTTGGTACAAAGAAAATACTTTACTCGGATATCGATAATAATATGCATATGAATAATACGCGATATCCCGATATGCTCTGCGATCATATGCCGATAGATAAGATAGAAAAGATCAAGGGTATGACGCTTTCGTTTTTGCGCGAGGCGGCGTTTGAGGATACCGTTTCGATCAATGGCTGTGAAAAGGACGGAATATATTATTTTCGCACGTTTAATACCGCGGGCGATGTTTGCCTTGAGGCACAGGTCGTTTTGAAAGAGGAATAATATTTATAAAAAGACTGTTTAATTTGGCAAAACACTGCCGAAAAGCAGTCTTTTTTGTTTCAAAAGACATATTTTTTGAAAAAATATGCGAATATTTACATTTTATTAAAAATGTTTACAAAAAAGTATTGTAATTTTCTCTCATTTGCGATATTATTAAATGGATAGTGTCCTATTTTGCTTTTTGGAGGTGTTCGTCCGTGTTTGGATACGTAAAGGTGAACAGTCCCGAGCTGAAGGTCAAGGAGTACGAATATTATAAAGGTGCGTATTGCGGTCTTTGTCGGTCAATGGGAAAATGCACGGGACAATGCTCTCGTATGACGCTTAATTACGACTTCGTTTTTTTGGCAATGTTCAGGATAGGAATGGAAAAGACTCCCGTATCCTTTGAACAAAAGCGTTGTCTTGCTCACCCTTTGAAGAAAAGAAATTCAATGCGTAGAAATCCCGCGCTCGAATATTGCGCAAACGCGGCGGCACTTTTGAATTATCATAAGATAATGGACGATCTTGCAGACGAAAAGGGATTTAAGAAAATACGAGCTCTTTTGGCAAAGCCATTTGTGACACGCGCTCGGAAAAAGGCGCTCCGCGCAGGGCTTTCCGAGCTTGACACGCGTATTGCGCAAGATCTTCGTAAGCTTTCCGAGCTTGAAGCGCAGAAGATGGCGAGCGTTGACGCGCCTGCCGAGGTGTTTGGAGATATTCTTGCGGATATAGTATCGTATGGACTTGAAGGCTGCGACGCGCGTATCGCTTCTACGGTTGGCAAGGGAGTTGGTAAATGGATCTATATAATAGACGCGCTCGACGACCTTGAGGACGACGCAAAAAAAGAAAGATACAATCCTTTTCTCCTTCTTTACGATGGAATGCCGAAAAAAGAATCGCTTATGTCTATGGAGGACGCGCTTAAAAACGAATTGTGCGACGTAGAGGCGGCTATCGACCTTATAGATTTTGACAATGAGATGGTACAAAATATAATTTGCAACATACTATATATAGGCTGTCCCGCCAAGGTCAGAGAGATACTTTGCGGTTCAGATGAAAAAAAGAAACTAAAAAACCGAAAGGACGGACTTACAGATGACTGATCCATATAAGGTGCTCGGGGTATCGCCCGACGCGACAGATGAAGAAATAAAGAAAGCCTACCGCAATCTTGCGCGTAAGTATCACCCCGACAAGTACCGCGACAGCGACCTTGCCGACCTTGCAAGTGAGAAGATGAAGGAAGTTAACGCCGCTTACGAGGAGATAAAAAATCAACGCGAAAACGGTGCGCATACAGGTAATCAAGGCGGATATAACAACAACGGAGGCTCCTACGCGGGCTCTTCGTCCGCTTCGGGAAATCCTCGCTATAACGAGATAAGAAGATTGCTTAATATGGGTAACGACGCAGAGGCGGAAAGACTTCTTAATGAGGTGCACGAGGGCGACAGAGTTGCCGAGTGGCATTTCCTTATGGGGTGCGTTATGATAAAGCGCAACAGATACGTTGACGCGCAGAGATATTTTGACACCGCTTGCTCGATGGATCCTTATAACCGAGAGTACAGAGCGGCGCAGGAGAGACTTCGCTCACGCGCCGGTGGTTACGGCGGCGGATATCAGACGTCGGGTTCAGGCGGATGCTCGGGATGTGACATATGTTCGGGACTCCTTTGCGCTGACTGTTGCTGCGAGTGCTGTGGCGGAGACCTTATTTCCTGCTGCTGATAGGTGCTCGATATGGCACAAAAAAACAATACTAAAAGATTGACCGTGTGCGCTATGCTCTGCGCACTTGGCGTTGTTCTTCTTTTGCTTGGCTCGGTGGTAGAGGTAATGGATATCGCTATGGCGGCACTCGCTTCACTGCTTTGTATCTTTGCTGTTATAGAATATGGCGGAGCAGCTCCGTGGCTCGTGTTTGCATCAACGGGCGTGCTTTCGCTTATACTGTTGCCAAACAAGACGCCCGCCTTTATGTATGTCGTATTTCTTGGCTATTATCCGATAATAAAGGAAAAGCTTGAAAGATTCAAGAAGCCGATAGCGTGGCTGTTAAAGGAAGTTATATTCAACGTTTCATTGATCGCACTCTTTTTGATCGTTAAATTTCTTTTGATGCCAAACGCAACCGATCCTTTGCTTATATATGCGATCACCATCGTACTTTTTGAGGTCGCTTTCGTTCTTTACGATATAGCTCTGACCAGATTGATAACATTTTATATAATAAACTTAAGACATAGATTTAAATTCATTAAATAAAAAACAGACGGTCTTGAAAAAAGACCGTCTTTTTTTTATACTCCCATTGCCGAAGCTAGCTTTTCGAGAGCTGTTTTTTCAAGTCGGCTTACGTAGGAGCGCGATATTTTCAAAAGCTCCGCTACCTGCTTTTGGGTGAGCGGCGCAGAGCCGCCGAGTCCGTAACGCATTACGATTATTCGTCGTTCTCGCTCGTCAAGCACGGTGTCAACAAAGCGCAGAGCCTTTTCGGCTGATATCTTTCGACCTATCTCAAGAGGAATATCCTCGTCACAGCTTATGACGTCGATGTATGTCAATGGATTCCCGTCTCTATCGATATCGATAGTGTCATTTACTGATACCTCTGCCGAGAGCTTTTTTTGCGCTCTGAAATGCATAAGTATCTCGTTTTGTATGCATCGCGCGGCATATGTAGCGAAGCGCGCGCCGTTTGATACTCGAAATGTGTCTACCGCCTTTATAAGCCCGAGAGTGCCTATTGATACGAGGTCCTCTTGGTTTTTTGCCGATGCGTAATATTTTCTGACGATATGCGACACAAGGCGCAGATTGTGTAATATCAACTGCTCCCGCGCGTGAGTATCACCGTTTTCCATGGCTTTGAAGTATTGCTTTTCTTTTTCGCTTTCCAATGGCGTAGGAAAGTTCTTTTGTGTGCCGATACCAAGTATCAGATGAAGAAAATTTGAAAAAATATTGAAAATATTGCCGACCATGATGCCTCCTATGAGCGCACAGGTTTGCCGTTTTGTTGACGACAATGCGCTTATTTGAATTTTATGCTCTAAAAAATGAATAATTCCGATAAGGGAAGTCCATTTTAATTGACAGAATGAGGATTTTGTGGTACAATAATAATATAAACGATAAAGATCGAATTTTTGCGTTAAGGAAGAGATGATTATGGAAAAAATATTGAAGGGTAACGCCGTAATAGGACAGTCGGGAGGACCTACCGCAGCAATAAACGCTACGCTTTCGGGTGTTATAAGAGGCGCTTTTGAGGCTTCATGTATAGAAAAGATATTCGGTATGCGAAACGGTATCGAGGGATTGCTCGGTGAGCGACTTGTCGCACTCGACGACCTTGCAGCAGACGAGGAAGGCTTGAAAATATTAGAGCAGACTCCCGCGGCGGCTCTCGGAAGCTGTCGAAAAAAGCTTCCCGATCCTCACTCGACAGAGCCTAAAGATATCGCTGTGTTTGAAAAGATATTTGAGGTGTTCGAGAAGAACGATATAAGATATTTCTTTTACATAGGCGGAAACGATTCTATGGATACGGTGGCAAAGCTGTCTGAATATTCAAAGAAAAATCAATATGAGATACGCTTGATAGGCGTTCCGAAAACGATAGATAACGACCTTGTAGGAACAGACCATACTCCCGGATTTGGTTCAGCGGCTAAATTTATTGCTACCACGGTTCGAGAAATAGTAAGAGACTGTTCGGTATATACGCAAAGATCGGTAACCATTGTGGAGATAATGGGACGTGACGCGGGTTGGCTTACGGCTTCCTCCGCTATCGGAAGAATAGTTGACGGTTGCGCTCCCGATTATGTGTATCTTCCTGAATGTCCTTTTGATGAAGAATTATTTTTCAATAATATTGAAAAGTCGTTTAAAGAAAAGTCAGGAGTGGTCATAGCCGTTTCGGAAGGACTTCAATTTGCGGACGGAAGATATGTTGGAGAAGGAAGTCAAAGCGGAAGCGTTGACGTGTTCGGCCATAAGTATCTTTCGGGAACGGGAAAGGTCCTTGAAAATATGGTAAGAGAGCGACTTGGCTGTAAAGTGCGTTCGGTAGAGCTTAATCTTCCTCAGCGTTGCGCGGGACACCTTATTTCACTGACGGATATTGAGGAATCTGTGAGAATAGGAAAAGCGGCTGTTGTAGCGGCATCACAAGGCGAAAGCGGAGTAATGATGACCTTTGTTCGTGATGGTTCTGTGGATTATAATTGTAATGTTGAACCTAAAAGTGTGTTGGAAATTGCAAATAAGACTAAATACGTTCCGCAAGAGTATTTGACTGAGAATAAGGATAACGTTACTGATGATTGCTGTAAATACTTACTCCCGTTAATATGCGGAGAGTGCGATCTGAAATATTCACAAGGGCTTCCTATACATATCGCTATATGAGGTGAATGATGAAAATTGCAATAGTTACGGGTGCTTCCTCGGGAATGGGGCGAGAGTTTGCAGAACGTGTTGGGAATAGCGAAAAGCTTGACGAGATATGGGTAATAGCTCGTAGAACAGAGCGCCTTGAGGAACTTAAAGCTACGATAAGGATCCCCGTTGTGCCGATATCGCTGGATCTTACTGATGATGCAGACATAGAAAAATATAAACGAAGATTGATAGATACGAATCCCGACGTGCGTATCCTCGTTAATGCTGCGGGATACGGAAGGATAGGCCATGCCGAGACGATAACCAATTTCGAGCAGATCGGAATGATAGACCTTAACGCAAAGGCACTTACCGAAATTACTCTTATAACCTTGCTTTACATGAGTGAGGGAGCAAAGATATATCAGCTTGCGTCAATGTCGTCCTTTATGCCCGTTCCGTATCTTAGCGTGTATGCGGCTACCAAGGCTTACGTTTTGAGCTTTTCGCGTTCTTTGAACGTTGAGCTCAAGAGCCGCGGTATTCGAGTTATGGCGGTAGCTCCCGGTTGGGTGAGAACTGAGTTTATTAACCGCGCTGAAGATGAGAACGGGATGGTCGTTTATTACGATCGTTTTTACAATAGCTCTCAGGTCGTTGACAGAGCGCTGCGCGATATGAAAAAAGGAAAAGATGTTTCAATATGCGGGTTTGCCACGAGGATGAAGATATTCGGAATGAAGTGTATGCCGCACAGCGTTACTATGAGCATATGGTGTGATCAACAACGAAAAAAGAGAAAACAAAAGAAAAACAGAAACTGACGAAAAATACAAAAACGATTGCGCGATACCCTCGGAATATATCGAATATATTCCGAGGGTATCGTGTTGTATAATTATATATAAAATTCTGTTTCTTTTGGGATTTTGAGGTATATCTTTGAGCTTTTGTGTGCATAATACATTTTGAATTATCCTTTCGAAAGGAGATAATTATGCGTATTTTAAGTGAAGATTATAGCGACAACGTGCGATTTATCGACGAAACTTTGCGGGTAGATAAAAGCTTTGACGTTCTTAAGAAAAAACTAAAAATAGGCAAAGACGAATTAACTCTTTATTATATCGACGGCTTTGTTAAGGATGCCGTTATGCAAAAGCTCATGCTTTATTTTGTTTCTCTGAAGGGGATCCCGAATACCGCGGACGATTTCGTTCTTTCTCACGTGACTTACGTTGAGACCGACATCACAGAGGATGTTGATCTAATGATACAGATGGTCATGTCGGGCGCGACACTTCTTCTTGGAAGTAAGTTTGGCAAACGGGCTATAATTATAGATACTCGGACGTATCCCGCCAGAGAAACTCAAGAGCCTGAGGGTGACAGAGTTATGAGAGGACCTCGCGACGGTTTTGTGGAAACTTTGATCTTTAATACCGCACTTGTTCGCCGCCGCATCAGAAATCCTTCGTTGACAATGCATTATATTACGATAGGACGGGATTCGCAGACCGACGTGGTGATTTGCTATATGGCGGATAGAGCCGATCTTGATTATGTTGAAAAATTAAATAAAAAGCTTAAAAAGGTAGATACAGATTCACTTACAGTGGGGCATCAATCTCTTGCGGAATGTCTTATCAGAACCAAGTGGTACAACCCTTTCCCCAAAATACGAACAACAGAAAGACCTGATTCAGCTGCTGCACAGCTATTAGAGGGAAGTGTGTTGATTTTTATAGATAACAGTCCGCAGGTCATGGTTCTTCCATCGTCGATATTTGACTTTATGCAGGAGTCAAACGATTTTTATTTTCCTCCTCTTACGGGCACGTATATTCGTTTGATGAGACATATAGTGTTTCTTTTGACGCTTATAATAACGCCGCTTTGGTATCTCTGCTTGCTTTATCCGACTATTTTACCCGAATGGCTTCATTTTGCGTTGCCGACGGATACGGGTCAGTTGCCTATAATAGCTCAACTGTTATTGGCGGAATTTTTAATAGACGCTTTACGACTTGCTTCGCTGAATACTCCGGATATGTTGAATAATTCGCTTTCGGTGGTTGGAGGACTTATTCTCGGAGATTTTGCCGTCGAGATAGGCTGGCTCATTCCTGAGGTGATTCTCTACATGGCTTTCGTTGCTATTGCAAACTTTACTCAAAGAAGCTATGAGCTCGGATACGCCATAAAGTTTATGAGGATACTTTTGCTTATCGTTACTGCGATATTTGGAATATGGGGATTTGCGGCAGGGCTTGTTCTTATTGGCGTCTTGGTAGCGACGAACAGCACTGTCAACGGTAAGAGACGTTATCTTTATCCGCTCGTTCCTTTTGATGCCAAGGCGTTGAAGTCACTTTTCTTCCGTGTGCGTAAAAAAGAGCCTAAAAATCAATAGATATATCCGAAGCATATGCTTCGGATTTTTTAGTCCTTTTTGTTGAATTTTTGAAAAAAATATGGTATAATATTCTTATTAAAGAAAAATTATCCAATTTTAGCATTAAGGGGGATACCGTGCGTCGTCTATATACCGATAAAAACGTTTACGAAGCGTACTTGGAGCGAATGGACTTCATATTTCGTGAATTTGATAATATACTCGTTTCGTTCAGCGGCGGTAAGGATAGCGGTCTTTTGCTAAATATGACGCTTGATTTCAAGCGCAAATACTACCCCGAAAAGCGAATAGGACTTTATCATCAGGATTTTGAAGCTCAATATTCATATACAACAGAATATGTCAAAGAAACCTTTGAAAGTCTTAAAGATGAGGTGGAGGCTTATTGGGTCTGTCTGCCCACGGCTACGAGAACGGCTCTTAGTAATTACGAGATGTTCTGGTATCCTTGGGATGACGAAAAGAAAGATATTTGGGTGCGGCCTATGCCGGAGGGCGATTATGTTATAAATATAGAAAATAATCCGATATCAACGTATCGCTACAAGATGCATCAGGAGGACCTTGCGAAGCAATTTTCACGTTGGTATGCATCAAATCGTGAGGGGAAGACCGTATGCTTGCTTGGTATGCGTACCGACGAGTCTTTGAATCGTTATAACGCTATACTCAATAAGCAAAACGGATATAAAGGAGAGTGTTATATAACCGAGCAGTATAAAAATTGTTGGACGGCATCTCCTATATACGATTGGAGCTCGAGGGATGTATGGGCGGCAAACGCTAAATTCGGATATCCGTATAACAAGATATATGACTTATATTTCAAGGCGGGACTTGGTATAGACAAAATGCGCGTGGCATCTCCTTTTAATGAATACGCGGTCGAATCTCTTAATCTTTACAGAGTTATAGAGCCGAAAACTTGGACACGCCTTGTCGGACGTGTGCGCGGGGTGAATTTTGGCGCGATATATGGAAAGAGCAAGGCGTTGGGAACGCGTAACGTTTCTTTGCCCGATGGATATACGTGGGAGGAATATACGAAATTTTTGTTGGCTACTCTGCCGGCGGAGATACGCAACGCATACGTTCGTAAATTTGTGACGTCGATAGAGTTTTGGCACAAAACTGGCGGAGGACTTCCCGATGAGGTGATAGCCGAGCTTCGCCAAAAGGGATATCGTATAGAGCTTAACGGTGTTTCCAATTATACCATCAAAAAGTTCCAAAAGGTCGTATTTGTAGATAAGATACCCGATAATACCGATGATGTCAAATCGACAAGGGATATCCCGAGCTGGAAGAGAATGTGTCTTTGTATATTGAAAAATGATCACCTTTGCAGGTCTATGGGATTTGGTCTGTCGCGTGAGCAGAGATTGCTCGTTGATGAGATAAAGGATAAGTATAAATTTTTTGAGACCGTGTCAGCTGGTTGTAAGGAGAAATGAGGATAATTAAAATGAGCTTTGAAAGCCCTGTTTATAAGGTTATAAGAGTTCCACTTGATAAGGTGGAGGCTAATACATACAATCCCAATAGTGTAGCTCCGCCCGAAATGGAGCTGCTTTACGACAGTATCCGTGAGGATGGATACACTATGCCTGTTGTTTGCTATTATGATAAGGAAAGAGATAAATACATTATCGTGGACGGCTTTCATCGTTATCGTATAATGAAGGAACATTCCGATATTTATGAGCGCGAAAAGGGTTTTTTGCCTGTGGCTGTCATTGATAAGACGCTTGATCAACGAATGGCAAGTACTATTCGTCATAATAGAGCGAGAGGAAATCACGACGTTGACCTTATGAGTAATATCGTGAGAGAGCTTCACGAGCTTGGACGCTCGGATGAATGGATATCAAAGCATCTGGGCATGGAGCTTGACGAGATCTTGCGTCTGAAACAGATAACGGGACTTGCTTCGCTTTTTCAGAATTATCCGTTCGGGCAGTCGTGGATACCGATGGAAGACGATTCCGATATCGTATCGCTTGAGGAAGCAGAACTTGAGTTTTGAGGTAAAGAACGGCTTTTGATAGCTTTGAGGTGAGCAAAAGCGATGTGTAATATATTATATATAATAAAATGAAGGAAAAATTGAGTCGACGATTTGCTTTTTGGAGAGAGAGCCAAAAAATCGTTGGCTCAAATTTTTGGTTTTTTAGTTGGAGTGTCAGAGAAACAAAATCAAAAATCGAATAAATCGATCAAAAAGCGAGAAATTTGTGCAATATTACCAATTCAAAGACTTAAAATGCTCAAAATTTCTACACACATAAGATCAAAAAATATTGCAAAATGAAAAAAGTTATGGTATAATTATAAGGCTTGATATGCGATGAAGCGAGAGGTTGCCGCAGATCCGACTAATTTGCGGGTAATTTTCGCCGAGTATGTCCGTTTAATCGGGCGAAAGTGATTCGTTTATCAACCGTGTTGCCGATCCTTCTTGGGTTGGCTGCGCACGATTCGTATGTTCCCGCCGAGGTGGCCCCGCAGATGCTGATGTGAAGGCAATTTCGGATTTTTAAATGGGTGCAAAAGAAACGCGCGGCACGGTGTTGAGAAGATCACGCCCCTGAAGTGCGGTTTGCATGACGGGAAAAAGAAACGCATGCAGACAGGCAAATTTTATAAGGAGGTAAAAACAGGTGGCAGTCAAGGAAAAAATCAGAGTAAGACTCAAGAGCTACGACCACACCCTCATCGATGCTGCGGCAGAGAAGATCGTGGAAGTTGCAAAGAGAAACGGCGCGACCGTTTCGGGTCCTATTCCGCTCCCGACCGAGAAAGAGATCGTAACGATACTCCGCGCGGTCCACAAGTACAAGGATAGCCGTGAGCAGTTCGAAATGCGCACGCACAAGAGACTTATCGATATCGTAAAGCCTTCCCAGAAGGTCGTTGACGCATTGATGAGTGTCGAGCTTCCCGCAGGTGTTGAGATCGAAGTAAAAATCTAAATCAAGCACTTCGAGATATCACCAAAACAAAGATAACAGCCGATGCAAGTTATTAACCTGTTACTAACCTACAGTTCGGCAACTTTGTAAGTCATGTTGGCGGCGTAAAACGTCAGTCAACCAATAATTTACAGGAGGAAAAACAAAATGAACAAGGGCATTATCGGAAAGAAGATCGGTATGACTCAGATCTTCGACGAGATCGGAAACGTTATTCCGGTTACGGTAATCCAAGCAGGTCCGTGCGTAGTCGCACAAAAGAAGACCGTTGAGACCGACGGTTACAATGCAGTTCAGCTTGGCTTCGACGACGTTAAGGAGAAGCACCTGAACAAGCCTGAGAAGGGTCACTTCGAAAAGGCTGGAGTTGCTTTCAAGAAGCACCTCAAGGAGTTCCGTCTTGATGACGTATCCGCTATCAACGCAGGCGACGTTATTACTGTCGATACCTTCGCCATAGGCGACAAGGTCGACGTTACGGGTATAACGAAGGGTCGTGGATACACGGGTGTAATCAAGAGATGGAATCACCACCACCTCAGAATGACTCACGGTACAGGTCCTATCCACCGTCAGCCCGGCTCTATGGGCGTTATTGACCCCGCAAGAATCTTCAAGAACAAGAAGATGGCAGGTCAGTACGGTAACGAGCAGGTAACGGTTCTCAATCTCAAAGTTGTTAAAATCGATTCCGAAAAGAATCTTATCGCCATCAAGGGTGCTGTTCCCGGCGCCAAGGACGGTATTGTATTCATCCGCGATTCGGTTAAAGCATAAGCGGAAGGAGGAAACACACAATGCCTAATATGAAAGTAATGGACATGACCGGCAAGGAAGTCGGTGAGATCGTATTGTCCGACGTAATATTCGGAGCTAAGATCAATACTGCAGTCCTCCATGCCGCAGTTAGAACTTATCTCATGAATCAGAGACAGGGTACTCAGTCCACTCTTACCCGCACCGAAGTTTCGGGTGGCGGAAAGAAGCCCTGGAGACAGAAAGGAACAGGTAGAGCTCGTCAGGGTTCGACCCGCGCTCCTCAGTGGACACACGGTGGTATCGCTCTCGGCCCGAAGCCCAGAGATTACCGTCTTGAAATGAACAAGAAGACCTCGAGAGTTGCACTCTTCAGCGCACTCTCCGCAAAGGTTGCTGCCGGTGAGCTCGTTGTTGTTGACGAGATCAAGATGGAAGCTTACAAGACCGCTGAGATCGTTAAGATGCTCAAGGCTCTTGGATGCGAGAAGGAAGTAGTCGTTCGTTACAAGGACGAGGAGACCAAGAAGGTATTCCTTGAGACTAAGGAAAGAACTTGGAAGGAAAGAACCGCAAAGGTTGCTCAGAGCGCACTTGTTGTTCTTCCCGCTGTTGACAAGTTCGTAGTTAAGAGCTGCGCAAACATCCCCGGTGTTACCGCAACTCTTGCAAGCACCATCAACGTTTACGAGGTGCTTAAGGCTGAGAAGGTCATCATGACCCGCGCGGCTATCGAAAAGCTTGAGGAGGTGTACGCATAATGAAAATGGTACAGGATATCATCATTAAGCCTATCATCACAGAGGCAAGCATGGATAAGCTCGCTGAGAAGAAATACACCTTCAAGGTAGCAGCTGACGCAACAAAGCCCGAGATCGCTAAAGCGGTTGAGGAATTGTTTGGCGTTAAGGTCGCTGTTGTAAACACGATCAATATGAAGAAAAAGCCCAAGAGACTCGGAGTTCACTTCGGATACACTTCCGAATGGAAGAAAGCAATCGTTACTTTGACTGCTGATTCCAAGACCATCGAGTTCTTCGACGGCCTTAACTGATGGTAGGAGGTAAGGAATAATGCCTACGAAGAAGTTTAAGCCTACTACACCGTCCAGAAGACAGATGACAGTGCCCACGTTCGAGGAATTGACCAAGTTCACTCCCGAAAAGAGCCTCGTTGTTATTAAGAAGAAATTTGCTGGACGTAACAGCTACGGCAGAATCACCGTTCGTCATAAGGGCGGCGGAAACAAGTTGAAGTACAGAATTATCGATTTCAAGAGACAGAGCACTGCTCCTGCAACTGTAATCGGTATCGAGTACGACCCCAACAGAAGCGCATACATTGCACTCCTTCAGACTGAGGCGGGAGAGAAGAGCTACATCATCGCTCCTGTAGGACTTAAGGACGGCGACGTTGTTTACACCGGTCCTGATGCGGACATCAAACCCGGTAACACGCTTCCTATCGAGAATATCCCCGTTGGTACTTTCATTCACAACATCGAGCTTTACCCCGGCAAGGGCGCTCAGCTCGTTCGTTCCGCAGGCGTCGCTGCACAGCTTATCTCTAAGGAGAACGGCATCGCGCAGATCAGACTTCCTTCGGGTGAAGTAAGAATCGTTCGTTTGGATTGCAAGGCAACCATCGGACAGGTTGGTAACATCGAGCATGACACTGTTAAGCTCGGTAAGGCAGGTAAAAAGAGACATATGGGTATTCGTCCTACTGTCCGCGGTTCTGTAATGAACCCCTGCGATCACCCTCACGGTGGTGGTGAAGGTAAGTCTCCTATCGGTAGACCTTCTCCTGTTACTCCTTGGGGTAAGCCTGCTCTGGGTTATAAGACCAGAAACAAGAAGGCAAGAACAGACAAGTTCATCGTAAGACGTAGAAACGCTAAATAAGGAGGGAATATAAGATGAGCAGAAGCCTGAAAAAAGCACCATATGTAGAAGAAAAGCTTTATGCACGCATCTGTGCCATGAACGAAAAGAACGAGAAAAAAGTTCTTAAGACATGGTCTCGTGCATCTACCATATTCCCGGAGTTCGTTGGTCATACCATCGCGGTCCATGACGGAAGAAAGCACGTTCCGGTATATGTGACTGAGGATATGGTAGGACACAAGCTCGGCGAGTTCGCGCTGACAAGAACATTCAAGGGCCATGCCGGCTCTAAGACGTCCAACAACGGTAAATAATCTAAAGGGAGGAAAATTTTACAATGGAAGCAAAAGCAACGCTTAAATATGCAAGAATTTCCCCTCGCAAGGTTAAGATCGTTCTCGACCTCATCAGAGGAAAGGACGCAGGAACAGCAATGGCAATTCTGAAGAACACCAACAAGAGTGCTTCAGAATACCTTGTGAAGCTTTTGGGAAGTGCAATTGCAAACGCAGTTAACAATTTTGAAATGGATGACTCTAAACTTTACGTTTCTGAGTGCTTCGTATGCCCCGGACCGACTCTTAAGAGGATCATGCCCAGAGCAAAGGGAAGCGCAGACAGAATCTTGAAGAGAACATCTCATGTAACTATCGTAGTTAAGGAAAGAGACTAAAAGGAGGTATTGACGAATGGGACAGAAAGTAAATCCCCACGGTCTTCGTGTGGGTGTGATCAAGAACTGGGATTCAAGATGGTTCACGTCCGATGAAAAATTCGGTGATACCCTTGTTTCCGACTACAACATCAGAAAGTATCTGAAGAAGGAACTTCAGGCTGCAGGCGTTCCGAAGATAGAGATCGAGCGTGACAGCCAGAGAGTTCGCGTATTCATTCACTGCGCAAAGCCCGGTATGGTAATCGGCCGCGGCGGCGTAGAGATCGAGAAGTACAAGAACGAGCTTCAGAAGATGGTTGGTATGCCTGTTGCTCTCAACGTTGTTGAGGTAAGACAGCCCGACCTTGATGCGCAGCTTGTTGCAGAGAACATCGCAGGCCAGCTCGAGCGCCGTGTTGCGTTCCGCCGTGCTATGAAGATGGCTATCCGTAATACTATGAGACTCGGCGCAAAGGGAATCAAGATCTCTTGCAGCGGTCGTCTCGGTGGCGCGGAGATCGCAAGAAGTGAGCACTATCATGAGGGAACTATCCCGCTTCAGACTCTCAGAGCTGATATTGACTACGGCTTCTGGGAAGCTAACACGACCTACGGTAAGATCGGTATCAAGGTTTGGATCTACAAGGGCGAGGTTTTGAACGAGGTCAACAGACCCGCAAACAACGACCGCAGAGAGCGCCGTGGCGACCGTAGAGACAACAGAGGCGGCGAGAGACGCGGAAGACGTCCTGAGGGCGCAAGAGGCGAGAGAGCTCCCAGAGAAGGAGGACGTAAATAATGTTAATGCCTAAGAGAGTTAAGTACCGTCGCGTACAGCGCGGAAGACTTACAGGTAAAGCAACCAGAGGCAATAAGGTTACAAACGGTTCTTACGGTCTTGTAGCTCTTGAGCCTGCATGGATAACCAGCAACCAGATCGAAGCAGCCCGTATTGCTATGACAAGATATATCAAGCGTGGCGGTAAGGTTTGGATCAAGATTTTCCCCGACAAGCCCATAACTGAGAAGCCTGCTGAGACCCGAATGGGTTCCGGTAAGGGATCTCCTGAGTACTGGGTAGCAGTTGTAAAGCCGGGTAGAGTAATGTTCGAGATGGACGGCGTTGCAGAAGACGTCGCAAAGGAAGCAATGAGACTTGCGTCTCACAAGCTCCCCATCAAGTGCAAGTTCGTCGTAAAGGAGGAAGCATAAGCTATGAAGGCAACAAAATTTAATGAAGAACTCAGAAAATTGAGTGCCGAAGAGCTTAACGCAAAGCTCAAGGAGCTCAAGGAAGAGCTTTTTACGCTCCGCTTCCAGCATGCGATCAACCAGCTTGACAATCCTCAGAAGATCGTTGAAGTTAAGAAGAACATTGCCCGTGTAATGACTGTTCTTTCTGAGAAAAACGCGTAAGGAGGAAAGATCATGACTGAAGAGAGAAATCTTAGAAAAACCCGTGTCGGATACGTTGTAAGCGACAAGATGGACAAGACGGTAGTTATTGCCATCGAGGACAACGTAAAGCATCCCGTATACGGAAAAATCATCAAGCGTACCTTGAAGGTTCATGCACACGATGAGAACAACACGTGCGGCATCGGCGACAAGGTTGAGATCATGGAGACCAGACCGCTGTCCAAGACAAAGAGATGGCGTGTGGTCGAGATCATCGAAAAAGCTAAATAATTTAGCTCCACACCATATACAGTAAATACGGCGTAAATCGTATTGAAATCAGGAGGAAAATAAAGTGATACAGCAACAAACACTCATGAAGGTTGCCGATAACACCGGAGCTAAAGAGCTGATGTGCATTCGCGTTCTGGGCGGAACAGGCCGCAGATATGCGAACATTGGTGATGTGGTCGTAGCCTGCGTAAAGAAGGCTACTCCCGGCGGTGTTGTAAAGAAGGGCGACGTCGTTAAGGCGGTTGTAGTAAGAAGTGTGCATGGTATGAAGCGTGCAGACGGATCCTACATCAAGTTTGACGAGAACGCAGCGGTAATCATCAAAGAAGATAAGACCCCCAGAGGAACTCGTATCTTTGGACCGGTCGCAAGAGAACTCCGCGAGAAGGATTATCTGAAGATCCTTTCCCTCGCACCCGAAGTACTTTAATGGAGGTATCGAGAGTATGAATATCAGAAAAGACGATACCGTCATCGTTCTTTCCGGTGACGACAAGGGCGTAAAGGGAAAGGTTATTGCCGTTTCCCCCAAGGAAGATAAGGTAATAGTAGAAAAGGTCAACATGATCCACAAGCACGTAAAGCCTCGTAAGCAGGGCGAAGCTGGTGGCATCATTGACGCAGAGGGTGCTATTTATGCATCTAAGGTAGCTCTTTACTGCTCAAAGTGTGGTAAGGGCGTAAGAGTTAACTACAAGGTAGTTGACGGTAAGAAGGTTCGTGTCTGCGCAAAGTGCGGACAGGAACTTTGATTGGGAGGTATTGACTGATGGCAAGATTGAAAGATATGTATAAGGCCGACGTTGCTCCTGCCCTTATGAAAAAGTTTGAGTATAAGAGCCCCATGCAGATCCCGAAGGTAGATAAGATCGTTATCAACTGCGGTGTCGGCGACGCTAAGGATAACTCCAAGGCTCTCGACGCAGTTATCGCAGATCTTACTCTCATTTCCGGACAGAAGGCGGTTCCCACCTACGCAAAGAAGTCCGTCGCTAACTTCAAGGTCCGTGAGGGCATGAAGATCGGCGCAAAGGTAACCCTCAGAGGCGACAGAATGTATGAGTTTATGGACAGACTCTTCAACTTCTCTCTCCCCAGAGTTCGTGACTTCAAGGGTATCAACCCCAACGCGTTCGACGGCAGAGGAAACTATGCGCTTGGTCTTAAGGAGCAGCTCATATTCCCCGAGATCGAGTACGACAAGGTTGAAAAGATCCGCGGTATGGATATCTGCTTCGTAACAACGGCTAACACCGACGAAGAGGCAAGAGAGCTCCTCAAGCTTATGGGCGCTCCCTTCGCAAACTAATTAAAGGAGGTAGGTAAAAATGGCAAAGAAGGCTATGATTCTTAAGCAGCAGAAGACGCAGAAGTACTCCACCAGAGAGTATAACAGATGCAAGATCTGCGGTCGTCCCCATGCTTATCTCCGCAAATACGGCATCTGCCGTATCTGCTTCCGCGAGCTCGCTTACAAGGGACAGATCCCCGGCGTAAAGAAAGCAAGTTGGTAATTTAAATCAAAACGACGGAAAACGGTTTCAAAGCTTGAAGCTTTGAAATCGAATATCCCGCCGAGATGATAACTCTCCTCGAGTCTAAAGAGGAACAATCCTAAACTATTGGAAGGAAGCGAGTCTACGGATGCGCTTAACCGCCAATATGCCGCCGTCAGCGTACGGCAGCAAGAAAATATTAACTTGCATACAGGAGGATAAAAATTATGCAAATGTCAGACGTAATCGCAGATATGCTCACCAGAATACGCAATGCAAATGACGCAAAGCACGCAACTGTTGACATTCCTGCATCCAAAATGAAAAAGGCAATCGCAGACATTCTCGTTGAAGAGGGCTACGTAAAGAGCTATCAGGTCATCGAGGATGGAAAGCAGGGCGTTATTCGTGTAACCCTTAAGTACAACGCAGGCAAGCAGAAGGTGATCCGCGGTATCCGCAGAGTATCTAAGCCCGGTCTTCGTATATACGCAGGTTACGAGGATATGCCTAAGGTAATGAACGGACTTGGAATCGCGATCGTATCGACTTCCAAGGGAATTATGACCGACAAGAAGGCTCGCGAGACCAAGATCGGCGGCGAAGTCCTTGCGTTTGTCTGGTAATGAAAGCGGGAGGTAATTGAAATGTCAAGAATAGGAAGAATGCCTATAGAAGTTCCCGCAGGTGTTACCGTAACCATTGCGGAAGATAACGTAGTAACGGTCAAGGGACCGCTCGGTACTCTCACCGAGAAATTTAACAGCCGTATGATGATAAAGCTCGAGGGCAATGTTCTTACGGTTACCCGTCCTACCGATGAGAAGGAGGACAGAAGCGTACACGGACTTAGCCGCGCGCTCCTTAACAACATGGTCGTTGGTGTAACCAAGGGCTTCTCCAAGACTTTGGAGATCATAGGCGTCGGTTATAAGGCAGCTAAGGTTGGTAAGACCGTAGAGCTTTACTTGGGACACTCCCTTAAAGCAAACGGCAAGCCTCAGGATAAGTTCTGCATCACCGAGCCCGAGGGAATTACCCTTGAAGTAGCAGATAAGGTCGTTCCGATCACGATCACCGTAAAGGGAATCGACAAGCAGGCAGTTGGTCAGACCGCAGCGGTCATCCGCAGCAAGAGACCGCCTGAACCTTATCATGGTAAGGGTGTTAAATACGCAGACGAGAGAGTTCGCCGCAAAGCCGGAAAGACCGGTAAATAATGAAAGGAGTGGACACAAATGGTATCAAGAAAAGACGCTAATAAGGCTCGTCTTAAGAGACATAAGAGAGTCAGAGCAAAAATTTCGGGAACAGCTTCCCGTCCGCGTCTGTGCGTATATAGATCTAACGCGCATATCTGCGCTCAGATCATTGACGACGTTGCAGGCGTAACCTTGGTTTCCGCTTCTACCCATGAAAAAGATTTTGAGGGTAATTGCGGCAACAAGACAGCAGCTAAGAAGGTCGGTCAGATGATCGGCGAAAGAGCAGCAGCAAAGGGTATCACCGAAGTCGTATTCGACCGCGGCGGCTATCTTTATCACGGACGTGTATCGGAATTGGCTGAAGGCGCTCGCGAGAGCGGACTGAAGTTCTGATTGCTTTTGCAATCAGTCCGGTTTGTACACTGTTCAAACAAAAAATAGTTTTGAACACAATCTTAGGAGGAAAAACATGGCAAACAAAATTAATCCGGCAGAGCTTGACCTTCAGGAAAAGCTTGTCGCTCTGAACCGTGTTTCCAAGACCGTTAAGGGTGGTCGTATTTCTCGTTTCGCAGCACTCATGGTAGTGGGCGACGGTAACGGTCACGTAGGAGTAGGACTTGGAAAGGCTGCCGAAGTTCCCGAAGCGATCCGCAAGGGAATTGAGGATGCTAAAAAGAATATGATAACTGTTTCCCTTAAGGGAACGACCATTCCCCATGAAGTAATCGGCGTATACGGCGCAGGTAAGGTTCTTCTTAAGCCTGCTGCACCCGGTACCGGTATCATCGCGGGCGGAAAGGTCAGAGCAGTTCTGGAGCTTGTTGGTATTTCTAACATTCGTGCGAAGTGCCTCCGCTCCAATAATCCTACCAACGTCGTAAAGGCAACTATCGCAGGACTTGAGGCTCTTCGCACTGCTGAAGAGGTAGCAAAGATCCGTGATGTTTCCGTCGACAAGGTAAAAGGTTGATTAAGGAGGGGACACAATGAAAAAAGTTACTCTCGTAAAAAGCCTGATCGGTGCTAAACCCAATCAGAAGGCAACCGCAAAGTCTCTGGGTCTTGTTAAGATCGGTGACAGCATTGTTCATGAGGATAATGCCGTTCTCGCGGGCAAGGTCAAGGTTATTTCGCACCTCGTAAAGATCGAAAACGCGTAAGGAGGCAGAGACATGAAATTAAATCAACTTTCTCCCGCTGAAGGCTCCGCAAAGGCAGCTTGGCGTAAAGGTAGAGGCCCCGGTTCCGGTAACGGAAAGACCGCAGGTAAGGGCCACAAGGGTCAGAACGCTCGTTCCGGCGGCGGTGTAAGACCCGGATTTGAGGGAGGACAGCTTCCTCTTTACAGAAAGCTTCCCAAGAGAGGCTTCAAAAACAGATTTGCTGTTAACTACGCTATCATAAACGTAGCGGCTCTCAATCGTTTTGAGGACGGAGCAGTTGTTGATATGGAAGCGCTTAAGGCAGCAAAGCTCGTACGCAAGGAGCTTGATGGAATCAAGGTTCTTGGAGAAGGCGAGCTTACCAAAAAACTCACAGTTAAAGCGACAGTCTTTTCGGCTAGTGCAAAGGAAAAGATAGAAGCAGCAGGTGGAAAGATCGAGGAGGTATAAGAATGTTCAAGACGCTGAAAAACGCTTGGAGAATCCCCGAGCTTAAGAAAAAGCTTCTCTTCACATTGCTTATCATCGTTCTGTACCGTCTCGGAGCTAACATTCCGGTACCTTACGTGTCACCCGATGTGCTTGGCACCGCGACAAATCTTTTCAGTGGCAACATTCTTCAGTTCCTGAACCTTCTTTCAGGCGGAGCACTTGCACAGGCAACCTTGCTTGCGCTCGGTGTATCCCCCTACATTACGGCATCTATCGTGGTTCAGCTTCTTACTATCGCGCTTCCTCCCCTTGAAAAATGGGCAAAGGAAGGCGAGGAAGGTAAGAAAAAGCTTACCATGCTTACCCGTATTTTTACGGTCGTTCTCGCACTCGTAACGAGTATCGGTTATGCATTCTTCCTTGAGGCTAACAATATGCTTGTAGTAACAGAGCCTAACTTCTTTAACTACATGGTAATCATAGCTTCGTACTGCGCAGGTGCATCGCTCGTTATGTGGCTTGCGGAAAAGATCAATGAGCACGGTATCGGTAACGGTATCTCCATGATCCTTTTTGCAAACATTATTGCAGGACTCTTCTCAATGTTTACGGCTATCGGAGCACTCGTTGTTCAGAACGGTAAGTTCGTATGGTGGGGACTTCTCCTCGCTATCGCTGAAGTTCTCGTACTTCTTGCTATGGTCGTACTCATCGTTTGGATGTCTGATGCCGAAAGAAGAATTCCGATCCAGTACGCAAAGCGTGTTGTCGGAAGAAAAATGTACGGCGGACAGAATACCAACCTTCCCTTGAAGGTCAATATGTCCGGCGTTATGCCCATCATCTTCGCAAACTCTATCGTTGCGATCCCCGCTACGATAGCTACCTTCATGACTAAGGAGAATTGGTTTACGAAGTTTGTGAACAACTGGTTCAACTATAACACATGGCCCTATTTTGTAGTATTCCTTATCCTTCTTATTGCATTTGCTTTCTTCTACGTTGCGATTTCCTTCAATCCTGTAGAAGTTGCAAACAATATTAAGAACAATGGAGGAGCTATTCCCGGAATCCGTGTGGGCAGACCTACGGTAGAGTTTATTAAGAAGGTCCTTTCGAGAATCACTCTCGTTGGCGCGCTTCTCGTAGCTCTTATCGCGTGCTTCCCAATGCTCGTAAACAATATCGAATTTACGGTCAAGAATATCGTTATAGGCAAAAATGCGTGGACATCTTGGTTCTCTGCGTTTGCGTTTGGCGGTTCTTCAATGATGATCGTAGTCGGCGTTGCTCTCGAGACCTTCCGTGAGCTTGAGGCTCAGATGTCGCTCCGTAATTACAAGGGCTTCCTTGATTGATCATAGTTTCGTTTGGAGGAAAAACATGAACTTGATTCTTATGGGCGCTCCCGGTGCCGGAAAAGGAACTCAGTCCGCAAAAATCTCGGAAAAATGGAACATTCCCGCAGTTTCCACGGGCGATATGCTTCGTGCGGCTGTCAAGGAAGGAACTGCTCTCGGTCTTGAGGCGAAGTCTTATATGGACTCGGGAAACCTCGTGCCCGATGCGGTTGTGATCGGTATTATCAAAGATTATCTTTCGTCGGATAAGTGCGCAAACGGATTTATTCTTGACGGCTTCCCCCGTTCGATCCCTCAGGCAGAGGCGCTCGACGCTATGGGTGTGAAGATCGATGTTGTACTCAGCATTGAGGTCGAGGATGAGAAGATAGTAGAAAGAATGAGCGGTCGTAGGATCTGCTCAGCTTGCGGAGCTTCTTATCACATTGCGTATATTCCGCCCAAAACAGAAAATGTCTGCGACGCCTGCGGCGCATCGCTGTATATCAGAGATGACGACGTTGCCGAGACTGTGCTGAAGCGTCTTGCAAACTACCATGAAATAACCGAGCCGCTTAAGGATTATTATGCGGCAAAGGGGATCCTTGCTTGTGTCAAGGGCATGGAAAAGGTTGAGGACACTACTGCAGGAGTTATGAAGGCACTCTCAAAATTTGAGGCGTAAGCATGATCCAACTAAAAAATTCCGCTCAGATTTCAGCAATGATCGATGCGGGACGCATCACGGGCGAGGCATTGCTCGTCGCCCGTGAGCATCTCCGCGAAGGCGTAAGTACTAAAGAGCTTGATACGGTCATACGCAATTATATCGAAAAGAGCGGCGCAAAGCCTTCGTTTCTCGGCTATGCGGGATTTCCCGGTTCTGCGTGTATCAGCGTAAATGATGAGGTCATTCACGGAATACCTTCTGAAAAGAAGATACTTCGCGAGGGAGACATCGTAAAAATTGACGTTGGCGCGTTTTATAAGGGATTTCACGGAGATGCGGCGAGAACGATAGCCGTCGGCAAGGTAAGCGATGAGGCAAAACACTTGATAGAGGTTACTCGAAACAGTTTCTTCTGCGGTGTTGAAGCTTTTAAGCTCGGTAACCGAATAGGCGATATAGGTAGCGCCATACAGAACTGTGTTGAACAGGCAGGCTTTTCGGTAGTGCGCAGATATATAGGACACGGAGTGGGGCGTGAGCTTCACGAGTCTCCCGACGTTCCGAATTACGGAACGGCAGGACGCGGTGTTCGTCTGTGCGCGGGTATGACACTTGCGATCGAGCCGATGGTAAACGTCGGATCGGAAGAAGTCTATGAGTTGTCGGACGGCTGGACGGTAAAGACCCGTGACAAGAGCCTTTCGGCGCATTACGAAAATACGGTTGCTCTTACGTCGGACGGCGTGGTGATTACTACGCTCGTTGACAAAGAGTGGTAAGTTGATCAAATGATCGCAGAGATAGATGCATAATAGGAGGAACTATCGTGCCGAAGGATGATGTAATCGAATTTGAAGGCGTAGTAGTAGAGGCATTGCCTAACGCGACCTTCAAGGTAAAGCTTCCCAATGAGCATATAGTAACGGCTCACATATCGGGAAAGCTTAGAATGAACTATATCAGAATTCTGCCCGGTGACCGCGTCACCATAGAGGTTTCGGTCTACGACCTGACCAAAGGACGCATCACTTGGCGTGCAAAGTAATAAAGAAAGGGTTGGTGTAATAAAATGAAGGTTAAACCATCCGTAAAGAAGATTTGCGAAAAGTGCAAAATCATTAAGAGAAAAGGCAAAGTAATGGTTATCTGCGAAAACCCCAAGCATAAGCAGAGACAAGGCTAAGCCGAAAAATCTAACAGAGAGGTAAAACAATATGGCTCGTATAGCTGGTGTTGATATTCCGAACAATAAGCGCGTAGAGATCGCATTGACTTATATCTACGGTATCGGTCGCAAGAGCTCTAATGACATTCTCGCAAAGACGGGAATTGATCCTGATAAGCGCGCAAAGGATCTTACCGAGGATGAGATCGCAAAGCTGCGTGATGAGATCGAAAACTCTTACACTGTTGAGGGTGATCTCCGCCGTGAAGTAGCACTCAACATAAAGAGAATGGTTGAGATCAACTGCTATCGCGGAATCAGACACAGAAAAGGTCTCCCCGTAAGAGGTCAGAGAACCAAAACCAATGCAAGAACAAGAAAAGGTCCCGCAAAGACCATCGCTAACAAGAAGAAATAATAGGGAGGTAGAAAGATGGCAAAAGTTGCTAAGAAGGTTATTAAGAGACGCCGCGAGAAAAAGAATATCGAAAAAGGCGCTGTTCATATCGCTGCAACCTTTAATAACACGATCGTTACAGTTACCGATGTCAACGGAAACGCAATTTCCTGGGCATCTGCTGGTGAACTCGGTTTCAAAGGCTCCAGAAAGTCCACTCCTTTCGCCGCTCAGATGGCTTCTGAAGCAGCTGCAAAGGCAGCAATGGAGCATGGACTTAAGACTGTTGAAGTCTATGTAAAGGGTCCGGGATCCGGACGTGAGTCGGCAATCCGCGCACTTGAGACGGTAGGTCTTTCGATCACTATGATCAAGGACGTAACTCCCGTTCCTCACAACGGATGCAGACCGCCTAAGCGCAGACGCGTTTAATTAAAAACAGGAGGAAACTGAAAATGGCAAGATATACCGGTCCTGCGTGCAAATTGTGCCGCAGAGAAGGAACCAAGCTCTTTTTGAAGGGTGACAGATGCACCTCCGGCAAGTGCGCACTTGACCGCCGCTCAACAGCTCCCGGTCAGCACGGTGCCGCTGCAAAGAAGCAGAGAGAGTACGGAATGCAGCTTCGTGAGAAGCAGAAGACCAAGAGATATTACGGCGTTCTCGAGAAGCAGTTCAAGAACTACTTCGTAGAGGCAGACCGCAAGGAAGGCATGACGGGTGAGAACCTGCTCAAGCTTATCGAGCGCCGTCTTGATAACGTTGTATACAGAATGGGTATGGCTGAAAGCCGTCGTGATGCCCGTCAGCTCGTTCTTCACGAGCACTTTACGCTCAACGGTAAGAAGGTAAATATTCCTTCTATCATCGTTAGCGCAGGTGACGTAGTAGCAGTTAAGGAGAACTTCCGCGGTTCTGCAAAGTGCAAGGAACTCGCAGAGAAGCTTCAGACCAAGACCGCTCCTAAGTGGCTTGATGTTGATAAGACCACTCTTACCGCAAAGGTAGTGGCTCTTCCCGCAAGAGACGATATCGACTTCGAGTTCAACGAGCAGCTTATCGTCGAGCTTTACTCCAAGTAATCAATGCCCCTTCTTTATGCAGAAATTTTCTGCATAAAGGAAAAGGCGCGATATTTTCGCGCGTGGTTTTTCTTAAACTAAATTTTATAAGGAGGGTTTATTTGGAATGATTGAGATTGAAAAGCCCAATATAACGACGGTTAACCTGAGCGAAGACGGTACACGCGGTAAATTTATCGTAGAGCCACTTGAGCGCGGATTCGGAATTACCCTTGGCAACTCGTTGCGCAGAATTATGCTCAGCTCATTGCCCGGATATGCCGTAACCAACATCAAGATAGACGGTGTTCTTCATGAATTTTCCACTATCCCCGGAGTTACCGAGGACGTTACCGAGATCGTTCTTAACGTAAAGGGTATTATAGCAAAGCTTCACTGCAATTCGCCAAAGACAGTCATTATCGATGTAATTGGTTCGCGTGAAGTAACGGCAGGTGATATCAAGGCAGATACGGATATAGAGATACTGAACCCCGATCATCATATTTGCACTGTAGGAGACAACGACAGATTTTATATGGAGTTGACCTTCGATCAGGGCAGAGGATACGTATCGCAGGAGCGCAACAAGCAGCTTGATGCTCAGATGCGCGGTTCTAATATATCCGCTCCTATCGGAACGATATTTACCGATTCGATATATACGCCGGTCTATAATGTAAGCTTTAACGTTGAAAATACACGTGTAGGCAACATTACCGACTTTGACAAGCTTTCGCTTGAGGTCGAGACCAACGGAACAATCACAGCAAAAGAAGCGATTTCCTTCGGAGCCAAGATTCTCAACGAGCATCTCAACTTGTTTGTTGATCTGTCTGATGAAGCAAAGAACGTGGAAATCATGGTTGAAAGAGAAGAGACCAAGAAGGAAAAGGTTCTTGAGATGACCATTGAGGAGCTTGACATGTCTGTACGTAGCTTCAACTGCTTGAAGCGCGCAGGCATTGACACGGTGGAAGATCTTACGAATCGAACCGAAGAGGATATGATAAAAGTTCGTAACCTCGGTAAGAAATCGCTTGAAGAAGTTATCCAGAAACTGCATTCACTCGGACTTGACCTCAGAAAAGAGGAAGAGTAAGAAAAAATCGGCGTAAAGCCGAGAATGCATACGATTAAAATACGGCAAAGGAGGCAAAGACAATGCCCGGAACAAGAAAACTTGGCAGACCTACCGCGCACAGAAACGCAATGCTTCGCGGAATGGTTACTTTACTGCTTGCTAACGGACAGGTTGAAACGACTCTTACCAGAGCAAAAGAAGTTCGTTCAATGGCAGAAAAAATGATTACTCTTGGCAAGAAGAATACTCTTGCAAGTCGCCGCGCAGCATTGGCATACATTACCAAGGAGGACGTTGTTACCAAGGTATTCAGCGAGCTCGCTCCTATGTATGCGGATCGCAATGGCGGTTATACACAGATCTACAAGCTCGGCCCGCGCAGAGGTGACGGCGCAGAGATGGCGATCGTAAAGCTTATCGACTATGTTAAGCCTGAGGCTGACAAGAAGGATAGCAAGAAGAAAGAGAAAAAGGTTGAGGCTAAGCCCCTCGAGAACTGATCCTCTCTGATAAAAAATCCAACCGTAAATTTTACGGTTGGATTTTTTGTTTTATAGAAAGTATTTCCTGCTTCTTCGTTTTTGCATATTATGATAATGAAGGAGGTGGAAGTATGAAAATGCAAACAGGCGGACGGGCGTGTTTTGCGGCTATCGGCTCTATAACGCAGGCACAAAAGGCTCAAAGAGTACTTGCCGCACTTGCTATTCCGTCCAGTGTAACGAAATCCGAAAGCTCCTCCTCAACGCGCGGCTGCATATACGGAGTGCGATTTGCTTGCGCACAAGAAAGTAACGTTCGTTCGGCTCTTTTCGCTGCGCGTATAATCGTCAAAGAATGGCGGGCGGAAGAATGATATACTTTGATAATGCGGCAACGAGCTTTCCAAAGCCGCGAGAGGTAAATAGGGAAGTATTGCGGTGTCTTACCTGTTATGGAGGTAATGCGGGGAGAGGCTCTCATGCGCTTTCACTCGCGGCGGCTGAAAAAATATTTGAGTGCCGAGAGAGAGTTGCCGAGCTTTTTTCGGTTTTCGATCCCGCGCGAGTGTTTTTTACGATGAACACGACTCACTCGCTGAATACGGTCATAAAGGGAACGTTAAAGCAGGGCGATCATGTGCTTATTTCTGATATTGAGCACAATGCCGTATACCGTCCCATATATAAGCTTGCAAAGGAAGGAAAGATAACCTTTGATATCTATCCGTCTATGATATGCGATGAAAGGGCAAGTCCTACGCGTATCTGCGCGGGGATCGCGAGAATGATAAAGCCTAAAACGAGAGCTGTGATAGCAACATGGGCATCAAATATTTGCTCATATACCCTTCCTGTTGCAGAGATAGGAGCATTTTGCCACCGTCACGGAATAAGATTTATAGTTGACGGAGCGCAAGGCGCGGGGCATATTCCGCTTGATTTTGACGGAGCGGAGACAGATGCGCTATGTCTTCCCGGGCATAAGGGATTACTTGGTCCGCAAGGAACGGGAGCGGTTTTGCTTGGTAAAGATTTTTCGATAGATACTCTTATGGAGGGCGGAAACGGAGTGAACTCTCTTGAAGGTGACATGCCTGAGTTTTCTCCCGAAAGATACGAGGCGGGAACGCTTCCCGCGCCTGCCTTGGCAGGACTTTGCGAGGGAATAAAATGGATATCTGAGAGAGGAATCGATTCGATCTCCGAGCATGAAAAGAAGCTTTTCAGATATGCAAGGGAGAAACTTTGCAATATGAATGGTATAAAGCTCTATGCACCCGAATATGAAGGTTCAGTCCTTTTATTTTCGGTAGACGGTGTGCCTTCCGAAACCGTCGCGCGACGGCTTGACGAGGAGGAAATATGCGTTCGAGGCGGATTTCATTGTTGTCCTCTTGGGCATAAAATGCTTGGGACGGATAAAGACGGTGCGACTCGGATAAGCTTTGGCGTTTTTAATACCGAACGAGAGATAGATATCTTCGTTGATGCTTTGAGAAAGATAAAACAAAATTAAAAATCGGAGTTAATTCATAAAATAATGAGTTAACTCCTTTTTATATTTGGAAAGCTTGACAGATAAAAGTATATGTGATATAATATAAAAGTTGTAAAAAATTGATTTTATTGTCAAGGAGGTATAAAAAATGTGGGATCTGATGTTTTTCGTTCAGTCTGCGATGCTTGGTATAGGACTTGCCATGGACGCATTCTCGGTGTCACTTGCTAATGGACTCAGCGAGCCTAAAATGAAGGGCTCAAAGGTATGCGGAATAGCGGGAATGTTCGCTTTCTTTCAGGCTCTGATGCCTCTTGTTGGCTGGTTTTGCATACATACGATAGCAAAAACATTTACGGCGTTTGAAAAATTTATTCCGTGGATAGCTTTGGCTTTGCTTGTGTTTATCGGTGGAAAAATGCTTCTTGAGGGTATAAAGCAGGGCGAGGAAGAGGACTTCAAGCCAAGATGTACAGGCTTTTGGTGCTTGGTAGTTCAGGGAATTGCTACTTCGATCGACGCGCTTTCCGTCGGATTTACGATATCCGAGTACGACATTCTCCATGCGCTCGTTTGCGCACTTATAATCGCGGTGCTTACGTTCTTTATCTGTATGGCGGGTGTTTGCATCGGCAAAAAGTTCGGAACGCATCTGTCAAATAAAGCGCAGATACTCGGCGGTGTTATACTTATCGGAATAGGTATTTATATTTTTGTAAAAGGAATATTTGGAATATAAAAACAAAAGGACTGAATCGTTTTGATTCAGTCCTTTTATAGTATTGCATATTAATCAACGCGGTTCTGCTTTTCAACTGCGTAAAACGCTCTGATGTTATCTGTTACTGTGTTAAGACAGCGGACGCGTGACTCATACGATCCCCAAGCCATGTGAGGCGTGAGACAAACGCGGGGATTGCCTAGCAGAGCGTAAAACGGGTGGTCCTTTCTGAAAGGCTCTACGCTGTAAACGTCACAACCGAAGCCTCCGATCTTTCCGTCAAGAATAGCGTTTGCGATAGCCTTTTCGTCGGTGACCGCGCCTCTTGCCACGTTTATAATGATAACGCCTTGCTTCATAGAGGCAATACGCTCCGCGTTTATAAGTCCGCGGGTCGCATCACTCAAGGGCGTGTGAATACTTATTATATCGGAATTTTTGCAAAGTGTATCTATATCTACACATTCGTCCGAGCCGTCGGGGTGGTTGCGGCAGACGAGTATCTTACAGCCAAGCGCGCGAGCAACATCGGCAACGCCTTTTCCGATGTTGCCGTATCCGACTACACCCCACGTTTTGCCCGCAAGCTCATGAAAAACGGGCGTGAGGGTATTCGCGCAGTTACCCTCGGAGTACGTACCTGACGAAACGTTTTTCTCAAAATCGGGCAGATTTGTGGCAAGAGATAGCGCCATAGCAAGCGTTACTTGAACGACCGATGCGGTTGAATATCCCGGAACGTTGCAGACAGCGATTCCAAGCTTTCTTGCGGCGGATAGGTCTATATTGTCGTATCCCGTAGCAGTTTCGCATATAAGCTTTAAATTTTTTGCGCTTGAAAGGATATCGAGCGTCAGTTTTAATTTATTTAAAATAACGACGTCGCAATCACATATACGTTCTGCCACGTCCTCTTGCGCGGTCGTTTGATGCACCGTAAGCTCTCCAAGTTCACGAAGTCCGTCAAATGAGAGGTCGTCTCCAAGCGTTGCAGCGTCAAGTATAACTATTTTCATAAAAGCCTCCGAATAGATTTTCTTGTAATAGTATAACATAAAAATTTCCTGCTTTCAATATTTTTCACATTTTTGTGAGCGGAAAATTTTCAAAAAGTATTTACACGGGCGAAAAAATAAGGTAAAATCTATATAACCGAAAACAAAAGGAGGATAGTATGAATATTCGTAAAGCAGATATAAAAGAGTTTTCTGAAATACGCGATATATACGCATCGGCACGTAAATTTATGAGTGAGAACGGAAACGAGACTCAATGGAAGGGCGGATACCCATCGGACAGTCTTATAAAAAGCGACATAGAAAGAGGATATCTATACGTTTGTGTGGACGGAGAGGAAATTGCGGGCGTGTTTTATTTTGCCAAGGAAAACGATCCCACGTACGAAAAGATATACGACGGTGCGTGGCTCAACCGTAACGAATATGCCGTTATACACCGCATAGCCGTTGCAAAACAGGGAAGAGGTGTTTCTGCTTTTTGCTTTGATTACTGCTATAACGCTTTTCCAAATCTGAAAATAGATACGCATAAGAATAATATTCCCATGCAGAAGGCACTCGCAAAGAACGGCTTTTCGCTTTGCGGAAAGATCTATCTTGATAACGGAGAGGAGAGAATTGCTTATCAAAAATCAAAAGATTAAGGTTATCTGAATACAGATCTGTATAAACGAAACAAAATACTTTACAAAAAAACTATTGCAAAATTCGTAATTTTATTGTATAATCAATATACATATCTAAAAAAGGAGGCTCTTGATATGCTTGAAATAAGAAATCTATCAAAAACCTATCATTCAAAAAAAGGCGAATCCGTAAAGGCGCTCGACAATATAAACATAACCTTCGCAGAATCGGGAATGGTATTTATTCTCGGTAAATCGGGAAGCGGTAAGTCTACGTTACTTAACGTAATGGGCGGACTTGACGGATACGACAGCGGTGAATTTATCATAATGGGTAAATCCTCAAAGGATTTCGCAGGCTCGGATTTTGACGCGTACAGAAACACCTTTATCGGATTTATCTTTCAGGAATACAATATTCTCGACGATTTTTCGGTCGGCGCAAATATAGGCCTCGCGCTTGAGCTTCAAGGCAAAAAGGCTACCGATGAAAAGATAACCGAGATACTCTCAAAGGTAGACCTTCTTTCGTATGCCAAGCGTAAGCCGAATGAGCTATCGGGCGGTCAGAAGCAGAGAGTTGCTATTGCACGCGCTCTCGTTAAAGAACCGCAGATAATCATGGCGGACGAACCTACGGGTGCGCTTGACTCCAATACGGGTAAGCAGATATTCGATACGCTAAAGGCACTCTCAAAGGAAAAGCTCGTGCTTATCGTATCGCATGACAGAGATTTTGCCGAGAAGTACGCAGACCGTATAATCGAACTTTCGGACGGACAGATAATATCCGACGTAACGAAGCATGAGCGTCAGAGTGAGCATCTTTCCGAGGGACTTGAAAAGGTCACGGACAATATCCTTCGCATAAAGGGCGGATACCGCTTGACAGCCGCTGACCTTGACATGATAAACGCATATCTCGCAAACAATAACAGCGGAGATATACTTCTTTCGAGTGACGGAAAGGTAAACAATGAGCTTCGCAGTGCCGCGGGAATAGGCGAGAACGGAAACACATCTGTTTTTGAGGGAACTAAACCCGAAAAGGATGTCAAGACCAAGGATTACGACAAGAGCAAAACCAAATTTATCCATTCACGTCTTCCCATGAAGAACGCAGTGAAGATGGGCGCAAGCGGTCTAAAGCATAAGAAGTTCCGTCTTGTTATGACTATTTTGCTCTCACTTATAGCGTTTACGATGTTCGGTTTTGCCGACACTCTTGCCGCTTATAATAAGGTCACGGCGGCGGCAGAATCTATTGCCGATTCAAATATAAGAAATGCGTCGGTCGAGCTTGGCGTCAAGACCGTCATGACGTACAGTGACGGCGATAGCCATTCTTACTACAATATCCACGCCATGAACGACGAGGATATCGAATATCTCCGCAAGGAAACGGGACTTGATTTCGTTCCCGTATATACGGGCGGTACGGCACACTATAAGCAGGGCTTCTCGGTAGCTCCGCTTATGCAAAGCTATGATAACAACACTATGTATACGGCAAAGCTTACGGGCTTTGTTAACATGAGCGAGGAATCTATCTCGTCAGCCGGTCTTAACGTAACGGGAAGACTTCCGAACAAAGCGGGAGAGATAGCTATTACCGAATTCATGTACCGTCAGTTTAACCAGTACGGCTTTAAAAACAAAAATTACGACGAGAGCGTTGCGGCGAACTCACTCACAATGACCGAGGGAGACGCAAATTCGATAATCGGAAAGCATATTACTATTTCTGACGGTAACTTTAATTTCAAGGATTCGGAAGGATATTCCTTCGTTATCGTAGGCGTAGTTGACACTCAATTTGACTACGACCGTTACGCAAGATTTATGCCCGATCAAAGAGAAAACGGTAATAATAGCGGAAGCGACCTTGCGGATATGGTTCTTCAAGTAGAGCTTGAAAGCGAGCTGAATTACGGCTTCCACGCGCTCGGTATCACTCGCGTAGAGGATATTGTATCGCTTTCGTCTATGGCGTATAGCTCTCTTGATGATATTGCAACTCATATGTACGGACCTATGGGAAGCTATTATATAGGTATAACGTCTCCCGATTCCGAGTCCTCTGAAAAGATGGATAAGTACTATGAAAGCATGGACCACATGATGCAGTACAGTATGGCAGCGGGAAGCTCGGCACTTTCGAGACTGAATGTAAAGTGGATAGACGGTGTTGCTCGCGAAAAGCTTGGTGCGAATGAGATAGTCGTTCCCGCACAGATATTCGATAGCATCGGAAGAGGAGACTTCGAAATTGAGGTAGACACTTCCTTAATAGAGGATAAAGCTATCGAGCTTTACGGAGAGAGCATTTGGAACAGTACGAATAAAGAACTTTCTTACTATGATAGAATATTTGAAGCTATCGCGGCTAAAAATGTTGACCATCATGAATTGCATAAGGATTTCGCCTCAATAATAGCAAAAGCTATGGGTATTGAAGAGGATGTTTCAAACATTGATACACATCACTTTGAGCAATATTTAAGAGAGTTGAGCGAGGAAAACAATATCATTAGTGTTTCTTCTTATCGATACGAAGAGATATACAGATATCTGTCCGCATATGATGCTGTTATTACGGGCGGACTCTGGCAGAACGATAGCCTTGTTAAGCTTATGCTTAAGAATGGATACGTTGATGAAAATCAGTGGAATGATACGGAGAATACAGGAAATAACGAGTGGAAAAAAGATATACTGAGAAATTTCTATGCCGATCAATATCTTTGCATTGAAGAGCTTGGATTAAGAAAAAATGCGTTCGGCTTTGAGTCTGGTATTGAAATAAACAAAAAGGCGACCGATAAATTTGAAGCTCTCTCTATGGATTCGCTTATAGAAAAGCTTTCGGAACTGAAGTTCAGCTCCTATACAAATAATCACGAGCTTGGAACGACAACCGTGATAAAGAATTACGACTTTAAGATAGTAGGTTATTACGAATCAAATCAGGGGGGCATTATTATAAGCGATGCGGTTCTTGCCGACTACAAGACGTGGTATAAGGAAGAAACAGCGAAATATGATTATTATGTTTCCTATGAAGAGGTTCAAGCGGATCACGTAAGCGGGATCTGGTCGTTTGCCGTCGCCCCGATGACGAATGATACTGACGTTATCATGAAGCTCGCGCAGATGTCGTTTGATACCGAAAGCGATTATCAATTCGTTATGAAGAATGCTGTTATGAGTACTCTTGAAGGCTTTAACGACTTTATTGAGGTAGGAGCACAGGTATTCCTTTACGTTGGTATCGGATTTGCCGTGTTCTCGGCTCTGTTGCTTATGAACTTTATCGCGACCTCTATATCCTACAAAAAGCGTGAGATCGGAGTGCTCCGAGCAGTCGGCGCGCGTTCCTCCGACGTATTTAAGATATTCTTCAGCGAAGCTCTTATTATCGCGCTTATCAATTTCGTGCTATCCTTTATAGCACTTATCGCAGCCGTAATTTTCGTAAATGAGCTGATGCACGGCTACGGCATAAATATAACGCTTCTTACACTTGGACTGCGTCAAGCATTGATAATGCTTGCGGTAAGTGTATTCGTTGCGTTGCTGTCAAGCTTCTTGCCCGTTTACAACATAGCAAGACGTAAGCCTATCGACGCAATAAGAGACCGTTGAGTAAAAATTTTTAATAAAAAATATGCTACGCGATATCGCGTAGCATATTTTTTGCATCTTTTTATTTCGTTCCGAAAAGTCTGTCGCCCGCGTCGCCAAGACCCGGGAGGATATATCCGTTTTCATTCAAGCATCTGTCAAGTGTGGAAACGTATATATCTACGTCAGGATGCGCCTCGGCAACTCTTGTTACTCCCTCGGGAGCACCGATTATCGCCATGAATTTTATGTGCTTACAGCCTCTGTCCTTCAAAAGCTGTATCGCATCACACGCGCTTCCGCCCGTAGCGAGCATGGGGTCGACGACCATTACGAGCTTGTCCTCGATACCCGCGGGCAATTTGCAGTAGTAGGATTGAGGCTGTAAGGTCTCCTCGTCTCTATACATTCCGATATGTCCGACTCTTGCGGAGGGGAAGAGTACGTGTATGCCGTTGACCATTCCGAGTCCCGCGCGGAGAATGGGCACGATAACGATAGAGTTGTCCTTTACTACGGTTTGAGTACAGGTCTCAAGAGGAGTTTTTACCTCTATATCCGTCGTGGGAACGCCGCTTTTAAGACTTTCGTAGGTCATAAGAGTGGTTATCTCTTCAACAAGCTCGCGAAACTCCTTCATGCTCGTGCGTTCGTCGCGAAGAATTGCGATCTTGTGTCGTATCAGCGGGTGGTCAAAGATTACAACGTTTTCATAATTTTTCATTGATTATCGATCTCCTTATCGATTTTGGATTTGTTTTAAGACTTCTTTGTTCTGTGGAGAATTATGTTAACTATGATGCCGAGTATCAAAGCGCAAGCAATGGCGGTAATGGTTACCTTGCCGATAGCTATAGCCATGCCGCCGATACCCGAGATAAGTATTACGGATACCGTGAAGAGATTTGCGTGATCCTCGAGGTCTACCTTCTGTATCATCTTAAGACCCGAGACTGCGATAAATCCGTAGAGGGTTATGCAAACGCCGCCCATTACGCAGCCTGGGATGGAATCGAGGAAAGCAACGAAGGGAGAAATGAAAGAGATAAGTATAGCCATGATAGCAGTGGTGGTTATGGTAGCAACAGACGCGTTACGAGTGATAGCTACGCAACCGACTGACTCACCGTAGGTGGTGTTGGGGCAACCGCCGAAGAACGCGCCCGCGATAGAACCAACGCCGTCACCGAGAAGTGTATTGTGAAGACCGGGGTCTTCAAGAAGATCCTTTTCAATAATGCTTGAAAGGTTTTTGTGGTCTGCTATATGTTCGGCAAATACAACGAAAGCAACGGGAATATAAGCAACTGCAACGGTAGCAACGTAGCTCCATTCAAAGTCCTTAACGCCCTTAAATGCTTCAACAAACGAAAATTCGGGAAGCGCTATAAAGGTCTTGAGCGAAACACCGTCGCTAACGAGAGCTTCAAAGTGAGCAAAGTCAACGACCTTAAGCGCGTCAATACCGGCTGCGTATCCTATTACCGTGAATACAAGAGAGACTGCATATCCTGCGAGAATGCCGATGATAAAGGGAATAAGCTTTGTCATTTTCTTTCCGTAGGTCGAGCAAAGTGTAACTACTACAAAGGTAACGATAGCGCAAATGAATGATACCCAGATGTTACCTGTCATAATAAACGCACCGTTTGAGTTCTGAGGTCCGTATGAGAATACGTCATTTATAGCCGCACCTGCAAGGGAAAGACCGATAAGCGCGACCGTAGGGCCGATAACTGCCGCGGGCATGAGCTTGTTTATCCAAGCTACGCCGACGAACTTAACAACAAGCGCGATAACAACGTAAACGAGACCTGCAAAGATCGCTCCGAGTAAAAGTCCGAGATAACCGAGACTCATTGATACAGCGCCAGCGAACGCGGCTGTCATAGAACCGATAAAAGCGAAGGACGAACCAAGAAATACGGGACTGCGGAATTTGGTAAAGAGCTGATAAACGAGAGTTCCGACGCCTGCTCCGAAGAGAGCTGCGGAAGCGGACATTCCGTTTCCGACAATAGCGGGAACGGCGATGGTTGCTGCCATGATAGCAAGTAATTGCTGAATGGCAAATACGATCAGTTTGGGGAAACGGGGTTTGTCGTGGATGTCATAGACGAGATTTTTAGCCATTTTTTCCTCCTGTTTTTAGAGCTGTAATTTTAAGCTCTTAATTTACCCTTTCATTATATCACCGTTGTCGATAAAAGTCAATCGTTGTAGAATAAATTATTGTTTTTGATTTTTTGGATCTTTTAACTGTATGAGGATCCCTGTGATTATAATTACAAGTCCTATGACGGATAAAGGCTTTATCGGTTCTTTTAATACAAGGAAAGTCCATACGAGCGATAAAAACGGAGTTATGTAAGCAAGATTGGATATCTTTGCCGTTCCACCGTATTTAAGTGCCAAAGCCCATGTGACAGTAGCTGTTGCCATAACGAAAAATCCGCTCCAAGCGAATCCTAGTATCTGCGGTATTCCAACGTTCAGAGGCTTGCCCATTATTACGTTTATAACAACGGTCAAGAGGAACGAGCAGAAAAAGGATAGCATCATTGATAGCTGGTAGTCGTAATCCCATTTTCTGTTAAGGGCAGTAAACGCGCCGTATGAAACGGCGGCAAGTACACACAAAACGAAACCGATAAGCGTTTGAGAATTAAAATTGAGCAATTCATTACCTGCAACGGTAAGAACTCCGATAAAGGATAGGAGAAAAGCAACGCATTTACGTGCGGTAAGCTTTTCTTTTAATATGATACATGCGAAAACGACGCTCATAATAGGCCATAGATAGTTGATTATAAACGCCTGCGATGCCTCCATTTTAGCCGTGCCCGAATATAAGAAAACGTAGTAAAAGAACGTTCCCGGAGAGCAAATGAGAAGTATTGTGACATAGTCTTTAAGCTTATAATTTTTCAAGAGCTTTATTTTACCTGTGAATATATTTACTATAAGCAGAGCAACACCCGCAAAGAAAGCACTGAACATAAGTACCTGATAGCTATTCAAGGTGTTCAAGAGAAGCTTTGAGACCGTGGCAATAGTCGACCAAAAAAGTATTGAGATTCCAGCGTATAGATATGCCTTTTTCATAAAGTTTTTCTCCAAAAAGTATTATTGATTCATATTATAAATAATGTAAACGGGCTTGTCAATAGTTAAATTATTGCAAAATAAAAAATGTTGTGTGAAAGAAACGAAATTAAAATAAATTGCGGGTTATCGGAGAGAATAAGTAATGAGCAGAAGACGCAACAAAGCGTGTTTGGACCGAGTTACTTGTTATTCGCAAATTCGCGGGACGCAACCGCGAATCGCTTTGTTGACCGAGTTGCCTTTTAACTGCAAGTTAAAAAGCAACTCGCGTTGTCTTTTAATTGCAAGTTAAAAAGCAACTCGCGAAATCAAAATTTACTTTCCTTTGAGCATTTTTTAGTTATCAAAAAAATGTTTAAAACCACTTGACAATAGCCTAAAGGTATGTTATAATACATTTAACAATTAGGTTAAATGTTAAATGAAAGAGAGTAAAAAATGGGACTTCAAAATACTATGAAAGCCCTATCCGATCCTATCCGCAGAGAAATACTGAATCTGTTGAAAAACGGAAGAATGTCTGCGGGGGATATAGTCGATCGTTTTGAGGTAACAGGCGCGTCGATATCAAGACATCTATCCGTTTTAAAGGAAGCCGACCTTATACGCGACAAGCGAGAGGGTAAATACATCTATTATGAGCTGAACGCATCGGTTCTTGAAGAAATAATGCTTTGGATAGCCGACCTGAAAGGAGAAGAGGGAAATGATCAGAAAAAATAAATGGAAGCTTATAATATCGTCAATTGTAATATTGCTTCCTATGATATTAGGATTTTTTGGAGGCAAAATATTACCAGAGGAGATAGCGGTACACTGGGGCTTTAACGGTAAAGCCGACGGTTTTATGAGCCCTTCTGCCATTTTCACTATTCTTCCGCTCATAATGTTAGCGGTTCATTGGATATGCATGGTCCTTTCTATGCTTATCGATAAGAACGCGGAGCAAAACAAGAAGATAATGAACATTACGTTTTGGATAATTCCTTTTATATCCTTGACGGCGTGCGGACTTATGTTTTCGAGTGCGCTTGGATATACTGCAAACGTCTCTGCGTTCGTCTATATCATACTTGCTGTTGCCTTTATATTTATTGGAAATTATATGCCAAAGACGGTAAGAAATCGCACTATGGGTATAAAAATAAAATGGACACTTGCAAATGATGAAAACTGGAACGCGACACATCGCTTTGCGGGAAAGATCTACGTTATCGTAGGTATTCTGTCTTTGCTTGCTATCCCGCTTCCGACGGTTGCTTTGCCATTCGTTTTGATAGCTATAATATTGCTTTGCGTAGTGTTGCCTGTCATATACTCATATAGGTTTTACAAAAAGCAGCTTGCCGATGGCAAAGCAACGAAAGAGGATTACAAAAACGAATATGTAAGCATGTTTGGAAATAAAAGGCTTACGATCATAGTTACCGTTATAATATCGATTATTGTAGCAATAATTTTGTTTATCGTAATGTTCACGGGTAAGATAGAACCGACGCTTAACGATACCTTCCTTTACGTAAAGGCAAGTTTTTGGGAAGATCTGACGCTTGATTACGACGATATCGACAGTATAGAATACAGAGGAAACGGAGTTGACGGTCAAAGAGTTGTTGGCTTCGGCTCTGCAAGACTGTTGGTTGGAAGCTTTCAAAACTCCGAATTCGGCACATATATGAGATATACCTATACGGGTGATGCGCCTTGTGTCGTTATCACAGCTAACGAAAAAATTATCGTAGTAGGTGCTGACGACGAGCAGACGGTCAAGGAGATATACGACAGGATATCCTCTGAAATATCGAAATAAGGGGCAGCGTATGAACGTAATAGAAACCAAAGATCTAACGAAATTTTATGGCAGTTCACGCGGAATAGTCGACGTGACGCTATCGGTAAATGAGGGGGACTTTTTCGGATTTATAGGTCCTAACGGAGCGGGAAAAAGTACGCTTATACGCACTCTTTTGGGGCTTATCTCCAAAAGCAAAGGAGAGGCGTACGTGTTCGGCAAGGATATAACCAAGGAAAAAACGCAAATTCTGCGCGAGGTCGGGTATCTTCCCTCGGAAGCCGCCTTTTATAGCGGAATGAAGGTCTGCGATATACTTGAGCTTTCGGCAAAAATGAGAGATAAGGATTGTAGGGAAGAGGCAAAGCGTTTGTGCGAGAGACTTGAGCTTGATACCGCGAAAAAGATAGAAAGTCTATCTTTGGGAAATCGCAAAAAGGTTGGGATCGTCTGCGCGCTTCAGCATAAGCCAAAGCTTTATATTCTCGACGAGCCGACGAGCGGTCTTGACCCTCTCATGCAAAAAGAGTTTTACACAATACTTAAGGAGCGTAACGACGAGGGCGCGACGGTGTTCCTTTCTTCTCACGTTCTTTCCGAAATAGGACGCTACTGCAAGAGCGCCGCCGTTATAAGAGAGGGGCGTATTCTCGTTTCCGACAGTGTCGAAAAGCTTGGTCACACGGGTGTAAAAAAGGTCACTTTACGAGGTGTTAAGTGTATTCCCGATATAAGCGACGCAAAGGATATGAGGTTTGAAAACGATACTGTTCATTTTCTTTACAGCGGAAAAGCAACGGAGCTTACAAAAAAGCTCGCTGATCTTGATTTTGAGGATATAAGCATCTGTGACCCCGAGCTTGACGAGGTATTTATGCATTACTACTCAAAGGAGGAAAACTGATATGACCGTTCTTCTTCATGAACTTCGGCAAAACAAAATAGCTCTTATAATATGGAGCGCGGCAATTTCCTTTATGCTTGGCGTGTGTATTATTATCTATCCCGAGATGTCAACTCAGATTGGAGATATAAGCGCGATGTTTTCCGATATGGGAGCGTTTTCAAGCGCGTTTGGAATGGATAAGCTCAATTTCGGTGAATTTATGGGATATTTCGGAGTGGAGTGCGGAAATGTGTTGGGACTTGGAGGAGCGATATTCGCCGCAATAGTCGGCGCGAATGCTCTCGCAAAAGAGGAAAAGGAGCATACGGCGGAATTTTTGCTTACTCACCCGCTCTCCCGCGCGAGAATAATAACCGAAAAGCTTTTGGCTTCGGTCGTTCAGGTGCTTTTGCTTAATGCGGCGGTTATTGCGGTCAGCTGCGTGTGTATGCTTGTCATTGATGTGGAAGCAGAGATGGGAACACTTGCGCTCGTCTTTCTCGCATATCTTTTGCTTCAGCTTGAGATAATGGCAGTAAGCTTTGGAATATCTGCGTTTTTGCGCGGCGGCGCGCTTGGCGCGGGTCTTGGCTTTGCGTTTGGTACGTATTTTATCAACATACTTGCAAATCTTACGGAGGACTTGAAATTTCTCAAATATATTACTCCTTTCGGATATGCCGACGGAGCGTATATAATTCCCGAAAAATCATTGGAGAAAAAATATCTTGCTGTGGGAATAGTAATTGCCGCAGTAGGAATCACCGCGGCGTATTGGAAATATATCAAAAAGGATATAGCTTAAACGTTTAGGAGGCTCGACTTACTTGTGTACGCCTCACGCCTTCTAAACGGACGCTTCTTGCTCAAATCTGTCTATCCCATATAAAGAGGCTGTCACAAATTTGCATTTGTGACAGCCTCTTTGCGTTATTTTGACATTCTTTCGGAAGGTAAGTTCGTACGATTTTTTCTTTACTTCGTTATCGGAGCTTATCTTATCGCAGGTACGCCAAGTGGTGTCTGTTATTCTTCTACTCAATATAGCTTTGTAAACTCAAAGCTCTCGTCTATACCGAGCTCATTGAGGGCGTTTCTCTTTCTTTGTGCTATCTCGCCGTCAAGCTTATCAAAAAAGTTATTTCCGTTACAGTCTATGTCGACGATAAAAGGTCCAAGGTCGTGAAGCTTAAAGAACCATGCTGCCTCAATACTGCCAAGCTCGTCAAAAAGATAAACGTCCTCGACGTCGATCGAGTCTATCCAAAGGTTAGGGCTTACGCTTCGCGGAGATACGTGCACGCACTTTTTCTCCTTCATCATTTTAGCGGTCTGTGCCCCCATAGTCGTCTTACCGACTATCATTTTAAGACCCCACTCGGAAACGCTTTTAGCTCCCCACTTTTCAAAGCGTATGCTTGACGTGGGCATAAATGAAACGAGCTTCCACTTTCCGTTTTCTTTGATAACGATAGGCCCGTTATGTATCAAAACGTTTCTGTCTTTCGTATCAAAGGGTAAAACGTTCTTTTCGTCGAAAATGTATTTCTGAAGTCTTGAGCGGCAAGTAAAGCATTCGCCGCTTATATATACGGTATCTCCGATCTTGAGCTTTGTTATATCCTCATCGGTAAGAGGCGCTTTCAAATGATATTCTGCCATAAAAATTCCTCCTATCTGTCGCCAAACCAATTCGGGCTTACCATTTTTGTAACTGTTCCGTTTGCGTCTATCCTCGTTGACGCGCGGCGCGCAACCATACAGTTAGTACTCGTAGCGCATGCGATTCCCGCAATATGCGTATATGCGTACTCTACGTTGACCGCAAGCACAGACGTGTCTCCGCCTGCTCCCAATATTCCAACGCCAAGACTATTTAAAGCCTTATAAAGATCCTCTTCTATCTTCGCAAACATTGGGTCGGGGTGCTTTGAGCCGACGGTTCGCAGACACGCCGCCTCCTTTGCGAGATTTGCCGCGACGTTTGCAGTGCCTCCGATACCGATACCGAGAACGGACGGAGGACAAACAGCTCCCGCGCGTGCCGACGCTACAAAGCTGTCTATAACGAATTTTTCAATCCCCTTTATACCGTCCGCAAAAGCAACTATCCTATGTCTCGTTCCACCGAAGCACTCGCTTCCGCCGCCCTTTGCGGCGTAGGACATCTCAATAGAATCGCCATCAACGAATTTGTAGGTAAAATCGGGAATGTTCATTCCTATGTTATTTCCGGGGTCAAAGCCTGTCAGCGGATGCTTCATGGTTGCGCGGAGATAGCCAAGCTCGGTCGCTCTCGCGACAGCTCTGCGAACCGCGTTTTCAAGCTCTACAAAGCCTCCCTCAAGTTCACATTGATTTCCAACTTTGAAATAGAATATAGGCCAACCCGTATCAACGCAAAGAGGATTCTCTCTTACAGCGGACATATCCATGCTTTTAAGCGTTGCCTCAAGTCCGCGCTTTGCGTCAGAATTGCTTTCTTTTTCTATCGCTTTAAGAAAAGCGTTCTTAACATCGGGCGATATCTCTGTCGCGCCGCGCTTTATCGTTTCAAATAAAGCCTGTTCGTAAATTTCTGTTTTTATCATAGCTTTGCTCTACCTCATATATTCAGGACTTCTTTTCGGTGATAATAATATATCCGTCGAAAAGCTCAAGCTGTGTGTTCTGCTCCTTGCATCTGTCGCACAAATAATCGAATATTATTTTTTGCTCCTCGCGGTCCGCGATATTGGGAACAAAGGTCTTCATGTCAAGCTTGAGCAGATAGCATTTTATCTCGGTGACATTCTTGTCCTCATAGGTGATAAAGGGCATGAGCGAACGCGAGTTTACGGGGTCGCAGTGAAGTCCGCGCTTACCGTAATCACTTCTTATATCCATCCATTCTCTCGGTGTGGCATCTGCGGGATAGCCATACTTCTCGCCGAGGTCGGCAGGCATACAGAATAACTCCGTATCGGGCTGAAATATAAAGTTTCCGACACTGTAAAAGATAGGCTTGCCCTTGTATATTTCAATAGGCTTTAGCTGGTGTGTTCCTGTTCCGATAATGAGAGATGCTCCAGCATCAACGCACTTGTGAGCAAACTCTACCATAAAGTCATCGGGCTCGTCGTCGGTAGATCCCTTTATTTCATGAGAGTGTATATTCACAACGACATAATCACATTCAAGCAAAGCCTTTTTGATGGTGTCAACTGTTCTTTGAGTGTCCTGCTCATTTGGATACGAGACCTTGCCCTCGGTATTGCTTTCACGGAAAAGATAGTCTCCGAATCCGAACATTCCGTCGGGAACTTGCGGTGTATATCCACCTGCTCTTGAAAGGTTACGTCTGCCGTCTATCTGCGTACCTTCGGATATCTCTTTGAGCGATCTCATATGCTCAGGCGTGATATCGTATACGGTAGAAAAGCGAAGCGGATTGAGTCCGGGTCTGCCCGCTACGGTGCTTGAAGCATTTCCCGCTCTTGCCGCATCATTAAAGGTCGAGCATATAGAGATAAGGGCGCACTTACCGTTTGGAGTATCGATCAAAGCGTAGTCCGAAGCCTCCTCAAGATCCTTTCCCGCACCGCTTATAGGAAGCCCCTTTTCCTTTACTATTTTAAGAGTAGAGAAAAGTCCGTCGTAGGAATAATCCATAGTGTGATTATTAGCAAATGAGCAACCGTTAAATCCGAAGTCAAGGAGATCGTCGAGCGTCTCTTTCTTTGCCGTAATCCACGTTCCTCCGCAAAAGCTTGAGCCAAAAGCGGGGGCGTCCGAGAGGACACACTCAAGATTGAAAAGCCTTACGTCAGCCTTACTCAAAACGTTTTTAATGTCCGAATTATCATAATTTTGGGGCATCGGACTTGTATGTATCGAATCTCCGACAGTGCATATGGTATATTTCATAACAATATTCCTTTCAATAAGTCATATTAAAATATTGGCAAGCGGAACGTGCTGCTGACAGCCGTAAATGTCGTTGTCCTCAAGACTGCCACTTATATTTTTTCTTGGAAAGGTTATTTTTATCGAGTTTACCACGGCGTAAGGAATGATATCTATTTTCTCAACCGATACGTCGTAAGCCTTTGATATATCATCTTTTGTAAGCCGCGCTGACACGTACCCCATATCCTCTCTTGTGTTGAAGATAAGGTCAAACGTAATAAAAAGCGGTCCCGCGTTTTTACTTCTGAGTATCTTTGTGTAATCGATAAGCTTTTTCATGTCATACCTCCTCAACGGTTATTTTTGAAGTTTCAAGCAAAGAGTCTACCTTTGCGAGATGGAAAACAGAAAATTCGTAGACAGCACCCACATGAATATCTGACGGTGAGAACGGAAAAGCAAGATTTCCAGCCGTGGATTTTCTGCCCTCATAGTCGCAATGGAGCATTCGGCTTCTCGCAAGCGCGCAGACTGTATCGGCTATCTCCTGTGTCCTTCCGACGATGTCCATGATAATGCCGAGCGAGCTTTCCGCTCCGCCGCTCAATTTAAAGCTTATCGTATAGCTGTTTTCGGGAAGTGTGTTTTTGGTAGTCTCTTTTATAAAATTCGTAACGGTGTTTATGATCTTATCCATGTTTTTGACCGTCTCGCTATCGTAAACGGTAGCGGGGCAAATGGTTCTGAATCCTGCGCATTTAACTCCCTCAAGCTTGAGAGTTTTTTGCTCGGCTTCAATAAATTCCGACCCCGAAACGCTGACAGTACGTTCGTCCTTCTGCGCAAATTTTGAATTTGTCAGATCGCACACACCGTCGGGCTCGAAGATAAGATAGGGATTCGACTGCTCATAGAGAGTATGAGCTGCCACTCTGTCAACGGTACACTTTCTTATCGGATTCGCTGGGCAAAGCTCAAAGTGGTCCTCGTACATATAGCCTTGCATTACGTCAGCCGCCGCAACGGGCTCGGAGCACATAGCGCCGCACTCCATTATCTTTGCCATATGAAAAGCAAGTCCCGCGGGATATCCTTCAAAAACGCAAGGAGCTGCGTATATTGCCGTATCGCAAGCTCTTCCGCAAAGGATAACGTCAACTTTCTGCTTGAGAAGCTCTATTATAGGAGCTATGCCTATCTGGCTGACTATTCTTGAGCTATCCTCGATATTTTGTTTACTTATGGGAAATTCCTCGCTCATATTGATAAGCTTTCCACTATCGTATTTTTCAAGAACATACTCAGTCGAAACGTCGCTGTGAACTATTCCCATTTTAAAATGAAGCCCTTGTTCCTTTGCGACCTCAAGAATTATTTCCTTTACCCACGCAACGTGTGCCACACTTCCCGCACCGCCCGCAGTACCTATTATAAACGGAGCTTTATGCTCAAGAGCCTTCGGAAGCGCAAGAGAAAGGTCTCTTTTTACAGCGCTTCTGTCGGTAAACGACTTTCCGCTTCCGAGATAATAAGGACCTGGATCGGTCGAACCCGCATCAACGCCAAGATAATCAACCTTTTCCGAAAAGGCTATATTCAAAGCCTCTTCGCTGTAACCGTAGCCTAAAAGTCCGTTTAACGCAACAATTTTCATAATCGTATCACCTTTTTTATCTTTTTTATTAAATTATAACACGTGCATTTTGCAAGAATATTGCATTTTGTGTTTTTAATATTGCATTTTTGTGATATTTGTGATAGAATTTAGTTGAGGTGATGACGATATGGATATAAAAAAATTTGTGCTTTCATATTACAACAACGCGGCGGAAAATTATCATATTCAAAAGGTCGAGGAAACGAGAGAGGCAAAAAAGCCTCACACGCACGAGTATTTTCAGATATATTACATTGCGAAAGGCAGTCTTTGCCATTATTTAGGGAACAAATCTTCAAGGTTGCATCAAAGCGATATGTTCATAATCCCCCCAGGGACAGTGCATCATATCGAGACAGCGCCTAACACGGTGTTTTATTCATTTTCATTTATGCCCGACTTTTTCGGCGAAGCAAAACAGAGCGGTAAGCTCGTTTCTCTATTTTTACAGGATATTCTTGGCGGCAAGGATCTGCTTCCGAGGATATCTATCGACTCGGAGGATATCTTTTATATTGAGTCGATAATGGAAAGAATGTTAGCGGAATTCAACTGCAAAAGCTTTGGGTTTAATGAGATCATACATTCCTATGCCACACTGCTCGTGTCGGGCCTTGCGCGTAACTATTTTGAGAAAAACTCTCTGCCCGAATATTTTGAGAACAACAAACAATTCGTTCTTTATTGTATCGAATACATCAAAAACAATTTTACGGAACAGATAACGCTTGACGAGATATCAAAACGCTCGACTATGTCAAAAAGCAGCTTTTGCAAACTTTTTTATAAGTTGACAGGACACTCGTTTAACAGCTACCTGAATCTTTGCCGAATAAAAAAATCGACGGAATACATAAAAAACGGTTATAAAATAACCGCCATTTACGGCTTGTGCGGATATTCCGACTTCTCAACCTTCTATCGCAATTTCAAAAAGATAATGGGTGTCTCACCAATGGAGTTTAAAAAGAACAATTTGTAATTTTTTCTTTACTTTCGTAAATAATTATTGACAATTTTGTTGTTGTGTGATATACTGTTATCAGAAAGGCGGTGACTGTATGTATATTGATTACAGCAAATTGTGGAAATTACTCATTGATAAGGGCATGAGCAGATCAGACCTTATCGCGCTGACGGGTATCAGCTCTCGCGTAATGGCGAAGCTCTCAAAGAACGAAACCGTTACGACGGACACGATCGCGCGGATATGCACAGCACTTGACTGTAACGTAGGTGATATTATGGATTGCGTAAGTGAAAAAGAGCTTTCCGTATACTCAGCATACAAAAAGCTTGGCGAGTGTTTAGGCGAAAACGAGCTTTTCAAGACCGTTCGTTTCTCGATAGGAGAGCAAAAATACGTTGTATATGCGTCAAATCAGAGCGCAAATAAAGCCACACACATATATTGCGGAGAGGACGGCACTGTTTATTGGGAGCAGTTTTACCCCGTAGGTCACATTGCTTACACCTCCGTAAAAAACGTACTTATCAAGCCTGAACGCAGTGAAAGTGAGCGCGTGATAGTTTTAATAAAAGGAAAGCCCGCCGTGATAAACGGTCTTGACGAAAACGGATTTGTCTCGAGCCGTGGAAAAAGAAAAAGCCCCTCTGACATTTTTGTCATGTCAGAAGCGGCATTTAAGGTGTTTGTTCCGCAATAATATTATTTTACAAAAGTCCCGCGCAAAGATATTCTTATTGACTTAATTACAGAATTGTGGTAAAATTATTGTGAAAGGCGTGTTATGCGTCAATTTTTCGGAGGATATATGAGCAACACCGACATTCCCTTACAAGCTAAAAAACATAAAAGCACTTTTTCAGAGCGGCTTATCCGCGCTTATCCGTTATTTATAAGTCTCTTTTTCCTTATTGCTTCGCCCATAGCGGTCCTTTACACGAAGGAATGGGATTTTTTTGATAATCTATGGAGAATACTTACCTCTCCAAGCAAGCTCGTGACCGATTATTTTGCTCTCGGCGGACTTGGAAGCACTCTATTTAATGCCGCGGTGTGCGGACTTTTCGCAAATCTTGTGATATACGTAAGCCGCGCTAAAGCTAACGCGACTATACTCGCGGGATATATGCTTATCGTCGCGCATTGCTTCTACGGTCTTAATTTTATAAATATGTGGCCCTCTTTCCTTGGCGTTTTGCTCTACTGCATAGTCTTGAAAAGACCGATATCCGAGAATATCCACGTGGCGTTCTTCTCGACCGCCCTTGCGCCATTTGTAAGCGAGGTACTCTTTAGATATTCTATCGGAAAATTCGACGCATCTGTTACGCAAATAAGCGCGGTAGGTATAATTCTTTCCATAGTTTGCGGACTTGCCATCGGATTTGTCGTCCCTGCGTTGCTTCCGGGTACTACCGCCATGCACCGCGGTTATAATCTCTATAAGGCGGGACTTGCTATCGGAATCTTAGGCATATTCATTCACGCCTTTATGTACCAAACGCTTGGCGTTAACGAACCCGCGGATATAATTATCGATAACCCGAATTATTATTCTCTTCCTTATGCATATCGCGGATTTATGAACGTATTTTTCGTTATACTGTTCAGTATCACATTTCTTGTTGGCTTTATTCTCAACAAGCGAAGCTTTAAGGATTATGGGAAGCTTTTGAAATGTACCGGCTACGGTACTGACTTTACCGATAAATTCGGCATGCCGCTCTGCATGATAAATATCGCGATATACGGCTTTGCTATTCTTGCTTATCTGAATATTATTTTTATACTTCCCGAAATATTTCCGCAGCTTCCCACAGGCGTTGGCTTTACGGGAGCAACTGTCGGAATAGTTTTTGCCGCGCTGACCTTTGCCGCTGACGGACAGCACCCAAGAAACGTATTGCCTATCGCGTTAGGCTATATTGCTCTGTTGGCGATAGTAATAGTCATATGCCTTTTATCCGGCTTTGATATTCCTTGGACGCTTTCAACACAGGCATATATAAACGGACTTGCCTTTGCTACGGGACTTTGTCCTATCGCGGGAAAGTACGGATTTGGGTACGGCGTGCTTGCAGGACTGCTCAGCGCTATGATATGTGCCGTTACGGCAGATATGCACGGAGGATTCGTTCTGTATAACGGCGGATTCAACGCGGGTCTTACCGCTCTCGTCCTTATTCCGATACTTGATTTCTATAAGGTCAAGCCGAAGCACGACGACGATATTTAATATGATTTAAGAAAAACCGCTTTTGCGTAACGGCAAAAGCGGTTTTTCTTGCTTTTAGTCAAATAAATTGTGATTTATCTGTGAGATGTGTCAGCACTAACGTGAGGCTCACTTCGGGAGGTCGTCTTTGGTTTGCGTTACCCGATAGTTTTGCTGTTAAAGTTACAGAACGTTCGTTATCGATACTTAGGCAGTTCAGCCAAGCGTGTCTATTTTTTGTATCATTAACCGTTTTTGCGAAGTATCTTTCCGCATAGTTTGCCGTTATGTATAGCGTTTTCGGCAACTATCTGCCCTGATACGAGTACGTAATTCAAACCCTCGCAGCCGCGCGTACAATCGGTGTATTCTGCGCGGTCTATGAACTTTTCTTCGGAGAATACGCAGATATCCGCATCATAGCCCTCCTTGAGCAACCCCTTGCCTGTAAGTCCGTAAACGTAAGCGGGCAGGGAAGTGACACGCCGTATCATTTCGGGCATCGGAACGAGCTGTTTGTCTCTTGCGTAACGACCGATGGCTCTCGGAAAAGACGCGCGCAGACGGGGATGATACGTTGTCGCTCCTTTCGAAACGCTTGAATCTGTGCATATCATGGCTTTCGGATACTTGATAGCCGTCTCAACGTCTGCCTCATTCATTCTGAAATAGCATGCTCTTGCGATTCCGTTGCAGTCTACGATTATATCAAAAACAGCGTCATAAACGTCACAGCCGCGGTCCTTTGCTATTTGATTAATTCTTTTACCGATAGCATCGGGACGGTTTTTAGCGGATACCACGAGGGTCCATGAAAGGTCGTTGTTCTTGCCATAGGTATCTATTATGAATTTTTTAGCGATCTCTCTTTTTTCAGGGTCTTTAAGATTTTCGACCATCTTGCCGTTTGCGCGCAGTTCTGCGGGAACAAAGGTCGCGCCTAATGAGGTGTGAGATGCTACGTAAGGATATACGTCACAGTAAATATCAGCTCCCTCAGCATTTGCCTTGTCTATCATTTCAAATAAAGTCTTGACCTTAATGTTTTTGTCGCTTATAAAAGCTTTGATATGCGAATGAACTCCGCGTATGCCTGCCGCCTTTATGATGTTTATAAATTCCTCGGTCGCTTCAATAACGTCCTTACCCTCGTTTCTTATATGGGCAGAGATCAAGCCGTTCGTTTCCTTCAATACCTTTGCCAGCTCATTGACTTCTTCGGTCTTAGCGTAACAACCCGGGGAGTAGTAGAGTCCAAGCGACATTCCGAAAGCGCCGGTATTCATTGCGTCGCGGAGAAGCTCTTTCATTTTTTCAAGTTCTTCTTTTGTTGGCTCGCGGTTGTCATCATAGCCCATGACCGCTTTGCGAAGCTCTCCGTGACCTACAAAATGCGCTATGTTACAGCCTTGAGGCACTTTGCTTGAATATTCAATAAAAGAGCCCATGGTTTTGAGAATATCGTACTCTTTTCCTAAGTTTCCCAACATTTTATCATTGTTTTTATCATAATACGTGGGAAGAGGGGCAGGGGAACTTCCGCATTGACCCGCAATAGCAGTCGTTATACCTTGCTCTACCTTTTCTTTCATGTCGGGGTAGGTAAATACCGCGTTATCCGCGTGGCTGTGCGAATCTATAAATCCGGGAGTAACAACAAGACCTTCGGCGTTTATCACGGTATCTCCGCCATCTATGTTTTCTGATATCTTTGATATCTTGCCGTCTTTTATAGCGATATCGGCAAAGTAGGGCTCTCCGCCGCTGCCGTCTATTATTTTTCCGCCTTTGATAATGATGTCGTACATGGTAAATGAAAACCAACTTTCTTCGTATTCTTTTTTTATATTATAGCATAAAACTTATTGCTTTTCAACCTAAATAATAAAAATACTTTTAGCCGATGTAAAAAACACAAAAAATATCCTCGGAACAAGTCCGAGGAATTTTTTGTGTTGTGCTTCCTTAATAGATGCAACCACGGGAAAGTCAATAAAATCAAGGGTGGATTTTCGAGGTGGCTTTATGTGCAGCCTTAATCGATGCCACTATGTTAAATCCATTGTTGAATACCCTATAGCGCGAAGCCGTTTTTCCAATGACCAAAAATCCGAATCATCTTTTGAATACGCATTCCAGCCGATTCTCATCAAAAAGTTTTTAAAAGGAGTTGTTTTCGTTGTTCTGCAAAATCGGATATGATGATTATCAGTGAATAATTCATAGAAGCCATTCGATCTTGCGGAATATCTTCCACCAATACCCTTAACTTTTCTATCGGTTGTGTCGGTGTCTAATAGTCCAA
>SVUA01000047.1 GCA_015063485.1 Oscillospiraceae bacterium | reverse complement strand
TGTGCTTTATTTGCTCTCCTCATCAGTCACCTTCGGTGACAGCTTCTCCGCTGGAGAAGCCTTTTATTAGTGCGAACATAGTGCTCGACAAATCAAAATTTGATTCGAGTGTAAACGAAAACGAGAGGCGGAACGCCTCCCGTTTTAAAACATATAATCGTTATACCGTCTGCTCGTTAGAACGAGAACAGCTCCTTGACAAGCTGTTCGTAAGGCTGTCTGCCGTACTCACATATCTGGAATGCTTCGGCATAACGAACCTTTGAGCCACGCTCCTCACCGTAGCGAGCGATAAGCTCCTTTCTGAAACGAGCCGCAACCTTGGCAAAACGAACAGCATAGCCATGAGTTGCCGCCATTATCTCCTCATCGGTCGTCTCCGCGGTTATGTTCATGCCCTTGAGCCACTCAAAACGCTCCTTTTCGTCGGTGGGAACACCGTATCTGCCTGTCATGCCTTGTGACATTCCCGAATTTGCGTTGTATGGAAGCCATTCATAAACCTGACTTCCGTTGAGATGCGAGATGTGGAGCTTTACGTCGATAACGTCGTCCATGTCGAAAACGAGATCGGCTTGGAAGGGGGGATTCTTGAAGTTGTCTACGTTGTAGAGAATAACGGGCATATCAAGCATATGGGGAACGTCGGGGCAGGTGTGGGGAACGGTCAGTATGTAGGACGCGTCCTGAACGAGCTGCGCCGCGGCTCTGTGGTCTGCGTGATAGTCGTTTGTTCTGTGCGAGATAATGAGGTCGGGGTTGAATTCACGAATGTAGCGGATAAGCCTCATACGCGTGGGGAGGTCTGCCATAAGTGTGCAGTCATCGACGTCCGACCAAACGTCGTAGGTGATGCCGAGATATTCAGCGACAGCCGCGCTTTCTTTTGCACGTCTTGCCGTTGTTTCCTCGGGGGTCATGATGTGGTGACCGCCGCAGCCGTTACACATAGAGAGGAAACGCACCTCGTGTCCCGCCTTTACCCATTTGTAAGCCATACCGCCAACGCGGAATTCGTTGTCGTCCTGATGTGCGCCAATAGATAAGATCTTCATTTTTGTACTCCTTGTTTATTTAAGTTGTTTTTTTAGTGTTTTTTTATCTTGACTTTAACGTATCTTTATTGTATAATAAAATCAAGATAATTTCAACCACTATATTGCTATTTTTTATCACTATATTGCTATTTAAGGAAAAAATATGATAACAAGATACGAGCATCACTTACAGATAAAAACAAATAAGCTTGAACCGTTCAAGCTGCATTACTTAATAAACAGGGTGGATTCTCCTTGTAATTGGCATAAAAATATTGAGCTCATTTACATTACGAACGGAGAGGGCTGTATAAGATACGGAACAGAGCAGTATTCGCTTTGCGCGGGAGACCTTGTCATCATCAACTCGGGTGCGATACATCATTTGTACAGCGAGACGGGATTTGATTATTACTGCCTTATCATTGACGATGAGTTTTGCGAGGGCAACGGTATAGACATTGAAAAATACGAGTTCGAGAAAATAACCCGCGATGAAGAAACGATACGAGTTTTCCTTGAAGCCGCCGAGATGTTAAAGGATCAGATACTAAAAAAGAAAGGCGACGATAGATTTGCTATTCCAAAGGTTCGAAGCGCGATGCTTTCACTTATGATCGAGCTTTGCGAAAAGCATATCGATAACGCGGGAGAAACCAATAAAAAGAACGACCGCTCGGAAGAGCACGTAAAAAATGCGTTGTCGTATATAAACGAAAATTTCAAAAATTCGATAACACTCGAGGACCTTGCGGAACACGTCGGCATAACGAAATACCATTTGTCAAGAGAATTTAAAAAGTATACGGGAGAAACGATATTTACCTATACCAATATTCTGCGTTGCAGAAATGCGGAGGTCTGTATCCTGGACGGAATGAAGGTCTCCGACGCGGCGTACGCAAGCGGCTTTGAAACGATGTCCTATTTTTCGGGCACGTACAAAAAGCTTATGGGAATACATCCTTCAAAGGTCAAAAAACATAGGGCAGATAGCGAACGCAATCGTGAATAAAAAGCGAAATAGATAAAGCGAAATAAAAAGCGAAGGATATTAACCTTCGCTCAGAGCACTGACAAAGCCTATTTACAGAAATTAATTTATCGATTTGCACAAAACAAAAAGGCTCCCTTGTGTAAAGGGAGCTGTCGCGAAGCGACTGAGGGATTGTTTTTTTGATAAAAATCTTGCTTTTTTGACAATCCCTTCGTCATTTTCTTGCGAAAATGCCACCTCCCTTTACACAAGGGAGGCTCTTTGTTTCTTTGCATTTGTATATTTTGCTACCTAAAATTTTTTAGTGCTACTTTGTCAGCAAGCTGAGCGAAGGATATTAACCTTCGCTTTTTATATTTCATCACTCACTCAATATGTGATTCAGCGCGGGCAGGATATGCAGATCCCACCATCTCCATGTGTGGTTGCCCTCCGACGTTTCAAAGGTATGCTCAACACCGAGCTTTGTCAGAAGCTCGTGATACTCTACGTTCGCCTTGAAAAGATGATCCTCAGTTCCGCACCACATATAGAGCTTCGGGAAGGGAATCCCCTCGTTTTTGTTCTTTTCCGCAAGCCAAAATATGTCGTGTTCGCTGCCCTCAAGCTCAAGAGGAGTCTGCATATCGAATCCAAAAAGGCTTCTCCATTCATTTATGTTGTAGGGTCTGCCTTTTCTCGTTATGTCAAGTGCGCCCGAGAGCGAGATGCAGTAGCCGTACTGCTCGGGGCAGGTGAGAGCGATCTTCAAAGCGCCGTATCCGCCCATTGAAAGTCCCGCTACTATGTTGTCCTCGGGGCGATCGCTCATTACCTTGAAATTGTGGCGGCAGACCTCGGGAAGCTCCTTTGTAATATAATCAAAATAATTTGCGTCGTATTGTGTGTTCGTGTACCAGCTTCTGTCAACGTTGGGCATAACGACACAAAGACCGTGCTTTGCCGCGTAACGCTCGATACAGGTGTTTCTCAGCCACGACGTGTGATCTCCCTTAAGTCCGTGTAAAAGCCAGAGCGTTTTGCAGGGCGTACCATCGTTTGCTTGGTGGGGAAGAATGATATTGACCTGCGTGTTCTTGCCAAGCTCCTTTGATAAAAAATTCATTTCTAAAAAAATATGCGGTATTTCCATGGTTTACACCTCGATATAAAAATTAACCTTATGGTGATATTATAGCACGGCCAAGCAATGTTTGCAAGTATAAATTCAAACAATGTCCTTAAATATATAAAAATTAATGAAAAAATATAAAAAAACACTTGACAAACGTCTATAAAGCGTGGTATAATATTATGCCGCATAAAAGCGGGCTTTTTAAGTGTGTCTTCTGACACCGCCCGACTTAGCGAGTCTATAAGAAAGAGAGGTGCTTTTCGTGTACGCAATTATTGAAACCGGCGGAAAGCAGTACAAGGTTAACGAGGGCGATATCCTTTTCATCGAGAAACTCGACGTTAACGAAGGCGATACGGTTGAATTCGATCGTGTCAAAGCAGTATCGGTAGGAGATGACTTCAAGGTAGGCGCTCCCACTGTTGAAGGTGCTAAGGTCACCGCAAAAGTCATTGCTAACGGCAAGGGCAAAAAGATTTATGTAATCAAGTACAAGTCCAAGAAGAACGAAAAGAAGAAGATCGGTCACAGACAGCCTTACACCAAGGTTCAGATCCTTTCTATCGAAGGTTGACTTTAAATGACGAAGATCGTATTTTTCAGAAGCAACGGAATTTATTATGGCTTTGAGGAGCAGGGTCATACGGGATACGGCGAATCGGGCGATGACGTTCTTTGCGCCGCGCTGTCCGCAATGACGATGCTTATCGTAAACTCGATAGAGGTCGCTTACGCTTCCGACGTAGAGTATACGGTAAACGAGGGAGCTACACATATCATGGTTCGCTCAAAAGCCGCTCTTCCTCAGTTTGAGGAGGACGAACGCAAACGCTATGCGGTCTCGGGAATCTTTCTGTCATACTATTATCAGTTAAATGACCTTCTCGAAGAATATTGCGATTTTCTCGACGTCGAAGTCAAAGACGTAGATTACGTCTAAAGTACAAAATTACATTAAATTACGGAGGAACGAATAATGTTGAAGCTTAGTTTGCAGTTCTTTGCTCATAAAAAGGGTGTCGGTTCTACGAAGAACGGCCGTGACAGCGAATCCAAGCGCCTTGGCGTAAAGAAGGCTGACGGACAGGCAGTTCTCGCTGGAAACATCATCGTAAGACAGAGAGGTACGGCTATCCATCCCGGCAACAACGTCGGAATCGGTAAGGACGACACTTTGTTTGCTTTGATCGACGGCAAGGTCAAGTTCGAGCAGAAGACAAAGGACAAAAAGCAGGTCAGCGTTTACGCAGACTGATTTAAATGCTGCTTTTAGCAAAAAGACGGTGCAAAACGCACCGTCTTTTTGTTATTCTATTATTCCACCGCCCACGACCGTGTCACCGTCGTAAAGAACGAGCGATTGACCTTTGGCTATGGCGCGTTGAGGCGTATCAAATTTAACGAGAAGCCTATCCTCCGATATCTGCTCGACCGTTGCGGGAGATGCAGTGTGACGGTAACGTATCTTTGCTTCTAATCTTACGGGAGCGTCAAAACGGTCACACGCGATAAGATTTATGGAATTAGCCGTAAGCGTATCCTTGTAAAGCTGCGCGTCCTCGCAAAGCGTGACCGTGTTGCGCTCGGCATTCTTTTCGGCAACGAACATAGGTCTGCCAAGAGCAATACCAAGTCCCTTGCGCTGACCTACGGTATAGCGGATAAGACCTTGATGCTCTCCTAAAATATTGCCGTCGAGGTCAATGAAATTTCCGCACGGTGAGTCAAGCGTTGAATTGTTTTGAATAAACGAAACGTAATCGCCGTTTGGAATAAAGCAGATATCCTGACTGTCCGAGCGATGAGCGCAAGCAAGCGAATTTTCGGCGGCTATCTTTCGTATCTCGTCTTTAGTAAGCTCGCCGAGAGGGAAAGTCACGGAGGATAAAACTTCGTTTGATAAAGACCAGAGAAAATAGGATTGGTCTTTGTTTTTATCTGTGGCTTTCTTTAACAAAAACTTTCCGTCGTTAGATTTTTCAATTCTCACATAATGTCCCGTCGCAAGACGGTCAAACCCGAGAGAATGGGCTTTGTCAAGCAGAACGCCGAATTTTATATATTTATTGCAGAAAACGCAAGGGTTCGGTGTTTTCGCTTGTCCGTATTCCGAAATAAAACGGTCTATTACGCTCTTGCGGAAGGTGTCTCCCAAGGCAACGGAATAGTGCGCTATCCCAAGCGAATCAGCAACCTTTTTCGCGTCAAGACAATTTTCGTCAAGGGAGGTTGGAGCATCGTCATCAATAACGGTATGAGCGCTTGACCAGAGCTGCATGGTTATTCCAGCCGTTTCAAAGCCCTGTTGCTTTAAAAGAAGAGCCGCGACCGCGCTGTCAACTCCGCCGCTCATAGCCACGAGTATTTTTTCTTTCTTCATTTGCAGTTCCTCAGATCACCAAGAATATTTCGTAAGATTTCCGTCCTCGCGTAAGCCCTCGAATTCCCTCTGTCGCAAAATTTCATATACAGCGATAGCGACCGAATTGGATAGATTCAAGGAGCGCAGAGTGTCACGCATCGGAATACGAACGCAATATTCGCGGTTAGCATAAAGCAAGTCCTCGGGAAGTCCCTTCGTTTCTTTTCCGAACATTATAAAAACGTTGTCGGGGTAGGGAGAGACTTCGGTATAGGAGCGCGGAGCTTTAGTAGTAAAGAAATAGGTCGCGCCGATAGCCTCGGGGTGCTTTTGACAGAGATCCTCAAAATTTTCATAGTAAGTAATGTCGAGCTTATCCCAATAGTCAAGTCCCGCTCTCTTCAGCTTTTTGTCGTCGATAGTAAAGCCCATCGGCTTTATTATGTGAAGAGACGCGCCCGTAGCGGCGCAGGTACGCGCTATGTTGCCCGTGTTTTGAGGAATTTCGGGCTCGTGAAGAATAATGTTTATTTTTTTCATGATCCACCTTGTGATAGCAATTTATACACATTAATTATAGTCCTTTTTTGACGTTTTTTCAAGAGAGTTTATATAATTAACGTAAAAAATATAAAAATTTACAATCAAATACGGTTTGAATGTCGTTAAGCTATTGAAAAAATTTAAAAAATGTTGTATAATATACTATGTATATTTTTGATTCGGAGGTCTTTTATGGGACTTGTAAATAAGGTTTTTGGAACTTATAGCGAAAGACAGTTAAAAAAGATAGAAAAATACGTTGACTATATAGAATCCCTCGCGGATAAATATAAGGCTATGTCCGACGCGGAGCTTTCGGGCATGACCGAGGTCTTAAAGCAGAGACTTGCTGACGGAGAGACTCTTGAGGATATCATGGCGGACGCTTTTGCGGCAATACGCGAGGCAGACGACAGAATACTCGGCAAACGCCCCTTCCGCGTACAGATAATAGGCGGTATAATTCTGCATCAGGGAAGAATAGCCGAAATGAAAACGGGAGAGGGAAAAACTCTTGTGGCTACCATGCCCGCATATCTTAACGCGCTTACGGGTAAAGGCGTACACGTAGTTACCGTAAACGATTATCTTGCCCGTCGAGACAGCGAGGAGATGGGAAGAGTTTACGAGTTCATGGGACTTAAAACGGGACTCGTAGTTCACGGTATCTCTCCTGACGAGAAAAAACTTGCGTATGAGGCAGATATAACTTACGGAACGAACAACGAGTTCGGCTTTGACTATCTTCGCGACAACATGGTCGTATATAAAGAGCGCATGGTACAGCGCGGACATAACTTTGCTATTGTCGACGAGGTAGACTCAATTCTTGTAGACGAGGCGAGAACACCGCTTATCATTTCGGGCGCGGGTGAAAAATCCACCGATATGTACGACAGAGCCGACGTCTTGGCAAGAAAGCTCCGCAAGTACGTAATAAAGGAAATGGATACGAAGGAAAGCTACGACGACGTTGATGCCGATTATATCGTAGACGAAAAGGCAAACAACGCAACGCTTACTCCCTCGGGCGCTAAAAAGGCAGAGGAATTTTTCGGTATAGATAACCTTACCGACGCGGAAAACTCCGAGATATCGCACCATATAAACCAAGCAATACGTGCGCACGGTATCATGAAGCGCGACGTTGATTACGTGGTAAACGATCAGGGCGTTATGATAGTAGACGCGTTTACGGGACGTCTTATGCCTGGCAGACGTTATTCAAACGGACTCCATCAGGCAATTGAAGCTAAAGAGGGCGTAAAGATAGAAAAGGAAAACAAGACCCTTGCGACTATCACGTTCCAAAATTACTTCCGTATGTACTCAAAGCTTTCGGGTATGACGGGTACGGCTCTCACCGAGGAAAACGAGTTCAGAGAGATATACGGACTTGACGTTATAGAGATACCCACCAATAAGCCTATGATAAGAAATGACCGCTCGGACGTCGTTTACAGAACCGTGAACGGCAAATACGACGCTGTTGTCAGACAGATAATCGAATGTCACGAAAAGGGACAGCCTGTGCTTGTCGGTACTGTGTCTATCGATAAATCCGAGGAGCTTTCACGCCGTCTCAAGAGAGAGGGAATAAAGCATACAGTCCTTAACGCAAAGTATCACGACAAGGAAGCGGAGATAGTAGCGCAGGCAGGTAAATACGGCGCGGTCACTATTTCCACGAATATGGCAGGACGTGGAACAGATATCATGCTCGGAGGAAACCCCGAGCATATGGCGAAAAAAGAAATGAAGAAGATGGAGATAGACGACGAGCTTATCGCCATGGCAACGGGAACTCGCGAGGTGGACGACGAAGAAATAATGGAAGCCCGTCGTATCTTCAAGGAGCTTTACGAAAAGTACAAGGAAGAGATAGCTCCCGAGGCGGAAAAGGTAAGAGAAGCGGGCGGACTCTTTATTCTCGGTACGGAAAGACATGAGAGCCGACGTATAGATAACCAGCTCCGCGGACGTTCGGGAAGACAGGGCGACCCGGGTGAATCGCGTTTCTTCCTCTCGCTTGAGGACGATCTTATGCGACTCTTCGGCTCGGAGAGAATGATGGGTGTAGTTGAGCGCCTCGGACTTCCCGAGGATACGCCAATTGATGCAAAGATACTTTCCAATCAGATAGAATCGGCTCAAAAGAGAATAGAGGACCAGAACTTCAAGCGCCGTAAGTACGTTCTTACCTACGACGACGTAATGAATCAACAGAGAAACATTATTTATAAGCAGAGGAACGACGTTCTCAACGGCGAAAATATAAGCGATACCGTTCAAAAGATGATACTCCAGACGGTTAGCGAAAACGTTGACGTTTATCTTCAGGGAGAAGAAGCAGAGCATTGGGACTTCGTCGGTCTGCGTGATGCGTATAAGGGTATCCTCACCACTCCCGAGGACTTTGAGTATAGCGAAAGCGAACTTAAAAAGCTTAAGAAAGCAGATGTGAGCGAGATGCTTTGCAACAGAGCGCTTGAGCTTTATAGTGAAAAAGAAAAGATGGTCGGAGAGGAGCGCTTCCGTGAGATAGAGCGCGCCGTATTGCTTCAGAACGTTGACAGCGCTTGGATGGATCATATAGACGCTATGGACGACCTTAAGGACAGTATCCGTTTGCAGTCTTACGCGCAGCGCGATCCCGTAAACGAGTATCGTATTCAGGGCGCGGATATGTTCGACCAGATGGTCGGAGAGATACGCGACCGCACGACTCGCATGGTTCTCTCGGTCACGATAAAAACTCCCGAAATAAAGAGAGTACAGCTTGCAAAGCCTCTTCAGGAGGGCTTTGAGGGCGGACAAAATAAGCCTAAAAAGGTCACCGTAACAAAGAGAGCGGCGGCAAACGTAGGCAGAAACGACCTTTGTCCTTGCGGTTCGGGTAAAAAGTATAAAAAATGCTGCGGAGCTCCCGGACAGGAAAATAATTAAAAAATATTGAGATATTAGCCGCATTTGCAAAGTCGGTATGCGGCTGATATCTTAAAACGAGGAAGAAAAATGGGCTTTGGATTGCTTTTTATCGGATATTTTATGGCGGCGTTTATGTCGATGAGTCCTATCGGAGGATATCTTATAAGACTTGTCGGATACGCGATGATCCTTTTCGGCGCGTTAAAATTAAAGCGTTATAATAAGGATTTTCGGTATTTGTGCATGGGCGCGTTACTCATGTCGGCAATTTCTTTTGTTATCGCTCTTTCGGCAATATTCGACAATATTACGACCGTCACACTTTTTTCGGAGAACGTAAAAAACGTTATCGGACATCTTGAGAGAATAGGATACGTTCTGTTTACCTTTTCCATGTGTTTGCCGATACGCTCGATAGCCAAGGAAACAGAGGTAGAAAAAATAGCCGTAGCTTCCGTGAGAAACTTTATTTTTACGGCGATATATTTCATTCTTTACCTTGTCGCGTATATCCCGCTTCCGTTTACCAATGAGTACAAAGCTTACTTCGGAACGCCCGTGTTCGTTTTATATATCGTTATTATTTTCATGAATCTTTTTATGCTCTTTTCTTGTTACGCGAAGATATGCGACGAGAGTGACGTTGAAATGGCTCAAAAGCCGTCTCGGTTTGCTTTTGTAAACCGTTTCAGAGAGGAAAACGAAAGACGGAGAGCCGAGGCGGACGCAAGAGCCGCTCAAAAAGAAAGAGAAAAGAGAGAAAGGAGAAAAAATGGCAGATAAAAAAATACGCAAAGATCTTATCGGGATAGCGATAGCGTGTATTTTTATATTCAACCCCAACATAAGCGTTATAGATATCCTGCCCGATTTTATAGGATACATAATTTTGACCTTGTGTGTCTCCCGCCTTGCAGATATCAATGAGGTGCTTGAAGAAGCGCGCATAGCCTTTAATCGCATGATATGGATAGATCTCGGTAAGATAATAGCTATCTTCTGGATATTCGGCATGAACGTTACGAGCGAATATACGTCGTCCTTGATGCTTTGGTCGTTCGTTTTCTGCGTGATCGAGATACTTTTCGCTGCTCCCGCTTTTTCAAAGCTTTTTGCGGGACTTATGCAGATAGGAGACTATTATCCGAACGAGGCTATATTAAGACGAAAAAACCGTCTTTTTTCAAAAGAGCCAAGGGCTAAAAACGAGACCGAGCGCGTTCGTTCGTTTACGATGGCGTTTATATATATAAAGGCTATTCTGTGCTTTTTGCCCGAGCTTGCCGATATAACCAATCTGTCTTACGACGAATTTTCCACGGGAACGGTAGATCTTTATCAGTTTATAGGACTTTTAAGATTTTTCGCGTTTGTTCCCGTATTGATAATAGGTATCGTCTGGCTTGTAAAGATGATACGGTATTTCGTCAGCCTTAGCAAAGATACCGTGTTTGTAGGAGCATTGAGCGAAACGTATTCAACAAAGATACTTTCCAAAAAGGGATCGTTTGTAAAACGGGGAGTACAGGCTTCATTTTTGATACTCATTATCGCATCTGTCCTGACCGTTGACCTCCGCCTGACCGTTGAGGATACGTTGTACTTAAATAAGATCAATTTTATCCCCGATATCATTCCCGCAATATTATTTTTGGTGTTTTTTGCCGTCATAAAGAAGTATTCGCAGAGAAACGCAAAATATAATATAGGGTCAAGCGTGTTTTATATAGTTGCGGCAACGGCTTCATTTGTGTGTGAGACCTACTTCTTTGCCGAATATTCATATACCGCAATAATAAGAAGCGACAAAGCGCTTATAGCGTTTTGCGTAATGATAGCAACAGTCGCTCTGAAGGGTATAGCCTTCATTCTCGTTAATTTTGGCGTTTATAAAACGCTTTGCGGAGTCATATCGGCGCATACGGGATACGTGCTTGGGCGCGAGAATGTGACCGAAGCTACCGAAAGACAGGCACTTGAGCTACATAAGGAGTTAAAAAATCCGCTAAAGCTCATGGCAGGGGCAAGTATTCTTTACGCCGCTTCGGACGTAGCGTATGAGTTGCTTATCGATAGCTTTGGCTTTATGGGTCTTGTAAACATGCTATGCGCGGCAATTTTTATCTTCTTGACGGTAAAAGCGCAGTCCGAGATAATGCTCGCGGTAAATACGAAATATATGTTGGAATAAGATCATTTACATCTCGGCTGACGTTATCCTTGTCAGCCGAGTTTGTTTGTCCGAGTAAATCGAGACGTCAAGTAACCATTTCGTCAAATCAACCTCCCAGATAAATCAAAATTTGAAGCAGACAAATTGCGGTTTATCGTGGAGTTTGAATTATTAAAATATCGAGAATAAAAGTAAACGGTTAGTATCAAAGGCTTCTCCAGCGGAGAAGCTGTCACCGAAGGTGACTGATGAGGAGA
>SVUA01000046.1 GCA_015063485.1 Oscillospiraceae bacterium | reverse complement strand
TATTAAAATCATATACAACGGCATCGGTGAAATACCGACAACGCCTATAAACGAGAAAACGGCATAGCCGAATTAACGACTATGCCATTTTCCCAGGGATTAAAAATCCCTAATTTGCACCCACAAAAGCGTTGCTCTTTTGGTCGTCGTATTGATGCTCGGTACTGCATTTATGGCGTGCTCTAAAAAAGATAACGACACGCAAGAGACCGTTCCTGCCGATACGGTAACTACCAACGAAGATGCCGGATTCAAAGTGGCTTCTTCAAATTGGGAAAAGGATTTTTCAGTTCTTTCACCCGCTTGGGCAGGGTACGTTTCTTTCTTTTTTGACGATGCAGAGAACAGAGATACGGGCGACCCTATCGACATGGCTCTCTATACTCGTACGGAAAAGATCAAATCTCACCTTGGCGTAACCCTTAAGCATAACGTTCAGGGAGCTAACACCGGAGATTTAGCTACCTCGTTTAACATTCTCAAGCAGACCATTTCTTCAGGAGATGATACCTATCAGCTTTACCAGACTCACACGTACATAAACGTTGCGACAATGGCTACTATGGGATATGCTTACGATTTCAAGCAGCTTACCGATATAAATCTTGACGCAAAGTATTGGAACAGGGAAGCTATGGAGGAGCTTGAAATAAACTCTTGTCTTTACTACGGACTCAGCGATTATATGATCGCAGACCCGAACGCAGTTTTCTTCAACAAGACTATGCAGGAAAACTACAAGATAAGAAACCCTTACGAAATGGTGCGTGACGGTACGTGGACTCTTGAGAATATGACAGTTGAATCTATGAAGGTTTCAGAATCCGGAGACAAGTCAACCAAGAACCTTGGTCTCGGTACTATCGGTGAGTGGCATTTTGTGTCATTCCTTGATTCCTGCGATGTTGAGATAGTAGTTGATGAGGGTGGATATAAAACGCTTAACATGAGTGCCGAAAACGAACGTTACGTAAACGTATACGGTCAGCTTGAGGCTCTTTGTTCATCCGATACGTCCTTACTCTATGACCCCGTAACGCACGACGTTCATGACCCCGATAAATCTATTGCCAGCGGACGCGTACTCTTCTCTCTCGTTGCGCTTCATCAGGCAAACGAGTACCGTAAGACCGACGTTAAGTTCGGTATCCTTCCTTATCCTAAGTACGACACAGACCAGAAAGAATACCGTTCGTTCGATTGGTCGGGACTTATGTGCGTTCCTGTGACCATTCAGAGTCCTGAAATGGTAGGACAGGTGATTGAGTGCCTCTCTTATTTCAGCGCAAACGGTGAAAACGATCTCCATACCGCTTACTATGAGAATCTTCTTGGCTCTAAGCTTGCGGACGCTCCCGATGACTATGAGATGCTTCGTATAATCTACGACGGCGTCGTTACCAACTGCGCTATCAATATGATAGACGGCGCGGGAACAAGCGGAACTTCCGAGGGACTTGGATACCTTGCTTTCTCTTTCCATAGACTTGCGTGCTATTACAGAGTAAATGCATCTGATACTAAACCCGATAGTATAGCGGTTCAATGGGCATCTAACGGTGCGCTTGCTCAAAAGGCGCTTGATATGACCATTAATAGCTAAAGGCCACCAATTATGAAATTTCGCATAGATCACGATTATCATATCCATTCTTGGCTTTCCACCTGCTCACATGATCCCGAGCAGACACCCGTGCGTATCTTGCAGTATGCAAAGGAGCAAGGTCTGTCGAAAATATGCTTGACAGATCACTATTGGGATTCAGCGGTCGAGGGCGCATCTAAGTGGTATGAACCGCAGAACTTTGAGCATATCGCAAAATACAGAGAGCTTCCGCAGGCAGAGGGGATACACTTTTACTTCGGTTGCGAGACCGATATCGACAAAAACGGAGTTATCGGAATTCCCGCGTCGCGTTATGATGATTTTGATTTTATAATCGTTCCTACAACGCATCTGCATATGAAGAGTTTAGCTATTCCGGAAGAAAAGCTCAATGATGCCGAATATCGCGCTCAACTTTGGGTATCTCGGTTTGATATTCTTTTGGAGTCGGATCTTCCTATGCATAAGGTAGGAGTGGCGCATTTGACGTGTGATCTTATAAACATTGAATCGCATGAGGCAACGCTAAAAACTCTGTCGCTTATTTCCGATGCGGATCTGGAGCGCCTGTTTACGCGGTCTGCAAAACTCGGATGCGGAATTGAGCTGAATTACTGCGATATGAAGTATATCGATGAGTCGGAGATACGACGCGTTTATCAAACCGCAAAAGTATGCGGAAACAGGTTTTATCTTGGCAGTGACGCGCACAGGACGAACGAATATCCGTCAAAACCGTATTTTGAGAGAGCTATCGAACTGCTCGGTTTGACAGAGAATGATAAATTTTTCTTCTGATTTATAAAAAATATCATGAAATAATTAAAGAAAAAATCCGCTTTCGCTATCAGAAATGATAACGAAAGCGGATTTTTTAAATCAATGCTTTTTATATATAAAGGCTTCTTCATCGGAAATACATTCGAGCGCGTATTTTTTCAAGATCGCGTCGGGCAGAGGCGCGCCTGTTACCACGTAATCGACCTCTGAAACAGGGAAAAGATTAAACGCCGAGGTCTTTCCGAATTTCGTTTCATCGCAAAGAAAGACCTTTATTTTAGCCATTTTAGCCATGCAGATACGCAAGGAGGTTTCTTCCTCGGAGTAATCGGATATCATTCCGTCCTCACAAAGAGACGAGGAGGAAAAGAACATAATATCGGCATTGTATTGCGATACCGTATTTCGCGCGCTCTCTCCTACAAAGGCAAGGGAATCGGCCAGAAGTCTGCCGCCCGTAGAGAAAACGCGTACGCCCTTGTCGGAGAAGAGCTTGCAGGCAAGATATCCGTTTGTAAGCACGGTCACATTCGATTCCTGCTTTATACAGTTTGCGATATGCAGAGCGGTCGTAGATGCATCGGTAAATATCAAAGAGCCGTCGGAAATAAGAGTCGCGGCGAGGCGGCAAATCTTTGTTTTTTGCCCCGTGTGCGTTCCGCTTCTAAAGGAAATGGGAATGTTATTTCTCTCGTCGGCAGGAATAGCTCCGCCGTGGCTTCTTCTCAAATACCCTTGTTTTTCAAGGAAATTAAGATCACGGCGTATGGTCGGCTGACTAGCGAAAAGCCGTTCGCTCAAATCGGAAACCGAGGCAAAGCGTTCTCTTTTTAATATTTCAAGTATTTCGCAGTGGCGTTGGTTTTTAAACATAATATACCTCTTGACAAATGATCGAAAATGATCGTTTATAAATATCACAGCCGAATATTGACAGAAAACGATCATGCGTGTATAATTATATATGGAAAATTAAAAAAAGTCAAGAGTTTCTTGGCTTTTAATAAAAGGAGATTAAATAAAATGGTAAAACTTATTGCATTTGACCTCGACGGAACGCTTACACAGCATAAGACGAAGCTTGATGACAAGAACCGCGCAGTTCTTTTGCGACTTATGGAAATGGGCTATAAGCTTTTAATGGTAGGTGCGGGGCAGTGTATGCGTATTTTCAATCAGCTTGACGGATTTCCGATAGATATAATCGGAAACTACGGACTTCAGCACAGCGTATATAACGCCGAAACGAAAACGCTCGATACCGTTTACGACGTAACACTTCCTTGTGACCGAGAATCCGTATCAAAAAGAGTAACCGCTATGCGCAACAAATACGGCTTTACCGAGTTTGCGGGAGAGAGCGTTGAATTTCATCCGTCGGGATGCGTGACCTTCGCTATACTCGGAACAAAAGCAAAGGCAGAGGATAAGCTCGCGTTTGACCCCGACAGAATCAAGAGACGCAAGATATACGACGATGTGGTAAATACTTTTCCCGAATATACCGTTTTTGTAGGCGGTTCGTCATCCTTCGATATGGCGCCGAATCCTTATAATAAATATTACGCTCTTGATAAGTACTGTAAGGAGCACGGATACGCGCACGATGAGGTCGTTTTCGTAGGAGACGATTATGGACTTGGAGGAAACGATGAGTCGGTGTATAAGTCCGATTTCGGATTCGTTTGCGTTGATGATTATACGCGTCTTGAGGATTACCTTGAGTGTCTCCTCACCTCGCGCGACTACGTAAGAAAATAATCAAAAGAGGTATCAAAATGGAAATAAAAGAATTACTTGCAGGGAAGATAGGCTGCGAATGCGGAAAGGACCACATTTGCCCCATTGACAGCGTTGTTATAGGCGAGAATGCGTGTGACAGTATCACCGCTCTCGTTGAAAAGTATAATAATATTCTCGTTGTTGCGGACCGTAACACTTATGCCGTCGGAGGAAAGACGGTAGAGGAGAAGGTCGGTGCAAAGCGTGCTGATACGCTCGTTTACGCGACCGAGGGTGTTCTCGTTCCCAACGAGATAGCAATAGACGAGCTTAAGGCTCACGTTACGGAAAATACCGACCTTATTATCGGTATCGGTTCGGGAGTTATCAACGACCTTTGTAAACACGTAAGCTTTATATCAAAGCTTCCTTATTATATCGTTGCGACAGCGCCTTCAATGGACGGCTATGCTTCAAAGGGCGCGGCTCTTATTCTCGACGGAATGAAGGTCACGCTCAATGCCGACGTTCCAAAGGCGATAATCGCGGACGTGAATATTCTTAAAAATGCTCCGTTTGATATGATACAAGCGGGATACGGCGACATTATCGGTAAATATTCTTGCCTTAACGACTGGAAGCTCGCGCATCTCGTAAACGGTGAATATCTTTGCGAATTCGTAATGAACGCAACGTATGAATCTGTTGAAAAGACCGTTCGCCTTGCGGAAGGACTTAATAAGAGAGAAGCGGACGCAGTTTACGCGCTTATGGAAGCACTTGTAGCCGTCGGAATACTTATGGCGTATGTTGGAAACTCCCGTCCCGCGTCGGGAAGTGAGCATCACCTCTCTCACTATTTTGAGATAGTCGGCATCGTTCGCGGTGAGGAATATTTCCCCCACGGAGTAGACGTTTGCTATTCCGCGATAGAAACTGCCAAGCTCCGCGAAAAGCTTTTGGCGCTTGATAATATAGACAGATACAAGACTCATCACGACAACGCAAAATTCGAGGAAAACGTACGCCGTATCTACGGCTCTGTTTCTGACGAGGTCATAGCTCTTCAGAAGAAGCTTGGCTGGTACGACGTCGACCGCGTAAGCGTTTATAAAGAAAAATGGGCAGAGATCAAGCGTGTGCTTGCCGATTGCCCCACGTCAGAGGAGATGCTTTCTCTCACCGAAAAGATAGGTCTTGCGTACGATAGATTCGTAGGACTTTACGGAGAGAAAAAGATAGACGACGCAAAACTTTACGCAAAGGACTTGAAGGATAGGTACACTGTTCTTTGGATGTATTACGATCTTTTTAACTGATAATACAGGAAAAAGAGCTGGATCATTTGATTCAGCTCTTTTTTCTGTATTCCGTCGGTGTCATACCAAATAGCTTTTTAAACCGCCTTGAAAAATTAGCGTAATCTCCAAAGCCCGCGTATCTGTGAACGTCACAGATGGGGAGATCGGTAAAGCTCAAAAGATTCTTTGCGTATGAAAAACGTACGTTGTCGAGATAATTTTTGAACGTCTTACCCATCTGCTTTGCGAAAAGCTCGGACAGATAAGTCGGGCAAAGACCGAGATGCGCGGCGGCGCTTTCAAGCGTAATGCCGTATCGGAAATTTTCGGTTATATAGAGAAGTGTGTGCTGTATGTAAGGGAGAGATGTAGGAGCTTCGGCGCTTGGATAGGAATTCAGCTTTTGCGTAACGCACTTCAAAAGCAAACGAGCGAAGCCGATGTCCTTTTCATAAACAGAGATCATTTCGTTAAGCAACGCGGATATAAAAGCAGAATCGCGCTCGGTAAGCTCTACCATCGGAGAACGCAGAGAAGGGAGTATGAAGATATCGTTGTCATACTCGCATTTAAACATTACGTTTATAAGCTCCGCATCCGCGGAAATTATCTCATGCGTATTAGAGGGATCGAGCAAAAAGAGCGTTCCCGCGCGCATCGGATATTCTATGCCGTCTATCTTGCAGATACCGCTGCCGTCGATGATATATTCTATTTCGAAAAATTCATGTACGTGTGTTCTTGCGTTTCCCACGAATCTTTTTTGAGAAGCCGTGATAAAACCGTTATCTATTGCGGTGTTTTCTTTTATAACTATCATTTTTCTCCCCTCCTTTTTGTCAGATTATATCACATAAACCGAAGAAAAGCAATATATTTTCAAAAAAACGCTATGGGAAATAAAAATAAGGTGTGGTATAATTTGTGTGTAATAAACAAATTGCGGTTTATAGGGGAGAAGATGTAACAAAGCGTGTTTTGACCGAGTTGTCTTTTAACTGCAAGTTAAAAAGCAACTCGCGAAATCAAAATTTGAAATTGTAAACAAAGGAGTTTAGTTATGAACGAAATACACATTATAGGCAACGCGCACATAGACCCCGTATGGCTTTGGGAATGGCAGGAGGGCTTTGCCGAAATAAAAGCAACCTTCAAGAGCGCGCTTGACAGAATGCGTGAATTCGACGATTTTAAATTTACGTCGGCTTGCGGCGCGTATTATATGTGGATAGAAAAGAGCGACCCCGCTATGTTTGCTGAAATACAGGAGAGAGTAAAAGAGGGGCGTTGGTGTATAACGGGCGGTTGGTTCATTCAACCCGACTGCAATATCCCGTGCGGAGAGTCATTCGCGCGACACGCGCTTATAACCCAACGCTATTTCCTTGAAAAATTCGGAAAGATGGCAATAACGGGATACAACGTCGATTCATTCGGACATAACGGAAATCTTCCGCAGATATTAAATCAGAGCCGAATGAAGAATTACGTTTTCATGCGTCCAGCAAAGCACGAAAAGGAGCTACCGCAAAACCTTTTCGTATGGGAATCTCAAGACGGAAGTAAAGTAAATACTTATCGAATTCCTTTCTATTATAATATAGACGGCGTTCGCAGACCGATGTTCTTGTTTGACGATATAGCCTCGATATACGAGGGAACGGATCAGATGGCGTTTTACGGTGTTGGAAATCACGGTGGCGGACCAACGGTCGAGTTACTTAACGAGATGCATAGAACTTTGTCGGAGAGATTCGTATATTCCGATCCCGATAGCTTTTTCGAATCGCAGGATATGGAAAAAGCCCCGATAGTACAAGATGACCTTCAATTTCACGCAAAGGGTTGTTATAGCGCAAACTCGGAAATAAAGAAAAATAACAGATACGCGGAAAACAAACTTTTGTCTGCCGAAAAAATGTCCGCGCTTGCACAAAAGCTTGTGGGTGAGAGATATCCGCAAACCGAAATAAATTACGCGTGGGAGCGCATACTTTTCAATCAATTTCACGACATACTCTGCGGTTGCTCTATCCGAGAGGCGTTTGACGATGCGAGAGCCGTACACGGTGAAGCAATGGCGATAGCAGACAGATTGACCAACTTCGCGTGTCAGCAGATATCTTGGCGGATAGATACGCTCTGCGGTGAAGAGGATAACGATTATGTACCTACCGAAATGGCGGACAGAATAGGAACGCCGATCGTTATATTCAATCCTTCTGCTCATAAGAGAAAAGAGATAGTTCGTATTCGCGACCCGCATAGCCGAATAATATATAATAAGATAACCGATGGCAACGGGAACGAGGTCGCTATTCAGATGGTGAGAGATTCCAAGACCGACAAGCATAAAAAATACGCGCGTATATTCGAGGCGGAGGTAGAACCTTTCGGGTACACCGTTTACCGTATGTTCAATACGCCCGAAATAAAGGAGACCGAAAATCTTTTTACCTTTGAAGAAAATTCAATGTCAAACTCAGTCATCAAGGTCACCTTTGACACAGAAAGCGGAGAGATAAGCTCTATAAAGGATATTCTTAAAAACAAGGAGCTTTTGTCATCTCAAAGCGAGTTAGCTCTTTACGACGACGAAAAGAACGACACGTGGGCGCATGGAACGGTATTTTTTAAGGATAGGGTAGAGACTTGCGTAAAGGGAAGCGTAAGAGTTACGGAACGCGGACCTGTCCGAGCGGCTGTACGCAGTGAACAGAGCTTTTTTAACAGTACATTGATAAGGGATTATTATATCTATCCCGACAGCGACGTTATAGACGTAAACGTAAAGATAGATTTTCACGAAAAATTCAGAGTTCTCAAATTCCTGTATCCGACCGCGACTGAAGATGCAAAGGCTTATTGCAAGATACCTTTCGGATATATCGAAAGAGCGACCGACGGAGCGGAGCAGGTCTGCGGCGATTGGATAGCCATAAAGGACGATAAATGCGGACTTTGTATCGCAAGCGACTCGAAGCATAGCTTTGAAGCCGATAAAAATACGCTTTCGCTGACAGTTCTGCGAAGCGCGCTTTTTGCCGACCATTACGGAGAGAGGGACGAATTCTGCGAGTTTATGGAGCAGGGAGAACACTTCTTTAAGTATAGAATATTCCCATTCGATTCATTTTCTCATGCGGAGTGTCGCGCGTTGGAGCTTCAAACACCCTTCATCACCGTAAACGAGACCTTCCATAAGGGTGCGCTTCCAACCGCATTTTCGGGAATTTCAGTGTCTGCCGAAAATATCACGGTAACGGCAATAAAGGTTCAGGAGGACGGAAAGGGAACTGTCGTCCGTCTGTACGAAAGCGAGGGCAGGGATACGGACGCAAAAATAAAGCTTTTCGGCACGGAGTTTGATATCTGTATTCCTCATAACTCAACAAAAACCTATATCGTAGACGAAAGCGGAGTAAAAGAGACCGATTTTATAGAATTGGATGATGCTGCAATGAGCCGTTGATTAAAACAAATTGCGGTTTATCACTGAGTTTAACAAACATGGTAGGGCGGGGGCTTGCTCCCGCCGAAATAAACATATTAAACCGAACATAACGGCGGGAGATAAACCCCAGCCCTACAACGAATACGCGTAGGTGCGAACACATCTCCCCGATAAATCAAAATTTGAAGCACAAAACAAAAAGAGGCTAAGCCATTGATTTGACTTAGCCGTTTTTGCTGTTTTGTTCAATAATTACCGACGGGTCTAAAGCTTCACCGTTCAAAATGAAGAGCAAGAGAAATCCGTCTTTGTCGGAAGCCTTGCCAACGCCGGATTTTCCAACCGAATCGCCGACCGCCAACGTCTTTCCTTCAAAGGAATCAAAGTCGCTCAAATGACAGTACCATGAGAGAAGACCGAGTCCGTGGTCAACCACTATGTAATTGCCAAGCGAGTCGCAATGCCCCGTTGCTATGACCTTTCCGCTGCAAAGTGCGCGTACGCTTTGAGTGTTGTTTGCCGAAAGATATCTGTTGCCGAATGCGGTGACAGTACCGTTTGATAGGCTATCTCCAAAGGCATATTCCACCGAAAATCCGTTATTAAGCGGAGATGCGATATTTCCTTGGAAATAAACCGTTTTTTCTGCTTTAGAGGAGATATCCTTTATTAGATTGTCAATCTCGACTGCCGAAACGTTATTGCTTGACGGAGTGGTAAGCGTTACTGAAAAATGTTTGCTTGACGCCCCGTAGGATACGGTTATATCGACGGTGTCTTTCGTAAAGTTTTTGGGATAGGGGATAAGCGCTTTTGCGCCGTTTCCTGTCTTGCAAAAGACAGGGGCGTACGCGCTATCCGATTCAAAAATTATTTTTGAAAGATCTTTTATATTAGTACAAGAAAGAACGATAAAGCCGCCTTCCGTTAAAGTGTTGCTATTCAGATAAAATTCCGAGCGGTCACGAAGAGTCGCGTCAAAGCTGTAGGAAACATCGCCATGGAAAAGTACGCCGTTCGTTTCCTTCCATGTCGCTTCAAGCGTTATTCTGACCGAGTCGGAAGTGCTTATCATAAGCTTGTTCAAGGCTTCGCGCGACCCCTCGTAAATAAGTGAGCCGTTTTCGAAAACGCGCGCAGTACAAGCGTCTGGTTCGTCTTCGAATCTGACGTCGATGACCTCTGAAAAATCGTACGTAAGAGCCTCCGTTGTCGTTTTATAGTTGAGAGCTTCTCTGTACGTGTCGTCGTAAAGGCGATAGAACCATGATGCAGAAGAGGGAACTATCGTAAGCCCTGTGTTAGTATAGAGCTTTGGCGGTGCGGCTTTCGTGTATAGCGACTCCGCATATATAGAGGAAAGGAAATTTTCGGCGGTCGCGCTCGGTATGAGGAATATATCACCATTTTTATCTACGTAGTAGCTTGAGCCGTTTAGGAAGGAGAAATAGCAAACGTATTCGGAGCGGTCTCCGTTATAAACTACCGAAGCGTACAAGGGCAGACTGTCTTCGGGGGGGATAGGTGGATCAGCTATTTTCACAGAGCCCGTAATTATATGATAGAAGATATCTACTAATGAATTGTGCTTATCAAGATTTGGTTCAGCGGATTCTTCTGCTATCAAAACGCGCTCGGAGTCGTAAAGCTCAACGGAGAGCGAATCGGGTATGTAGTTTGAATCATCTGCAAAGATTATGGAAAAAGCCATAAAAGTCGGGATAAGAAAACACAATGTACAAACGATAACGATAGCGATCCTTCGCGGAGTCACTTTGCTCGTTTTTTCGCCAAGTGCCGCAAAAAAAGCTTTTATTTTTTTCACCCGAAGCCCTCCCTTCATTAATTATATATTATATTATACAACAAGAGAGGCGTCAGGTCAAGAGTTTTCTTTATTTAAATTATAGCGTAGGATAATCCGTAGCTTTTTGCGTAATTTTGGGCGAAAGAGCCGCTATGGCAGTAAATGGTCAAGGAGGGTGGCGCGGAAGCAAAGGCGGAATAACCAATGCTTGTTACACTTGCGGGAATAGTTATAGAGTCAAGAGAGGTGCAGCCTTCAAAAGCGAACCAATCTATCCTTGATATTCCGTTGGTTATTATAACGCTTTTGAGCTTTTCGGAGCAGAAAGCTTTTTCGGCTATCTTCGTTACGGTATAACCGTCTATTGCCGACGGAACGACTATGTGCGTGTCATCACCCGTGTAACCGGTTATTGTAGCTTCGTTGTTTTCGACGGTGTAAAGAAATCGAGGTGCTTGCGGCACATTGTTTTCGGTATCAGCGGGAGGGAGTGCCTCGCTCGTTGCGGAGTTTTTCAACTCTTCAAGCTCGGCACGCAGCAGTTCAAGCTCCTTTGAGTATTCTTCGCTTGATGCGTTTTGATTCTTGAGAAGCTCTTGTATCCGAGACTCAAGCGCAAGAATGGTCGCTTGCGTATTTGTGTCTTTAGGAATGTCGGAGCTTTGAGAGTTTTGTTGTTGAAAGATGCTTTGATTTGCGTCCGCCGCACACGCCGCAAGCAGACAAGTAATAATAAGAATAATGGATAGGGAAGTAATGACGATCTGTTTTTTCATAAATAAGACCTCCTGTATTTTAATTTCACCGTAAGATTCGGCGTATTAAAAGGATATCATATAACGGTATTTCAAATCAAGAAAATCCTGTCGAGGAAAAAATAAAAAAATAATAAAAATTTTTTCAAAAAGGTATTGACAAATCGATTGCTTTGCGGTATAATATCAGGGTCGCATGAAATGCGGGCCATTAGCTCAGTTGGTTAGAGCAACCGGCTCATAACCGGTTGGTCCGGGGTTCGAGTCCCTGATGGCCCACCAACGACTAAATACTACAAAATCTTAAAACTTTTTCAAAAAACTTTTGCAAAAGGTATTGACAAGATAGAAGAGATGTGGTATAATAGTCAAGCTGTCCGCGAGGAAGCGGGCTGCGGAACGGTCATTGAAAATTGAACAACAAGAGAG
>SVUA01000045.1 GCA_015063485.1 Oscillospiraceae bacterium | reverse complement strand
TGAAGACCTACCGTCCCGGACACGTTTGGGAAGAACTTGAAGATGTTGAGTTCCTTTACAAGCTCGGTGCGGTTGGAAGATCAAGTGACGGAAAGATGCACCCCACTGCCGCAGGACTTTTGATGTTCGGACATGAATACGAGATCGTGAAAGAATTTCCTGCATACTTCCTTGACTATCAAGAGCAGTTCGATCCCAACACCCGTTGGACAGACCGTATCGTATCCTCGTCGGGCGATTGGAGTGGAAACGTTTACGATTTCTATTTCCGCGTATACAACAAGATCACGCAGGATATTAAAGTTCCGTTCAAGCTCGAAGGCGGTGACCGCATTGACGATACGCCCGTCCACAAAGCATTGCGCGAAGCTTTAGCGAACTGTTTGATAAACGCCGATTATTACGGCAGACAAGGTCTTGTTATCATCAAGAAGAAGGATATTATCACGCTTTCCAACCCCGGCGGTTTCCGTATTGATGTAGAAGCTGCAAAGAGTGGCGGCGTTTCCGATCCTCGTAACAGCGCACTTATAAAGATGTTCAACCTTATCGATGTAGGTGAGCGTGCGGGTAGCGGTATTCCGAACATATTCGGAGTTTGGAAAAAGCAAGGCTGGTCTGCTCCCGTTATCAACGAAAGCTTTGAACCCGATAGAATTACTTTATCGCTTGCTTTGGGAGAAACAAGCGATAAAAAACAAGCGATAAAATCAAGTGATAAGAAACGAGCGACAAAAACTGTTGCATATAGAGAAGCAATTTTATCATATCTTACCGAAAATGTTTCCGCTAAGTGTTCCGAGCTTTCTGCCCTTATCGGAATTAGCGACTCGAGAACAAGAGCCGTTTTGAGCAAGATGATTGAGGATAACATCATTGTTGCGGAAGGTGAAAACAAGAACAGAGTTTATAAACTAAAAGCTTAAAAATTTGTTAGAAGAAGTAAAAATGGCTTCTATCATAGATTGAAAAATTAATAAGTGAATATAAAGGTGTTTGATAAAAAACAGCGATAGTACGAATTTCGTACTATCGCCGTTTTGCGTTAAATTGAACCTCAAACAAATTGTATTTTGTAGGTGAGTTTAAATTTAAAAAATAGCTATGTTTCAATTAAAAGTTTAATTATAAAGAGTGTGATTTCAAACAGAAATGTTGCTATATTTTTATTTATTTTATTAAAACCTCTTTTCTTTTTTTGAAAAGTGTGGTATAATAACTATGCTACACAAATTAATATTATGCAAAATTGGTATAACGTATTTATAAGGGTAACTATACCTTTTTTGCGCATATCTACATAGTGAATTTGATAAAATGCAAATTCCTTTTATGTAGGTGTGTTGAAGCCATTTTGCATAAATTTGTGTAGCAGCAATTCGGAATTTGCGTTTTTGTGCGCTGATTTCGATTGGCGCACTTTTTTGTTTTTAGGGGGCAAAAATGAAACGGAAGAAGAAAATTGAAAGGCGCAATACAGATGAGATAATTTATAAAAAATATTTTGATTGGACTTTGTTTTTATCCTTTGATAAGCTTAAAGACAAATATTCAAAAGAAATGTTTGAAGCGGTAAAGAAAAACGAATACATTTATTCTCATTCCGAAAAGGCGGTAGATGATGCGGAAAAGCCTTATATTATTTGAGTAATATCGCTATGTGTTGTTCAAGTATAACTTTTTTGGACGATCCTAAAGAACGCAACTGTTTCAAAATGATAGTTTTGTATGACTTTTCAGACGAAAATCCTACCGTGAAAGACACTTTGATAGGAAATTTAATAAGTGAATATAAAAATCGAGAGTGAATTTTCACTCTCGATTTTTATGTTATTTACCTAATAAACGTTCTCCGTCGAGGACGATCGCGGGCGCACCCTTTTTTGAAAACTCAAGGAGCGCGGGCATTTCGCCAAGCCTGAACATCTGGCTCGTTCCTTTGAGAGAGAGAGGACGGACACTTATATCAAATTCCGTGCCGTCGATCGTAACTATCGCCTTGCCCGTGAGATTTGAGCATTTGAGCGTGACCGTGTGAAGCACGTCCTCGACGCCTTCTTCCACAGCGGGCTCGTTTATTTCCCATTTATAAAGCTTTGCCATTTTATTTGTCCTTTCGTTTTTTATATCATCTTTTCGGGGTGAAAGACCTCGTCGAATCTTTCTTCAGTCAAAAATCCGAGCTTTACGCAAGCCTCTCGCAGAGAAATGTTTTCCGCATACGCAAGCTTTGCAGTCTTTGCAGCGTTTTCATATCCGATGTAGGGGTTAAGCGCGGTTACGAGCATGAGCGAATCGCGAAGATTTGCGTCCATCTGTTTCTTGTTGGCGCGTATTCCGCAAACGCAGTTCTGACGGAAAGAATCCATAGCTTCCGAAATAAGTCTTGCTGACTGCAGAAAATTGTAGATGCATACGGGCATATATACGTTAAGCTCGAAATTACCCTGTGAAGCCGCCATTGAAACAGCGGTGTCATTCGCTATCACCTGAACGGATACCATAGTCAAAGCCTCGCACTGCGTTGGATTGACTTTACCCGGCATTATCGATGATCCCGGCTCGTTCTCGGGAATGAATATCTCGCCAATACCCGTTCTCGGACCTGAAGCCAGCCAACGTACGTCATTTGCTATCTTCATAAGGTCACAAGCGAGTGCTTTAAGTGCGCCATGGGCGAAAACGAGCTCGTCCTTTGAGGTGAGCGCGTGGAATTTATTTGCATCGGTCTTAAAGCTCTTGCCCGTAAGAGCCGATATTTTATCTGCGACAAGGGTGTCGAAGCCTTTGGGCGCATTGAGTCCTGTGCCTACTGCCGTACCGCCGAGTGCAAGGTTTAAGAGAGGTCTTGTTGCCGTTTCGATAAATTCAAGGTCGCGCTCAAGAGAGGCGCGCCAGCCCGATATCTCTTGAGAGAAGCTTATCGGAGTTGCGTCCTGAAGATGCGTTCTGCCGCACTTTATTATGCCCTCGTTTTCATTCTCAAGACGTCTAAATTCATATGCAAGAAGCTTTAATGAGGGAATGACATTGTCCTCAAGCGCACAAACAGCGGCAATATGCATTGCGGTGGGAAACGTATCGTTTGACGACTGCGACATATTCACGTCATCGTTAGGGTGAAGCAGAGTTTTTTTAGCTATCTGATTTCCTCTGTTTGCCACAACTTCGTTGACATTCATATTGGACTGTGTACCTGAACCCGTCTGCCATACGACTAAAGGGAAGTGGTCAAACAGCTTTCCGTCCGCTATTTCGTCACAAGCCGTTGATATAGCGTAAAGCTTTTCCTGTGTCATTCTGTTTGGCGTAAGCTCGGCGTTTGCCTCTGCCGCCGCCTTTTTGAGAATCGCAAAGGCGCGTATTATCTCACTTGGCATAGTTTCCTTTCCGACACCTATGCGGAAATTCATTCTGCTTCGTTCGGTCTGCGCACCCCAAAGCTTGTCCGCGGGAACGCGCACCTCACCCATTGAATCATGCTCTGTTCTGTAATCCATAGACCTCAAAATCCTCATCATTTATAAAATTTATTTCCTTTTGTTCTTGCCTTGAAGCTACGCAAAGGATAGCGTAGGTTTCCAAAAATTTCACCTTGTATTTGTAAAAATAAAGAGTCTCTCTTTCATTATTTGAAAGATTTGAAAGCTCGGAGGAAAGATTTTTTCCGAAAAGCTTTACACGCGCTTCTTTTTCTGTCCATATAGAATAAAAGCATTCGGGAGATAAGCTTTTTTTATACCGTTCAAGCTCTTCGGGAGAGAAAAAGCGTTCTGCGATATTTGAAAGATTTCTGTCGCTGTTTATTATCTCAATATCAATTCCGACAAGACCTTCATTTTTAGCGCAAAGAACTGCCGCCGCAATGCCTTTTGTGTGAGCAAGACTGAAATAGGGAGGATCTTTTTTTGAAAAATAAGGCTTTCCGTTTTCGGTCTTTTCTATATCTCCAAAGCTATCGTTGCCGCAAAGACGCATAAGAGCGACTCTTGCGCCAAGACTTTGATACGCGGCACGTTTGTTTTTTATTCTTCGCAAATTTTCCTTGTCTGCCACACCAAAGGGAAGGGCGGTAAGAGCGTTTTCAAATTCTTTGTCAGACAAAAAAAGCGTGTCAGTCGATAAAAGACATATTCTCATACGCATCTCCCAAAACATTATTATCATAATTATACAACATATCGCAAGGATTTTCAAGAGAAATAAAAACTTTTTTACCTATTCACGCTTCACTATTACTTATTACATAAAAATATTCCCCGCCGAAAAATTCGACGGGGACTTTGTTAAAAGTAGACGTTTTTTATTGATTCAAGCATATATATCGGTGTTTCTTCCGTATCGTCATCGGTATCCAAAGAAGCCTCTATATTTGAGTCGATAGTGCTCATTGCATCGCAGAAGCGGTCATAAAGCTTGTCGGATAGCTCCTCGTCGCTGTCAACGACGAGCATAGCCGCAACGTAGAAAGCCGCCGCGCACGCAAATCTCTCTGAAAGAGGGAAGAGCTCGTCAAGAGCGATGCATACGGTATCCCAAGTGCCTTGCGAGCCAAGGCTTAGGGAGCTTCTCCATTCCTTATCTCTCTCTTGTGCCTCACTGCAAAAGGCGGCAATGAGATAGGGGGCGCGCTCTTCGTAATCTATGTTATCGTTTTCGTTCATGCTCTCGCCCAAAAGGGCGAGAGCAGACTCGTATATCTGTTCACACAGCATACGCAGAGATTACTCTTCTTGAGGTATACCGAGGTCAAGAAGAACCATTTCCTCGGGGTAGATGACCTTAACGCCAAAGAGGTGCAGACCCTTAACGGCATCGGCGAAGCGCTTTTCGGGGCGGTAAGCCTCGATCTCGGAGAGCTGCTCCGCAAAGGCGATGGCACGCTTGGTACGCATGATACATTTGTTGAAAACTATGCCGCCCTCTGTGGACTTGACGATATTGTTGGATACGAATATCTTGCAGCCGCCAATGCTTCCGAGATAGCCGTTTTCGATAGCCTCCTTATTATCGGTGGCAAGATCGATCTTTGCCATAAGAATGAGAGAAGCGATAGCGGGAGATACCTCAAGAACGACCTCCTCGGTGCTGCTTACGTTTGCGTTGTAAAGAAGCTCACGCGCTTTGATGATGTTTGAGAGAATGGTGCTTGAGGATGCATTATCGTCAAAAACAAGGTTTTCGGTCTCCTCAAAAAGCTCGTAGACCTTCTTGTCCGCTTCGTTTGCAAGTGCGCTTGCCGCGATCTTCATAGCGGCATCCATGAGCTTGGGCTTGGACTGCGCCTTGTCTATGTCGTCGATCTGGAAGTTAAAGCACTTGGAGTAATTTATAACGAGATTCGTCGAGGTATCGGAGAGATCCTGAGGGGTGGACATATCGGTGTTTTTGGTGTAGTTCGTTACGTTGACAGTGCCGATGCCGCATATTTTGACGGAAGAACCGCAGTTCTTGATATCTCCTTCAAATTCGCGGTTGCAGTTTGCAACTCCGATATATTGTTTGTCGAGTGCTCGGTAGAGACTTTCGCTCCATACAGTGGGAATAAAATTGGTAATAGCCATTTCTTGTTTCCTTTCTTTTTCATAAAATTAAAATTTTTACTTGTGTTTGTTAGTTCCATTTTTTCATGGAATCGATTATTTTTTTGTAGTTTTCACGCACCTCGCTCTGTGACATAGAGCGCACCTCTTCGGGTGAAAAATATTCTTTTGGCGTGTTTTTGCCCGCCGCGCCCGATGACTTTCGAGCGTTTTGGCGGTTTATAGCGTCTATCCTTTCACGCTCAGCTGCAAGCCTTTTTTCGTAAAGCGCGTAGGAAGCGGAAAGGGGAATACCCGCGCGTACGCTTTCGTGTACCTCGTCGGGAAGAGCGTTAAGCTCAATGTTGGGAAACAGACGGTGAAATTCACTTATATCGTCTGCAATTTTTTGATTTGCCGCGCGGCTCTCTTCAAGCTCTGCGCGAAGGCGGTCGATCTCTGATCTAAGAGATTCAACGTTTTCTTCGGGCGTTTCCTTAACGGTGCTTTCGGATATCGTTTCTTGCGTATCCGAGGCGTTTTCGGTCTTAATGTCGTCTGTTTCGTTGGCGGTCATCTCATCATGTTCGTTCATAAGAAGTCTCCTTTTCTTCGTCATTGTTTAATCTTTCTATCAAGCTCTGCCGTGAGCCAATTACTCCCGCGGGCAATCTTGATACGTATTCGGCAGGGGTCAGGTATCCGTTGTCAAGAAGCTTGTCAAGAAGATTTTGCGTTCCCGCCGCCGTGTAACGAGTACTTTCGGTAACGTCTACTCTTGCGGAGAGGAAGCCTCTTTTGAATGCGGATAGGTCTGCGGGGAGCACGAAACTTCCGCTTTCATTCAAGCAAGGCACTAAACGGTCGGACGGATAGTATGCGCACATCATGTCAGCCCAGATGTTTGCAAGCTCCTCAACGCAACGGTAATAAGCCGAGCGTACCTGTTCAAGCGGAAGGCGCGAGGTCTCCTGAAGAGCGAGTATCGCGCTCGTGTTACTTGCTTCGAGGTTTCCGAGAGCCGATTCGGTCGCGCCCATAAGCTCCTTTGTTAAGGATACCGCGCTTTCGATAAGCTCCATATAGCCGCTTTGCATCTCACCTACGCCAACTACCGATACGGCATCCGAAATGTTTCCGCCGCCATGAGCGGCGATAGCTTGACCTACCTCATTCGTCCATTCGGGTATCTTTGATTTGTCGTAGACTATCTTTGAAAAAGCGGTGTCGGTCATGTGCTTCATAGCCATGGCGTACGCTCTGTTGATATATTTTTGGTTGGGAATAAGGTAGGTTATGGGAGACGTACCGTGAAAGCTGTTTTTCGTGGGCATCCAGTTGAAATACGCAACGGGATAAAGGCGGCAGTCGGTTTTAGCTCGTCTTATGATACACTCACGGGTGGATTTTTCAAATACTACTTTGCCGTTTTCGCGGAAAAAGCGGATTATATAGGTCGCCTTTTCTGAATCGGGGTCGTCAAGCTCATATTTGGCCATGACTCCTGATTGAGATACAGTGTCTTTATCGGGGAGTATTTTTTCAATCTCTTCCTCGCTCACTCCTGCCTCGGCAGCTTCGCGTCTGAGGACGGATACGGGAGCGCGGCCGGCGAGAATGATATATTCCTGCGATTGTATATCCGAGGAATTTACGTCGGCAACGAAAAGATTTACGTTGTCTATTACCTCAGTAACTATATCTCCCTCAAAGGCTTGCGGACTCTTGACGTTAGGGTCCCAATAGCAGTAGAGAACACCGTCTCCCGTAAGCGCCGCGTCGGTCACGAGGCGAAGCATCTTTGCTCCCATGCCGCACTTTTCCCAACGGTACGCGCTGTTTGCGTCAAGCATTTCAAGCCCTTGCCTCAACATCTCCTTTTCGGAATCGTTTTTCGCATAGGGAAGATTTTCGTCCGAAAAGCGAAGGGAGAGCTCGGCAGAGCTTACAGACGCGATAAGATAATCTATTACGCGGCGAATTATATTGAATACGGGGTGGGGAAGCTCCGCGCCTTCGCCGCTCTGCCATTGATCGCCTCGGTAGAAGCGTTCGTTTTGGCGTATCGTTTCATAAAGACCGATGCGGCGTTTGTACTCTTTTCCTGCCTCGTACTGTCTCCACGCTTTAGTTATTGATCTGTTCATTTCTTTTTTCCTTTCTGTTTTATCTTACGCCGATCTCAAGGGAATGTACCGTAGGAATATTTTGATCCCACGAATATAGCTTTAAAACGGCGTATTTAAAGCGTCCCGAATGAAGTCTTTTGTTAAAAACGCAATGCTCTTTAGATAAAGGAGCTTTGAAATACGCATAGATATTTTCGATATTATCAAAGCTGAACTCTACGTCTATCGAGCCTCCGTTTGTATCCGCGCTCATAAGGATACGTGCCAAGCGTTTCTTTTCGGATGTGGAAAATTCGAGGATATCGCTTGTAAAAATGGCGGTTATGTTTACTGTTGACGAACCGTTCAAGATATCACAATTGAGTGTGTCGTCGAAACGGTATACGTTGTTTTTATCAAAGAAGAATATTTCTCCGTCCGATTCGAAAAAGCCTTTTGCGTCAAAGCCCGTGAATCTGTACCACGCCTTGTTTTTAACATTGTATATCCATGTGCTTTCTTCTCCGAAGGCGTGAAACCAAAGCTCTTTGTACTTTTTTGCGTTGAAAACGACCGCGTTTTTATAAAAATACTCGGATAGTAAGGCGTCTATGGAACTCGAAATGCTCGTGGCGTTACATTCGTTGTATTCATCCGTGTCGGCATTCCATGAAAATATCGTGTGTTTGCCGACTGATACAGGAGAATTATCTGCCGTTTCAACGGCGCACATGGAAGCGCAGCCTGCCCCCTTGTTTATCGATAAAAGCGGGATGTTTTCTAAACCGTTAGCCACAGGATCGGCGTTCCACGCATCTCCGTCGGTAAATACTAACAGACGGTCGTAGTGTCGTATCGCGGCTTTAACGTCGTGTCTGCCGTCGCCTGCCGCGAATTCGTAGCCTGAGGGGAAGTAAAGTGAGCTGCTTTTGATGCTTACGCCAAGAGAGTCTTCCATTGATTCGCGTGAGACGAATTCGGAGCAATACAAGGTGTTCTTTTTCGACCCGCCCCACATGAATATACGGTCTCCGCGAAGGTCACCGAAATTGGTCGCATCGGTGCAGGTAAACAGTCCTTCGGATACATCTTCGTTCTCGGGGGCGTCGTAGGTGACGTAAATAAGCACTTCGTCGTTTTCCGAAAGCCCCGTGAGCTCTACCGATTTAAAGGTAGCGTTGTAGGTGTAGTCGGAGGGGGATACGAGATTTCCGTTCAGATAGAGAGCATCAATGCTTTTTGCGCTCCAGCCCGTGTGCAGATAAATGGTGGGGAAGCTCTCTATTTTGTAGCTTATTCGAGCGTAATTGCATAAGAGATTTCTCTTTTCATATATCTCGCCGCGCTTTCCCGTAGGCCAATCCTTTCCGATAAGAGGGATATATCCGATAGTCGCGGAAATTCTTAAGTTCGTCGATAACATTTCGTATATCTTCTGTCCGTCCGCAAGGTAAAGACGATCGCGGTAATAGAAGAAGCACGCTCTGCCAACAGTCGTTCCTACAACACCGATATTAGAGATAGAATCCGAAGCTTTATCATACAACGACACCTTGTTCCCATGCAGTAAAAAGCATTTTTCTTCGCCGCCAAGCTTTCCTGTCCATACTGTTCTTATTTCTTCTGCAATGCTTACGGAATGTCGAAATCCGCAACGCTTTTTCAGTGATCCGTCATCGCAGATACGGAAGTTGCAAACGTCCGAGGCGCGAGGCGTTTTTGCATGACTAAAGCGCGTATCAATGCCCGAAAATCCTTCAAACACCGCATTTTCGGGACTTTTTGTTTTTAGATATGACATAATAGTTTCCTTCCTTTTTTGTCGTTTTGCGAACGTGTTTGATTTTCTCTTGCCAAGCACAGACAATTTTTATTTAATCAAATGGCGAGAGCGTTCGTTTTTTGCGGAAAATAAACTCATGCTGCGTTTCTTTCGGAGGAGCAACGCGGCTCATCAGCCCGTAGCGCAACGCTTCGGGGGCGTGCGTGACCGAGTGAGGCTCGCTCGATGCGTCCTCGCAACGCGCGGAGTCGGTCAGAAGCGCGGGCAGAGTTCTTATAAGCTCTTGACAGCAGCCGCAGATACGCAGAGTGGGATGCGTATCGTTTGCGGCAAGGTATTCGCGCACTATTCGCCAACCTGGTATCCTTCTGTCGTCCGCCGCTATCATTGGCGGCATACCGCGAACCGATTGCATTATCTCAAATCCGCTCCTTCCGCTATCCTGCCGTCGATTCCAAAGGTCCGGAGACGCGACCGCGTATTCGCATTCGCCTCTGCAAAGAGCAGCGATTCGCTCGGCGGCTTCGGAAAGCGTAAGACCGGGTTCGCAATGTTCCCTTAAAACGTAATAATTTCCATCGAAGTCAAGACCGATAATGAGAACGGCAAGCATATCAAAGCCATAGTCAACGGCGGCAAAAAGCGTGAGCTTTTTTGGAATATCCGATGCGCTGCAAACGTGTATCGAGGGATCGAATTCGGGGAAGAACTGCCCTTCGAAAACGTCCCATCTTCCGTATAGCCACGCATCGCGCAAACGGTTCGGAAGTGATTCGAGAGAGCGCACGTAATCGGGATCTGCGCTCGTAAGCACCGTATTGTCGAAAACACGCGCGGGAATGAATATGTAATCGTTCCTATCCTCACCGTCTCTGAATTCTCGGTCTATAAATAATCGCTTTACCCATGCGTGTCCAATACCGCCGGGATTGCAGGTCAGATACATTCGTCTCGGAAAATTCGACGAGCCTCGCAGACAAGCCTTGAAGATGGAAAATCTGAATTCACTAAGCTGTGTAGCTTCGTCAATGGCAATAATGTCGTATTCCTGACCTTGATATCTGAGAACGTCTCGGTCGGTCGAGCAATATCCAAGATCTATTCGGCTTCCGTTTTTCAAATGAAGCGATTTTTCGGATTCGCAAAAGCTAACGATAGAGCCGTACTCCTTTAAGAAAGGTATTACGTGATTTGAGCGAAGCTCGGGCATGCTTCTTCTTACGAGTAAGCATCGAAGTCCCGCATAGCGTAGGCACATAGCGATAAGCTTTCTCCGAAGAGCCCACGATTTTCCGCCGCCACGCGCTCCGCCGTATGCGGTAAAGCGTGCGCGAGAGGCGAAAAACTGCTTTTGCCTTTCATTAGGAACGCCCGAGATGAGCAGGGGAGTATTTGCGGATGCGGGCATTATTCTCCGTCCTCCCAAACGTCGTGCTCAAATCGTATCTCGGGAATTCCTACGTCGGTGTTAGAGCTTTCCTTTTCATATCCGAGTCTTTTTTTGAAATAGGCGGCAATAACGGTTGGCGATAGGGAGGCGTTAAGCGCTTCGTCCTCAAGAGCGGCACGAAGCCTATCGGCTTCACGGGGGAAATGAGTCGATGCCTCCAAGAACTCGTCAATGCCTATTCCGAGATAACGGCAAAACCCAGCCATGTTCGGAAATCGGCAATAACCGTTTTCTTTTTTCTTACCGATCTTTTTTTCTCCGTCGGCGTTTGCGTCGCTTTTTTGCATACAAGAAGAAATGTAATCTTCGAGAAGAGTGTCGGCAGTGCCGATACGAAAAGCTTTGCAGAGAGGACTTTCGTCCTCCGTTATGTTCATGTGTTACCTCCTTCTTTGTCTGTGCACGTATATTTTAACGTAAACCCGTGTCTCAAAAAATACCGGAGTGTCTCATTTCGTCTCAAGTTTTGAAATTTTTTGAAAAGATCAAGAAAAATAACAAAAAACGCTTTTGCATCAAAATGATGTGAAAGCGTTTTTAATGTTTTACGTTATTGTAGAAGTGTTTTTTACTTTTAATGCTGTGATAAATACTTTATCGCAGAGTGCGCCGCTACGTTGCCTTCTCCTACGGCTTTGGCGTATTGATAGGGTCTGCCCGTGCAGTCACCCGCGGCAAAAAGTCCCGCGAGATTAGTGTTACAATCGCGGTCTATAACGACGTGACCGTCCTTGGCTTCAAGTCCTCCGACGAGAGCTGACGGAGAGATAGCGGACTTTAGCAAGAAGATCCCGTCTATGTCAAGCTCTCCTTTTGAGTGTATAAGCTTGTTTGCTCTGAAATTTCCAAGAATCTCGCGTGGAACAGCGGTGATCTGCTCAACGTTTGCACGAGAGATACTGACGTCCTTATAAAGAGGGAAAAGATATACCTTTTGCGCAATCTCCGAAAGATATTCGACCTCGTCCTCGTATTCACTTGACGCGCATATAACGGCTATCGTTTTGCCCTTATAAAGCGAGCCGTCACACGTAGCGCAATAGCTTACTCCGCGGCCAAGAAACTCAAGCTCGCCAGCAATAGCCTTTATAGGCTCAACTCCCGAGGCAAGTATAACGGTGCGCGCCTCAAATACGTCTGTATTGCACAAAACGCCGTAGTGAGAGTCCATATTAAAGACTCCCGTTACCTGTCGGTCTGTTATTTCAATATTCATTGAGCTTAATTGCTCTGAAAGTGAGCGCGCAAAACCCTCGCCGCTGATGGCATTGAGTCCGGGATAATTGTTTATCTGCTCCGCCTTTCGTATCTTTTCCGAGAGAGAAGGCGAACCGAATAAAATAATATTTTTATTTAAGGTTTTGAGAGTAAGAGCTGCGGATATGCCCGCAGGACCCGTACCTATAATAGCTACGTCGTACATTTAAGATACCTTTCTGTTCTTAAGCTTTTTTTAGTGCTTCTTGCAGACCAAAATTAACACCGACAATTATATTTTTTTCAATAAGTCTTTCCCTAAAGAAAAAGTTATAGGATTCGGAAATCAGAATGTACTCAAAATCAAATCCGGCATTAAAATAATTGACAACACATTCATAAGTGTCTGTAATGAAAAGACCATAAGTAAGCTCATTAAAACACATATGAGTTTTTTTATAAATATTCCGCCAAAACTCGTTAATTATTTGATTAATTATATCATAAATCAGAAGTAAAGTCAAGAACAGAGAAGTGAAACATTTTTTGATTAAAGTATTGACAAAGTTCAAAGGTCGTGATATAATATTGAGGTATTTGACAGTGATAACGAGGTGTGGCTCAGCTTGGTAGAGCGCTACGTTCGGGACTCAATCACCACGCTCGGCGTATAATTTTCGAGAAGAGCCGAAAACCCCCACAAACACTGACTTTTT
>SVUA01000044.1 GCA_015063485.1 Oscillospiraceae bacterium | reverse complement strand
AAGTAAAAAGCAAAGACCACACACAAGGTTTTATCCTTATATGTGGTCTTTTCTTGTTTGCCCCGCTTGAAGGTGTCGCTCAAAAATTTACTGTTTTTCGTAAATCCCTAAGTTGCACCATCTTTTCAGTAATGTTTTCATAGATTCTCCTTTTCCTTTTTATTTTTTGTTCTGTTTCAATTATAGATAATGTATCTGAAAATGTAAATGTATTATTCAACTGTCTTTGTGTATTTTCCGCCTAAAGCATTACGATATCGCAAATACAAACATAACAAAATTGTTATTGACAACTACTTAATTATATTATATAATAATTATACAGCATTGTAAAGAACAAAATATTGCTTTTTTGGCGTAAATTTTTGTTTAATAAGGAGCAAAAATGAGATACTACGAAAATCATAATCTTCAAGATTCAAAAATACCCGTGATCTATCACGAAAACAGAACTCTTATAAAAAACATAAAATTCGGTGGAATAAATTGGCATGAAAACATTGAGATATTACAAAACACCGAGGGATACGGACTTATAACTTGCGATTCGGAGCAGATACATACAAAGCTTGACGATATCGTGGTAATTAACTCAAACCAAATACACTCCCTTGCCGCAGAATCGGAAAAATTCTCAACCAGATGTTTAATAATCGACCGAAACTTTTGTGTTTCCAATGGATTTGATTCCAATTTCATCTCGTTCGATCATTGCTTTTATGACCCGGAGCTTTTAGAACTTTTAGAGGAATTATCTCATGAATGGAAGCTTCCCGCTTCCGCTCCTTACCGCACTTTAAATATCCGCGCGACCGTCATTCAAATAATGAAGATACTCTGCCACAAGCACAGCGTTGAAACCACTTTAACGCATAACGAATCGAAAATAAAACTTTCTATAAAAAAAGCCATTGATTTTATAAGCACCTCATATTATAAAGATATATCTTTAGATGACATCGCTTCCTTTGTTGGACTGAACAAGTATTATTTCGCTCATGAGTTTCACGCCATAACAGGACTGACTTTCGTTTCGTATTTAAACGAGGTGAGATGCAGCATGGCGCAAAGACTTCTTATCGCCAACGAAATGAGTATTTACGAGATAGCTAAAAATTGCGGATTCAATAATAAATCTTATTTTGCTAAAATTTTCAAAAAACACGTTGGAATGCTCCCAAATGAATATAGACAAAGCAAACTCAATGCCCAAAAAAAAGCAAAAGACCACCGATAATATGTCGGTGGTCTTTTCTGTTTGCTGACGGTTACGACGTGTACTTATCGCATCCGTCTCGGTAACTGAAACGTCAGTAACCTTTGCTTTTAACTATATTATATTTGTTTTTTCTACTTTACGTGAGTGCGTGTGATATTTTATTTTATATTATTTTATATTTATATTTTATATTTTAACTCCCAACTCCAAAAACTCCGTTTCGTCACACGCTGATATAACGCTCCATACCCCTTTTTTATATTTTTGATACTCTGTATCCTTGTATCCGCGTTACTTTTTATTGCAGACGAATAAGTACTGCTCCTTTTCCCGAGGAACGTACGCTTTTTACCGCACTCACGCCGTTACGCGACGTTTCATTTGATTCGATATTACTCGCCATTGGCGTGTCCTCCTTTAAATCAAGCCACCCTCAAATAGTGAACGTGACGGAATTTGAAGTATGCTTTTTTAGGTTGCTTTTTAGCTCCCTTTCGCTTTCTTCACTCTTATTATACACGATTTGTTTTTATTTGGCAAGAGTTTTTTTGAAAATTTTTTCGTTTTATTTAACTTTCCGCATTTTGCACAATTTTGCAAGTTCAATTTCCTTATCTTGCACTTTTCGTTTTGTAGACCTTGCACAAATGTATTAAAACGAAAGTTCAGCTCTCAAACGATTCATTTAAGTAAAAAAAGAAGCCGCTATATTTTGCGGCTTCTTTCTTGTTTTATGTTTATTGCTTTTTCTTTGACAGAGTTGCTTGCAACTCCACTTTCTTTTTCGCGAAAAAGAAAGTAACACGCCTCCTCAAAGTAATTCTTTACGGAGAGTTGCTCCGTCCTTTGCCGAAAGATATGCGGGTGGGATATCAAGGACGGTCTTACAACCGCACGCGCCCTCACCGTTCAAGCGATACGCCGCACGAGCGTACGCCACGATGACAGAAGCCGTAAATTCGGGATTGGAGTCGAGCTTCAAGCTATACTCGATAATATGGTTGTTTTCAAGATCCAATCCCGTTCTTCCGCTTCTTATAACGAAGCCGCCGTGCATGAGTCTTGAGTGATTTGCCTTCAACTCCTCTGCCGAGATAAAATGAACCGTCGTATCGTAATCGGCAAAATAGTTGGGCATAGTCTTTATCTCGTTCTCGATACGCGCAAGATCCGCGCCCTCCTTTGCCACGACGAAACACTCTCTAAGATGCTTTTCTCTTGTCGTAAGCTCGGGATTCGAGCCGCTTCTTACGGCTTCAAGCGCGCTGTCTATCGGAATAGTGTACTGTCTTGCGTCGGCTACACCCTCAATTCTGCGAATAGCGTCGGAGTGACCTTGGCTCACTCCCTTACCCCAGAAGGTATAATCCTTACCGTCAACGAGAACCGCTCCGCCAAAAAGGCGGTTGAGTGAAAACATACCGGGGTCCCAACCAACAGAAATAATTCCGACCTTGCCCGATTCCCTTGCCGACTTATCGACGTTTTCGAAATGCTCGGGGATCTTTGCGTGGGTATCAAAGCTATCGACCACGTTGAAATATTTTGCAAGAGCGGGGGTCTGCTCGGGCAGATCTGTTGCGCTTCCTCCGCAAAGTATCATTACGTCTATCTTATCCGTCCATTTTTGTACGTCATCAACATGGACGACGGGCACGCCCTCGGTCGCTATTTTGAGAGACGAAGGGTCTCTGCGCGTAAAGACCGCCGAAAGTGTCATGTCTCTGTTCTGTCTGATGGCTGCCTCGACTCCGCGTCCGAGGTTTCCGTAGCCAAATATACCAATACGAATACTCATGTATCTGTCCTCTTTTCAAGAAAAATAAGTTATGTTTTATTTTATCACAAACCGAGTCTTTTTTCAAGATTTTTTTTAAATTTATATGTAAATTTATACGTACATGTTGACAAATTTTCGACTTTGTAATAAAATATAATAAATTTTTTATTTTTGAAAGGTTTAATATGAAAAACATAATACTTATTGGTATGCCCGGATCCGGGAAAAGCACAGTTGGTGTTCTTCTTGCCAAACTTATTGGATATAAATTTATAGATTCTGATTTTTTAATTCAAGATGCCGCGGACAAAAAGCTATATGAGATCATTCGAGACGACGGTATTGATGCTTTTGCACGTCTTGAAAACAAGATAAACAGCGAAATAATAGCCGAAAAAACCGTAATCGCAACAGGCGGAAGTGTTGTTTATTACCCTGAAGCTATGAAACATCTTAAATCCATCGGTACAGTAGTTTTTCTCTACGTGCAAAAAGAAGAGCTAAAAAAACGTATCGGAGACTTTTCAAAACGCGGTGTCCTTATGAACCCCGATAAAAGCTTTGACGATCTTTATAAAGAGCGTATGCCGTTATATACTAATTACGCAGATATCACGGCCTTTCTTGACGGCAACGATCTTTTGGAAAACGCAAAAAAGATAATGAAAGTTTTAGGAATAAATGATTGATATTTTCTAACAAAAAACGAGCCGAACGGTCGTTCGGCTCGTTTTATATTGCTTCCCTTTTACCTATTAGTCGGTAACGTAAGGAAGAAGTGCAACCTCTCTTGCGCGCTTGATAGCGGTGTTAAGGTCACGCTGATGCTTGGAGCAAGTGCCGGAAATTCTTCTGGGAAGGATCTTTCCACGCTCGCTGATAAACTTGCGGAGCTTTGCGGAATCCTTGTAGTCGATAAAATCAACCTTATCCGCACAGAAAATGCAAACTTTCTTTCTTCTGCGCACCATAGGACGAGGCGCGCGAACGGTGTTTTCGTTTCTATCCATTTTTCAGAATCCTCCTGTCATTTTTTTAGTTACGGCGAACGTCTCAGAAAGGGAGATCGTCGTCGGTGTTGTGGTCCTCAAAGTTCGGAGCACTTCCTGGATTTGAGGAGTAGGACGGTGCGCTTGTGCCATACGCGTCGGGCGTATAGGACTGAGCACCTACGTTATCGTTGCGGGAATCAACGAAGGTTGCGTCGTCTACGACTACCTCTGTAGCGTAACGCTTCTGTCCTTGGTTGTCCTGCCACGTGCGAGTCTGAATGCTACCCATTACGCAGATAGACGAGCCTTTTCTGAAATATTTTGAAATAAATTCAGCTCTCTGTCTCCATGCTACGCAATCGATAAAATCAGCCTGCTGCTCTGCCTGCTCGCCATTTCTGGAAGAATAAGGACGGTTTATTGCGAGTCTGATCCTTACGACAGACACTCCCGAAGGAGTCTGCTTGAGCTCGGGATCAGCTACGATGCGTCCGCCAAGAATGACTTTATTCAGGTTGAAATTTGCCATTGTTTTTCCTCCAAAACCGTTAATTACTCTGCATCTGCAGGAGCGGTCTCTTCGGTAGCTGCTTCTTCAGTAGCTGCTTCTGCAACAGCTTCGGTAGCAACCTTTGCAGCCTTCTTCTCTGCTGCATCATACTCAAGCTTGAAAGTCTTTGCACGCATAACATTTTCATCAATGTTAAACAGACGGTCAAGCTCTGCGGGGAATTCGGGTGCGCACTTGTAAGTCACAACCGTGTAGTAGCCTTCAGGCATATCGTTGATAAGATATGCAAGACGGCGCTTGCCCCACTTTGCCACGTCAACGACTTCAGCGTTAGCCTCGATCACAGACATGAACTTGTTCACAGTAGCCTCGGTAGCTTCTTCGCCATTCGATACGTCTACGATGAACATGGTCTCGTAAGAATTGATTACCTTTTCCATTTTTTACACCTCCCTATGGACTTAAGACCGTACGCATCAAAAACAAAATTTACATACGGTAAGGAGACGAGCCACTTTCGCAACCCGTACTGACACAAAATTATACCACAAATCAATTCAAATGTCAAGAACTTTTTTCGTTTTTTGGAATATTTTTTAGTATTTTTTAAATTGTGTTGATTTCCGCTTACTTTTACGATATAATATAGTAAGTATTTATCTCTTTTCAGGAGGCTTACGTATGAAAATTTTTATCACGGGCGGCTCACGCGGTATCGGCCGCGCTCTCGTCGAGCGTTTTTGCGCAGACGGACATACCGTTGCTTTTATCTATAACAAAAGTTCCGACGCCGCAGCGACGCTCGTTGGCAAAACCGGCGCGACTGCTATTCGCGCCGATATCAAAAACGCGCAAGAGGTAAACGACGCGCTTGACACGGCTATCGCCGCTATGGGAGGAATAGACGTTCTTATAAATAACGCGGGGATCTCGCAGTTTAAGCTCCTGTCCGACGTTACGAACGCCGAGTGGGACGATATGCTCTCGACAAATCTTTCGGGCGCGTTCTACGTTACTCGCAAGGTCATTCCCTATCTCGTAAGACAGCAGAGTGGTCGTATCATTATGATAGGCTCTATGTGGGGCAAGGTCGGTGCGTCATGCGAGGCGCACTACTCCGCAACGAAAGCCGCGCTACGCGGTATGACTATGGCTCTCGCAAAGGAGTTAGGACCATCGAATATCACGGTCAACTGTATCGAACCCGGTGTGATTCGCACCGATATGAATTCCTCTCTTGACGACAAGGCTGTCGCCTCTCTTTTCGAGGAAACGCCCCTCGGCCGTATGGGTGAACCACATGAAGTCGCTTCCCTTGCCTCCTTTTTAGCCTCCGACGAAGCATCCTTCATCACAGGTCAATGTATCGGTATCGACGGTGGTTTTGCTATTTAACGATAAACCACAAGTTCTTTCTTATATTTTCAAAGAAAAAGTCTGTTTTTCAGAACGTTTTGCGTTCCATAAAACAGACTTTTATTATTTTCTGATTTATCGATCAATCCTCGATCTTCTTGGTAGCCTCATCGAATATTGCTGTAATTTCATCAGAGGGCTTCTTATCAAGAAGAGTTACTACAACAGCCACTACCATACTTACTGCAAAGCCGGGGATAAGCTCGTAAATACCCGTAACGTTAGAAAGGAATGCGAGCCAAAGCACGTCAACAACCGCGCCGCTTATAACGCCCGCAAGTGCGCCCTTGTATGTAAATCTGCGCCAGAAGAGCGACAAAATAACAACAGAACCAAAAGCTGAACCAAAGCCTGCCCACGCGTTTTCAACGAGGTTCATGATAGCCTGTGCTCCGTCACCCTCGCTGCTTGCGATAAAGTAAGCAATTACAGCAACCACAAGAACGACCGCGCGTCCTACCCAAAGAGTCTCCTTATCGGAAGCTTTCTTGCGGATAAGGGGCTTATAAATATCGGAAGTAAACGAAGATGATGCAACAAGCAACTGGCTGTCAGCCGTTGACATAGATGCCGCAATGATAGCGGAAAGAAGAAGTCCCGCAATAAATGGATGGAAGAGCATTCTTGCAAGATTGATAAATACCATGCTCTGCTTACCTTCAAGGAGAAGCTCATTTCCAACGAGAATTCTTCCAAAGTATGCGATAACGATAACTGCGCCAAGTGAAAGAACTACCCAAGCGATCGCAACGATAGCGGATTTCTTAACCATGGACGGCTTTTTGATAGCCATGAATCTAACGAGAATATGAGGCATACCGAAATATCCAAGACCCCACGCAAGTCCGTTTGCTATCTCCTTGGGAGATGCCGCGAAGATGTTTGATACGAACTTATACGTCGTTCCGTCCACCTCGACCGCATTCGCAAGAATAGCGGTGTCAAGATCCTTGGTTATTACGATTATTATCGGAACTGCAAGAACGGCAACGAGCATAAGTATACCCTGGAAAAAGTCTGTCCAGCACACAGCCTTATAACCGCCAAGGAAAGTATAGATTATAAGTATTACCGCAAAGATAAGCATCGCGGTACTCTTCTCTACATTAAATATAGAGGTGAACACATTTGCTCCCGCAACGAAAGCTGAAGCAACGTAAACAGTGAAGCAAACAAGGAAAACCGTTGCGCATACTATCTGAAGAGTTTTGCTCTTTGTAACAAAACGGTTTGAAAGATACTGAGGAAGCGTGATAGAATCTCCTGCCGCCTGTGAAAAACGGCGAAGTCTGCGTGCGACGAGTATCCAGTTAAGAGCAGTACCGATAGCAAGACCGATACCGATCCATGCCTGTCCAAGTCCAAAAGCAAGAATGCTTCCGGGAAGTCCCATAAGCAACCAAGCACTCATATCGGACGCCTGCGCACTCATTGCGGTTACCCAAGGTCCCATAGATCTTCCGCCAAGGAAGTAATCCTTATCCGATTTGCTCTTTGATTTAAGGAAGAAAAATACTCCTATCGTGAGCATCGCAATAAAATAAATTATAAGTGCCAAAAGTTCAAAATTCAAAACAATTTACCTCTCTTTCTTTGACCATTATAAAGCATTATATTGTATTATATCATACTTTGTAAAAAAATGCAAACATTTTTTTGCTTTTTATAAAAAATAATACTAAATAATGCAATTCAAGGTAAAAAATGTTGACAAGAATAATTATAAAAGCTATAATATTAACATGATTAACATGATTAACATAATTTATAAGTTAATGAGGTTAAAACATGAAAAACGGAATACTGTATTTTCTCAAATTTGATATGATAACCTACGGCGCAAGAGTGCTTCTTGCCGTTATAATTTTGTCCATACCAAAGCTTCCAAAAGAGGGTCTGGCGCTTCCCCTCGCGCTCGGTATCGGCGCGGTCGCTCTCTTTTTCAGTATCTTTCACGTGCGATCCAATAAATACGTGCGAAATCTTATAAAACTCGCGGAGGAGAATTTTGCGAAGGACTTTTTGCGCCACTTCGAGCTTTCCTATAATTGCAATATACATATAACGAAGTCGTTTGCCGCCGATAAAAACACTCGCCTTTCGCACCGCCTTGACGGCGAGGTAATATATCCGCATCTTATATTTATGACTTATTATGAAATGAGGGATCGCCTTGTTCTTCATATCAGAGTAATATCTCTGCTCAAGGAAAACTCGGAGGAAAACTTCTTTTACGAAGTGCCAAAAGGAGAGACACTTGACCTCAAGATAGAAAAATTAGACGCGCAGATAGAGCAGGTCTTGATAAAATTCCCCGACTCGAACGGCAAAAGCATACCTGAGTTCCCTATGCGCCTTGATTTCCACCTGCGCAATCTGCTCAAAGCCTGTTCGTGCGAGAAGTATGATCTGTGATGATCATTTTCACAGATATTTCAGACCTTTTTTCAAATTCTTATTGACAAAATAAAAGTTGTATGATAAAATATTCGGGTGGAGTTTGCTGAAAAGTAAGTTTTAACCGAAAAGTAAACACCGCCTCGGAGACCTCACTCCGTGTAAAAATTAAAGGAAAACTTAATATGCGGGTATGGCGGAATTGGCAGACGCGCTAGATTCAGGTCGTGTCACTTCAGTGACACATCGTCACACTCAGTGAACGCCTTAACGACTTGTTACAAGTCCCGCCTCGGAGACCTCGCTCCGTGTAAAAATTAAAGGACAAAAACGTAATAGCGAGAGCGACTTATTCACTATTCACTCTTACCTATTACTTCATACGCGGGTATGGCGGAACTGGCAGACGCGCTAGATTCAGGTTCTAGTCTTTGCAAGGAGGTGCAGGTTCAAGTCCTGTTACCCGCACCATTGGAAGCCTTGAAAACACTACGTTTTCGAGGCTTTTCTCTTTTGAAAATCGTTGGCAGACACGTAACCACGACTCATTAGCTTATGTTGCGTGTCTGCCTTTATTTTCCCTTACCTTTCTAACAGACAAGGTCCCATACTCTGATACATCGGATCGTCAGCGTCTGGGATAAAATCAATGTGAGAGCTGAACTTCGCTTTCATCTGTATCTTGATTCTCAGCTTTCCGTCCACCTCTGCTATAAGGATCTCTTTTATCAGCATTCGCAGGTGCGTGTTACTGATAGCTCCCTCGGATATGATCTCGTCCAACATATCGATTCCGCTTTTGATCTCGGCTTTTCTCTTGCGGATAGTTTCCTCAAAGTTTCTTATCGCATCGATCTGTTCTGTGAGTGTCTTAATGTCGGTATCGCATTTTACGAGCATTTCATCGTACACACTTGCGTGTTCTCGGTCACGGATACGTTCAAGCAGTATCAACTGTTGGTCGCTTTTTCGCTGTTCCAATTTTGCCGTAAGCTCTCGTATCCGCTTTTCTGCGATATTCTTCTGCGACAGCCAACGCTTGACGTCGGATTCGATACTATCATAGTTCTTTTGTGCATCTTCCTTGATGCTCATCAGCTCCGCATATATGAGGTTGTCGAGATCGGCTTCGTCGATTCTGTGAGAGGTGCAGTTTTCACTGCCGTAGCGGTGGTATCCGTTGCAGACATATTCGTATCTGTCGGGTTTGTTCTTCCACCGCCTTGTTTTACAGCTGAAGCTTGAGCCACAGTCTGCGCATTTGAGTAGTCCCGTGTATCTGTGACAAGGCTTTCCGCTTGATGCTCTCACGTTATTTCTGACCTTTTCGGATAGTAAAAATTGTGCCTGCTCCCATATCTCTCTTGATATGATTGCAGGCACAAAGTTTTCGTGTCGATAATGTTCCTCGGGAGGTAGTTCTTTCCTCACGTGATTTATTTTATTTGTGTAGGACTTATGGCAGACGAGAGTTCCCGTATAGAACTCATTTTGCAGAACTCGTTTGACGCCTGTATTCTCCCACAGGAAGCGATGTGCAATCTCGGGTTTGTTGTTGCCAAGGCGCTTTCCGAGTATCTGCTGCTGATAGTAGCCTTGGGATTTTATCCCCTCTTCATTGAGTATATTGGCGATAGCCTTGAGTCCGTATCCGTCAAGGTAGAGTGAGAATATCCGTCGCACGATCTCGGCTTGTTCTTCTACGATAACCACCTTTCCGGTGTTCTTATCCTTGAAGTAACCCATCGGAGGAATAAGGACTATCCCAGATTTCTGCTTTTGCTTGTATCCCGCGCGTATCTTCTTGGAGATATCACGGCAGTACATATCGTTGAATATCCCCTTGAATCCAACAATAAGCTCGTCATCCTCGTTACTTGTGTCGATGTTTTCTGTTACCGACAGCACTCGGATATCGTTCTGCCTGAGATAGTCGATAAAAATAGCGGTCTGTGTCTTGTGCCTACCCAAACGGGATAGGTCCTTGACCACGACCGCATCAATGCTTTTCTTATCCACTTCCTCATAAATTTTTTCGATACCGTCACGGTCGAAGTGCATTCCGCTGACGTTATCGTCGAATGACTCACCGACGATCTCATATCCGTGGCTGTCACAATAGTCCACGAGTATTTTCTTTTGGTTGGTGAGTGAGTTCAGTTCCTTGTCCTCATCTCTGGACAAGCGATAGTATAACCATACTCTCATTTTTTCTTTTCCTTTCTTCTGAAATATATTTCATATCAAGCAATATTTTGCTCGTTATGATCGGTGATTTCCTGCTCAGGCAGGGTTCTGTCATCTGTCACATAATCGTGGATGACCGAGCGCAGAAATTCATTGAATTGCTTGTCAGTTCCAACGTATTCAAAGGTGACTCTTTCTATTGGGAGGCTATTATTTTTCTTCATAAAATTATCCTTTCTTTGTTATTCTTAAATGGTTTTTGCGCTACCTCCGTGTAACGCAATGATAACGCTTGAGGTTGATGTTCTCAGCGACTGCGAGGCTTTTTCGGGAAGCGCTGTTGACAATTACACTTCCGAGCTTCGTATTCCTCTTACGACCAAAACGGTCAATATCCAAATGACGTCTGCCGTTCCCGATGATGAGGCAAAGATGATCGCCTGCACAAGAGGCGCGGGTAGCGAGGTATTTAAGACCACCGCTATCGTGCTTGGTGTTGTGGACGTTCTGATGGCTCTGCTTCTCGGCGCATTCATTTATCTGACAAGAACGCCTGACGTTACCTACACCGCGCGTGTCAAGAAGATACTGTCTCAGTACAAATCTTACATTCAGAAGATCAACAATCTCTTTGAAACGCACGGCTACCAAACCATTCTCGTCAATACCTTTGACGAAATGCTTGAGATCCGTGATACGATCCAAGCACCTATCCTTATGTATGAAAATGAGGACAAGACCTGCGCGAAGTTTATGATCCCGACAGATAGCAAGCTGTTGTATCTGTATGAGATCAAGGTCGAGGGCTATACCGAGCCCGAAACCGAAACCGAGACCGAGACTAAGCCCGAGACTGTTCCTACAACGATAGTAAAACCGAACATTACCAACGTAGTTCGTCCCGTAGTTAAGGTCGTGGTAACCCCCCCTGCCCCGAAGGCAGAGCCTGAACCCGAACCCGAGATTGAAACCGTCATTGAGGACGCTGAAATTGAGATCGAAGCGGAGGGAGAGGAAATTCCCGAGGTCGTGGCTATCGTGGAAGAAGATATCGAGGAAGAAAATGCTGAAGAACCGATTGAAGACACTGTTTCCGAGGTCGAAGATATTCTTGCTTCGATTCCAACAGCAGAGGAAGAAACCGTAGACGAAAACACGGTAGAAGCCATCGATATCTTTTGGGAAGAAAGAACGCATAGGACCTACCGTTACGATCCCGACGGAAACACTGTGGAGGAAGGCGACGTAGTTCTCGTTCCAACTCGTGACGTGGAAAGTGACAAAGAGATAGTCCGCGAGGCAGAGGTTGCCCGTGGAAATTATAAGGTCGATCCCGCAACACTGAATCATCCACTGAAAAAGATCATCGGTGTAGTCCGCCGTAAAGCGGAAAAGATATTTACCGCGATGATCACACCCGAGGAAAAGGATTCCGAGGAAAACGATTAAATATCAAACACAAGAAAGGAGAGTGATTTACAATGAAAATGTGGATAAAAGCCATATTAGGTATCTCACTCTCTTTGATGTGCTTATTTACGTGCGTCGGCTATGCTGCTGTATCGGGAAATGTAGTGATCAACGGCAACGTAGAAGCCGAACCGCCGAAGGCGCTCTTTATTACGAGTGTCGGCGGTGGAAACTACTTGGATCCCGCAACGCTTGCATACTCGGGTACTATCGTTACCAGTAATCTTACCTTAAGAGAAAATGCAAGCGGTATATACGAAGCCTCCTTTACTATCACGGTATTTAATAACACAACCGATTCTTACTATTATCATTCTATGATCCACGGCACGTATACAAACGAAAGCGGTGATACGGTGGCGTACAGTAACGATGATATAGTGCTTGACGTAGTAGATGAGACTCTCAAAAAAGGCGATGAGCTCAAAGCGGGAGAGCAAAAGACCTTTACGGTCAACGCAAGCTTTAAGGATGGCGTTGACGTTAACAATGCAAGTAAAGAGCTATTCTCTATTATAAATTATTATTTTTCTACAACACAACCCGACCCTGAGGATACGGGCGGTGGTGAAGCGGCGATTTCCGGACTGCTAACGAGATTCCCCGAGATACTCAACGATCCACAAGAATATCAGGAGCTCTCCCAAGCAATGAATGATAACTGGTCGCACCCCAGCTACGTTGGAAACGTAGTCAGTTCTTGGGAGATTCTGGACGATGATACGGCATTGATCCAAGATCTCTTCGGTGTAGCGCTGTCGCTGAACATTGATGGTGAGGAAGTGCCCGTAACCGTAATCATTCAAAGAAAGAATGTGGACGGAAACGAAAATACGGGTGATGACTATCGCGGAACTTTCAGAACGATCAAGGGCTGCGAAATGATGCTGTACATGACCCCCGTCAAACCGTCCAGCGTTAGCGGCGGTACGTATCCGAAAATATCATTATCAACTATCCAAATAGAGTAGTTGCATATTCCCGCAGACTTTAAGACCTGCTTCATAGATTCCCAAATTTGATCGTGTCGACGACAGTACTCTTCCCTTTTTCCGTCT
>SVUA01000043.1 GCA_015063485.1 Oscillospiraceae bacterium | reverse complement strand
GTCAAGGATATAATATCTCGCGTCGGAGAGGTCAACGCCCTCGATGTTGAGCTCCTGCGTTTCTCCCGTTCTGTTCACGATCATAAGCGCGTTTCTCTTACCGTTGGTCGCGGATACCGCGTAGAATCCGTACGCGTCGCAGTCGATAACCGTCTCGGTCTGTGTTCCGAGCTCGTAGAGCTTACCGAACGCGACGAAAGAGTAATACGTAGCGGTGGGCTCATTCGTGAATGGAGTAAAGAATCCGCCGTAAGCAGTAGCCTCAATTCTTGCGTCGTAATACATAAGCATATCGGCATGTCCGTTCTGGAGCGCAAGCATCATGGCAGCCGCCGAGGACGCCGCAAAAGAGCTTCCGTGATTTTCGGGAACGAATGCGGGAGCGTTATTCCACTCGTTTATATGTATCTCAACGTCGCCGTATCCGTACTCGGAAAGAGTTTTATGTACGTATTCGTCCATTGCCACAGTCTTGGATACACCGCGATAGCTGTGCCATGAGAAGAAGTCCATAGGAGAGCCGTGTTCCTTTATGTATTTGAGGAATCCGTTGAAGAATACGATACGGTAGTCGTATTTTTCTTTGAGCGCGTCAGGCTCGGACTTTCTGAACTTTATACCGAACTTTTCGGGGTCGTAGAAGATACCGCAAAGCTCAGCTGCACCGTATCCACCGACCTTTATCGTGTCTCCGAAGCAAGCCTTGAGATGCTTTGCCGTAACGTCGTAAAGCTCGTAGAACTGCTCGGGAGTACCTCTCCACATCTGGTTTATCTCAAGTCTCGGGTTACCGTCAGGCTCGGGCCATATCTCCCAATAGGTTATTTTATGATGGAAGCCGTCTGCCCAGCCCTCGTTGTAGTGGCGGACGATATGCTCGCAGATACGCGCCCATTTTTTGAAATCCTTGGGCGGATATATGTGATAGGGCTTTATATTAGCTTGATTTTCAATGGTAACGCCAAGACGGAAAACGGGCTTTACGTTGTACGAATACATTTCTTTTATAAGCACGTCGGTGAACGCGAAATCGTAGGACGCGGGATCGTCAACGTCGGCATCGAAATCTCTGAATATGTTGGGGATATCGACAAATCGGCCGCTGCCGAAAGCTCCTCTTACGTCGTGCAGACGGGAATAAGGGATCTTTGCGTTGGTCAAATGTCTCATGTGAGTGAAGTCGAATTTGAGGAAGCCTCCCGTAAAGGGCGGTTGTCCTACGGCGTGCATCGGCTTTATCTTGCCGAGAGCTTTGCTTGTGTCGATTCTGATCGTTGTCATTTTGTTACCTTTCTTTAATTTTTTGTTTTGTTATAAAAATTTTTAGCTTGATCTGAATTAAACAAATTGCGGTTAGTCGGGGACGCGGGGGACGCGATGAGGGACCTTTTTTTCAAAAAAGTTCCCTCAAACTCCCTCAAAAAACTTTCAAAAATAAGGTTTTGCATAGCCATAATGGGTACATAATAATTTTTTGTATTGCTTTTTCTTTGATTACTTTCTTTTTCGCGAAAAAGAAAGTAATCGCGTCCTCCCCAGCAAATTAAAATTTATATTACAAACACGTAACTTTTTTACAATTATATCATTTTTTATATTTATAAGTCAAATCGGAATTTTTGAGTTTACCGCGCGATTTGGTAAATAATAATACTTTTAAAGCTGCAATGGATAAATGACAAAATCTGTTTTTAACATTTTTGATAATTTAGTTAAAATTTTTTCTTTTTTGTATAAATTATTGACTTTTTTTATTTTTTAAGCTAAAATATAGTTAAAATAAAGCAAGGAGGACGTTATGGATAAAATAGATGTCAATATCATACGCGAATTGTCTCAAAACGCTGATGTTACCGCGACGGAGTTGTCAAGGAAGCTGCATTTTTCCGTTCCTGCCGTAAACAAACGGATACGGTCGATGAAAAAAGAGGGAATAATTAAAAATTTTACTATCATCACCGATAACAAAAAGGTCGGAAAGCCTATCGTCGCGTTCGTCCTTATCGTCTTGAAATCGGTAGAACATACCGAAACGTTTTTTGAATACGTTGGAAGTGACCTCGATATTCTTGAATGTTACGCCATTACCGGAGAATACGATTGTCTTTTGAAGGTCTGCGCAGCTTCGGTCGAGGACTTGGACAAAAAGCTTTTGATGCTGAAAACGCACAATGGCGTTATGAAAAGCTATACTATGCTTTCGCTTACTACGCATAAGTACGCTCCGACCGTTCTTGCGGAGAATGAATAATAAATAATAGGAAAGAAACGGTGAGCCTGATAAAAACGGCTCACCTCTTCTTTTGATAGTATTGATCATTTTTTATAATTAATTAAAAAAATTTGTGGTTTTTTTAACAAATGTATTGACGAAAAAAACTAAGTGTGATATAATGATTAAAGTGTTAAAATGAATAGGTATGATTATAATAAATAAGGGAATTGGCTGACTGTATAGGACGTTGTGTCCCTTATGCTTTTTTTAGCAATTAAATACGATTTAATACAAAAAAGGAGATAACATTATGGAAGTACAACTTCAGGAACTTATCGAGCAGATCAAAAAAGACGGTGTTTCGGTAGCCGAGGCGGAAGCCAAGAGCATAATCGACACGGCAAAGGCAGACGCACAAAAAATCATCGCTGACGCTCAGGCACAGGCTGAGAAGATATTGGCAAAAGCCAAGGTCGAAAACGAGCGCATGGTCAAGTCGAGCGAGGACGCTATCCGTCAGGCAGGACGAAACCTGCTTATCTCGTTCAGAGAAAGCATTGCGAGAGAACTCGACGCGGTAGTCGGAGAAAACGTAACCGCTGTTTATTCGTCCGAGTCTTTGGCTGGGCTTATAGTAAGCATCGTTGAAAATTGGGCGGCTAAACCCGATGCCGAGGATATAACGGTTATCTTGAACGGCAAAGACCTTGAAGCGCTTGAGGCGCTTATCCTTGCGGGCGTAAAGGAGAAAATCCTGGGGGGAGTTACTCTCAAGGCAAACGACAACTTTGACGGAGGCTTCCGTATTGCCGTAAATAACGGCAGCGCATATTACGATTACTCTGCGGACGCAGTCGTTGATATGCTTTCCAACTATCTCAGTCCCAAGGTTACAAAGCTTTTGAAAGAGGCAGAGTAAGGTATGGCTGAATATTATTTGATTTCACAACTGCCGTCTTTGGACGGAGTAAGTGAAAATTCGCCGATCCCGATAACAGAGGAGCGGTTCTGTGAGCTATGCGATTCTTTTTTGGGTAAAAAAGCGCGTAATGAAATTAAAAAGCTGACGCTTTCACCGCCAAGAAACAGTGAAGGCTCTGGTTCAAGCTTGGTCGAAGCTTGGAACGAAAGCGAACGATATCTGCGCTATGCGCTCGGAAAAGTCAGAGCGGAAAAAATGAAGAAGCCGTTTGATACGGGAGACAAGATATTGCCCATTGAGCACATCAAGGCGGCAAGCAACGCAATAGAAATAGAAAATCCAATGGAAGCGGAAAAATATCTTAACCGCTATCGCTTGGAGCTTTTGGAATCTCTCAGACCAATGGATAGCTTTTCGGAAGAATACGTTTTCTATTATGGACTCAGATTAAAGCTGCTTCTCCGTATAAGACAGTTTGATACGGACGCGGGAGAGGAAGCGTACAGAAATATTTATAACTCCATTTTAAATGGAGATGATATGGAGGCAATGTAATGACCGGAAATATAGGAAAGGTTGTAAGCATAAACGGAAACTTGGTGTCAGTTGAATTTGACGGCAGCGTTTCCATGAATGAAATATGCCTTGTTAAAGTCGGAGAAACTTCGCTCAAGAGCGAGGTCATCCGTATAAGAGGCAACGTAGCGCAAATACAGGTTTACGAAATGACCGACGGTATCAAATGCGGAGACGAAGTAGAATTTACGGGAGATATGCTGTCTGCCGATCTCGGTCCCGGATTGCTCGGTCAGATATACGACGGACTTCAGAATCCGCTTCCCGTCCTTGCGGAGCAGGCGGGCTGGTTCTTGGAGCGCGGAAACTACGCGGACGGACTTGACAACGAGAAGAAGTGGGAGTTCACGCCTACCTCAAAGGTTGGCGACGTTGTACGCGCGGGCGAACACATCGGAACTGTTCCCGAGGGAGCTTTCGTGCATAAGATCTTCGTACCCTTTTATCTTCTCGGAACTTATACCGTAAAATCTATAGTAGAAAAGGGCGAGTATAACGTAAAGGAGACGGTTGCCGTTTTGACCGACGAGCGCGGACGCGATATATCGGTCGCTATGTCATTCAAGTGGCCCGTTAAGCGCGCTATCAAATGTTACAGCGAAAGACTTGCTCCCGTTGAGACTATGGAGACAAAGGTTCGTCTTATCGACTCTTTCTTCCCCGTAGCAAAGGGCGGAACGTACTGTACCCCCGGTCCTTTCGGCGCGGGAAAGACGGTGCTTCAGCACACTACCTCGAAATACGCGGACGTTGATATAGTAATAATCGCCGCATGCGGAGAGCGTGCGGGAGAGGTCGTTGAGACTTTGACCGAGTTCCCCGAGCTTACCGACCCCAAAACAGGCCGTTCGCTTATGGAGAGAACTATCATTATCTGTAACACGTCGTCTATGCCCGTTGCTTCGCGTGAGGCGTCTGTTTATACCTCTGTTACTCTTGCCGAGTATTATCGTCAGATGGGACTCAACGTTCTCCTTTTGGCAGACTCGACTTCCCGTTGGGCGCAGGCTCTCCGAGAAATGTCGGGAAGACTTGAGGAGATCCCCGGAGAAGAAGCGTTCCCCGCATATCTTGAATCTTATATCGCTGCCTTTTATGAAAGAGCAGGATACGTTCGTTTGCCCGACGGCAGCACGGGTTCTGTCACGATAGGCGGAACGGTATCTCCCGCGGGAGGAAACTTCGAAGAGCCTGTAACTCAGGCGACACTGAAGGTCGTAGGAGCTTTCCACGGACTTTCGCGTGAGCGTTCGGATGCGAGAAAGTATCCCGCTATCGATCCCCTTATTTCTTGGTCGAAGTATAGAAGTGTTATTGACAGTAAGAAATCCGAATATTGTAAGAGCATTCTCCGTCACGGCGACGAGATAGGCTCGATGATGAAGGTCGTCGGAGAAGAGGGAACAACTCTTTCCGATTATACGACCTATTTGAAATCCGAAATGCTTGATGCCGTTTATCTGCAGCAAAACTCCTTTGACTTGGTAGACGCTAACAGCGGCACTATGCGTCAGAGATACGTTACCGATAAGCTTATCTATATTTTGGGAAGCGATTACTCGGTAGCAAACAAGGATGACGCGCGTAGCTTTATCAACCGTATGCGTCAGAAGTTTATCGACTGGAACTATACCGAATTCCAGAGCGACGCGTTTAAGAAGGCAGAGAGCGAGATCGACGCTCTGTATAGCGAGGGCAACGGTAAATTGTCCGCTCGCGCAGAGAGCTTATTGAAGGACGGTGAATGAGAATGAATAAGGTTTACAACAGAATAGAATCCATCACCGGTAGCGTTATTACGGTAAGAGCGACCGACGTTCAGTACAGAGAATTGGCTCAGATCAATACCCGCTTCGGAAGATCACTGGCGCAGGTCAACAAGATCGAGGGCGATATCGTATCCTTGCAGGTATTCGCGGGCGGACAGGGTGTTTCTACGGGAGACGAGGTTCGTTTCCTTGGTCACGAAATGCGCGTATCGTTCAGCGAAGACCTTTTGGGACGTATATTTAACGGTTCGGGTGAGCCGAGAGATAAGGGACCCGCGCTTACCGAAAACATGAAAGCGATAGGCGGTCCTTCCGTCAACCCCACCAAGCGTATTCTCGCTAACCGAATGATGAGAACCAATATCCCCATGATAGATATGTTCAACACTCTTGTCGTTTCGCAGAAGCTTCCTATCTTCTCTATTTCGGGAGAGCCTTACAACCAGCTTCTTTCCCGTATAGCGATGCAGGCAGAGGCAGACGTTATCGTTCTTGGAGGAATGGGTCTTAAATACGACGACTTCCTTTACTTCAAGGAAGAGCTTTCAAAGGGCGGAGCGCTTAGCAAGACGGTAATGTTCATTCATACCGCGTCCGACCCGACAGTTGAATGTATGATGATACCCGATATGGCACTCGCGGTTGCGGAGCAGTTTGCTCTTCAGGATAAGGACGTGCTTGTGCTCCTTACCGATATGACCAACTTTGCGGACGCCATGAAGGAGATCGCAATTACTCAGGAACAAGTTCCTTCAAACCGTGGTTATCCAGGAGACCTTTATTCTCAGCTTGCGTCCCGTTATGAAAAGGCGGTCGACTTTGCAAACTCGGGTTCTGTTACCGTTTTGGCGGTCACTACCATGCCCGGTGATGACGTAACTCACCCCGTTCCCGATAACACGGGATATATTACCGAGGGTCAGTATTACCTTAAAGGCGGCCGTATCGAGCCGTTCGGTTCTCTTTCCAGACTTAAGCAGAACGTAAACGGCAAGACCAGAAAAGACCACCGCGCTCTTATGGACGCGATGATCCGCTTGTACTCTTCTTTCAAGGAAACGATCGAAAAGAAGAACATGGGCTTTGCCATGAACCGTTGGGACGAGAAGCTCCTTAAATACGGTGAGCTTTTCGAGACCAAGCTTATGGCTCTTTCGGTCAATCTGCCGCTTGAAGGCGCTCTTGATTTAGGTTGGGAGATCCTCGCGGATTGCTTTGATAAGGACGAAACCGGAATCAAGTCAGAACTTACTGATGAATTTTGGCCTGAAAAGTAAGGAGGACTGTGGTTTTGGCAAAAATCAAACTAACTAAAAACGAGTTAAAGGTACAAAAAGACGCGCTCAAAATGTACCGCAGATATTTGCCTACTCTGACTCTCAAAAAGCAGCAGCTCCAATCCGAGATACGAACTATCGAAGCCAAGGCTAAAGCCGTAAGAAAAGCAAAGGAAGAGCTTGAACACGGATTTAGGGATTGGATAGCTGTTTTTAGCGAAAAAGACGCATTTCCCGATGGCATAATAACGGTCAGCAATATTCGCAAGGGAAAAGGAAATATTGCGGGCGTTGATATTCCCGTTTTTGAAGGGGCGGATTTTTCGAGAGGGGACTACGATTTTTACGACACTCCTCTTTGGGTAGACATAGCCGCAAACCATATGGAGAAAGCGATATCGCTTGATCTTGAGGCGGAGGTGTTGGACGAACAGGTAAGACTTCTCGAGGCAGAGCTTATGTCGACGTCGCAGAGAGTTAACTTGTTTGAAAAGGTAAAGATCCCCGAAACAGAGGCGAATATTAAAAAAATATCGATCTATATGGCAGACCAACAGGTTAGCGCTGTCGTGCGTTCCAAAATTTCAAAACGCAAGATAGCTCTTCGTAATGCTGCAGTCTCCGAGACGGAGGTTTATTCATTATGATAGTGCCTATGAAAAAAGTATCTCTCATAATCATGGGAGATAAGAAAAAAGAAACACTCAAAAAGCTTCGCAAATTAGGAATCGTCCACATTGAGATAGCTGAGGGCTCGGGCGAAAAGCTTATACAGCTTAATGAGAGCGTTGCTTTGCTTGAAAGCTCGCTTTTCTTATTGGGTAAAAACAAAAACGCAGAGCCAAAGGACGTAGATACGGCAGAGGTTTTGGAGATCGCAAAGGAGATCGCATCTCTTGACGATGAGAAAAAGAGATGTCAGGCTGAACGCGCAGCTCTTAACGCAGAGCTTGAGCGACTTAAAGCTTGGGGCGAGATCGATCTTGATAGCTTGAAAGAGCTCTCGCAAAAGGGAATCAAGATAGCCTTTTACGAGATGTCCAAGGCAGAGTACGATTCTCTCGACGAACGTGTAAAGACTGTCAGACTTGAAACTACCAAGGCTTCGGTCAAATTCATGTTGGTTGAGTCCGACCTTGAAGACAGCGAAGATGTCCTTTCTTCGATGAGCGATTACCGTTTGGCATTGCCGCAGATATCCACTAATGATATCAAACGAAAAATTTCCGAATCGACCGAGCGCATAGAGGCGATCGACAAGAAGATAGCTTCTTACGCGGGCTGCGCCGCAAGCTTCAAAAAGGCAATAAAGGCGACGGAAAAGGAAATAGAGTTTGAGATCTACGCTACGGGTATGGAAAGCGAGGTGCTTTCCGCTGATAAAGCGCAGGAGATCTCGGTTGCTTATTTTAAGGGATATATTGAGGCGGAAAATCTTGACGGATTGAAAAACGTCGCAGCCCAAAATTCTTGGGGACTTCTTGTCGAAGAGCCGACCGAGGAGGACGACGTTCCTACAAAGCTCAAAAACAATAAGTTCGTAAGTCTTATTTATCCTCTGACCGACTTTCTCGGAACAGTTCCGGGATATTTCGAGTATGATATTTCCGCATGGTTCTTGGCGTTTATACTCATCTTCTTCGGAATTATTTTCGGAGACGGCGGATATGGATTGCTCATTACCGCTATCGCGGCTATTCCGATCGTAAGATCGATAGCTTCCAAAAAAGAGATCCCCCCAACGTTTTTGCTTGTCGGACTTCTCGGATTGTCGACGGTGCTGTGGGGTATGCTTACTTGTACTTGGTTCGGACTCGCGGCCGATCAGCTTCCGCAATGGCTCAGATCCTTGTCTGTTCCCGTGATCTCTAACGTGTACGCGGATAAGCTTTGGACTTTGCCGTGGTGTGCTGAGGGAGTAGGACTTACTACTGCGCAGAACCTTCAGATATTCTGCTTCTCGTTGGCACTCATTCAGCTTACGGTAGCGCATATCAAGGGTGCTGTGAGAAACAGAAAGTCTCTAAAGGTACTCGGAGATATCGGTTCGATATTCCAGCTTTTGGGAATTTATTATCTGGTTCTCAGCCTTGTCGTAAACGCTGAGGTATTCAGCTTTGGCTTGGTTCTTGGCGGAATTCCCGTAGGTATAGTCGCTATCGCAATGATAGGCGTGGGATTTGTTGTAAGCTTCGTGTTCTCTAATTATGAGGGCAGCATAGTAAGATCTATCCTTACAAGTCTTACCAATATCGTGTCTGTCTTGCTTGGCGTGGTAAACGTATTTTCGGATATCGTTTCGTATATACGTCTTTGGGCAGTCGGACTTGCGGGCGCGGCAATTTCCGCAACCGTAAACGAGCTGGCAGGGCCTCTGATCGCCAAGCCGATGTTTATGGTACTCGCTATCTTCTTACTCGTGTTCGGACACGGACTTAATATGATATTGAACGTATTGTCTGTCATCGTTCACGGAATAAGACTTAACACTTTGGAATTTTCCTCGCATCTTGATATGTCGTGGAGTGGGCATAAATTTAAGCCTTTTGAAGAATAAATTTGATTATATTGAAATATAAAGGAGAATTATTATCATGAATTTAGGAGCATTGGGAACAGCGTTGGCAATGGGTATTGCCGCAATAGGTTCGGGTATTGGAATCGGTATTTCCGGTCAGACAGCAATCGGAGCATGGAAAAAGTGCTATATGAGCAATAAGGCAGCTCCCTTTATACTGACCGTCTTTGCCGGCGCACCCTTGACACAGACCATTTACGGCTTCCTTTTGATGCAGCAGATGAAGGCGTCTTCCGCAGACCCCGCATTCTTGCTCGGTCTTGGAATCGCTTCGGGTCTTGCTATGGCAATTTCCGCTATCTACCAGGGTAAAGCAGGCGCGGCAGGTTCAGACGCGTTGGCTGAAACGGGCAAGGGCTTTTCACAGTACATTACTGTCGTCGGTCTTTGTGAAACGGTCGCACTGTTTGCACTCGTATTTAGTATGGTTGCTTTGGGTTAAAAGAAAAGTAACCGAAGAAAAAACTTCTGTGGCAGAATCGTTCTGTCACAGAAGTTTTTTGTTTACCCAATATGAGTAGAATTTTTCTGCCTTTAGGCTTTACATATTAAGCTTTTCGCGGTCGATGCGAATATAGGCAATACGTTGCTGATTATGAGCACTCTCATCTGCCGACAGGGAACGTCCGTAAGTGATGTAGACGTAGTCGTCATTGATGTAGAGTGAGGGATCGATGAACTGATAAATATTGTGACTCTTACCCGCAATACCTACCTCTTCAACAAAATCAAGATCCAGCACCTCAGACCAATCCTTTCCGTTTTCGGAGCGCATAAGGACGAGATGAGAACGCGGGTAGATCAAACCGTTTACATACGGAGGGTTGTTGACGAATACCATGTACCAGATAGATGGATCTTTAGGATCGGGATAAACGGCGAAAGAAGACATGGAGCAGGCAAATTCGTCATAGGTATAAAATCCCGTCCAGGAAACGCCGTTATTATGCGATTCCGTATAGGCTATATGTCCTACCTTATTGCGCGTATAATAGAGGCGAAGCGTGCCGTCGGTACAGTTGACGACCTTGGATTCAGCCCAAGAGGTGTTATCGTCATAGTCGGGGTAGATATCTTTGACAGAGTTTTGCGACTCTCTCCAGCTCATACCGCCGTTATCGCTGTAAAAGATACGGGTATTGTGACCGATGATCGAGCCATTGGCATTATATTTGCGGAATGCCAACGGAATAAACAGGCGGTAAGTACCATTTGAGAGCTTGATCTCGGTAGCTGTATTGACGTGATATATGGCAACTATGTTACCGTAACCGTCCTTTAGCTCGGAAGCGGGAATGATCGAGCTAAGCTTTGTCCAATTTTTCAGATCGTTTGACTGATCGATTTGCATATCGGACAAGACACGGATATATTTGCCGTCATGGAGCTTGATGATCGTGGAGTACCCACCGTAACGCGAATCCGCATAGGCGGAGGCGTTTTTGTTGGTAAAGGTCAGACCTTTATCGGTGGAGATAAGAACATCTTTGTTAGCGACAAGGACGAGGTGACCGTTCGGTGCTTCTTCGATCTCGGCGCAGTTGTGGAAGGTGTTTGGGAGGATCGTATATTCGATAAGTCCGTCCTGAACATGACTGCCTTCGGTCATTACGTAAGTAATATCGGTGAAATATGCTTCAACACCGTTTGCAAAAAGGGCAGCGCGTCCTTTGCAGTTATGGGCTATTGTGCCGTTGGCTTCTATAACAGTAGAACCGTTTACTTTGAGGGTTGCTGAATTTCCGATTGCGATAAGTTCAAGCTCATACCAAGTCTCAAGGCCGAAAGATGCCGAGGGAGAATAGAACTTTTGCGTTGGGAAATCGGGACCTTGCGTCGCAAAGATGAACCATTTTCCCTCCTTAAAGTCGTACCCCGCCATTAGAAATGCGGTGTCAATATTCATACGAACGGCAATACCGACTTGTCCGTTGGGGGTGTTTGCCTTTACATAGAGTGAGGATTTAAAAATGGGATCTTTAGAGAATCCATGCAGCCAGGTTTGAGAGAGGCTATCGGTGGCAGCCGTGCCGTAGGCGGACTTGTTGCCTATGGAGGCTACCTTCCAATCATCACGGTCTACCGATTCGATCCAGTAATTCGGAGATGCGCCGATCGTCTCATCCGAAAAGCTGTCGGTAAATGTGGTCGGCACACTCGCAGGCTCTTCTGCTTCCACACCGTAGACCGTAAAGTTGTCAAACTCACCATTGCCGCGAATAACACGGAAGCCGACACCTCCGCTATTGTACTTATCATCTCCGTTTGCCGAGATAACGCAGACAGTTTTACCGTCTACGGCGAAGCAAACATTATCGTTTTTAAAATAGATAGCAAGATTATACCATGATTCATTCGAGTGGCTGTCGGCTGTGAGATCGGCGTATCCCAATCTTTGCATAGCACCGTTGCGGTACTGATAAAGCTCAGCGCGCAGTTTGCCGCTTGAGGAGATGTTGATGCGTGGATAGTAAAATCCGATATCATGAATACCGACACACAGACCTACGAAAGTGCCATCGCTTGAAAGCCGCGCATCACAGGTAACACCGTCGATACGTGAGTATTTTTTGTTGTAAACGAGGTAGGATGTGCCGTTATCGTGATAGGTGAGCTGATCGGCAAAGAGTACTCCGTTCCTCGATTGCCATTCGGCTATATTGGTGATAAAGGTGGCTTTCCAATCGTAAGACTTGGTGGTGAAAGTGTCACGCATAACAAGAGGAGCATCGGTGAGATATATCGAACCCAAAACGCGGTCCATAGCAGTCAACATAGCAAAAAAGTCGTTTTTTGCTTTTGTATCCGCCGCTTCGATCTCTCGTGCTGTGAGTGCGTTGTAGGCGGAGTTTACCTCTCGCAGAGCAGGGAGGTCTGAACGCTTGAGAGAGTTCTTGTCCGCAAGTGCAGCGCAGGCCGCTTCAAAGGCATCGATCAGCTCTGTGCGGAGCATAACACGCATGTTGATGGTGGTTGTCAAATTGTTGAATTGAACAGTGACGACCTGACTTTCAAGCGTAGGATCAAAGTCTATGAGCATTTTTTCGGTCATAGGAACTTCTTTAGCTGTGCCGTCACTGAAAAGCACACGCACGGACAAGCCGCTTAGGTCGGGTGAAGTGCCAATGTGATATTCGAGTATGCCGCTCTCAGGGAGACCTTTGACCTCAATACCCGTGGCAATCGGCGGAGTGCTTGAGCTCTTTGTAGTGTCAGAGGCGGCTGAATCGTTACAGTTGCCGCAAGATACGAGCATTGTGATCGTACCGAAGATAACAGCAAGGAGAAATATAAGTTTTTGATATTTCATACGGTTTAGTTCCTTTTTTATATTTTACGGATATTGGCATTTTATTGATTTGTTATATTTCAAAATGATTTTATCATAAAACGCTTTCATTGTCAACAGAGGGATAGTAAACTTTATAAAATGGATAATCAAAGTAAAAAACAAACCCGAACAGTTCCGCCGTAACGAAACAGTTCGGATTTGCCGTGTTTGAGGGGAGTCGTTCTTGATTTTTGCTCGACGTTTCGGATTTAATTTTATGTAACGTCTCGCAAAAATCTTCGGTCACCGTTCACAAAACGACCCGCCGGGTCATTTTGTTCACTGCGTTCGACTCCCGTTTTTATGGGTCAGCCAAAATAAAAAAGCCCCGAGGGGCTTTTTTATTTTGGTGGAGCAGGTGTCGTCATAGACGAACACCCCTCCTTTCCTTCATTTTCGCCTTCAAAGGCTTCTTCAATCTCGTCAAGCGGGATATTGTCGATGCTCAAAGGCTTCTTGCTTGCGTTGATGATTATAGTGAAATGGTCATCGTACAGATAAACCGAGTGTACGAAGATGTTTATGAGTGCTCTGCGCTTATTGACGTCGTCCATCGGCATTTCGCAGATAAAATCGAGAAAGGCGTATATCTGCGCTTCGGTCAGACAGATCTTCTTGTTATTCTCAATTGCGAGCTGCGCTTCTAACTCGGCTTTCTCGGCTTGGCGGCGGTTAAGGCGCTCGGTCAGCATATCCACCGCTTGTCCTTGCTCAATACCTTTCCAAAGATTCTCAATCGCGGTATCGACCTCTTTGATAGCTTTCTTGATTTTCTTTATCGAAAGGTTGTCGGGACTCTTGTTACATTCCTCCGCAACACGCTTGGCAATATAGCGTATCTTATCGTCGGTGAGCATTTGCAGACACACTTCTATTACGCGGTTTTCGATATATTCTTTG
>SVUA01000042.1 GCA_015063485.1 Oscillospiraceae bacterium | reverse complement strand
CAAGTCGGACATTGGGTGGATTTTGCGAAGCAAAAGACGGATGAGGAGATCGCCGTTTAGCCTATACATAATTTGCTCTCCTCATCAGTCACCTTCGGTGACAGCTTCTCCGCTGGAGAAGCCTTTGATACTAACCGTTTACTTTTATTCTCGATATTTTAATAATTCAAACTCCCCGATAAACCGCAATTTGTTTATATTTCAACCATTTTATGTAACAGCGAAAAGGAAAAATCTATGGAACTTTCAGAACTTCGCAACAGAATAGACGAGATCGACCGTAAACTCGTTGACCTTTTCATTCGCCGTATGAACACCTCGGCAGAGGTAGCGGAATACAAGCGTCAGAACGGTATGCAGGTGCTTGACGCTTCGCGTGAGCGCGCTCTCTTAAACAAGATATCCGAGCTTTCGGGTGATGAATTCGAGGAATATTCGCGCACTCTTTATTCGACGATACTTGAGCTTTCACGCTCATATCAGCACAAAAAGCTCGACGGCGAAAGCGCTCTTTACAGAGAGATAACCAACGCGCTTGAAAACACATCGAAGATATTCCCCGAACGCGCGACTGTCGCTTGTCAGGGCGTTGAGGGAGCGTATTCGCAGATAGCCGCGGAAAAGCTTTTCCGCGCTCCCAACATAATGTTTTTTACAACTTGGGAAAGCGTATTTTCCGCCATCGAATCGGGTCTTTGCCGTTACGGCGTTATCCCGATAGAAAACAGTACCGCGGGCTCTGTCAAAAAGGTCTACGACCTTATGATAGACCGAAAATTCAAGATAGTACGCACTGTACGCATCAAGATAGACCATAACTTGATGGCTAAAAAGGGCGTTAAGCTCTCGGATATCAAGGAGATAGTATCTCACGAGCAGGCGATAAGTCAATGCGCGGGTTTCCTTGCAACGCTTGGCAAGGACGTAAAAATAACCCGCGTGGAAAACACGGCAAAGGCGGCGCAGATGGTCGCCGAGTCCGACAGAAAAGATATTGCTTCCCTTTCCTCTCGCTCCTGCGCTTCGCAATATGGTCTTTCCGTAATTGCTTCCTCCGTTCAGGACAGCGGAAACAACCACACTCGCTTTATCTGTATTACGAACAAGACGGAGATATATCCAGGTGCTGACAGAACCAGCCTTATGATCGTTACACCTCACCGTCCGGGTGCGCTTTACCGTATGCTCGCGCGCTTTAATGCGCTCGGCATAAACCTTTTGAAGCTCGAATCCCGCCCCATACCCGAGCGTGATTTTGAATTCATGTTCTATTTTGACCTTGAAGCTCCCGTTTATTCCGAAAAGCTTGCAAGACTTCTCTCGGAGCTTGAAGCCGAGTGCGACGAATTTACCTATCTTGGCTCTTACTCGGAGGTAATATAATGAAAAGCGGATATTCCCACATGAAGTGCGGACTTCTCGGCGAGCATCTCGGACACAGTTTTTCTCCGCAGATACACCGCGAGCTTGCAGATTATTCGTATGAGCTTTTTGAGGTAGAACCAAACGGTGTTGAAAATTTCGTAAAAAACGGTACGCTTGATGCTTATAACGTCACGATCCCCTACAAAAAGACGGTCATGCCCTTTCTTGACGTTATCTCGCAAGAAGCTCTCGCTATCGGCTCTGTAAACACTGTGGTAAGAAAAAACGGTAAGCTTTACGGCTACAATACCGATTATTTTGGATTTGATCACATGATAACCGCCTCGGGTATAGAGCCCAAAGGCAAAAAGGCTATCGTTTTCGGTACGGGCGGAGCTTCCGTTACCGTCTGCGCGGTCCTTCGCGACAGAGGTGTAAGCGAGCTTTGCGTTATCGGAATCGAAGATAATACAAAAGAAAATCTCATTAAGCACGGAGACGCTCAAATAATCGTAAACGCAACGCCCGTCGGAATGTATCCGAAAAATCTTGCCGCTCCCGTTGACTTGTCTCTCTTTCCAAAATGCGAGGGCGTGCTTGATGTAGTTTACAATCCCGCGCGTACGGCTCTCTTGCTTGATGCCGAAAAAAGAAATATCGCCTATTCGGGCGGTCTTTCAATGCTCGTCGCTCAAGCGGTCAAAGCTTTTGAATTTTTCACGGGAGACAAATCGGAGGACGGCATAACCGATAAGATACTTCAATCGGTGGCGGCTACAACGCAAAATATTATCCTCGTCGGTATGCCCGGTTGCGGAAAGAGCACTCTTGGAAAGCTTCTTGCAAAGAAGCTCGACAGACCGTTCTTTGATGCCGATGATGAATTCACTTCAACGTACGGTGTCACACCCGCAAACGTCATCACAGAACAGGGCGAGGACAAATTTCGCCAGATGGAGCACGATATTCTCTGTGAACTCGGCAAAAAGAGCGGTGCTGTTATATCCTGCGGCGGAGGCGCGGTCACACGTGAATACAATTATGAGCCTCTCCATCAGAACGGAGTTATTATATTCCTTGAACGCGCGCTTGAAAATCTTTCCACGCACGGCAGACCGTTATCGCAAAAAAGCAACGTTCAAGAGCTTTACGCGGCTCGGATCGATAAATACCACCGTTTTGCCGATATCGAGATAAAAAGCACAGAGATACCCGACAAGACTGCCAACGCCGTGCTTGAAGCTCTCGACGGCTTTAGATACGTAAGATAATACGGAGGAAAAAATGAAGATATTAGTTATAAACGGACCTAATCTCAATATGCTCGGCGTTCGTGAGCCCGACATATACGGCTCACAAAGTTTTGCGGCTCTCGAGAATTTTATTCGCGCTTCTGCCAATGAACTCGGTCATGAGGTAGTTCTCTTTCAATCAAATCACGAGGGAGAGATAGTCGATACCATTCAAAGAGCGTACAAAAATTTTGACGGTATCGTGATAAACCCCGCGGCGTACACGCATACGAGCGTTGCTATTCTTGACGCGCTCAAGGCGGTAGCAATACCGACAGTCGAGGTTCATCTGTCTGACATAAACTCACGCGACGAATTCCGCAAATTCTCTTACGTCTCGCTTGTTGCTAAAAAGACCATCTGCGGTCTTGGATTTGAAGGATACAAAAAAGCTCTTGAGTGGTTTTGATTCTCAAAAACGTTATATGTCAATAAAAGTCTTCTCCTTTGGTGAGAAGGCTTTTTATTTACGTAAAAAACGGCAGAAGAAATTAATTTTTTCATACACCCAAAAATATCCATGACTTTTTCGTATACTATATTGTATAATAATGAGCAAAGTTACAAAAACATATTGACAAAATATTGAAAATGTGATAATATAGTATCGTTAACTACAACAAAAAGTAACAAACGCATGGAGGTCTGAATGAAAAGTAAATATAATGAAGCTCCGCGCGTTATTTATTTTCGCGATGAGCTTAACGACGAGTTCTCTACCGCCGAGATAACACCTAAAAAAATAGATGGCTCATACAAATATGACAGATCAAGCGGTTTTTACCGTATCCCTCGCTTCTTTTGCTACAGAATAGTTGCCATTCCTTTGGCATGGCTTTATTTGAAATTAAAGTTTCGACACAAGATAATAGGTCGTAAAAAAATGAAGGCGGCGCGCAAAACGGGACGTTTTGTTTTCGGAAATCACACGCAGATAATCGGCGACGCGCTTATTCCGAGCTTTGTCGATTTTCCAAACGGTCCGTATGTTATAGTCCACGCGAACAACGTTTCCATGAGCGTCTTGGGACGTATCAATCCATATCTCGGAGCGCTTCCCTTACCCGACGACAAGGACGCCATGAGAAATTTCACCGATATAATCAAAAAGCGCATCGATCAAAAAAAGGCTATATTTATTTATCCCGAGGCTCATATTTGGCCCTATTATACGGGTATTCGTCCTTTTCGTGACGATTCGTTTATTTATCCCGTAAAACACGGAACTCCGACCTTTTGTTTTACAAACACTTATCAAAAGCGAAAAAATTCCAAAAATCCCCGTATCGTGACCTATATCGACGGTCCTTTCTATCCCGATACGTCACTCCCCCCGAGAACTCAACGAAAGGAGCTTCGCGACAAGGTCTATTCCACTATGCTTGAACGCTCAAAGCTTTCAAATTGCATAATGGTCGAATACAAAAAATATAATGAGGACAACATATGATAAATATTTTATTTTGCGGAAATTCAGGCGTTTTTGACGGTATGCTTACCTGTGCGCTCTCGATATTCAAGCGCATGGAAACCGTCCGCCCCGTTCATTTCTATCTGTTTACGATGGACGTAAGCCACATAAAAGAAAATTACACGCCTATCACTCAAAAGCAGGTCGACTTTTTCGAAAAGGTGATAAAGGGCTATCACGAAGATAGTGAAGTAACTCTTATTGACGTAGGCGACCTATACCGCGAGGAGCTTGCGGGCTGTCCTAATGAGCAGGCGTACTGCTCTCCTTACACGCTTATACGATTACTTGCAGATAAAGTCGATATTCTGCCCGACAAAGTGCTTTATCTTGACATAGATATAATGCTCAACCGAGATATCCGTTTACTTTACGATATTGACGTTAACGGCTATGAATACGCCGCGGCGCGTGACCACTACGGAAAATATCTCATTTATCCGAATTACATCAATGCGGGAGTTCTTCTTTGGAATTTGAAGGAAATGAAAAAAACAGGAATTTTCGTGCGCGCGAGAGAGCTTTTGCGTCAAAAGAAGCTCGTTTTCGCCGACCAGAGCGCACTTTTGAGAGCTACGACAAAGAAAAAAATGCTTCCTCAAAAATTCAACGACCAAAAATTTTTACACAAGCATACAGTAGTCAGACACTTTTCAAAGCGTTTGTTCTGGCTTCCCTACCCTCACACCGAAAATATCAAGCAATGGCACGTCGACCATGTTCACAAGGTCTTCCGATACCATGTGTTTGACGATATATTTGACGAATATCTTAAACTTAAAGAACAGTATGGGAGAGAATCTTTATGAAAACAATTCCGATCTTTTACGCCTGCGACAACAACTTTGTAAAATTTACGATAGTTTCACTGTCTTCTATGATAGAGAACGCATCAAAGGAATATAAATACGACGTTCACGTTCTTCATACCGACATACTGCCCGAAACACAGGAGGCTATGTTCCGTCTGCAAAACGAAAACTTCAAGGTCACTTTTGACGACGTTACCGATTACCTTGAATCTATCAAGGAGATGATGCCGCTTCGCGACTACTACTCAAAAACGACCTACTTCCGTTTGTTTATCGCGGAAATGTTCCCTTCTCTTGACAAAGCTATTTATATAGACAGCGACACGGTCGTTCAAGGTGATATCTCTGAGTTTTTTGAATACGACATTTCGGAATACGACCTCGGCGCTTGTCACGAGCAGGCAATGGTTCAGGAAAACATATACGGAACTTACGTTGAGGTCTGCATGGGAATAAACAGAAACGCGTATTTCAATGCGGGTGTGCTTCTTATCAACTGCAAACGTTTCCGTGAAAACAACATTCTTGAGCGTTTTATAAAGCTTCTCGGCGTTTATAATTTCAGAGTTACGCAGGATGAGGACTATTTGAACGTTCTCTGCAAGGATCACGTTAAATTCCTTCCGCAAAGTTGGAACATGGAGGTGTTCGGAAACGTTCCCGACTCACCCGAGGGCATAAACATAATTCATTACATTATGGTCGCTAAGCCTTGGCATTTCCACGACTGCCGTTGGGGAGATATTTTCTGGAATTACACAAAGAAGACCGAGGTATATGACGAGATAAAAGCTATCCTTGACAATTACACGGACGAGCAACGCGCTTCTGATATGGCGTCAGCCGACCGCCTTACCGCTCTCGCTATTGAAGAGACCAACCGCCCCGACACCTACGTTGCGCGTATACGCACAAAGCAGGATCAAGGACGCGTTGAAATACTCAACAAGATCGCTCAATACGAACGTGAGGGGATATTTGACAAGGACGTCGAAGACGATCCGCCCTCTCGCGAGATACAGCCCGACGAAGTCGACTATCTTGGCAAAAAGCTTTCAAGCCGAATACAGAGCAAGATAGCATTCGGTCTTGCCCGTAAATTTTTGAATAAAATAATCGACGAAAAGAAGATGATCGTTACGGATATAAAAGGTGAGGAATATTTCTCGTCTCTCGATTCGGGAGCAATAATCACCTGCAATCACTTCAACGCCTTTGACAGCTTTGCCATTCAGCTTGCTTATGAAGAAGCAAAGCAAAAGAACCGCAAATTCTACCGTATTATAAAAGAGGGTAATTACACATCGTTCCCCGGATTTTACGGCTATCTTATGCGACACTGCAACACTCTGCCGTTATCGTCAAGTCCAAAGGCGATGCAGCAGTTTACGCGCGCGACTGGTAAGCTTTTACAGGACGGACATTTCGTTCTTATCTACCCCGAGCAAAGCATGTGGTGGAATTACCGCAAACCAAAGCCCCTAAAGGACGGCGGATTTTACCTTGCGGCTAAATATAAAGTTCCTGTGCTTCCTTGCTATATAATCCAACGCGACAGTACTATTATCGGCGAGGACGGTTTTCCTGTTCAAGAGTACACGATACACATCTCAAAGCCGATATATCCCGACGAAAACCTCAATACCTCTGCTAACACCACCGCTATGCGCGAGGAAAATTACCGTGTCTGGAAAGAGATATATGAGGATGCTTACGGTATGCCGTTGAAGTATTAATTTTACTATGCTACTTTTTTCTTTAAAAAAAGAAAAAAGTAGACAAAAAAGAAAACTAAACATGGTGATATTTATAAACTCGTACAGTTTTAATTAAAATTTAAAACTCGCTAACGTACAAAAAAGTCAGTCTTTTTTAGACTGACTTTTTTATATTGACACAATTTAATAATTCGCGCGCGGACCGCCTATATACTTCGGACGAGTACGGGCGCAAAGAATGTTTGCTTCTCCGATCTTTTTTACCGAAAGGCGTACAGGCACTGCTACCTCGCGAAGATGCATACCGATAAGCGTACCGCCGATATCTATGCCTGCGTGAGCGCGCACGTGCTCGATAGCCACAGGCGCGTCAAAACGCTCGTAGGCGGTCGTTGCGAACGATCCGCCTGCCTTTGCCACAGGTCTTACACAAACGGGCTCAAAGCCGTATTTTTCAGCGCAAGAGCGCTCAACTATTATCGCTCTGTTAAGATGCTCACAACACTGCGCGGCAAGAAATATTCCCTTTTCCTTGAGTATAGGCATGATAGCGTCAAATATTGCTTCGGCAACTGGTAAAATAGAGCCCTTGCCTATATGCGTTCCCGTAACCTCGGATGACGAGCAACCGACGACGAATATTTCTCCCGCCTTCATATCGGCTATCTCGATAAGCTCCTTTACCGCTTTCTCCGCATCGTCTCTTACGGAAGCCAAAAAATCGTCCGCGCAAGAAGAAAACTCCGCCGTTCCGTCTCCGTTTAGCTTAAGATTATCTAACATTTTTATACTCCTTTCTCTAAAACCTCTTTTAAAGCAAGACGGGGTCTGCAAACAGACCCCGATATTTGCTTAATTACTCCGCGTCAGTAGCTTCTGCTGCTTCCTCTGCAACGTATTCCTCAGGCATAGCCTCTGCTGCTGCCTGTGCCTCGTCGAGAAGAGCGCGGATAGAAAGGCTGACCTTCTGCTTCTCTTCGTCGATAGCGATGATCTTTACGTCAACTACCTGTCCAAGCTCAAGAACGTCTGCGGGCTTTGCGATCTGATGCTGAGCGATCTGAGAAATGTGGATAAGTCCGTCTACACCGTCTACTATCTCAGCAAACGCGCCGAAAGGCATCATGTTTACGATCTTAGCGGAAACAACGTCTCCAACCGCACACTTGTTCATGAAGATGTACCAAGGATTCGTATCGTCGGTCTTGTATCCGAGAGAGATCCTCTTCTTCTCTGCGTCAAAGCTCTTAACGAAAACAGTGATCTCGTCGCCAACGGAAATAACGTCTGAAGGCTTTGCGATAGGACGCCAAGAAAGCTCGGTCTTATGTACCATTCCATCTACACCGCCAAGGTCAACGAATGCGCCATATGCGGTAAGGCTCTTAACAACACCGTTATAAACCTTGCCCTCTTCGATAGAAGCCCAGAATTCTGCCTCTTTAGCAAGTCTCTCTTCTCTTGCAACCGCGCGGATAGAACCGATAGCCTTGTTGCCTCTTACTTCAATTATTTTGAACTTAACTTCATTTCCCTTGATAGCGTTCATATCGCCGTCTCTTGCGACACCCGTTTGAGATGCGGGTACGAATATCTTGCTTGCTCCGCAAATAACGCTGACACCGCCCTTAACGACCTCGATGACCTTACCAACGAGAACCTCGCCGCTCTCACTTGCGGCAACTATTCTTTGCCAATTCTTTGCGGAATCAACAGCCTTCTTAGAGAGCTCGGCAATACCTTCGATATCGCTGACTCTGCCAACACGGCCCTCGATCTGATCGCCGGGCTTATACATTTCGGTCAGCTTGATCGAAGGATCGTCGCTGATCTGTTCCGCTTTTATGTATCCGGTAACGTTAGAGCCGATGTCGAGCTGAAGCTCTGTGTCGGAAACCGCAGTTACTGTGCCGGTAACGATATCTCCTGTATTTAAAGTCTTGAAGGATTCTTCAAGCAGTTGTTCGAAATTTTCATTCATTTCGTTCATGGTTTTGTATACCTCCCAAATTATACCTGACGGGGTCGATGCCCCCGCGGCAATACCCACTTTCGTGTGGGCGGACGTTATTAAATTGTTATCCGCAAGCTCGTCCGATCTTTCGATCCAAAAAGTATGCGGGCAATTTTCTTTACATATGTCAAACAGCTTTGCGGTGTTTGAACTATCTCTGCCCCCAATAACTATCATCAGGTCGCATTCCCGCGACAATCGGGCAGCTTCTGTCTGCCGTTCTTCAGTCGCACTACATATTGTATCAAAAATTAAGGCATTTGTATATAGTTTTTTTAAAATTTTCTGTGAATTTTCCCATTCACACAAATTTTGAGTGGTTTGAGCCACCATTATTGGTGTTTTATGACGGAAATTTTCGTTACCTTTTTCCAAAAGTTTACTTTCAAGCTCGCAAGCAGTCTTTGCGGCTATCATTTCTCCGTCAAAATAACTCATGATGCCGATACATTCGGGGTGGCTCTCCGTTCCCAAAAGTATCAAAAAATACTCTTGTGAGTTGTGTTTAGCCACGATATTATGTATCCGCTTTACGAACGGGCAGGTGCAATCCTCGTATCTGAAATAAGGATTTTGAGAAGAAATCCGCTCAAGCAATTCCTCGTCCTTTCTCGGAATACCGTGCGCTCTTATAAAAAAAGTGACGGGGCTTTCTTCCGATGCCGATGCGGCAATTTCTTCCACCAACGATATATCGGTGATTTTTACTCCGCGTTCCTCAAGCATTTTGTTGTAGCTTGCGTTATGTATGAGCGCGCCGAGAGTATATACCCTCTCGCCCTCTCTCTTTACGTCAAGCGTTCCCTCAAGCCTTTCGGTAGCTCTCTTTACGCCAAAGCAAAATCCAGCGTTTTTTGCGATAGTTATTTGCATTTATTTTCTCACTTTTTCTTCTTGGCTTCTTTTTTTGCTTTTCTTTCTGCCTCGAAATCTTCTCCGATAGTGCATACCTTATCGAAAACGAGCGAGGTTATACGCGCGTATTCGCCGTCTGCGTCCTTGTCGTAATTAAGCTCGGAGAAAGGTATCCTCTCGCCTATAATTACGTAAGTTTTTCGGAAAAGCTTGAATTTATTATTTTTTCTTGCTATGTAGGCGGGAATTATATCCGCCTCGGCACGAGTGGCGATAAGAGCCGCTCCGTTCTTCGTTTTAGTCTCTCTGGGGTCAACACAAGGATATCTGTGTCCCTGAGGGAATATTCCCATACACTTTCCGTCTTTGACCATATCAACCGCTTTTCTGATAGCGCCAACGTCGTTTCCGCCGCGGTCTACGGGAAAAGCTCCGAGCAATTTTATAAGCGGAGCTAACACGGGTATCTTGAAAAGCTCCTTCTTTGCCATATATCGAACCTGATGCTTTTTGAACGCGTAGCATATAACTATGGCGTCGGTTGCAGACGTATGGTTTGCGCAAACGATAAAGCGCCCCTTTTCCGATTCCTCTTCGCGTCTTATGACACGAATATTGAATATCAAGCCGACGATACCCGCGAATATCTTATATATCACTCTGTAAACTCGGCTCGATTCCCCGTCTTTTTTATGCTTCTTTTTTTTCTTATCCTTTTTCATAGCGGATCAAACCTCTGCTGTCGTTTTTTCTTTGATTATCTTTATAACGCCTGCGGCGCTCTCCTCGGGTGTCATTCCCGAGTTATCAAACACGATAGCATCAGGCGCTGCCGTAGCGGGAGCTATCTCTCGCGTACTGTCTGCGTGGTCGCGCTGATTCATTTCCGCAAGTACGTCCTCGTACTTAACGTTCTGACCCTTCGCTATAAGCTCGTCATATCTGCGCTGTGCGCGGCACCCCGCGGATGCCGTCAAAAATATCTTAACGTCGGCGTTTGGCAAAATGACAGTACCGATATCTCGTCCGTCCATGATAACGCTGTTCTTTCGCGCGATATCCTTTTGAGTTTCAAGCAAAAACGCGCGTACCGCGGGAATTGCCGAAACGGCTGACGCATACATCGACATCTTCGGCGTACGAATAGCGTCACCGTGGTCAACACCGTTTAAATATACGTGCTGCGCTCCGTTCTCATAACGAACCTCTATATTTATTTCGGGCAAAAGCGCGGCTACTGCCTCGGCGTCGTGAGGGTCTACTCCCTTCTTGTCAACGTAAAGTCCTACCGTGCGGTAAAGCGCTCCCGTATCAACGTAAACGATACCGAGCTTTGCCGCTATCGTCTTTGCTACCGTGCTTTTTCCCGCTCCTCCGGGTCCGTCTATTGCTATCTGAATCATAATTTTTCTCCTGATTTTTTAGATTTTAATAAAGAGACGCGATGAGGGGAACTCCCCTCAAAAACTTTTATAAATTTTATTATGCATACTTTAACAAACTACATTTGCCGCGCTCGTTCCCGCGAGTGCGCCCGTTGAAAAGGCTATCTGCAAATTAAATCCGCCCGTATAAGCGTCAACGTCTATTACCTCTCCCGCAAAATAAAGTCCACCGCAAAGCTTTGATTCCATAGTCTTCGGGTTTATCTCCTTCACGCTTACTCCGCCCTTTGTGACGATAGCCTCATCGATGGGGCGAAAGCCCGACAAAGATACGCGGAAGTCCTTTATGGCATTTACAAGAGCCGCTCTTTCCTCTCGTGTGATAGAATTTACCTTTTTTCTTTGCGGTATTCCCGAAAGTCTTATGATAACGGGAATAAGCTTACGCGGTAAAAGGTCGTCGAGCGAATTCATAAAATCCTTATTATGATACTTCGAAAAGTCCGAAAGTATACGGGTATCAAGCATTTTTTCGTCAAGCGCGGGTTTTAGATCTATATGCGCTTCGTATTTTGAAGGAGCTATATCGGGAATATGCGCCGATGCCGACAGTATCATAGGTCCTGTGAGTCCGAAATGCGTGAACATCATTTCGCCGAAGTCCTCGTACACCTCTTTGTCGCTTCCTGTTTTTGTTATCTTCAAAGCAACGTTTTTAAGTGATAGGCCCTGCAATTCGGGGCAAATACTGCTTTTGGACGTTATTGGAACAAGTGACGGTCTTGGCTGTATCACCGTGTGTCCAAGCTCTGTTGCAAATCTGTAACCGTCTCCGTCGCTTCCCGTTCGCGGATAGGACTTTCCGCCTGTTGCCACTATGACTGAGTCGGCTTTGATAATCTTGCCGTCTATAATTACGCTAACGACGCGTCCGTTTTCCGACACTATCTTCTCTACTCTGCCGAAAACAGTCTCGACTCCGCGCTTTGCGCAGGAATCGGTCAAGGCTCTTACTATATCCTTTGCCTTATCGGAAACGGGAAAAACTCGTTTACCTCGCTCCACCTTAAGCGGAACGCCCTCGTTTTCGAAAAAAGCCATCGTATCCTGCGTAGACAAAGCGTTGAGTGCGCTATAAAGAAATCTTGGATTTGTCGGCACGTTAGAGAGAAATTCCTCAAGCGTTGAATCATTGGTAACGTTGCAACGCCCTTTTCCCGTAATAGCGAGCTTTACTCCGCAATAACGCATACGCTCAATAAGCACGACATCCGCACCCGCATCTGCGGCAAATATCGCCGCCATCATACCCGCAGCGCCGCCGCCAATGATAACTACTTTGGCTTTATCCTTGGTTTTTGTCATATACGTCGTATTCGTCCCATATCTGCTCAAGCTGACGCAGACGGACGGTAAGCTCCTCTTGTTTTTTTATCGAAACAGCAACCACAATGGCATTAATTATACTCAAAGGAGCAACGAGTGAATCAACGAAGGATACCATATCGCTCTTGGCAAGTAAAAGCTGACTTGCCGATGATGCGATAGGAGACATCGCGCTATCCGTAAGCGCGATAACGTCCGCGCCCGCGTTTTTTGCGAAATCCACGGCGTTGATTATTCTCTTTGAGTATCTTGGGAAGCTTATCGCTATCATTACGTCTCCCTCTCCAATACCAAGTATCTGCTCAAACATTTCGCTTCCCGACGTAGTCTGCACGAATTTTACGCTATTGAATACCATACGCAGACTGTGAGCAAGGAATCCCGCGAGAGCAGACGACGAACGTACTCCGATAATGTAGATATTCTTTGCCGCAACGATATTATCCACCGCTTTTTCAAAAGCGTCGAGGTCTATCTCCTCAATAGTGCGGCGTATCTTGTCTATATCGGAAAGTAATATTTTACTTAATATATCTCCATCGCTAAAGCGATTGCTTATGACCTCCATTCTCTGAAAAGAGGTCAGGTTTGTACGTACAAGCTCCTGAAGAGCAAGCTGAAGCTCGGGATATCCCTCAAAGCCAAGCTCGTTAGCGAAACGAACGACGGTCGATTCCGATACGTTTACTATCGCACCAAGCTTTGCCGCCGTCATGTACGCCGCCTTATCGTAATTATCAAGAATATATTTAGAAATAAGCTTTTGCCCCTTTGAAAAGGTGGGCATTCTCTCTTCTATTTCCAACAGCAGATTCTTTTTCATAATATCCCTTTCGCAAAAAAGTTTCCTTATACATTATACCTTATATAACGAGAAAAGTCAACCATTATTTAAAGCGTATCACATCATAGTTGCGAGATTTATAACTCTTACGTTATGCTTTTTGGCGTAATTCAAGGTATACGCGCTTCCGCCTTTTTCCAACGTACAATAGCCTATGCAAAAATCGCTTCCGTCTACCATTCTGCGATTTCGCTCGAGCATACAGCCCATTTGGTAATTTTCTCTTACATAGGTAACGCTGTCGGCTTTTGAGAGGATATACTCGTAATACTCTCGGCTTAGTTTATCCCACTTATTCGCCTGCTCGCGACACGGCAAAAAAAGCTCCAGACGAATATTTTGATCTTTCGTGCGCAGCTCTATCACCTTTAGCGCGGCGAGGGTATCAAAGCCCATAGCTCCGCCCGTTCTGAACACGGTAACTCCGTTTGATACGAGACTCGCCAAGGCTTTATCAAGCAATATCGAAAGCATCTGCAATGTTTCGCCGTCTATTTTTCTATGTCCCGTAAAGCAACATATCTTTTTACGGTTTTCCATATCCATGCGCGAGTCCCCCTTCTTTAATCGATAGGTATATTATACTACATTTCAATACAAAAGTCAACAAGAGTTGTTTTGCGAAAAAATTCAAAAAGCAGTAGATTTTAAAAGATCCGATAATGATTTGGGGTTCAAATTTTGATTTATCGGGAAGTTTGATTTAACAAAACGGTTACGTAAAAATGAGACGTATACAACCAAGAGCCTTCTCCAGCGGAGAAGGTGGCACGAGTTTACGAGTGACGGATGAGGAGATC
>SVUA01000041.1 GCA_015063485.1 Oscillospiraceae bacterium | reverse complement strand
ATAATTTGATCTCCTCATCAGTCACCTTCGGTGACAGCTTCTCCGCTGGAGAAGCCTTTGATACTAACCGTTTACTTTTATTATTGACATTTTAATATTTCAAACTGTCCGATAAACCGCAATTTGTCTGCTTCAAATTTTGATTTATCGGTTGGTCGTTTCCGTAGGGGAGCATTCCATATGCTCCCGAAATAACGGGCAGATATTGAATCCGCCCCTACGGGTTTGTGCGAACACATCTGCTCGATAAACCGCAATTTGTTTGATTTATATCTTCACTTATCTTCTTTTTTTATATCCTTTTTTATCTTTCTTATATCGCGGAGCATACGGATACTGTCGCGCACGATATGGATCTTGGATTCGCGGTGATTTATTATCTTTACGGGCATTTCGATTATCTTTATGCCCGTCTTTTTTGCGCGCAAAATAAGCTCGAAATCAAACGCGAAGCCGTTGACCTTTGCTTTTGAAAATATCTCTCTTGCGGCTTCTCGTCGAAAAGCCTTGCAACCGCACTGTGAATCGGTAAGGTCAAAGCCTCCCACGATACACAAGACCTTTATGTATACCTTTGAAGCTACCTTGCGCAAAAAGGTATACCCCTCGTAGCCGTCTTTTCCGATATTTCTCGAGCCTATAAGTATTCCCGCGTCCTTATCCGCTTCGAGCGCTTTTACCGCTTCGCTTATCACTTTTGTACCGTACGCGAGGTCGGCATCGGTAAACATGATGATATCGCCCTCGGCTTCCATTACGGCAGTCCTTACAGCACAGCCCTTGCCTTGATTTTGCTCATATCCCGTAACGCGTACACAAGGAAGCTCCAATGCTCTTACCATATCTGTGCAGCCGTCCTTTGAGCCGTCGTCGGAAAACAGTATCTCGTAGGAATCGAAATCCTTCTCCATTTCCTCCGACAGCTTTTTGGCAGTATCTGCTATTATACTGCTTTCGTTATACATTGGAATTACTACCGATACCTTCATGTCCTCTCCTTTACTGACGCATTCTTGCGATATACTGTAAGTGTCATATCTATTTCGGTATTAAGAATATCTATATTGTCAAGCTTTTTCGCATCGTTTATTGACGTGCGCCAATAATACGGTGTCATTTCAAAAAGATCTGCTATTGCTTCTTTTCCCTCAACCCTTATATCAAATCTGATATTCTCTTCTTTTATCTTTTCCATGTCCTTTGGCATATCGGCACGCTCGTTATTTTCGCGCACCTCATCGTATAAAGCCTTTTTAAGCCCCATCAAGTGCTCTTGCCCCGCCGATACGACGATAAGGACTCCGTCTTTTTTTATGACTCTTGAATATTCCTTTTCAACGCACGGAGCAAAAACGTTTACTACTGCCGACGCGCATTCGTCCTTGACGGGCAAGGAAAACACACTTGCAACCGCAAAAAAGGAATTTTCTCTGCCCGACGCGTTTGCTCTTTTTGAAGCGGCATCGACCGCGAATTTAGAAAGGTCCGCGCCGATGACCGAATATCCTTCGGCGGCTATTCTATCCGAATAATACCCCTCTCCGCAACCGGCATCGATAACGACTCCGTCGTTTGAATCGCAAAACTCCTTGATATTTCTTGCTATCGCCTCGGCTACGGGCGAGTAATATCCAAGATTCAAAAACGCGCTTCTCGCTCGAACAGCGCTTTTCGAGTCGCCCCCTCCGCTTTGCACGGGCGCGCCGAAATTTACGTATCCGCCTCCGCCAAAGTCAAAGCAGTGCTTTTTTATTGCTCCGTCACACACGAGGCTCTTGTTCTCTACGCAAAGCGTCTCTCTACAATGCGGACACGTGAGCGAATCAAGTATTTTCTTGTCGGTTAACAGTCTCATAAAGTCCCTTTCGTTATTTCAAATATCGTTATCTACTATCTCCGCCGTAATGGTGGTAAGCTCAAACCAGAAGGTCGAGCCCTTTCCGATAGCGCTCTCTACTCCGTAAGTTGCGTTGTGCAGCTCAAGTATCTCTTTAACTATCGAAAGTCCAAGCCCCATGCCTACCTTCGCGCGCTTGTGTACCTTATCTACTTTGTAATATCTGTCCCATATAAGAGGTATCTGTGCAGCACTTATCCCCTCTCCCGTATCTGTAACGCTTATACGGACGTTATCTCCGCGCTTCTCCTGCTTTACGAAAACGCATTTATCCTCGCCCGTGTAATTTATCGCGTTATTTATGAGGTTATAAACGACCTGAAGTATCATACCTCTGTCCGCGCAAACGTCAGCGTTTCCGTCCTCCGAAAACTCTATCCTGTAACCGTCCTGCTCGGTAAGCTTTTCGTATCTGTGCATCGTAGAGGAAACGATATCCGTAAGACTGAATATCTCAAAATTAGGCTTCTGCGCGCCCGACTGTATTTTTGACAGATCAAAAACTTCGTTTACAAGCTCGGAAAGTCTTTCGGTCTCGTCAATTATTACCTGTATATTTTCGGGAGTGTTTTCTCCCGGGATATCGCGCATGACCTCTCCGTAGCCTTTTATCATAGTAAGAGGAGTGCGAAGGTCATGCGACAGATTCGCTATAAGCTCTTGCTTTAGCGCGTCGCTGCGCGAAAGCTCCTCGGCGGCGTAATTCAATGTATCGGCAAGCTCACTTATCTCACGGTATCCCTTTCCCGAAAACTCCGCGCTGTAATCTCCTTTTGCCAAGGATTTAGCGGCTTTATTCATGTTTATAAAGGGCTTTGTGATAAGTCTTGACATTACCTCCGCAAAGATAAGCACGAGGATTATAAGCATTACGCCTATCCATGAAAATTGGTTCTCCATAGTTTTTACCATTGCGGATACGGGCGTAAGATCGGATGCCTGAAGGATAGCGTATTTCGTTCCGTCTATCTCGTGCGTGGTTATGGATAACGCCACCAATTCGCTTGAATGATTGTGATACGACGGAAAGGCATGGGGATCTCCCATATTATCCGAAAGAACGTGCATCTCAAAGCCTTCTTCAAATTCGTGCATTGGAACGATAGCTATATAACGTCCTTCGTTTTTTGTCGCCGTTTCATACATCGCAAACATATGCTTATTCAAAAATATAGGGTCTTTTACTCCCGTGCCGTTTGCCGAATATATCTTATACGCGGCGTTCGGCGATATCGAATATACCCATATATCCACGGAATATTCCTCGGCGCAGGTCATTACCGCGCTATGAAGCCTATCTGTGTCTCCTAAGGCGGCAGATACCGAAGTGTTTGCGAATTTCAGTTCGTTAAATTTCGTGCTCTGGTAAAATCGGCTTACCATTTGAATGCCGCATACCCAGATTATAAGTATTGCAAATACCGTAAAGATTATCAACAGCGCAAACATCTTCCATTTGATGCCTATGCGATTCGATCTATACTGTTTGCTTTCAAATTTTTTATCCACCTTTACCCCTCAAAGCGATAGCCTACGCCTCTGAGCGTAACTATAAGACTCGCGTATCGTCCAAGGCTCTTTCGCAAAAGCTTTATATGCGTGTCGAGCGTACGTACGTCTCCGTAAAAATCATATCCCCAAACGTCGCTTATAAGCTTTTCTCTTGAAAGAGCTATATTTCTGTTTTCAAGCATATAGAAGAAGAGGTCGTATTCCTTTGGAGACATATCTATTCGCTCGCCGTCGATAAATACGAGACGAGCGGTGATATCCGCGCGAAGTCCGCCGTTATCGAGCTCGACAACTACGTTTTTCTTTTTCATTGAATATGCCGCGACGCGCGTTACTCTCTTCATTACGGCTTCTATGCGGAGCATCAATTCCTTGGGTGAAAATGGCTTTACCACGTAGTCGTCGATACCAAGCTCGAAGCCGTTTATCTTATCGTATTCCTCTCCCCTTGCCGAAAGCATTATTATCGGTATCTGCGATATCTTTCTTATCTCTCTGCAAGCCGAAAAGCCGTCGAGCTCGGGCATCATGATGTCCATTATAACTATATCAAATTCGTTCGTTCTGCAAAGATGGACCGCTTCCATACCGTCTGCCGCTTCGGTAACGGTATGACCCTCAAATTCGGCGTATTTCTTTATTATCGACCTTATGCGCGATTCATCGTCTACAACTAAAATGCGATACATAATATTCCTCCGTTGTTGTTAAAAGCCTTTAGACCGACGTATTCTCCGAAACGGTAACGGTGACGTCCAAAAGCCGTCCGTTTCGGACTATGCTCAACTCGACCTGAGAGCCTATCTCAAGTCCCGAAACCATAATGTTATATTCAAGCTCACTCTTTACTTCCGTACCGCCGATAGAGATTATCTTATCGCCCGTGTGAAGAGGGCTTCCCTCGCCCACACTCGTTACGTAAAGTCCGTATCTTGAATCATAAGAAACGGTGATAGCCAGAGTGGGTCTGCCCTTTACGTAGCCGTCCTCGGACAATATATCCTCGATAGCTTGTTCGATACGGTTTATGGGTATCGCAAATCCGAGTCCTTCTATTCCCACCGATGATTCCTTCGCGTTTACGATGCCGACAAGCTTTCCGCCCATATCAAAAAGTCCGCCGCCCGAATTTCCGGGATTTATCGCCGTATTTGTCTGCAAAAGCACCATTTCGTTATTTTCAATGATTATCTTGCGCTCAAGCGCGCTTATTATTCCGTTTGTGACTGTTCCGCCAAGCTCACCCAGAGGATTGCCTATCGCGACAACCCCGTCTCCCACCGAAAGCTTATCGCTGTTGCCTATCTCGGCGCAAACGAGTGTCTCTTTTGCCTGTATCTCTATAACGGCTATGTCCATAGCCGCGTCTCCCGCTCTGTACGAAGCTTTATATTCGTTGCCGTTAGTCAAACGCACGGTTATATCCTTTGCGCCCTCGACCACGTGATAGTTCGTAACTATATAGCCAACGCCCGAGCCGTCGGTCTGCAGGATTATTACTCCGCTTCCCGCTCCGCTCGTTACATACTGACCGAAAAACAGATCGGTCTGAATTGACGAAGTCGTTATTTCAACAACGCTGTCCTTGACCGCCGCGGCAACACCCGAGACGTCCATTGCGGAATAATCCTCGTCCTGTACTACTTTATTTACCTCGACTCTTCCGTTGTTTTTTATGATAGTACCCGTGTTTGCAGCTCCCGAAAGATTAGCCAAAGAATATACGGCATAATACCCCGCAAACGCGCCGACAAAGGCGGCTATCGAAAGGCTTAATATCACGCACACCGCTATTATCCACGTGTTTGCCACTCGCTTTTCCTTTGGCTTGTCCGATTCGTTGTTTTGCTTATCAGAATAGCTCGTTTTTGAGGTATAGTAGGGCGGCGCGTAAGTTGTTGAAGCGGTTTTTGGGGCTTCGTTTTCAAAGACCTTATCTATTACACTTTCGGGTCCTTGAGCGTCTCCCATTTCTTTTTCATTATCTTGCCCTTCTGTTTCATTTGCTTTGATTTCGACTTGAGGCTCTTTTGGATAATTTTCGCTGCTTTCTTTGCTGTTTTGATTATTTTCATAGCTTTCTGTTCCTTCCAAAGATCTATCTGTACCGAGGTCGTTATTATTTGTATTTTGCTCGCGATCGTTATCGTTAATACGGTCTTGCATAAGCACACCTTCCTTTCGCAGAAAAGTTTTATTTTTTAATTTAATATACGCTATGTGTTACGTTAAAAGAGTAGACAAATTGCGGTTTAGCGAGATGTCCCCAAAGGACATTCTCGCAATGAATTGCAACCTTTTTGTTGCATGAATTAAGCGTAAACGCTTATGAATTGGCTTCGCCATGAATTGCGCTGCGGCGCGTTGAGGTTGCAATTCAATTCATGGAGCAGATCACATTGTGATTTGCGAGAATTTATGAAGCCAAGGCTTCAATTCATGATGCGCTTTTTGCGCATCAATTCATTTATTTTCTCCCCGATAAATCAAAATTTGAATTTCAAACTTATAATGTAACTCACTTTTATTATAAAATTTTTATGTGACAGTTTTTTGACGGATAATGTAACTCTTACTGAATTACACAAAAATTTAAATGAAAGAAAAAAACAGTTGCAAAGACTTATCTATATATGCTATAATATAATTAATTAAGTACAAGTTATACTTATATTATAGTATATCACGTTTTTTTATATATTGCAATATTTTTTTACCATATGAAAAGGAGAAGCGTATGATAAAATTTATTTTTGGAACGTACGGAAGCGGAAAGACCTCGCTCGTATCAGAAAACATTAAAAAAAGTCTCTCTTCGGGCAGACGCGCGTTTCTGATAGTTCCCGAACAAGAGGCTGTCTCTGCCGAGCGAATGACGCTAAAAATCCTTCCCCCCTCTGCGCAGCTTGACCTTGAGGTCCTTAACTTCTCCCGTCTTTACAACAGAGTCTGCCGTGAATACGGCGGTCTTTCGTACAGCTATATAAAAAAGCCTATCCGTTATCTTCTTATGTGGCAAAATCTGCGTGAGCTTTCTCCTCTGCTTGAGGAATACGGCAGTTTTACGGATAACGATACGGCTCTTTGCGATCTCATGATAAACGCTGTAAACGAGTTTAAAATGTGTTCGATAACACCTACGGCTATCGAAAGAGCCGCCGAAAAATTAGGCAAGGACGAGCCTCTCTGCAAAAAGCTTCGCGATCTCGCTCTTATATACGCCTCGTTCGACAGGCTTATATCCGAAAAATACAGCGACTCGGCAGACGACCTATCGAGGCTTTACGACGTGCTAAAAGAACACTCCTTTTTTAACGATCGCGACGTTTACATAGATTCGTTTACCTCATTTACCGCAGTTGAGCACAAGGTCATCGAGAGAATTTTCGCAACCGCTTCAAACGTGACCGTAACTATTCCTCTGCCCTCTCCCGAATACGACGGAAACTACACGGAGAGCATACGCCGCTCGTTCGAGCATTTGAAAAGGAACGCGGACAAGCACGGCGGCGCACAATACGAGATACTCGGCAAAAATCTCCGAGCAAGATCAAAGGCTCTTTCCTATCTCACTGAAAATCTCTGGCAGCTTGACGTTCGTCAAGGCTATGATGCCGACGTTTTTGACGGAAGCATCGTAATGGAAAAATGCGAAAACGCCTACGCGGAAGCGGAAGCCGCGGCGGCGCATATCCTTGAATTATTAAGAGGCGGAGCAAGATGCCGCGATATTGCGGTGATCGCGCGTGACCCATCTAGATACAAGGGTATAATCGAACCCGCGTTCGAGAAGAACGGTATTCCGTTCTTTATGGCGGACAAGACCGACCTTTCCTCTCTCGCTCCCATAAAGCTTATTCTGTCCGCGTTGAAGATACGCCGCTTTAATTGGCAAAGAGCCGACGTTTTGGCCCACGTTAAAACGGGGCTTTATCCTATTCCTCAAAGAAATATAGATCTGTTTGAGGAATACGTAAACACTTGGAATATCCGCGGCGCTAAATTTACCGACGGAGAGTGGACTATGAATCCCGACGGCTACAAGAAGGAAATGAGCGAGCGGGCAAGGGAGATGCTTCTTATTGCCAACGAAACGAGAAAGGCGATAGTTGAGCCTCTTACAAAGCTCTTTGTTCTCCTCGATGCATCGGAGACAATTGCGGATATGTGCCGCGCTTTATTTGAATATATTTCGGCTCTCGGACTTGAGGAAAGACTTGAAGATCTTGCCAAAAAGGAATTGGCAAGAGGAAAGCAAAAGTCTGCCTCCGAGATCTCCTCTCTGTACGGGATCATACTTAACACCCTTGCCGACGTCGGCGAAGCTATGAAAGATCAGGAAGCGAGCGTCGACGACCTTTACGCCATATTGAAAACGGTATTTGACAAGACCGATATCGGAACTATACCTACGTCGGTCGACGAGGTAACTATCGGTTCTGCCGCCACTATGCGTACGTCAAATATAAAATATACCCTCGTTCTCGGTCTTTGCGAGTCCGTATTTCCCGCCGCGATACGCGATACGGGAGTTTTCTCGAGCGGTGACCGCGAACGCCTTGATGCGCTTGATATCGAGCTTTCGGGCGACGTTGATTCGCGTTCGTCGGACGAGCTTATGTACGTTCTCCGCGCATTCTCTTCTCCGTCGGACAGACTTTATCTCTTTACTGCCGAATCGGAGCTTGGCGCGAGCGAACAGAGGCTTCCTTCCTTGGCGTTCGATCGAGTTAAGCTCCTGTTCCCCTCTATTAACGTTCACGAATTCAAGGGTGACGATCTTGAGTATCTGACGGGTGCGCCTAAAAGCGCGATATCTCACTTGCGAAGTTTAAGAGGAACGCCGACGGGAGAAGCGTTAAAAAATGCGGCTCTGCCTTACGTTCCCGCTCTCGACAGACGCACCGCGGCGGAGAGCTTTTCACCCACCGAGCGTTTATCGGAGGCTGTAACCTCCAAAAAACGTTACGAGGACATGACTCTCTCGTTTTCAAGATTTGAAAAATACGTTTCCTGTCCCTTTAAATATTTTTGCTCGACAGAGCTTAAGCTTCGCGAGAGCGGACGGGCAAAATTTGACTTTAGCGACATGGGAACGTTCGTTCACCACGTTCTTGAAACGCTCTTGAAATACTCTGTCACCGAGCTTCCAGACGGCTCTCTTCCAGACCGAGATATGATAATAAAAAAGGGAGATGAGATAGTTGACGAATACATTGACGGCATCTTTCCGTCCGATGCTCAAACGCCCAAAAAGCTCTCTCACCTTTTTTCAAGACTCAAAAAGCTGTCTCGTCTCGTTATCGACAATATGCTAAAGGAAATGGAGCACAGTAAATTCCGTCCCGCGTTTTTTGAGCTTGAGACGAACGGTGTGGGAAGCAATCCGCGTCCTATGGTATTTATTCCCGAGGATAAGAGCTACAAGGTAACCTTTACGGGTATTATCGACCGCGTTGACCTTTACAAAAAGGACGGAGATGTCTATATACGAGTCGTCGACTACAAGACGGGCTCAAAGACCTTTTCGCTCGATGACGTAGAACATGGCATGAATCTGCAAATGCTTTTGTATCTTTGCACTCTTTGCCGCAACCGAGACAATGAGTTTGCCAAGACCTTGGGTCTTGAGCAAGGTAAGACGGCTACCCCTGCGGGAATGATATATCTTCTCGCAAAAGTACCCGTCGTCTCGCTTGAAGACTACACCGACGAGGAAGTTGTCATCGAATCCGCTGACGCGGAGATAGAGCGAAACGGCTTATTGCTTGGAAATGAAGATATTCTTTATGCTATGAACGATGAGCTTGGATCTCAATTCCTTGCTGGAATATCCCAAAAGGACGGTATATTCAGCGGAGACGCTCTTTTGAGCGGTGAGCATTTTGAAAAGCTTTTCTCCGATATGGAAAAGGTGATATTAAAGATAACTGCCGAAATGAGAAGCGGCTGCGCAGACGCGCGACCGCTCAAATACGGCACAAAAGACCCTTGCTCGTACTGTGAATACCGCTCGGTATGCAGATACGTTGAAAAGAATTAAGAAAGGAGGGTGACGAATGAGTACCGAAAGAAAATGGACTCCCGCGCAAAAAGACGCGATGGACACAAGAGGCAAAACGCTTTTAGTCAGTGCCGCCGCAGGCTCGGGAAAGACCGCAACTCTTACGCAGCGGATCATCAATTCTCTGACTGATGAAGCCTCTCCCTCCGATATCGGAAAAATGCTTATCGTAACGTTTACTCGAGCCGCCGCCGCTGAATTGCGCTCACGAATATCCGAGGCTCTTACAAAGGAACTTGCTAAAAGTCCCTCAAGCAAACATCTGAACTCGCAGATATTAAAGCTCGCAAGCGCGCAGATATGCACGATAGACGCGTTTTACATTGACCTTATAAGGACTAATTTCTCGTATCTCGGAATATCTCCGAATTTCAGGATAGCCGACGGCGCGGAGGACGCTTTACTTGCAAGTTCTGTCATGTCTGACGTCGTTGACTGTTTCTACGAGACAGAGCCCGACTTTCCGCGTCTTGTTGAATGCTTTGGCGGAGCGCGCTCGATGGACAACGTAAACAACGTTTTCATATCCTTATCGACAAGATGCGCAAACATTCCCGAGGGTATAGTATATCTTAAGGATTTTGCCGAGCAGCTTGAGACTGATTCAAAAAAGGACTTTTTTGCCTCTCATATCGGTAAAGTCATACGTGACGATGCTATTGACTTTGCCGCTCACGCGGTAAACGGACTCTCCTCGGCTATTGAGCATATAGAGTCGTCCGCGGACTTTACCTCTTATTATTTCGGAGCTTTTAACGAGCTTCTTGAATATTGCAAACGCCTTCTCGAGCTTTTGCGTCTCGAAAGCGGAGGCTATAACGCTTCAAGAGAGCATCTTGCCTCCTATGTGTTCCCTGCTTTGCCCAAAGGCAAGAAAAAATTTGACGACAGCGAGGAAATGACTTATTACAAGGCTATTCGCACCGATATAAATGCTGATATAAAGGCCCTTTACGCTTCGTCCTTCGCGACTCCTCCCGATTCCGTAAAACGCGCCATGAGCGACACGGCAAGATATACTATGCTCATCTACCGCCTACTCGACGAATTCGAGAGACGCATGGACGAGGAGAAGAAGAGACGAAATTACATGACCTTTACCGACGTTCGAAGATACGCGCTAAAGCTTCTCGTTAACGAGAACGGAGAGCCTACGCAGGTTGCAATTGCCTACGCCGAGCGTTACACTGACATCTACATCGACGAATATCAGGACGTTGACAGAGTTCAGGACCTTATCTTTTCTTCTATCGCTAAAGCTAACAATCGCTTTATGGTCGGTGACATCAAGCAAAGCATTTACGGCTTCCGAGGAGCTGAGCCTTTGCTGTTTTCGGAATACAGAGAGGCTTTTCCCGACCTTCATTCAAAGGAGGCGGACGAGGGTGACAGCGCGTCTATATTTATGTCCTCAAACTTCCGTTGCGACAAAAACATCATAGACTTTACGAATGCCGTTTGCTCCTATCTTTTTACGCATTGCGGGGACAACCTCGGATACACGGAAAAAGACGATCTTGAGTGGGGCAAAAAGCCGCCAAGCGAGGATTACGTCTCCCCTCTCGTGCGCGTTGACGTTATAATACCGCCGAGGAAACCGACCGCCGCGCAGATAAAAAAAGGCGCTGCCAATATAGACCCCGCTCTGTTTTTCAGCAACGACGAGTATGAAGCGAAATTTATCGCCGCAGAGATAAAGCGGCTGCTTGAATGCGAAACGCTCGCGAACGGCGAAAAAATACGCCCGTGCGATATCGCTATACTTACGCGAAAGCACGCTCCGCAGGAGATACTTGCGCGCGAGCTTAACGCTCTCGGGATCAAGACCTCGAGCGGCGAGGAGGACAGATATTTTGCGGACCCCGACGTAATGATGATGATATGTCTGTTGAACGCAATAGACAATCCTCACAGAGACGTTTATCTTGCGGGCGCGCTTCGTTCTCCGATATTTGAATTTTCTCTTGAGGAAATGATAGCTATTCGCTCTTGCGGTGACTCCTCTATCTCGCTTTACGATTCTCTCGTTACGTATTCGGAAAAGGAAAACTTACTTGCGGACAAATGCAAAGACTTTTTGAATTTGCTTGACGAATGGCGTGACCTTGCGGCTTCTATGCCTGTTGACAGATTGCTGAGAGCCATACTTGACTGTGAGCGCGTGGTCGCTTCGGGACTTGAGTCAAATCAAGGTGACGGTAACAGCGGAAATCTGATATTGCTTTACGAATACGCAAGAAAATTCGAAAACGGCTCTTTCAAGGGACTTGGCGGATTTATCGATTTTATAAACACAATGATGGAAGAGGGACGAAAGATAGACGCTCCACAAAAGGCTCTCTCCGAGGATCAGGTGGTTTTGATAACCTCTCACCATTCAAAAGGTCTGGAGTTCCCCGTTTGCTTCCTCTTCGGTTGCTCCAAACGCTTTACCGACCCCTCAAGCAACGAAAGCCTTGTGTTTGACTCGCACGTCGGACTTGCGCTCAAGCTTTCGGACGGTTCAAGCTTTGCGACGATAAATACGCCTTTGCGCAAGGCTATATTCGCTCGTAAGAGAGTTTCCGAGCTTGAAGAGGAAATGCGTATCCTTTACGTTGCCATGACACGCGCAAGAGAACGCCTATATATCACGGCAACGGGCTCAAATGAAGAAAGAATGCTTGCCGCGGCAAAAACTACCGCGTTTTTGCCCTCTCGCTATTCTCTTCTTTCGTGCACTTCTTACTTACAATGGATACTCGCCGCCCTTTCATCGTCGAAAAAAAGTGATTTTTACGAGCTTGATTTCCACGCGCTTCCCGTACCGACAGAAGAGCCTTTAGTCATAGAAAACACAGACGAATTGGCGTTAGCATCAGACGAGAATGCGGATATCACGCCCGACGAAAAGCTTCTTGCTCTTCTCAACGAAAAATTCTCGTTTGAGTACGCATACAAGGAGCTGAAGCGCGTTCCCGCGAAGATATCGGTATCTCGCCTCTCTCCCGACGTTCTTGACGAAAACGACACGTCTGTTGACCTTGTGAAAGAAAAAAAGACGGCTATTCCCGATTTCTTCCGCGAGGGCGCAAAGGGGCGCAAAAAGGCTACCGACAGAGGAACGGCTACTCACCTATTCCTTCAATTCTGCGACTTTGCAAACGCGCGTAAAAACGGTGTTCGCGAGGAATTCGGCAGGTTAATGTCAAAGGGATTTTTGCCGAGGGACGCAGGTGAGCTTATTCGCTTTGAGGAGCTTGAAAAATTCTTTGAGAGTGAGCTTTGCGATGTCGTGCTTAACGCAAAAAAGGTCGTTCGAGAGCAAAGATTCAATCTCTTGCTTCCGCCCGACGAATTCACGCGCGACAAAGAATTTCTCGCTAAGATAAAGGACGAATCTCTTGCGGTACAAGGCGTTATCGACCTTGTGGTAATTGATGCGGACGACAAGCTCTGTCTCTTTGATTACAAGACCGACAGACTGACTGCAGAAGAGCTTTCGGACTATTCCCTTGCGAGTGAGAAGTTAAACGGACTTCACGCCATGCAGCTCTCTTACTACAAAAAGGCTGCGGAACTTCTGTTTGACAGAAAATGCGACCGAGTTTGCGTTTATTCTACACACGCGGCAAGGCTTTTCGACATTGAGCCGATCCCGCTCGACTACCCGAAAGATATCATATAACGCAGGCTGAATATCAAAAGCCGTCGGCACGAATCTTGTCGACGGCTTCCTTTTTTATATGACAAATTTCTCTTATGCTTCATACTCTTATTTATAGAGGGCGTCACGCCCTCAAATAAACAAACAGGAGATATTTAATGCCAACCATAGAAAACTTTGCGACCGTTCGCTACACCTCGGGCGGTGTGGCGGCAAGTACGGTCTCTAATATTGCGCAGATCGACCTTGTTTCCTCCGTTACCTTTAACAAGAGAACGGTTGGAAGCACCTATTCCGAGGGAGATACCGTCACCTATATCATGACGGTCAGCAACACGTCGTCAACTCCCTTGAATACCGTTAGCATTACCGACAACCTCGGTACGTTCACTTCTCAAATGGGAGAGCTTACGCCTCTTACCTTTGTAGGTCCTGCTATCCTTCTCGTTGACGGTCAGGACGCAAGCGCTAATCTCACAACGGACAGCACTGACCCCTCGCAAGTCGTGTTCACTATCCCCGCGCTTGCCGCGGGAGCTACCGCTAATATAATCTATACCGCGCGTGTAAACGAATTCGCGCCCCTTGAGCTTGACTCTGCTATCGTAAACGAGGCGACTCTCACAAGCGACTCGGATTGCGCTGACGGAAGCGCGTCCGCAACGGTTACCGTCGCGCCCGCGGCTGACGTTTCCATTTTCAAGCAGATGTCGCCTAATCCCGTTGTCTGCGGCGATACCGTGACCTACACCATTCGCCTTTACAACTACGGCAATATCGATGCCGAAAACGTTCAACTCATTGACGTGTTCGACCCCATACCCACGAATATAACGGTTTCAAGAAACGGCGTGCTTCTTGAGGGTACTGCTTACCTTTACGAAAACGGCACTCTTACCGTTCCCGCCACCGCAACCGATACTATTCCCGCCGCTACCTTTACGCGCGACGCGACTACGGGGGAGGTAGTCGTTACACCGGGAACTGTTGAATACGTGATAACAGGGGTTATCTGAATAGAAATCAGAAGTTAAACAAATTGCGGTTTGTCGGTGCGTTGATGTTTGCACGAACTTGAGGCTCCCTTGTGTAAAGCTTCCGCAAGCGGAGTCGAGTTTGCGGAGCAAACGTCGAGGAGCTGACGACGAAGTCGGGTGAGG
>SVUA01000006.1 GCA_015063485.1 Oscillospiraceae bacterium | reverse complement strand
GGCTTTATTCGTACACACATTCCGATATCACATATGTTTGCTTACGGCAATCCAATTTCACGTTCCGAAGCAAGACGACTCGGCGAGCTTGTCTCGGAATTCAAAGAAATCACCTTAGACTTTTCAGCTGTTGAGGAAGTTGGTCAGGCATTCTGCCACGAGTTATTTGTTGTATGGCAGAGAAACAATCCTGATGTTGTATTAAATATTGTTAATGCTTGTGATGACGTTAACTTTATGATCCAAAGAGTAAAAAACACAAAATAAGAATATCTATAGCAGAAGGCAGCTCAATTTGATCTGCCTTTTGATATACTATTTTTCTCAATAATTAGTGACGACAAAACCTCGTTTTCTATCACTTTTCTATCACTTTTCCGAAAAATCTGACAGATGGGCGGAAGAAAAGCGGGAAAATCGGCGAATTTTTCGAAAATTAGGGACGCAGAGGGACGGATTGTGACACCCATTGTATTTCTCGAAATCAGTTTGTGCGCAAGCACACGAGGGTTCGAATCCCTCTCTCTCCGCCAAAAAATGAGAAGCATCCTCATTTGAGGGTGCTTTCTTGCTTTTTCGTGAGAATATAAATGGGGAATCAAACGCAGTGAACAAAACAACCCAGTGAGTTGTTTACGCAAAACAATTCTATAAATTGTTTTGAATTAAAAATCCAAAGGATTTTTAATCTGTGACCGAAGATTTTTGCGAAACGTTACATAAAACCAAATCCGAAATGTTGAGCAAAAATCAAGAACGAATCCCTCTCTCTGCTATGTTCTAAAAAGTGTTGCTTTTTTTACTGTTTTGTAGTATAATAATCTCACCGATAAATAAGAATTCGACGGGAAGGTGCGAACATTATGAAAGGAAAAATAATTAGCGATATCCGCTTGTATAAAAGTGAATCGCGAAATGAGCATGGTATTTATGCCGTAGAATCTTTTGCTGACAAAAAGTTAAACGCTATTATAGAAAGAGTGGTTATGAAATTGCGTGAGAGCGAATTTTCTCTTGGCGAATTTGACCATTTGTATATCAACCTTACTACCTGTGATATAGGAGAGAAAACAATCTTATCTGACTATATAGACAAATATCATCCGTGGTATAGATATTGTTTGGTTCACATCGAAAAAGATATGTACAACAAGCTCGATTCTTTAGAAGACTACGGTTATATTATCCAATGTGTAAGCAATATTCTTGTTACTTATTTTTCATCGCAGTACTTTAATGAAACACGTATACTTTCTTCTGTTCAACAAGCAGTTGAGCAAGGTGAGAATATGCTGATGAAATTCAAAGAAAAAGTCAGCACAAACCGTAGGGCTGTAATTTTCTTGCGTTATTTGGATTCCTGTAAGTATTATCCGCTCTTGATGGTGTATGATGCGGAAGGAAACTTGCTTTTGGAAAAGGATTTGCCAGAAACTGTGAGGTTAGATTATCTCGGTGATATTCAAGTCAGTACAAAACGGGTGACGATAAAGCCAAGAAAGAATGCTTTTACTAAACAGATTGCTCCTTTGATTTTTGAATATTAATAGTTAAATGAATTTCAATTTGTCAAACGCCATATCTCACAAAGGCTACCGCCACGGTAGCCCTTTCTCTATCCTTACCCTCACCCCAGCAACTCTCCAATCGCCTGTGCAGTCTCCTTTTTACTCGTACTATCGATATGGCTATAAATATTCGCCGTAGTCGACATATCCGAGTGTCCGAGCAATCCTGAATCATCTTCATCGGTATTCCCTTTGCAAGTAGCAAGGACGCGCAGGAGTGTCGCAACTCGTGGAAGCGTATGTCTCGCAATTTATTCTTTCTAAGTATTACCTTGAAGTGATTTGTAATAAAGCAATTGACATTTATGTGACTATATGCTATGTTTTTGTTATAGTAAAGAAAAACAAATATCATTACATATAAAACACAAAAATAGCTATTTCGATCGAGATAGCTATTTTTATATCTGTTCAGATCTTTTTATACAAGCCTTTTCGATAACGCATACTTATAATTGATACCGCAATCGTATTGAATATCGCAATAAGTATCCACGAAACAGTAAAGCACATCATAATCGTATCAAATGTAGGCGCGAGCGGATATACGAAATTCATCCATATAACCCTGAATAAAAGCACACATACTATGGTTTTGAGCGTTCCAAGGAACGGATATCCATATGCGTGTTCAGCCGAACCTAAAACGCTACCATAAGCATGAATGAAACAAAATCCGTTTACGTAAAACAATCTTATCATACCGTATTTTATTGCTTCAATCGATGACGTTCCGATAATAAGACCAAGGAAAAATTCACCTGTTAAGTATATTAAAACGCCTATACTTCCTCCGAATAATACGGAGAAAAGAAGAGTGTACCAAAAGGATCTTTTTACACGATCCTTTTTTTGTGCTCCGATATTCTGTCCCATAAAGGTTGAGGTAGCAGCAGAAAATCCATTTATGAAAGCTGCAGGAATTGACAATAGATCGTGAGCTGCTGTATTTCCAGCGGTAGCCGCTACACCGTAGGAGTTTATCTGGGGAACGATCTGTAGATTCGCGATAGGCAGCAACAAATTTGATATAGAAACGGGAATTCCAAAACGCAATATCAATTTAAACGATTCAAAATCAAATCTGAATTTTTTTAATGAGAGCTTTATGAAATCATCAAACGCGAAAATACGGCGTACTACAAGTACTGCGCTGATGATTTTTGAAACTACCGTCGCAACGGCTACCGCAACGACCTTTTGCGGCAATATAAAGCACAGCACGATATTCAGCACTACGTTTATAATTCCGCTTAACAATATATAGTAAAGTGGGCGTTGCGTATCTCCGAAGGTTCTGACGATAACCGCACCGTAATTATAAAGCAATGCGATCGGAGCCGAAGCAATATAGATGCGAAAATAAATAAGCGCACCCCCAAAGCATTCCTCGGGACAGTTTATAAGACGAAGAAATTGAGGAGTAAATATGATACCTATAAAGGCTACTATACATCCAAACACAACGCTTGAAATAAGTGCCGTTTCAACAATTTTTTTGCTCTTCTCTTCATTTTTTTGTCCTACAAATCGCGCAAGAACTATACCTGTTCCCGTAGCAAGTCCGACAAATCCGTTGAGTATAAGCGTTGTAATTGCAGATGTAACTCCGACCGATGCAACGGCAACAGAATCCGCCATTTGTCCAAGCACCGCTTTGTCGGCGATATCAAACAAATGTTGTGCCAAGGTCATCAAAATAAGAGGAATAGCGAATATAAATATTGATTTTACTATAGGTCCTTTAGTTGCGTCCAATCTTTTCATTTTTCTTCCTCCCCTCTTTCTTCATAATTATAACACAAACGCTTGACAAAAGCCATAAAATAAATTATAATATACCTATAATTTTTTAGCAAAGCATAGGTGGAGTATGCAGATAGATGTTATAAACACTCTTCTTTATGAAGATTTGAAAGTTTTTAAGTATCCAATAATATATCGAGGCTTTAATTTGATAATGCTCGTTGAAAGCGGAACGTGTAAGGTTACTTTAGGAGATAAAAAGAAGTCATTTGAGCTTCACGCAGGAGAAATAGCTCTTATGCCTGCAAATACCGAAATTCATCGAGAGGTCATAGATGCTCTGACCTTTTATCAAATTGCTTTTTATACAAATTTGGAGAATCCTATATACCGTGTGGCACTTTCGGGAAAATTAGTATTGACTAAAGAACAGTCAGATGTTATTTTTCAGAGCATACGCCGCGCATATCCGCTTACAAATAACAATGAGCTTATAGAACAAATAATCGGATATATTTTTACCGAAAACTATCTTTTCGGTAAATCAAAAAAAGATAGTCCTAAGGTTTTAAGCGAAGCTGTGACCGATACTATTCAATATATGAATCAGCACCTTAGCGAACGGATAGAAATGGAATATCTGGCTGAACGAGTTTATTTAAGTCATTGCACTCTTATATACAAATTCAAAAACGAGTTAGGCACTACTCCCGCGAAGTACCTCATTCATCTACGTCTGCGCTATGCCAAGCATCTTTTGATGACCACAAATTACAGCATTACGCAAATATCCGAAATGTGCGGATATTCAAATCCGTTTTATTTTACAAATGCATTTCACAAATATGCCAAGAAAAATCCTACCGATTTCCGCGCATATCATCTTAAGGATAAAAAATAAATCACCTATAATTTTTTAGTCAAGATCACCGGCTCTGCTTGGTGCTTGTTGGAACAAAATTAAAAGGCGGAATCTATGATCCCACCTTTTGTCTATCGATTTTAATTTTCAGGGTAGTCAAACAAATACGCTCTGCAAGCGACGTGCTCGTTTGTGCTCTCGGTAATCGTTACCCAAGCAGAGTTTACGGCAAACTCGATATATCCTTTGATACCGTCTATTTCAAAGTTATATTTGTTTCCGTTACGCACAGCCTTGCTATCAATGTTAGTGATATAAACTTCGGGTTCAGGATTCGTTTTAGGATCAAATTGACCGACCGTATGGACAAACTTGATACTCATCGTTACGTCATTGTCCGAAATTGCTGATACAGTAAACGTACTTCCGTTTACAAACTTAATATTGGAAAATGTATTGATATGCTTCTGTGTCGCGAGCATAGTTTTGAACAACGGAACAAACTCAATTCCCGAGAAGTTTCTTGTATACTCATCTTCGCAATAGTCATGTGGACAAACTTTATACGTTGCATATAACGCCTCTCCCTCCTCGTTGGAGATATTCGTCTTTGTTTTTCCGTCTGTCTTATACCAAGCTTCCTTTTTCAAATATACATTGACCTTAAAGCCTACTCCGACGATAACATTGAGTGTTGTGCCGTCGAGCTTATACACAAAGAACTCACCGTCTCGATCGACTACGCCGCCTGTGTTTACGGACTTTCTCATATATCCGTTTTCGTCTATCCACACGCTGCTTCCCAAGTCGAGCAATACAGCCTTGCCGTCCTTCATTGTAAATACGGCAAAAATCTCATAATTATCGGTAAGAAGCAGCAATTCCTCAACGCCGTCACCGTTCAGATCTTTTTTTGCGTATCCATACGAATTATCTCCGTTTTTATCATATTCCTGTCCAAAATAAGTTTCCGTCGGTCTATATGAGATCCCACCGAGATATATCTTATGAAACACATCGTAGCTTTCGTTATCGGAGATATTAAACAGCTCGTCAAATTTGCCGTTTGTCCAAGAAGCTTGAGAATATTCCGAAAAGCTTTCAACGATTATTTTATATGCGGAAAGAATACCGTCATAGCTGAAAAAATCCGCAACGGGAGCGTTATTGCTTTCGGAATCGTCCGATATAGCGGAAATAAATCTAAATCCTGTTTTTTTAGTGTTATACAAAGGATTGAAGAAAACAGATTGAACAGAACTGTCTAATAGGTTCTTTTCATCTGCGGAGATCTTTGTCCTCTCTCCGTTTTCGATCTTGTAATACTCGACAGTTTTTTCGTCAACGACGTAACCGCCATATTCAAGTCCTTCGAGCTTTCCATCGACTAATTTCTTTATATAAGTATAGTCTCCCTTATTTTTGATATATTTATTGGCATATACCGTACCGTCGGAAGCAATGCTCGCTTTAAGTTTATCCATATTCAAAAGCAAAATGGGAGAATCGTTTTTGAGTGTAAACAAGGCGGAAAGTCTGTTGCTTTTGTTAAGCAGAACAAGTTCGTCAACTCCGTCATCGTTAATATCATTGGTAGCGTACCCCATAGTTGAAGCATCGCTGCAATCACGAACGATCTCGTACAAAGCAACGTCTATCTCATTCGCATTGCCATTTGGCTCTGCGATTTCTTTACCGTCGATCTTTTTAAGTAAAAGATTTGTATATTCTTTTATAATATCTTCGTACGGTTGCTTTACGGGCGTATTGTTCCGGACGGTCGTATTAGTGGTGGTTTCTTCCGCGTTTTTTTCTCCATCTGCGCTTGGCTTTGCGCACGAAACGGCACATAACAAAATTGAGAACAATAATAAAATACTGATTATCTTTTTCATGGTTTCCTCTTAAGATAAAAAGGGTTCAAAAACATATTCCGAACCCTTTTTTCTTTTATAATATTTAATATTAGAACTCTATTGCCTTTTCAATATAAGCTTTAAGCTCGGTTATCGGAATTCTTACCTGCTCCATGGTGTCTCTGTCACGAACGGTTACGCAACCGTCGGTCTCGGAGTCGAAGTCGTAAGTAATGCAAAGAGGTGTGCCGATCTCGTCCTGACGGCGATATCTCTTACCGATAGAGCCTGCCTCGTCGTAATCTACGGGGAAATATTTTGCAAGTTCGGTATATACCTTATCCGCGCCCTCGCTGAGCTTCTTGGAGAGCGGAAGAATCGCTGCCTTGAAAGGAGCAAGGAACGGATGCAAATGAAGAACGACACGCATATCGTTTTTCTCGGGATCAACTATCTCCTCGTCGTAAGCGTCAACAAGGAACGCGAGAGCTACACGGTCCGCGCCCAGAGAAGGCTCTACGACGTAAGGAACGTACTTTTCGTTAGTCTCGGGATCAAAGTAGGTCATATCCTTACCGCTATGCTTTGCGTGCTGAGAAAGGTCGTAATCGGTTCTGTCCGCAACGCCCCAAAGCTCGCCCCAACCGAACGGGAACAAAAATTCGAAGTCTGTGGTTGCCTTGGAATAGAAGCAAAGCTCCTCGGGACTATGGTCGCGAAGCTTGAGGTTCTCCTCTCTCATGCCGAGGTCGAGAAGCCACTTCTTGCAATAATCCTTCCAGAAGTTGAACCACTCAAGGTCAGTACCCGGCTTGCAGAAGAACTCAAGCTCCATCTGCTCAAACTCACGGGTACGGAAGGTGAAGTTACCGGGGGTTATCTCGTTACGGAAGGACTTACCTATCTGGCAAACACCGAAAGGAAGCTTCTTTCTTGCCGAACGCTGAATGTTGGGGAATTCTACAAAGATACCCTGTGCAGTCTCGGGACGGAGATAAAGCTCTGTTGAAGAATCCTCTGTAACGCCCTGATAGGTCTTAAACATAAGGTTAAACTTCTTAATATCGGTAAATTCCTTTGCTCCGCAATCGGGGCATACTATTCCCTTTTCCTTGATATAAGCCGCCATCTGCTCGAAGGTCCAGCCCGCAGGATTGTCCTCAAGTCCATTTGCGAAAGCATATTCCTCTATAAGCTTATCCGCTCTGTGACGGGTCTTACAAGCCTTACAGTCCATCAAAGGATCGGAAAAGCCTCCTACGTGGCCCGAAGCGACCCAAGTCTGAGGGTTCATGATAATAGCACTGTCAAGTCCTACGTTATAACGGCACTCCTGAACGAATTTCTTCCACCATGCCTTTTTAACGTTGTTTTTAAACTCAACGCCAAGAGGTCCGTAGTCCCAAGAGTTTGCAAGTCCGCCGTAGATCTCTGAACCGGGGAAAATAAATCCGCGGTTTTTACAAAGAGCGACTATTTTATCCATTGTTTTTTCTGAATTGTTCATGATAACGTCCTTTCTTTTATAAGAAAAATATTATATCTTAAATATTTTAACACAACAGTAGATTTTTGTCAATACAAATACGAGTATTATTTTCCCGCTACGCTCATTTTGCGTACTAAAACGTCGGGAGAGCCATAGCAAGTGAATCCGGGCATTCCAAAAGCAACGGTATTGCTTACGGCTTCTATTGATTTAAGCCACTCAAAGAAATTTCCCGCTACCGTAAACGAGTGTATCGCCTCCGCGCGTTTTCCGTCTCTTATGGCAAATCCCGCACTCTCTATCGAGAAATCTCCCGTTACGGCATTTGCTCCCGCGTGCAAGCCCTTCATTTCGGTTATATAGATGCCGTTCTGAACACGAGCCATTAATTCGTCGTTTGATTCTTTTCCCGCGGCTATATAAAAGCTATAAGGCGCGATATGGACCGAATCGGCGTAGCTTGATCTTTGTCCGTTACCCGTAGACAACATTTTTCCCGCTTTCTTTGCGGTCACGAGGTCATAAAGCAGAGTTTTCAAAACGCCGTTTTCGATAACATTCTTTTTATAGGTTGCGACGCCTTCTCCGTCAAATGATATCTGCATGGGAGAATCCTCGCGCATGGGGTCGTCGACGATAGTGATATGATCTGCCGCGATCTTCTCTCCCTCTTTGCCGTTAAGCAAGGAAAGTCCGAGCTGGGCGTTCTTTGCTGAAAATACCGATGAAAAAGCCGAAAGCAAAGCTCTTGCTTGTTTTCCGCTGAATATTATATCGTAGCTTCCCGAGTCTATCTCTTTAGCCGAGAGCTTTGACAAAGCATCGTCCACGACGTTTGCCGCAAGACCGTCAAGGTCGCCCTCGCTTAAACCGATTCGGTAATCGAAGGCTTCTTGCGATTCGCCGTCCTTGTTGACCACTGCTTGAACGTACGCTCCGCACATTCCCGCGGAGTGTGAAAGATCCAAGCCGCTTGAATTTACGAATTGCATACTGAAACGCTCGGAGAATACACCAGATTGCGTTCCGTCGGTGATATATTCGGAGCTTTCATAGGTCTGATTTTGTAAAGACAATGCAATATTTTTTATCTGTGCGGGTTCGGGAAGCTCTGCCTGTTTTACATTTATTTTTGCGTAATCCTCCGCGCCCTCGTAAATTATCGGTTCGTCGTCGCTTTCAACGTATTTTGCGCTATCTATGGCGCGTAAAACGAGCGATCTCATTTCCTCTTCGGTCAAAAGCTCGGTAGATGCGCTTCCTATATGTCCGTCTACGATACAACGAAAGCAGATGCCGCCGTTTACAGAGAGTGAAAAAGATGAAATTTCGTCCTTTAAGGTCTCTGCGCTCTTCCCTTCGGATTCCATGAAGAAAACGTCATATTTATCAAGTCCCGCGTTTTTTGCCTCGCGGACAAGTATATCCTTGACTGCATTAAAATTCATGAAGCTTCTCCTTTCTTTAGCGGCCGCCAACGGTTATCTTTTTCACGCGGATAAGCGGTTGTCCGACGTCTGTCGGAACGCTTCCGCTTGAAGAACCGCACATTCCCTGACCGTAATCGAGATTCTGTCCGACCATATCGATATCCTGCAAGATACGCGATCCCGTACCGATAAGCGATGCTCCGCGTACTGCCTCGCATATCTTACCGTTGCGAACCATATATCCCTCGCGTACCGAGAAGTTGAATTCTCCCGTAAGAGGATTTACCGAGCCTCCGCCCATTTCCTTTGCGTAAAGACCGTATTCAATGGAAGCAATGATATCCTCATTTTTATCAGGTCCGTTATCTATAAAGGTATTTGTCATTCTCGACGTAGGCTCAAAGGTGTAGCTTTGTCTTCTACTGTTGCCCGTCATAGCCATGCCCATTCTTCTTGAACCGAGACGGTCTATCATATATTTCTTTAAAACGCCGTTTTCGATAAGAATGTTTCTCTGTGTGGGATTGCCCTCGTCGTCGATATTGACAGAGCCCCAAGCGTTCGGTATCGTTCCGTCGTCGATAGCCGTGACCTTTTCGTTTGCTATCTTCTGCCCGAGCTTTCCGCACATTTCGGACATACCGATACCTACCTGAGTAGCCTCAAGCGAATGTCCGCAAGCCTCGTGGAATATAACTCCTCCAAAGCCGTTTTCGATAGCTACCGTCATTTGTCCTGCCTTGCAATAACCCGCGCCGAGATTTACCATTGCTTGTCTTGAAGCATGTATTCCTATTTCCTTGGGGTCAAAAAGCTCGAACATTTCAAGCCCCATACTGCGTCCGGGTGAGCAAGAGCCCGACTGATTTTCGCCGTTATCGGCGGCTACGGAGCTTACTCCTATACGAGTTCTTACATGGCGGTCTTGAACGAGCAACCCATCGCTGTTAGCCACTATTATTTCATGGTCGACACTTGCAAGTGAGCCTTGGACCTGCGCGATCTTTTCGGAAAAGTTCTTTGCGGCAAAACAAGCGTCCTTTAAAATCTCGGTCTTTATGCGCATTTCCGCGCCCGCGGGATATATCTTTATGGGGTGAATATCGAGAATAGCTTTAGGAGTAAGAACGATACTTTGAGCTGTCTTACCTTCGTCCAAAGCGTCCGCTACCGAACGCGCACAGGATATAAGACCCTCGCGAGTAAGGTCGGTCGTTGAAGCGTAGACCGTTCTCTGACCTAAAAAAACACGGATACCCACGCCCGACAATACGTTATCGTTTATCTTATCTATTTTTCCGTTTACGAGCTGAATACTGTTGTTGCGGGTATGCTCTCCGTAAACCTCGGCAAAGTCGCCGCCCGTTGACATGGCGACAGACAATACCTCTTCAAGCAACTCTTTTTTGAACATATCGTTCTCCTTTTTTAATCTTGGGAACGCTCTCCCAAAATGTTTCTGTATTTCTGATAAAAGCTTTCAAAATATCCACCGTCAAGCGCGTCTCTTATCTTTTGGGTCAGCTCGTTATAAAAATAAAGATTATGCGTAACGGCAAGTCTCATTCCGAGCGATTCCTTTGCCTTAATGAGATGTCTTATATAAGAACGGCTGTAATTTCTGCAAGCGGAACAGCCGCAGCCCTCGTCGAAAGGACGGGGATCTTTTGCGTACTTTTCATTGAGCAGATTCATCTTTCCGTGCCACGTAAAGAGATTTCCGTGTCTTGCGTTACGGCTTGGCATTACGCAGTCAAAGAAATCGACACCCATGTGAACTGCTTCAAGTATATTACAGGGAGTTCCTACTCCCATAAGATATCTCGGCTTATTTGTAGGCATATAAGGCTCGACCGCGTCGATTATGCGGTACATATCTTCAGTTGCTTCGCCTACGGCAAGTCCGCCGATAGCGTAACCGTTAAGATCGAGCTCCGCTATAGTCTGCATATGCTCTATTCGAAGATCCTCGTACGTTCCGCCTTGGTTTATACCGAAAAGCATTTGGTTTTTATTTATCGTTTCGGGCAAAGAATTGAGCCTGTCCATTTCATTTTTGCATCGAACGAGCCATCTTGCCGTTCTCGCGCACGACTGCTTGACGTAGTCGTAAGGAGCGGGGTTCTCGATACACTCGTCGAAAGCCATAGCTATCGTGGAGGCAAGGTGGGACTGGATCTGCATACTTTCCTCCGGTCCCATAAAAATTCGTTTACCGTCAATATGAGAAGCAAAGCGAACTCCCTCCTCAGTTATTTTACGCAGCTGTGACAAAGAAAATACCTGAAATCCTCCGCTATCGGTAAGTATGGGGCGTTGCCAATTCATAAATTTATGAAGTCCGCCCATTTCGTATATGAGCTTATCGCCCGGACGGAGATGCAAATGGTAGGTGTTTGAAAGCTCGACCTGACAATTTATATCTATAAGCTCTCTTGTAGAAACACCGCCCTTTATTGCGGCGCAAGTTCCTACGTTCATGAACACGGGGGTCTGTATGTCTCCGTGTACGGTATGAAGCACGCCTCTGCGCGCTCTTCCGTCCTTTGCTAATAATTCAAACATTTATAAGTATCCTTTCTGTTTTTAGTGTCACGTTCTTTCAAACTGACGGTCAAGATCTTTTTTAGACAGCTCCATAGCGACGGGTCTGCCGTGTGGACAAACTGTTATATCGGGAAGCTCCATCAAGCGATCCACAAGCCATTTTACGTATTCGGGTGGATATTCTCTTCCCGCCTTTATAGCCGCCTTACACGATGCCTGATATAATGCTTTCTCAAAAATTATATCTCTTGTAAGCTTAGCCGAGCCCGTATTGTTCTTTATACGGTCTGCGATCACTGCGAACATATCTCCCACCGCGTCGGTGCTTATGCCTTCGGGAATGGCAGTAACGCTTACGGTATATTTACCCGTTGTAAATTCAAAGCCTATGGCTTCTATTTCCGCAGAGTATTGAGATATGATATGTATTTCGTCGGACGTGAGCATCACCTCTATGGGCAGCATAAGCATTTGCGATGCTCTGTCGTCGTTTTTCATTCCTGCCTTTAATTGCTCGAAGATTATTCTTTCATGCGCCGCGTGCTTATCTATAACGAGCATACGGTCTCCAACCTCTACTACGACGTAAGCGTTAAAAGCTTCTCCGATGATTCTGTAATTAAGCTTTTGTTCAACCTTTTTATAAACGGTCTCTGTTTTTACTTCGGCGGGAGGCTCTATCGGTTTTGTAACGGTTTGTTCTATTGGTTTTGGAGTTTCTTTGACGTTTTTTTCTTTTTCGAAAACTTTTGGCTCTTCGGTTTTGACGTCAAGCGGCTTTTTGGATACTTCTTGTGAATTGCTTGACGAAAAAGTTTTTACGTATTCCGAAGCGGTCATTTTAGAAAAAGCGGAATTTGCCTCTTGCTTATCGATTCGCTTTGTTTCGTTATTTTTGAAAACAGGCATTTCGGTTATCTTTTTATCAAGATAAAGCTCCGATTCTATCTGTCTTTTCTTTAAAGATTCGCTTCGTTCCTCTACTATGGGCGTTGAAGAATCCGAGACCTTTCCCTGAGACGTCCATGTGCGTGGAGAATTCAAGGTCACGCTCGGTCTTGTCGTATTTGTTTCCAAGGAGTTACGCACGGCGTAATATATTGCCTCAAACACGGGCTTTTCGTTGGAGAACTTTACCTCAAGCTTTGCGGGGTGTACGTTTACGTCAACGGTTGCGGGATTGATCTCTATGAAAAGGATACAACACGGAAATTTCTCGGGCGGTATATACGAGGTATATGCCTGCTCTATTGCCGCGCCTGCGGTACGGCTCTTTACGTATCTGCCGTTTATAAAGAAGTTTTGATAATTTCGGTTTGCGCGAACGTTATCCGAACGACCTATAAATCCGTGAACCTTTATTCCCTCTGTATTATTTTCGGCGGGTATGAGCTTTGACGCAAAATCCTTGCCGAAAATTGAATATATCGCGGTCTTAAGCGTTCCGTCTCCGACCGTGTCTATGCGAACGTTTCCATCAACGATAAGTCGGAAAGCTATATTGGGTTTGGAAAGAGCGATTTTTTCGACGACCGCGCTTATAGCCATAGCCTCGGTAACGTCCTTTTTCAAGAACTTTCTTCTTGCGGGAACGTTTGCAAACAGATTTTCGACGATGACCGTCGTTCCGTTTGAAGCGGCGCGTTCGGTAACGCCAATTATCTCTCCGCCTCGCGCTTCAAGCATAGCTCCGCTTTGCGCGTCCGCAGTCTTTGAGATTATACGGATATCGGAAACCGACGCGATAGCCGCGAGAGCCTCGCCTCTGAAACCAAGAGTCAGTATTCCGTTTAAGTCCTCGGCGTTCTTTATCTTACTCGTCGCATGACGGCGAATAGATACGGGAAGGTCTTCCGCGGACATTCCGCAACCGTTATCCGAAACGCGCATATAAGTTACTCCGCCGTTTTGTATCTCAACGGTGATACGGTCTGCCCCTGAGTCTATTGCGTTTTCAAGGAGTTCTTTTATTACCGAAGCGGGACGGTCAACGACCTCGCCCGCGGCTATTAAATTGGCGACGGCAAATGACAAAACGTTTATCTTTCCCATATTCAAACTCCTTTCAAAAATTATTTTAGTTGTTTATTTTAATCTCTTTTGCAAACCGAACAAAAAACTCATAGCCTCGTACGGAGACAAGGTATTTATGTCTATCGCCTTTAATTCTTCAATTACTTGCTCTTTGATACAATCGTCGAAGCTGATAAGCGTATCGTCCTTCTCTTCCTCGACGTGCTCTGACGTACTGATGGCTTTTGCCGTCTTTTCGACCGACAGTAAGACTTCTTTTGCGCGCTTTATGACCTCATTCGGAAGTCCCGCGAGCTTTGCGACCTCTATTCCATAGCTATCGTCGGTAGAGCCTCTTACTATCTTTCGGAGGAACGTGATATTATCTCCGCGCTTTTTAGCCGCGATATTGTAATTTACGATGCCCTCAAGCTCGTCCTCCATTGAGGTAAGCTCGTGATAATGCGTTGCGAACAAGGTCTTTGCGCCTATCTTTCGGCTATTGGTATATTCAACGATAGCGCGAGCTATACTCATGCCGTCAAAGGTCGAAGTTCCTCTTCCGACTTCGTCGTAAATAATAAGGCTCTTCTTGGTTGCGTTGCGAAGTATATACGCGACCTCGTTCATTTCAAGCATAAATGTGGATTGCCCCGAAGCCAGATCATCGGATGCGCCGACACGCGTGAAAAGCTTGTCGATAACGCCCAGACGGGCATCGGACGCGGGAACGAAAGAGCCTATCTGCGCCATAACGCAAATTACGGCTATCTGTCGCATATACGTCGATTTACCCGCCATATTAGGACCTGTTATGAGCATGAGTCGGTTTCTGTTCGTATCAAGCTCCGCGTCGTTTGGAACGAAGTAGCTGTCCTTTACGAACTGCTCGACAACGGGGTGACGTCCGTCCTTTATGTATATAACGTCGCTCTCGTCGACCTCGGGTTTTATGTATTTATTCTTTGCGGCAACCGAAGCAAGACTCAAATACACGTCGAGCTTTGCCATGAGCATCGCCGCTTTTTGAATACGCGCGCTATTCTCCGAAACGAAATTTCTCGTCTCACAGAATATCTCGTATTCAAGAGAATTTACCTTGTCGGTAGCTCCGAGTATGGTCGATTCCATATTTTTTAATTCTTGGGTTATGTAACGCTCTCCGTTGGTAAGCGTTTGTTTGCGGATATATGTATCGGGAACTTGGTCGATAAAGGAACGCGATACCTCTATATAGTATCCAAACACCTTGTTATATCCTATTTTCAAAGTTTTTATTCCCGTGCGTTCGCGCTCTTCGGCGGCGACCTTTTCTATCCAGCCTTTGCCGTCCCGCATTATAGCGCGTAAGCTATCGACGTCTGCATTATAGCCTTCGGCGATAATTCCGCCCTCGCGTATTGAAAAAGGAGGGTCTTGAGCGATAGAAGAATCTATTTTATCGTAAATATCGTCAAGCGTTTCAAGCTCGTTATATATTTCCGACAGTTCATTTGAGCGACATTCGGAAATAAGATTTTTTAGTTCGGGAAGAATTGAAATGGTCGAGGATACGGCGCGAAGATCCTTTGCGTTTGCCGTTCCGTAAACTATCCTCGTAACGAGACGCTCAAGGTCAAGAACGTTGTCGAGAAGCGCGCCTATCTCCTCACGGAGAATATAATTTCCGAAAAGCTCTTCCACGGCGTTTTGTCTTTTTACTATCGCGCCCGTGTTTATGAGCGGATGTTCTACCCATTGGCGCAGAAGTCTTGCGCCCGCCGCGCTTCGCGTTTTATCAAGAACGCCGAGAAGCGAGCCCTTTTTATCCTTGGCTCTCATAGTCTCGGTAAGCTCAAGATTTCGACGGGTATTTATATCCATTTCAAGAAACTGTCCGTCGGAATAAATATTGAGGTCTTTAATATAAGAAATATCTCCTTTTTGGTTTTCGGCAATATAAACGAGCAAACCGCCAAGAGCGCAAACGAGAGGCTTATTCTCAAACAGGTCTTCCTTTAAGACAGATTCGTCAAATTGCGCGCCTATGCGCTTCTTTGCCTCGTAAAGCTCGAAATCGGTAGGTCTGTTGTCAGTAAGCATGGCGTTTAATCGCTCACGGATAAACTCGGAAATGTCGCCAAGCTTTGACGCGCTTAAATTAGTAACTACCTCTTTGGGAGAATAAGTGCCAAGCTCGTTTTTCAAACGCGTTGCAATAGAGTCGCCATAAAACGACGTTGCAAATATCTGTCCCGTTGAAATATCCGAAAAAGCTATTCCGCATTCGTATTCTGTCATATAGACCGAGGCAAGATAATTGTTTTTCTTATCCGAAAGCAGATTTGCCTCTATGAGTGTTCCGGGGGTAACTACTCGTATTACGTCACGGCGAACAAGTCCTTTTGCTTGAGACGGGTCTTCCATCTGCTCGCAGATAGCGACCTTGTAGCCTTTTTCTATCAACGTTCCGATATACCCCTCCGAGCTGTGAAAAGGCACTCCGCACATAGGTGCGCGTTCTTTCTCGCCGCAGTCTCTTCCCGTAAGAGTAAGCTCAAGCTCACGGGACGCAATTATTGCGTCGTCGAAAAACATCTCGTAAAAGTCGCCGAGACGGTAAAAAAGGATATAGTCTTTATATTTGTTTTTAACTTCAAAATATTGCTCCATCATTGGAGTCATGAGCATTTTCCTCCGAAGAAACAGAATTTGTTTTTGCTTTTTAGTGGCAACCGCCTCCGCAGGTCGAGCAGTCATGAGTACAAGACGAAGGCTTCTCTCCTGTGATATGGAAGGTTATAGTTGAGTTTACTTCGTTCATAAGAACATTTACGTCTGCTTGAGCTTCGTTAAGCTCTGCGAATGCGGGATGCTCCATTATATACTTATAAAGCTCGTCTATTCTTGTCTGAATAGCGTCTACCAATAAGGTATCTCTCTCCTCTCGGGTGATCTCTACCTGAAGAGCCTGCTGCTGTACTCCGTACTCAACGAGAGCCTTCTGAAGCTCGGGATCTGATTCATAAGCGGTCTTTGCCGCCTCAAGTCTTTTAAGTCTTACGTCGTTTTTAAGCGCATCTCCAAGTTGCGCCGCAAGTTCAAAAATGTTCATTTTATTTTTACCTTTCTTTTGTTAATCAATTTTATTTCCGTAAAGAGCAAAAGTATCCGCTCTTTCGATCTTTATATTTAAAAATCGTCCCGTGTCGCAAAGCTCTCCGTCAAAGAAAACTATTTTTCCGCCTTCTGTTCTTCCGCTATATACGCTATCGTTGTTTTTACTCAAGCCATCGCACAGAACGCGGACGGTCTTTCCGACCATCTCTTTATTATGCTCAAGCGATATCTCGTTTTGAACCTTTAGAAGCTTGTCCATTCGGCGTTTCTTCTCGTCTGTGGATATCTGCTCCTCCATTTCAGCGGCGGGAGTTCCCTTTCTTGGTGAATAGATAAACGAATATATCATGTCAAAGCGAACTTTTTTAAGCGCGTCGAGCGTCATTTCAAACTCGTCGTCGCTTTCACTCGGGAATCCAACGATAATATCCGACGTTATTACACATTCGGGCATTTTCTCTCGGATATATTCGACGATACCCATATATTTTTCAAAGTCGTAACGACGGTTCATGACCTTTAAAACTCGGTCGCTTCCCGCCTGCATCGGCAAATGGAAATGTCTTGCTATATGCTTTGACACAGACATAACGTCAATAAGCTTTTTACTTGCGTCTTTGGGGTGGCTCGTCATGAAATGGATAAGATAATCACCGTCAATTTTGTCTATCTCAAAAAGAAGGTCGGCAAAATCGTAGGAAAGTCCCAAGTCTTTTCCGTAAGAGTTTACGTTTTGACCAAGCAAAGTGATATCCTTATAACCACTGTTTACAAGCTCTCGTATCTCCTTTACGACTTCTTCCATTTTTCTGCTTCGCTCACGTCCTCTGACGTACGGAACGATACAATACGAGCAGAAATTGTTACAGCCGTACATGACAGACACCCATGCCTTGAATCTGTTTTCACGGCGTATCGGTAAGCCCTCGGCTACTGCGTATTCCTTTTCGTCACGATAGAATATGCGTTTTCCCTTTTCCATCTTTTCATATAAAAGGGACGGAAAGCGGTGGAGCGAGGAAGTTCCGAATAAAATATCAACGTAAGGATATTTCATTTTTATATCCTGTATTCTGTGCTCCTGAACGACCATACAACCGCACATTACGATCTTCAGATCGGGATTTCTTGCCTTGATATGCTTGTACTGTCCTACGAGCGAAAGCGCTCTTTGCTCTGCGTGCTCACGTATTGCGCAAGTGTTTACGATTATCAAAGATGCTTCATCTGGCTCGTAAACGATATCGTATCCCATTTTTGAAGCCATACCCGAAAGCTTTTCGCTATCGGCTTCATTCTGCTGACAGCCAAGCGTTAAAATGAAAGCCCTTCTTCTGACGCCGTTTTCGGCTTCGAAGAGGTCGTTTTCCTTTCGAATGAGCTCCATATATTTATTTTGTTTTTCTATTTCTTCAACTGAAATCGTATTATTTTTTTCAGCCATTCTTTATTATTTCCCTTCCGAAAGATACAATTACTCTAATTATAATATTATAATATATTTTGCGAATTTTGTCAAGAAGAGCTCGGCGAATATTCGAGTTCTTTAAAAATATTTTTATAAAGATTTCTTTATTTACCTTTTTTGAGAATTTTATTAATAAAATATTTTTGAATTAGTCATATTTTTAGTGTATAATATTTTTTATTAATATGGAGTATTGTTTCTAAAACAAAAATTACGGGAGTAAATATGACCTTACAAACATCTGTTATTTCCGATTCTATACGTTTGTCGGCGATCAAGACCGACAGGTTTAAAACGGGTATATTGACATTTACGCTGACTATTCCTCTGACTTCGAAAAATTTCGCGTATAATACCTTACTTGCGGGAGTTATGCGAAGAGGTACAAAAAGCTACCCCTCACTTTCAGCTCTTAACAAAAGATTGGACGAGCTATATGCGGCGAGTATTGAGATAAGAAGCGCCCAAAACGCTAAAAATCTCTCGCTTATAATTACCGCAGAATTTTTGGACGACCGCTATATAACGGACAACTGCAACGTGCTTTCGGGTGTACTTAACGTTATTTCTGACCTTGTTTTTCATCCTCTCTTGAAAAACGGAATATTTTTGCCCGATATAGTTGCGCAAGAAAAAAAGATAGCGTTGGATTATTTGAATTCAGAGATAAACAATACTCGTCTTTATGCTCTAAAGCGTTGTTATGAAAGAATGTATCGTCTCGAAAATGATTATCCTACAACCGAGCGATTAAAGCGCCATATAGAAAACGCAGATGAGAAAAGCCTTTACGAGCATTTGCTTAATATCATAGATTCTTCGGCGATAGATGTTTTTTATATCGGAAATGAGGATATAGAGGAGCTGTCTAAAAGGATATCTCTTGTTTTTGATGAATATTCTCCTGAAAACGTATATACGCCTATCCTTCCAAAACCTCGTCCAACATTGCCTCTTTTGTCGGAAAGCGAAGCTATGCCCGTATCTCAAGGAAAGCTTACGCTTGGCTTTGGAACGGGAGTATGCATAGGCGAGAAAGATAACAAATATTTCGCAGCTCTTGTTTTTAACGAGATATTTGGCGCTTCTCCGTTATCGAAGCTTTTTATGAACGTTCGTGAAAAATTAAGCCTTTGCTATTATTGCTCGTCTACTTACAGCATATATTCGGGAGATGTTATCGTATCAAGCGGTATCGAAGTACAAAATCGTGAAAAGGCTGAACGGGAGATCCTTGCTCAACTTGATAACATCAGAGAAGGAAAAATAAGTGATGCGGAGTTCAGCTCGGCGGTGCGCTCGCTTGAAAACTCTTATAAGCAGATATTTGACAGCCCCCTTGACCTTCAATCGTTCTATGCTACGAGAAGAATGTTCGGTATAAATGACACTATCGAGGATACGCTAAAGATGCTTCGTTGTGTTACGCTTGACGACGTTATCGATATAGCCAAAAATACGACTCTTGATACGGTTTTCTTTGTAGAGGGTACTTTGCAAGGCGGCGCGAATACGGAGGAAGAAGAATATGAATAAATACACTCCCTCGGCAGTCTTTGAAAATGCGGTTTTAAATGAAAGATACGAAAAATACACTCACCCAAGCGGCTTGGATATTTACATATTCAAGAAAAAAATGACCTCTGTGTACGCCATTTTCGGAACGCATTACGGTTCTATACACAATAGCTTTAGCGTAGGTGATGATAAAACCCCTATTACCGTTCCCGACGGCATAGCGCATTTCCTTGAGCACAAGCTTTTTACCAATGAGGACGGAAGCGATTCCTTTGAACGTTTCTCGAGCTACGGCGCTGACGCAAACGCATATACATCTTTTAATAAAACTGCTTATTTGTTCAGCTGTACGGACAGGCTTTCCGACTCTTTAGGCGAACTTATTGACTTCGTTACTCACCCGTATTTTACAAAGGGTTCGGTTCGATCCGAGATAGGAATCATCTCCGAGGAGATACGTATGTACGATGACACGCCCTCCGACCGTTGCTTTTACGGTATGCTTGAGGGAATGTACAAAGATCACAGTATCAGAAGAAATATTTGCGGTTCTTGCGAGTCTATACGCGAAATAACGCCCGAACTATTGTATAAATGCTATTCTGCTTTCTATCAACTTTCAAACATGGCGTTGATAATTTGCGGAGACGTAGATACAGACGAGGTGCTCGATACCGCATACGCGCATTTACCTGCGACGGCAGAATACGTTAAGGTGATCCCGAAAAATGAAAATGCATATGAAAAGCGAAGCGTTTTTAATTCTTATGTTCATCAAAAAATGCAGGTATCCAAGCCTATATTTAATATCGGATTTAAGGATATTGACGTTTCGGAAAACGGCGACGAACGGCAAAGAAAAGACGCCGCTATGGCAATACTTGATGAAATGCTGTTTTCCCGCGCGGGAGAATTGTACGCTTCCCTTTACGACAGAGGTTTGATATCCCCTGCCTTCTCTTATGGATACACGATATCGGAATCCTGCGCCTACAATTCCTTAGCAGGTGAAGCGGACGACCCAAGGCTCGTCCTTTCCGAGATACAAAAGTATTTAAAAAAGGTTGAAAAAGACGGACTTTCACAAAGTGATTTTGAGCGAGGCAAACGCGTTATGTACGCCGAATTCGTAAAGTCCTTTGATTCAACGGAAAGTATTGCAAACAATCTTTTTAATTTTATTTGTGAGGGCAGTGAGCTCCTCTCTTACGGAAAAATTATAGACGGAATTACCTTTGAAGACGTGTGCGAATTGTTTAAGACCTCTTTTGCGGAGGATTCGGTCACGCTTTCGGTCGTTTATCCGCTTTAAAATAAAATAAACAAAGGAGATTTTTATGGTTACAGTTTCTTTTCCGGGCATAGGAATAGACAGCTTTGAATTAAATCCTGTGGCTTTTACCATTCCCTTATTCGACGGAATTGAGGTCAGATGGTACGGACTTATCATTACCTTGGGAATCGTTTTGGCTTTTACTTATTGCGCGTTTCGTTCAAAGCAAGAAGGAATAAAGTTTGACGACCTTCTCGATTTTGCAATATTCACCGTTATTTTTGGAGTTATAGGCGCAAGAACTTTCTATGTTCTTACATCACTAAAGGACGGAAAATACACGAGTTTTTACGATATTATAGCTATCTGGGAAGGCGGTCTTGCGATTTACGGTGCTATCATTGCGGGTGCTATTACCATATTCCTTATTTGCCGATATAAAAAAATAAATGCGTTTAAAATGTTTGACGCGGTAGCCCCCGCGGTTATGATCGGTCAGATACTCGGCCGTTGGGGAAATTTCTTTAACGGAGAGGCTTACGGAAGAGCCGTTTCCGAGGATTCGTTTCTCTACTTTATACGAATGGGACTTAACCCTCACAACATTAAAGAAGTAAGCAGATTTGATATGGCTTTCGTTCACCCAACGTTTTTATACGAATCCCTTTGGAATCTGATTGGATTTTTAATAATCAATGCACTTTATAAAAAGAAAAAATTTGACGGACAGATCGTTTTAATGTATGTTACGTGGTACGGCTTTGGGCGTATGCTTATCGAGGGGCTCAGAACAGACAGTCTTTACATTGGAGTATTCAGAATATCTCAGGTTATCGGATTCTTATGCTTTATCGTCGGAGCTATCCTTCTTACCTTGCTTCTTTTGCGTTCTCGCCGTCAAAGACTTACGGCGATGGACTATGAGCCTACGTACGCTAAAATATCTCATATAGGTATGAATGACCATGAGCTTGATGACGATAATGTTGTTGGTCCGAATACTTTGAGCGACGAAGATAAGAAAGAAAATCTTGATAATCTATTTGAAGAAGATAAATAAATCAACATCGAAAGGAAACCAAAACAATGGCCAAAATTATTGATGGAAAGGCTATATCCGCGCAGATACGCGCAGAGCTTAAGGAAGAAACAGAAGCATTTGTAAAGGCTACGGGTGTTCGTCCCGGTCTTGCGGTAATAATCGTTGGAAATGATCCCGCATCTCAAGTTTACGTTCGTAACAAAAGACGTGCTTGCGAGGAAGTAGGATATTATTCAGAAGCTTACGAGCTTCCTGAAAACACTACTCAAGAGGAGCTCAACGCGCTTGTTGACCGCTTGAATGCCGATAATAAGATACACGGCATACTTTGTCAGCTTCCCCTTCCCAAGCATCTTGACGAAAATGAGGTAATACTCAGAATAGATCCTAAAAAGGACGTTGACGCGTTCCACCCCTACAACGTAGGAAAAATAATGATAGGCGATTACGCATTTCTTCCCTGCACTCCCGCGGGCGTTATGGCTCTTCTTGAGAGAAGCGGAATTGAGATATCGGGAAAAGAATGTGTCGTTGTCGGACGTTCGAACATAGTTGGAAAGCCTCAGGCTATGCTTCTGCTTCATGCAAACGGAACTGTTACAGTATGCCACAGCAGAACGAAAAATCTTGCCGAGGTTTGCAGACGCGCGGATATCCTCGTAGCCGCTATCGGAAAAGCTGATTTCTTTACAGGAGATATGGTCAAGGAAGGCGCGGTCGTTATCGACGTTGGAATGAACAGACGCGCAGACGGAAAACTTACGGGTGACGTTGATTTTGCTTCAGTTGAGCCTAAAGCATCTTATATTACCCCTGTTCCGGGCGGCGTTGGTCCTATGACGATCACAATGCTTATGCAGAATACTTTGACGTCTGCTAAAAATTCCGTAAAATAATATTTAAAGACAATTTGCAAAATACTTAATATTAAAGGCAGTTCGATTAGAACTGCCTTTAATATTTATAATGAAATGATTTTTAGTACAGTTAGTTAAATAAATAACTATATGCGCCATTTTTCAAATTTTCAATGTCATTTTTAAAGTACTTGCAACTAAACACTTGCCAAAAAACACATTCTCTTGTATAATACAAGTGTAAATCATTATTTATATATTAATGAAAGGATGCAAGAATATGAACGAACAGATCAAGATCTGGATAGACGCTCTTGACTTTGATACAAAGGGCGGCTGGAAGGTCGACACGCAATTTGTACATCTTATGGGCTGCGGATATCTTATCGCGGCAAATGAGCCCGGCATTCCCGTAGAAGACGCAAAAACAACGATAAGTGTTCCTAAGAAAGACACTTACAGGATCTGGGTACGTGACAGAAACTGGCTTCGTCCCCATAGCCCAGGCAAATTCTCTCTCCTTGTAAACGGAGAGGACAACGGAGTTATTCTCGGCGCACAGCCCTCTGACGCATGGGTCTGGGAGATTGCGGGTGACTTCGAGCTTGAAGGCGACGTTGAGCTTACCATAAAAGACTTGACGGGATATTGCGGACGCTTCTCTTCTATCGTCATCACAAACGACTTTGACTACGTTCCTACCCGTGAGATCGAGCGTATGAACAAAGAACGCGCGAAGATCAAGGGACTTGACACGTCTGTTAAATATTGCGGAGATTACGACGTTATCGTTGCGGGTGGCGGCCCCGGCGGTGTTCCCGCGGCTATCGCAAGCGCGAGAAAAGGAATGAAGACTTTATTGCTCCAGAACCGCCCCGTTCTTGGCGGAAACGGAAGCAGTGAGATAGGTATTACATTTGATGGAGCAGGTGTAGGCTCGGTTCGTGAAACCGGTATTGCGGAAGAGATACGCCGTTTGCGTGACCATGAGCCCGAAGCTGCTGGCGACTGGACTCGCGCTCTTGAAAAACTCGTTGCGGCTGAAGAAAATCTTACGGTCGTTTACAACACTCACGTTTGCGACGTTGAGATGGAGAACGAAACTACCATTAGGGGCGTTATCGCTCTCGATATTTTGAATCTTACGAAAACAAGCTACACAGGTAAAATATTTATCGACTGCACAGGTGACGCTTGGGTAGGATACTACGCAGGAGCTAAATACCGCTTTGGTCGTGAGGCTGAATATCAGCATAACGAGTATCTTGCTCCCAAGATTGCGGACACACAGACCATGAGTGGCTGTATCCGCGGTGACAAAAAGGTATTCTTCACCGAGACCGATTCTCCCGCCCCCTTCACTGCTCCCGATTGGGTACCGAAGCTTCCCAAGACCGATGCGGAATTCGGACGCCTTATAAAAGACCCAAAGAGACTTGCATGGTGGATGGAAGCTCCCAATATCTACGACGATATGTGGGACGGAGAGGAAACAAGAGACGCTCTGTTCTTGGTAATTCTCGGTTATTTGGACTTTTTCAAAAATCATTGGTCAGAAAAAGAAAAGGCGGCTAAATTGCAGTTTAATTTCGCAAGTATCATAAACGGACGCCGTGAGTCTCGCCGTCTTATCGGTGACTACATCTTGACTCAAGACGATTGCACGTCGGGCAGAAAATTTGACGACGGAATCTCTTATACAGGTTGGGCTCTCGATATTCACCATCCCGACGGTATCTATTCGGGCAAGGAAGGTCCTCTTTACTGCTCGCGTTTTGCTCGCAGACCTCACGTACCTTACCGTTGCTTGTATTCAAAGAACATAGACAACCTTATGTTTGCGGGAAGAAATATAAGTACCACGCATATCGCTATGGGTACGACCCGCGTACAGAATACGATCGCAACACTCGGTCAGGCGGTCGGTACTGCGGCGTCTATGTGTATCCGCCTCGGTGAAACTCCGAGAGGGATCTATGAGCGCCACATGAGTGAGCTTCAGCAAACTCTTCTTAAGGACGACCAATACATTCCCCGCGTTAAGAGAACCGATCCCTCTGACCCCTGTCTCAACGCAAAGGCTACCGCATCGAGCGTTTGCACTACCGAGATCTTCCGCAGAGGAAAAGGTGAGATAGGCCCGCTTCTTCCCATGGACGTAGACCGTGCGGTCAACCTTGGATATGCTGAATCGATAGGCGATATTGAACAGATATACGTAAAGCTCAGCTCCGATCTTAAAGAGCCTACAACGGTCAAACTTTACGCTCACACAATAAGCGGAGACGTTGATACTTTCTCGCCTGATGGAGAAATTTGCACAGCTGAAGCTATTGTACCTCCTATGAGCGAGGGTTGGATAAAGTTCAACATTCACGTTCCCACGGTAAGAGACCGCTTTATCGAAACTGCCCGTGTCAAAGTTATTATAAACGCTACCCCAGGAATATATTGGAGATCTCTCCAAAATCTTACCATGTATCAGAGCTCGGGTGAGCGCGGTGCGGACGGAAAGTGGACAATGAGAACGCACTCCAGTCTTTGCGCTTCTATCGCTGAGCCCAGCGAACCTATCGCTGATTGCGGACCTCAAAACGTTATTAACGGCTTTAGCAGAATTGTTAAGGCTGATATGTACGAGTGGGTATCCGATCCCGAACAGAGTATGCCCCAGTGGATCGAGCTTGAATTGAACGAGCCTACCGACATACACAGTGTCAGTGTCGTATTCGACACCGATCTTGTTAACCCAGGTACGTGCCAGATGAAAGTTCCTCACGTTCACAGATGTATCAAAGATTACAATATTGAAGTTTATAATGGGAAATCTTGGGTAAAGGTTGCCGATGAAAAAGACAACTTCATGAGAAAGCGTACGCATAGTTTTGATGCCATCAAGGCTGAAAAGATACGTGTAAACGCTCTCGCTACATGGGGCGACAAATCTGCTCGAATCATGGAAATAAGCGCAGAATCCGTTTCGAGTAACTAAAACAAGAAAGGATAACAAAGCAATGAACGATATCAAGATTTGGATAGACGCTCTTGAGTTTGATAAAAAGGGCGGCTGGAAGGTCGACACACAATTTGTACACCTTGTAGGCTGCGGATATCTTATCGCGGCAAATGAGCCAGGTGTTCCCGTTGCCGATGCAAAGACAACAGTTAAAATTCCTAAGAAAGACACTTACAGGATCTGGGTGCGTGACAGAAACTGGTTGCGTCCCCACAACCCCGGTAAATTCTCTCTCCTTGTAAACGGAGAGGACAACGGTGTTGTTCTCGGTGCTCAGCCCTCTGATGCTTGGATCTGGGAGATCGCGGGTGACTTTGAGCTTGAAGGCGACGTTGAGCTTACCATAAAAGACTTGACGGGATATTGCGGACGCTTCTCTTCTATCGTCATCACAAACGACTTTGACTACGTTCCTACCCGTGAGATCGAGCGTATGAACAAAGAACGCGCGAAGATCAAGGGACTTGACACGTCTGTTAAATATTGCGGAGATTACGACGTTATCGTTGCGGGTGGCGGCCCCGGCGGTGTTCCCGCGGCTATCGCGAGCGCGAGAAAAGGCATGAAGACCTTGTTGATCCACAACCGTCCCGTTCTTGGCGGAAACGGAAGTGCCGAAATAGGCATTACCTTTGAAGGCGCAGGCTCTCATGAAATACGCGAAACAGGTATTGCCGAAGAGCTTCGCCGTTTGCGCGACAGCGACCCCATAAGACCCGGAGACTGGTCTCGCGCTTTGAAAAAGCTCGTTGACGCAGAAGAAAATCTGACTGTCGTTTATAACAGTCATGTTTGCGACGTTGAAATGGAAAACGAAACGACCATTAAGGGCGTTATCGCTCTTGATATCTTGGAGCTTACCAAGAAAAGCTACACGGGTAAGATATTTATCGACTGTACAGGTGACGCTTGGGTCGGATACTACGCAGGCGCGAAGTACCGTTTCGGACGTGAGGCAAAGCATCAGCATAATGAATATCTTGCTGCCGATATCGCGGATACTCAGACAATGAGCGGTTGTATCCGTGACGTTAAGAAGGAATTGATAATAAAAACAGATTATCCCGTTGAATACAAAGCTCCCGATTGGGTACCGAAGTTGCCCGAAACCGACGAGGAGTTCGGACGTCATATTCATGCGGTTACAAGACTTGCTTGGTGGGTCGAGGCTCCCAACACCTACGATGATATGTGGGACGGTGAGCAGACACGCGATGCTTTGATATTGGTTCTTCTCGGATACTACGATCACTTAAAGAATTATTGGTCAGGAAAAGAAAAGGCTAAATACACGCGCTTCGCGTTTACGAGCATCATGGACGGTCGCCGTGAGTCGCGCCGTCTTATCGGTGACTATATCTTAACACAGAACGATTGTATCAACAATACACATTTTGACGACGTTATTTCTTATACGGGTTGGGACTTGGATATCCATCATCCCGAAGGTATTTACGGCGGTAAGAACGGTCCTCTTTATTGCGCGCGCAGAGTACACGCTCCCGAAGTTCCCTTCCGTTGTCTTTACTCTGTAAATATTGACAATCTTATGTTCGCGGGAAGAAATATAAGCACCTCGCATATCGCTATGGGTACTACTCGCGTGCAGAACAGTATTGCTACGTTCGGCCAGGCTGTCGGTACTGCGGCTGCTATGTGTGTTCGTCTCGGTGAAACTCCGAGAGGAATCTATCAGCGTCATATGTCTGAGCTTCAGCAGACCTTGATAAAGGATGACCAATATATTCCGAGCGTAAGAAGTAACGACGTAAACGATCCTTGCTTGAGAGCAAAGGCTACCGCATCAAGCGTTAGTTCGGGCGAAATATTCCGCACAGCCAAAGGAGAGATTGGTGAGCTTCTTCCTTTGAACGTAGCTCGTGCCGCGGACATCAGTTATTCCGAAACGCTCGGCGACGTTGAACATGTTTACGTTAAGCTTCGCTCCGATCTTGACAAGCCTTATACGATAAAGCTCCACCTTCAGCCCATTGGCGGAGATTCCGATACCTTCGCTGCCGCAGGTGAAATATACACGACCGAAGCAGTTGTTCCTCCTATGTGTGAAAGCTGGGTCAAGTTTGATGTAATTATCCCCACAAAGAGAGACATGTACGTTGAATCGGTACGTATAAGATTTATGCTTGACGAAAATCCCGGTATCTCTTGGCGCTCTATTGTAAACGGTACGATGTATCAAAAAGCAGGAGAAAAAGATGCTGACGGAAATTGGAAGATGAAGCAGAACTGCAGTATGTGCGCATCTGTGCCTGAGCCTAAAGAACCTATTGCTAATTGCGGTCCTGAAAACGCTATCAACGGTTACAATAGGATCGTTGACGCCCAAAACTATGAATGGGTATCCGATCCCGCACAGGATATGCCTCAGTGGCTTGAGGTTGAATTTGACGAGCCTGCAACTATCCACAATATAAGCGTTTGCTTCGATACCGACCTTGTCAATCCCGGTGTTGCATGGGGTGTTAAGGTAGCTGAGCCTCCGAAATGTATAAAGGATTACACCGTTGAGATCTTTGACGGCAGCAATTGGATAAAGATCGCCGATGAAAAGGGCAACTTTATGAGAAAACGCTCACATAGCTTTGAGGCTACACGCGTAGAAAAGATACGTGTAACCGCGCTTGCTACTTGGGGCGACAGATCTGCTCGAATCATGGAAATACGCGCCGAAAAAGCATAATTTACACATAAAAACAGACCGAATACTTTTAATTGGTATTCGGTCTGTTTTTATATTCATAGATCAAAGCGGACGCAAAGGATTAAATTTTGAACCTTCCTGATCTTCTTGTTCGGGATTCAAATTAGGCTTTTGTGTTCCGCCTGTGGTTGTTTCACTTGTGTTTTTGGTAGTTGTTTCCGTGTTGTTTTCACCTGATGTTGTTGTGGAATTATTATTGTTATTACTATTAGTGTTGTCATTATTGTTGCCATTATCATTATTATTGTTGTTATTTATAATAATGTCAGAACCTTCATTACACGCAGAAAAAGTTATTACCAACGAAAATACAAGTAAAGCCACAAGGAGAAGTGTCATAATTTTTCTCATGATTTTTACCTCCTGTTTTTTAACAAAAACGGGATATTAGAAATATCCCGTTTTATTGACAATTATAATTAGTGAATTATGCAACGCTCGGTATCGTTGTCGAAGATATGGAGTCTGGACATATCAAATGCAACTTTGATCTGGTCGCCTGCTCTGGACTTCGAACGAGAAGAAACGCGCGCAATGAGGTTGGTCTCACCGATGCTGAGGTAGAGATAGATCTCTGCACCCATAAGCTCGGTAACTTCAACGTTAACGCCGAAGGAAGACTCGGGAGTTGCTTCAACAGCCTTTGCCTCATCGGAGATACCCTCGGGACGAAGACCTACTACAACTTCCTTACCTATGTAATCTGCAAGCTCGGGAGCATTTGCCTTATCCTCGGGAAGCTGGAGAGAAACATCTTCAAAGTTGAAGAATACGCCATCACCCTTCTTAGTAAGAGTACCCTTGATAAAGTTCATCTGAGGAGTTCCTATGAATCCTGCAACGAAAATGTTGCAAGGAGAATCGTAAAGATTCTGAGGAGTATCAACCTGCTGAATAAGACCGTCCTTCATAACAACGATTCTCGTTGCCATCGTCATAGCCTCGACCTGGTCGTGCGTTACGTATACAAAGGTCGTTCCAACACGCTGGTGGAGCTTTGTAAGCTCGGTTCTCATGGCTGCACGAAGCTTTGCGTCAAGGTTGGAAAGCGGCTCGTCCAAAAGGAATACCTTAGGCTCACGAACGATTGCACGACCGAGAGCAACACGCTGCTTCTGACCACCGGAAAGAGCCTTAGGCTTTCTGTCAAGAAGGTGAGTGATGTCAAGGATTCTTGCTGCCTCTTCAACGCGGCGCTTGATGATCTCCTTAGGAGTCTTGTTGAGCTTAAGTCCGAAAGACATATTCTCAAATACGGACATATGAGGATACAGAGCGTAGTTCTGGAAAACCATCGCGATCTGTCTGTCCTTAGGTGCAACGTCATTTACCAGCTGATCGCCGATAAAGAGCTCACCTTCGGTAATTTCTTCAAGTCCTGCGATCATACGGAGGGTGGTTGTCTTACCGCATCCGGAAGGTCCGACAAGAACGAGAAATTCCTTATCTTTTACTTCAAGATTGAAATCCGAAACTGCGGTTACGCCGCCCGGATATTTCTTATAGATGTGTCTGAGTGATAAACTTGCCATTTTTGGAAACTCCTCTCAAATAAAATATCGTGTTTAAATCAAGTCAAATTTTCACACTTATTACCCTAATATTGTACCAAATTTTTTGCAAAAATGGAAGAGGGTAAATCCCCAAAATTTTATATTATTATTTGTGCATATTTCACAAAACGCACGTTTTTTGTGTGAATCTTGAGCTTTTTTAATTTTTTGGGCGTTTTAATATATTAAAACTACTTTATCCCTTTCATTGAAAGACCTATTCTTTTCTTCTTCAGGTCAACCGAAAGGACTCTCACCTTTACGTGATCGTTTACAGAAAGGACTTCGGAGGGATGGCGAATGAAGCGGTCTGATATTTCGGAGATGTGAACAAGTCCGTCTTGATGTACGCCGATATCTACGAACGCTCCGAAATCTATTACGTTTCTTACTATTCCGTTAAGTATCATATCGGGCTTGATATCCTCCATGCTCATAACGTCCTCTCGAAGAACCGGTGGAGGAAGGCTATCGCGTACGTCTCTTCCCGGCTTTAAAAGCTCGGTAATAATATCATTAAGGGTAGGCTCTCCCACTCCGCAAAGCTCACAAACGTGAGCAATTCCCTTTTCTTTTACTTTTTCACGCAGGTCGGAAAGCTTACCGTTTGCAACGTCTGCCTCGGTGTATTCGAACATTGAAAGAAGCTTATGCGCCGCCTCGTAAGATTCAGGGTGAACTCCTGTATTATCAAGTATCTCTTTGGATTGCGGTACGCGCAAAAATCCCGCGCACTGCTCAAAAGCTTTAGCTCCCACGCGCGGAACTTTAAGAATTGCAGCGCGAGATGTGAATTCACCGTTTTCTTCTCTGTATTTAACTATATTCTTTGCGCTTGTTGCGTTAATTCCCGAAATATAAGATAGCAACGAATGAGAAGCCGTGTTAATGTCTACGCCGACAGCGTTTACACAATCTTCAACAACGCCCTGAAGCGCGCCGTCAAGTCTTGCGGGCTTCATATCGTGCTGATACTGCCCTACGCCTATTGATTTAGGGTCTATCTTTACAAGCTCTGCAAGAGGATCTTGCAATCTTCTTGCGATAGAGACTGCGGAACGCTGCATAACGTCGAAATCGGGGAATTCATCAGCGGCAAGCTTGGATGCGGAATAAACAGAAGCTCCCGCCTCACTGATGATAATATACTTACAATCGTAATTTACGCTTTTCAAGGTATCGGCTATGAACAATTCGCTCTCACGCGAAGCAGTACCGTTACCTATTGCGATAACGTCAACCTTATACTTTTCGACCATCTTTTTGATGACGCGAGCGGCTTCTTCGGTCTTGAATTTGGATTTAGTGGTAGGATATACGACGGCGGTATCAAGCACCTTGCCCGTTTTATCAACGACCGCTGTCTTACAACCGTTAATGTAACCCGGGTCGAATCCAAGCACAGTCTTACCCTTAAGAGGAGACTGCATAAGGAGCTGCTTTAAGTTATCCGAGAAGAGCTTTATAGCGCCCTCACTTGCCGTATCAAAGAGATCGTTGCGTATCTCGCGCTCGATAGACGGAGCGATAAGGCGGTCGTAGCTGTCAATTACCGCACTCTCAATATAACGTGCCGCAGGACTTCCCGGCGAGGTTATCATTTCATTGCAGAGAAAATTAAGTATTATTCCCTTTTCAACGCTTATGCCGACCTTTAAAAATTCTTCCTTTTCTCCTCGGTTTATCGCAAGGATACGGTGAGACGGTATCTTGTTTATCTTATCGGAATACTCGTAATATTGAGAATATACCGAATCCTCATCTTTTATGTTTTTAGTGATCAACATACCTGTATCAAAGGTAGCTTTTCTGACAGTCTTTCTGAAATCTGCATTATCGGAAACCGCTTCGGCAATAATATCGCAAGCACCCGCAAGTGCTTCTTCCGCGCTTGCCACGCAGAGTTCCTCGTTTATATAAGCCTCCGCCTGCTCTTCGATAGAAGGCTCGTATTTATCCTCTTGCGCGAGTATGAGCTCCGCAAGAGGCTCAAGTCCCTTTTCCTTCGCGACAGACGCTCTCGTTTTACGGTGAGGGCGGAAGGGTCTGTATATATCGTCGACCTCGGTTATAGTCTGCGCGTTTTGTATTGCCGCCGCTATTTCGTCGGTCATTTTTCCCATTTCGGTAATGAGGTTCGACACCTCTTCCTTGCGCTTTTCGATATTGCGAAGATAAGTAAGGCGGTCGTCAAGATCGCGAAGCACAGTATCGTCAAGACTTCCCGTTTCTTCCTTACGGTAACGCGCTATAAAAGGTATCGTGTTACCCTCGTCGATAAGCTCAACTGTTTTTTCGACCTGCTCGAGCTTTAATTTAAATTCTTCCGCTAATTTTTGAATAATGTTCATTTGTTTCTCCGTAAATATTTATTTTCTGTCGGCTCTTAGTCCGGCTATTTCTTCTTCTGTAAGATATCTCCACTCACCGCGTTCAAGCGAGTTATCGAGCACCAAATTGCCGAATGTGATACGTTCAAGATATGTTATCTTATTATCAAGAGCCTCAAGCATTCGCTTTATTTGGTGATATTTGCCTTCGGTCAATGTGATATATCCTCCAAGGCAGTCGTCGTCAAGCTCGATCTTGGCGGGTAAGGTAACGTATCCGTCCTCAAGTGTAACTCCGCCCTCAAAGCGTACGGCGTCTGCACGTGACATTGGAAATTTAGATCTAAAGCGATAGGTCTTACTGACATGGCTTTTGGGCGCTAAAAGCTTATGCGCAAGATCTCCGTCGTCTGTTATAAGCATAAGTCCAAGCGTGTTTTTATCAAGCCTTCCGCACGGAAAGAGCCCCGGTCTAATAGCCTCTGACGGCAAAAGATCAAGTACGGTCTTGTCACGTCCGTCCTCGGTAGCGCTTACATATCCCTCGGGCTTATTGAGCATGATATACACGTATTTTCTATACACTATATGCTTACCTTGAAATACTATCCTATCCGCTTCGGGATCGATTGCTACGTCCGAGCTTTTAGGAACTGCTCCGTTTACGAGCACCGCTCCCGCTCTCACCGCGCGTTTAGCCTCGGTACGTGAGCAACATCCGCTTGAAGTCAAAAATTTATCAAGTCTCATAAATTCTCCTCAAAACAGAAATATAACGAGAAGTATTGCGGCAAATACGCCTAAAATACACGATCCCGCCAAAAAGCCAAGTAAAAATTCTCTTTTCTTGTCGGTCAAAGCCATCACCTCCAAGGTTATGTTTGACCGAACAATAAATCTTTATTCCTTTTGAGTTTCGCTATCGTTTTGTTTGATCTGTTTGCGCGTTGGTAATTGAGATATTACTATTCCGCAAAACATTACGGCACAGCCTATATATCCGAGCCACGAGATACTATCTATACCGAATATAGAGCCCCCGATGGCACTGAACACCGATTCGGTTGATAAAATTATTGCCGCAAACGTCGGATCAGCTTTTTTCTGTGCCACTACCTGCAAGGTATATGCCACGCCGACCGAAAGAACTCCGCAATAAAGGAGTGCCCATTTTGCGTCCATTACGCCGCTTATGGTCGGGCGGTCAAAGATAAGCATTAATACTATGCTTAATACGGAACATACCGAAAACTGCCCCAAAGCGAAATGAAGTGAACGTATGTTCTTTCCAAGTCTATCAATAACTATCACGTGAGCAGTCCAAAGGAACGAACCGAGCAAAAGCAACAGCTCACCTACGCCAAATGAAAATCCGTCGCCTACGCGATAGCATAGCAGAAACAGTCCTATTACGGCAAGTATTGCGCCTATCCATACATTTATTCCCGTTTTATGCTTAAATATCAAAAAGCAACCAATAGGCACGAGAACAGTATAAAGTCCCGTTATAAAGCCTGCAACACCCGCGCTTCTTGTATATTCTATACCTATCTGTTGAAGCGTTGATGCTCCGAACAGTATAGTTCCCGCCACTATTGATGCTATCACGGTACGTTTGCGCTCCGCTCCGTCTACTCTTCCTCTTTCAAAGAACAAAACCACAGGCAAGAGCGATATAACTCCTATCGGATAACGTATTCCGTTTATAGCGAATGAGCCGATATGCTCTACGCCGTCCACCTGTGCAACGAAAGCCAAGCCCCAAATCATAGCTGTAAGGAAAAGCAACAGCGTTGTAGTTATTTTAGTTTTCATTTAAACAAATCTTTCCTGTAAATGTTTTAAATTAATCTTCTGTCTTAAGAGGCGTATCTACGATAGCAGAGAACATTTCTTTTTCTCTGTTATAATACTTTTCTTTACTCGTTTTAGTTCCCGCGACGAACGGTCTTGCAATACATATCACGGTATCCTCGGGGAGTACGCGAAGAACACCGTATTCTTTATAAAGGTCGGTGTCTCCAAGTCTTACGCCGTATTCGTCGATAGCTCCCTTCGGCTCATCTGAAAGAACGTCGGTAAGCTTACAAAGTCGGTCGTTCGTTTTAAGAGTTTCATAAAGAAATGGGTCAAGCAAATATATTGAGCTATCGCCTGTAAGCACGTATTTGTTATATTGGTCGTAATTACTGCTATTTCGGCTTCTGTCAACGTAGCCTTGTTTTCCGTTCGCATCTGTCTGCGCCGTTATATCCTTTATCTGCTCCTCGGAAAATATCTGGAACATATCTACAATAACAAATTTATCTCCGTTTTCATCAAAATCGCGAGGCATAGTATTTCCCATGACCTCAACGACCGATGCAAGTTCGGTTTGGGATAAATACGCAGGACCTGCGTACACGATCAGTATATCCTCTTCGCGTTTTGTGCAGGATTGGACTATACAAACAAACAATATGACGGCAGCTACCGCGATTCCGATTATTGCCCACTTATAGTGATACCAGAAATTTTCCGCCCAAGTGACCTTTTCATCTTTTTTTATGTATATTCCTTGATCTTGTATCTTTTCGTTATTTTCGTGACCCATTTTAACCTCCAAACAAAAACATACCAAAAGCGGCGGTGCAAAGACCGCCGCAGAAGATTTTATTACGCTTTAGCTATACTTACGACCTTAAATTCGATAGTACCTGCGGGAACGTCTACCTTCACGCTGTCTCCAACCTTTGAGCCGATCAATGCTCTTCCTACGGGAGACATATCAGAAAGCTTGTTATCAAAAGGATTTGCCTCGTTAGAGCCAACAATTTTATACTGCGTCTCTTTTCCGTCTCTCTCAACGGTAACGAAAGAACCAAGACCTACTACGTCTGCGTCAAGCTCCTCGTCAACGACGATAGCGTGTTCTATAAGGTATTCAAGCTCTTGGATACGGTGGTCGTTTCTTGCCTGCTCGTCTTTAGCCGCGCTGTATTCAGCGTTCTCCGAGAGGTCTCCGAAGGATCTTGCTTCCTCGATTGCCGCAAGAATACGCTTGCGGTCGACCTTTGTTCGACGCTCGTATTCATCCTTTAACTGTTGAAAGCCTTCATGTGTATACTTTTGTTCTGACATTTTTTCTCTCCTTTATACTTTTATCAAAATTATTCTTATTTTATATGCTTTATAGCTTCGATAAGTTGATTATCTTTGCTATTATCGGTGTCGTAAATATTAACTCCGTCATTAAGCTCTACAATAATATCGGGAACGATCCCTTCTCCGTCGTAGCTTACGCCGCATGGCGGGTAATACATTTTTGTCGTAAGTCTTACCGCTCCCTGCAACCCCTTCTTTAACGGACAGATAGACTGTACGCTTCCTTTTCCGTATGTGGTCGTACCGACTATATCACAAAGGTCGTAATCGCGCAATGCCGCCGTGAAAAGCTCTGCCGCGCTTGCGGTGCTGCCGTTTGTCAAGACTACAAAATCGAGTTCTCTATACATACCGATCTCTTCTTTTTTTACACTGCAAGAAGCATAATCGCCTTCATGCTCGACAGCCTTAACGATAGATATTTCTTCGTTTTTTTGTTTGTCTACGGTTTTTATTATCGTATCGCCTTCGTTTAAGAAATAGCTCAATACGGCTTCAATGGATCTTAGGTCTCCGCCCGGATTATAGCGAACGTCGAAAACGAATTTTGTGCAACCTGAATTTTGCAACGAAGTAACAGATGCTTTCAAAGCGTTCGGCGTTGTGAGATCAAAGGAATCTATCTTAACGATACCTACTGTTTGATCAAACGAGCATACGCGATGGAATACCGCATCTGCCGTAAACGCTTCTCTAAGGATAGAATACTCAATATCCTCGTATTCGCCGTTATCTTTAAATCGGCGAGCGGTAAACTCCGCGTTCGTTCCTGCCTCGCCTTGCATTGAAGCAACCGCCAGCGCATATCCGCCAAGCTCCTCTATCGTCTTTTTATTTTCACCGATACCGACGTAAACGATAAGGTCGTTAATTTGTAATCCCGCTTTTTCCGCAGGTGAGTTTTTCGTTACGTTTATTATTTTTATTGCAACTCTTTCTACTCCGTCAATAACGGTTGAAGACTGAACGATGCTTATTCCTATTCCTTGGGAAGCTCCTGTGTTTGACTTCATCAATTCGAGGTATTCGTCGGCAGTATAATATTCTGCGTATTTATCTCCGCTTGATCTTACGTACGCCTTGAGGACCTCGTTCATCATAATTTCCGAGTCGTAATCGGTAATAGAAAGCCCTTCGAATATTCTACACAAGGTCTTAAGTCTATCCAAAAGCTCAACAGAATCACCCGATATGCCGGTTATAGCGTTTTGTACTTGTATTTCCGCTATTTTTTTGCGGTAAAATCCCGAACAGCAAGTGTACGTTATCATTACCGCCGCAAGAACAAGGGCAATACACGAAACGACGAACGCGGCTATTGATATCTTTTTTTCTTTTTTCGGAGCTTCAGACGTATCCTCTTCGCTATTATTGCCGAGGACAGATCGGTCTTGTGCAGTTATTTCGGAAAAAAGATCATCGGACCCATTGGGATCGGACATATTTTCTTCGAACTCTCGTTCATTATTTTTTTCAGACATTTCGATAATTCTCCGTTTTGTTTTTTATAAGCGTCCGCGCTGCGAGATCGCTTGAGGAAAACTCAAATGTCAGTAAACTTTACAGTTAGTTTATTTTTATGCATATTTGAGTATATTTATCCAAAAGACAAAGCATTCAAAAGCGAAAGGGAGTGCAAAATTGCGCAACTGCCCTTTCGCTATTGAGAAAAATTAAAACTTGACGGGCTTAGAATCCAGATACTTTCTTACCATAAGAGCTACCTTGAACGTGATAGCATGTTCAAACTCACGAAGGTCAAGCCCTGTAAGCTTACGTATCTTCTCCAAGCGGTAAACAAGCGTATTTCTGTGAACGAAAAGCTTTCTTGACGTTTCGGAAACGTTAAGGTTATTCTCAAAGAAGCACTGAATGGTCATAAGGGTCTCTCTGTCAAGAGAATCAAGGCTTCCCTTCTTAAACACCTCCTGCAAGAACATTTCGCAAAGAGTGGTAGGAAGCTGATAGATAAGTCTTCCGATACCGAGATTTTCATAGCTTATAATGTTCTTTTCGGTCTCGAATACCTTGCCGACCTCAAGAGCGACCTGCGCCTCCTGATATGCCTTTGCAAGATCCTTGATATTATCAACGATGGTAGAGATACCGATAGATACCTTTGTATAAAATTCAGAAGACAATGTATCTGCGATATTTACCGCTGTCTTTTCGATATCGCGCATCTCCGTACCCGCTTTAAGCTCCTTGACGAGAACGATATCGTGTTCGCCTACGCTGATAACGTAATCCTTTGACTTATCGGGAAACATATTTTGGAGCATCTCAAAGGGCATCATGTCTGTCTTGCCGTAAAATTTAATGAGGAAAACTATACGAAGCTCCTCGGTATTGAAATGCAACTCCTTGGATTTTATATAAATATCACTTGAAAGTATGTTATCCAAAATAATATTTTTTATAAAAGAGGCTTTGTCGTATTTTTCGTCATACAGACTCTTTATATTACCGAGCGATATTGCGAGAAGCTTTGACATCTTCTCTGCCATCTTATCCTCGCCCTCAACAAAAACGATATACTCGTTCTTTTGACCCGTACCCATATATCGATATGTATAACCGTCTATCGTCATAAACTCAGAAGAAAACGAAAGCTCCTCACGCACACCTTGGCGAACATCTCCCATTTTTCCCAAATCAGAGCAAGAGATTATGATACCGTTTTCATCGATCACTCCGATAATGCGGTCAAAAGCATCTTTCATTTGATATATTACGCCTTGAAACAATCTGTTAGACATACTAAAACCTCACATTTTTTAGATAATTGTATATACTATCCTATATTATACACTATTTTTTGTGATTTTTCAATAGCATTTTTGATATTTTTTATAAATTTATTTATTTTTTTTGTAATTTATTGATGTATAATTAAAATTCTGCCAAGAATAATTTTATTTAATGAAGCTCACAAACGCACGATATACAAGCAAGAACGAAGCCCGAAGCCGTCTCTGTACGAAGTATTCTTTTGCCAAGTCCCGTCAAGCACATTCCCATATCAACAGCCTTTTGCGTTTCGGATATCGAAAATCCTCCCTCGCTTCCTATTATAATAGATACGCTGTCGGGCATTTTGCTTTTCCACTCGTCGAGAATATTGCCAAGAGCCAACGTTCCGTCTCCCTCATAGCAAAACAGAACGACATCGCTTTTAGATGCCATATCAAGCATTTGTGAAAAGCTTACGCTTTTATTTACTGTTGGCAAAACGCTTCTTCCGCACTGCTTTGCCGCCTCAGCCGCTATGCGATTTCTGCGCTCGGTCTTTCTATCCTCCGCATCCTGTTTAATGCGTACGACGCATCTCTCGCTTTCAAATGGAATTATTTCCGAAACGCCGCATTCGACCGCCTTTTGAATTATCGTATCAAGCTTATCTCCCTTTGGCAACGCTTGAAAAAGTCTTATATATACGGGAGATTCGTTTTCGGAATGAGTTACCCCGCGTATTTCCGTATTTACCTGAATATCATCGGTAAAATCAGTAATAACGCAATCGTATTCGTTGCCGCGCATATCACAAACAGTCAGCTTGTCTCCGACCGCCATTCGCAAAGAACGCGCTATATGATGCGCGTCCTCTCCGCATATAATTATTGAAGTATCGTTTATTTGATCTTGCTTTACAAAAAAACGAGGCATGATTATCTCCTAAAAATCAAATTATCCAAAACGGACTTTTTTATTATATCATTTATCAGCGTTAATTTCAAGTATTAAATGTTAATTGTAGCATCATTCGAAAATATGATTTTTTTGTGACGAATATGTGAAAACAATATTTCGATAATGGATTGACAATTTATGAAATATATGTTATAATATTTTTTAAGTGAGTGTATTATATATTTTATTAAGTATTCTTCTTATGAAAGGAGCGTAGTTGTGGATTTGAAAAGAAAATCAAAATTAAATAATTTCTTTGCTTCCGGTAACGCGCTTTCTGACGGTCAGCAAAGAATTGTCAACTTCTTCTTCGCGGCAACGGTGGTCGGTGTTATGACCGCTATGCTTGGAATAATTTTATATTACGTCTACGCTTTTGCTTCACTCTCAAACGGAAGTCATGCGTTTGATTGGCTTCTCGGAATATTTTCTGATTTCGTAACCATTATGGACGCATCTCTCATGGACAGTCCTTACGTAATAGGCGGAGCATCGTATCCTCCTTTTGCGATAGCTATTCTATATCCGTTTGCTCTTATATGCAAAAATGTTTTTGACGTATACGCAGGACAAGGGCTTACTGTCGATGAGCTTACCTCAAAGGTCGTCCTTACTCCTCAATTTTGGATAGCGATAGTACTGTTTTTCGTTATATGCACTTCCCTGATAATTTTCGCGATAGTAAAAATATTCCGTCTTAATCTGAAAAACTCTATCAAAATAGGTTCGATAATAATATTCTCCGCACCGTTCGTGTATGCGATAATGCGTGGAAACACGATATATTTTGCTCTTATTTTTCTTCTTTTCTTCATGCTGCTCAAAAACAGCTCTAATGCCGTTTTGCGCGAAATCGCTTATATCTGTTTAGCCTTTGCGGGTCTTATTAAGATATATCCTCTTTTCTTCGGCGTATTTTTGCTTCGAGATAAAAAAATATTCGCATCTATACGCGTGGCTTGTTACTTCTGTGTAGGAACGTTCCTTTCATTTTTCATTTACAGCGCGGGACTTTCCGATTTTTCATACTTCATGAAAAATCTCGGTTCTTTTGCTACCGACTCCCACCATCTTCTTTCGGGAACGAATCTTTCGCTTACGTCGATACTTTATAAGTTGTTTGAGTTTATTTCACCGTCGAGCGGTAACAGTAGTTTCTTCTCTGTGTTGAATATATCTATTCTGATCGTTATTTTTCTTTTCTCTTCGGTTCTTGCCATCGTTACGCGTTCGTCGCTTTCAAGGTCGGTAATAGCATCTGCCGTTTTAATATTGATACCGTCTGTTTCTTATTTCTACGTTCTTATATTTGAGATAATCCCATTTATGCAATTTATAAAGGATTACGATACTATCGACAAGAAAAAAAGAAATCTGTACTCCGCTTTGTTTTTATTCTTGTTGTTCACTCTGACTATTTTGCCCGGATATTTTATAGTGCATTCCTTAGCGGTATTTGCTATGTTTGCGATAGAATGCCATTCGGTAATTTCCAAAGAGATAGTTCCATACTTTACAAGATCAAAAGAAAAGAGGCTTTGAGCCTCTTTTTGTTTTTTTTCATTGACATTTTTAAACTTATATGCTATAATGATTTAAGAGTTATTACTCTAAAAATTATTTTATGGAGGCTTTTATGAAAAAGACCAAACTTCTTTTATTAATTGCAGCGCTTCTCGTTTTTGTAACTATGCTCAACGCCTGCGGTACGATATCCTCTGTCAACAAGTTCTTAAACAAGGATTATAATCCGTTGGAAGATGTTTATAAAAGTGAAAGTGCCGTATCCGAATTGACCGGTTACAAGGTATTAAACTCAAACGAAAGCTTTGTTATCTTCTATTCCGATGCTTCTGAAATCCTTTCGTACAAAATATTTAGCTTGGAAGCAAACAGAATAATCGCAACCTTTACAACAACAGACAGTCTTTACACCTTTGATCTTTACGATACTGCTCCTCTTCTTCTCGTTGCCCAAACCGCAAAGCAAGAGGATTCGTCCGCTGAAGATATCGTTAACGGTATCGATGCAGTTATTGACGTTACATATACTGCGTATGATGCAAACGGTGAGATCTTAAAGACGTTTGAAAAATACAAGCCCGAAGCACCTGTAAGACTTACCTTTGATACCTGCATATTCGACTATGCGGCATATACGATCGAGGAAAACGGCGCTCTTTCCAAGACCGTTGACGTTCCCGAATACGTTGCGCTCGACTCTATCGTAGATTGGAACGATGATTATTACTATGCGCAAAACGGAGATACCGTTGCTGTTTTCGATCATTCCTTTAATTTAGTATCTACTTACGTTGCTCCCTCTTATTATGAAGATGTCTCCATAGCTATATTGAACAACGGCAACATCTTTGCTCAGTATATGTATGAGGTCGATGAGGACGAAAGAAAATACGATCTTTCTATTTCCGAAAACGGACATACCGGTAAATACGATCTCGTATCTATGATCATTAATGCTAAAAACGGTAAGGCTACCAAGGTAAATCTTGATTATGTTGTTATGGACGTTTATAGCAACTACGCTGTAAATACTTATTTCAACTCTCTTGGTGAGACTTCCCCCTATAATGACAAATTTGAGAACATAGCTATAATCGCTCCCATCGTTAACAAGAAGCTCGATGAATCGGATGCAAATCTTGATATTGTATTTATGAACAACAAAGGAAAGGCTGCGGATTCCTTGAAGATCGCTGATAATCAGGTGGCTGCTCTTGATGCTATATCCAAGATCGGCAATGACCGTTACCTCGTTGAGACCCTTGTAGGCGCATCTATTATCGATGCAAAGGGTAAGGTCATTAAGAACATGAACAACGTTCTTGATCTTTGCAGCACATACTTTGTAAGTGACAGATACATCTACGATCTTGATCTTGAAATAGTTTACGACCTTGTTGCAAATGATGCTGCCGTCCTTGATGTTGTAAACAATACCCTCTTTGTTCAAGCCGAAACCGATACGGGATATGAGATAATCTCTTTCTGCAACGGCGCTCAAACGACCGTTTACACCTACAACAATACCTCTAACGATGCTACTGTTTTTGAGATCGTTGACGGTATCGGTTACTCCCTTATAAATGCTGTTTCTAACGAATACAAGTATTATAACGCGGAAGGAACGCTTCTTGTAACTACTACCTATGCGCTTGAGGCTATTACCTCTGCCGACGCTGACGTCGTTATAATGAAGGGTCTTGCTCTTGCCGGAGACACTTATCATACCTTTAGCAAGTAATTGCTAATTTAGATAAAAATATCCGTTGATGCAAATGCATCAACGGATATTTTTTATGCTCTTCTTGATTTAAAGAATTCTTTTAGTAACAACGCACATTCATCTTCACATATCCCTGAAGTCAAAGAAAACGAATGTGAAAAAGGATATCGATTAAAGTCAACAACGCTTCCGCAACAACCTGCCGCGCTATCCTTTACACCGTATACTACACGCTCTATCCTTGAATTAACTATCGCCCCCGCGCACATTGGACACGGCTCAAGCGTTACGTAAAGCGTACAACCGAGAAGTCTCCAAGAACCAAGCTTCCTACACGCTTCTTCTATCGCCAATATCTCGGCGTGTGCCGTAGCCATTCCGCGAGACTCTCGCAAATTATAACCGCTTCCTATGATCTCTCCGTTTCTTACTACTATCGCTCCAACCGGGACTTCGCCTTCATCTTTAGCGCGCTTTGCAAGGTCGATAGCTTCTTTCATAAATTTTTTGTCTTTGTCAAAATCATTCATATTATAGCCCCATATCACAACGATATCAAGGAAAGCATAGTTCCGCGCGCTTCGCCCGAATACCTGTGCGAATAAAATTCGTTTGGATAACAACAAGTACAGATATTTGCAACGTCTATGTTTTCTCTTTTGACACCGCTCATTTTTAATTGATGCGTATTTATTCCTTGAAGGTCTGCCATAAAATGTCCGCGGTTCTTTGCGGACGGCTTAATAAACGTCTCGGCGGTATCTTTTCCCAATGTTTCGCAAAACGCTTCAAAGAAGTCATTTGAGACCTCATAGCAGCAAGACGCTATCGAAGGTCCTATCGCTACCTTTATTTCTTCGTGCTCCGCTCCCATATCTACCATACGGTCGATAGCGCAAGATACGATGTTTTTATGCGTTCCTCTCCACCCCGCGTGTACTGCCGATATTATCGCATCAGCATTATCGTTTTTGGGAGCGTAAAGAAGTATCGGAACACAGTCCGCTGTACGAATACCGAGAGCTATTCCCTTTGTGTTTGAAACGTAGCCGTCGCAAGCTTCTTTGGTTGGAAAATAGTACCCTTCTCCGCGGTCTTTAATGTCAACTTTTCTAACGATTGACGAATGTATCTGCGTTGCGGAAATAACCGATCGCGGATCTATTCCCAAAGCATCGGAAAAAAGAGCGAGATTTTTCAAAACTATATCATCAGGGTCGTCTCTGCCTACTCCGAGATTTAGTGAGGCCGTATGCTCAAGGCTACTGATCCCGCCGATACGTGTGGAAAATCCGTGAGTGCACGGGATCAATTCAGAGTGATAATATACTACTCCGTTTTGAAAAACAGTTCTTATCATATCAATGCTCCGCAAATTTTTACTTTAATAATATGCCAAAATTACCAGAACTCCACAAGCTCCGCTACTTTATTAAACAAGTACGGATTCTGATAATAGATCTCCGTGCCGTATTTTGCAAAAACTATCATAGCGCAATAAGCTCCGCTTCCAAAAAGCGAAAATCTCAAAAACGACCGAATTCTCATTGAGCCGCTCGTTCTGTTGATCGAAAGCAAAGTCAAGGCTATGGCTATCGCGCCAAGTATTGCAAGAAATGAAAAATCGTTTACATATCTTTGCAAAAGCCCTGCTCCTTGCGCATCAAACATCGCGATAAACACCGAAAGTGCCACTGAAAGACAAGCAAACGCGAATATTTTTGCTTTTTTCATGTACTTTGCGTAACGCGGCATCAAGTATATCAACCACAAAAGCGGTATCGCCACAAATATTCCGCCGAACATTGGCTCGGTTATAGTCTGTCCCATATATCCCGTATCGATATTTACCGAGCGCAAGAAAGGAAATCTTGCGATAAAGTAAGGAGGTTGAAACAGATACGTAAACACCGATAGTCCTACTCTTTCAACGCGGTAGCCTCTTCCCGTCATATCGTTTGTGGTAAGATTATAATTTGCGCCAAAGTCAAACGGAGAACCGAATCTTGCGGCGTTATACCACATGATGCCTAAGGCAACTATTACGTACGGAAGACAGATAGCGACAGTTGAAAATATACCTTTTTTCGAAAAAAGCAACCTTTCCTTGAATACTGCGCTCCAGAATATTATGATCGCCATTGCCGACACAAGAAGAAGCTGAGGTCGGCATCCCGCGACGAGAGCCATACACAACGATCCAAGAAACGCATCAAATGGGTCGAGTCCTCCCTTTTCAAGCGATGACATCCAAAAGCCAAGGCCGAAAACGGTAAATGTAAGTGCCGCCAATATAGGCACGGAATAAAAATCAGGACGCTTTGCAATAAAGACTCCGCATGAAGCATTTACAAATATAAGAGATAATATAAGATACGAAAGATATGGAATTCGTTTGTTAGCAAAATATCTATTTATTATTTTGCCAATAAGCCAGAACGATCCTATTACAAAGAATACCATAAAGATATTGATAGCGGCTATGTTTGGCAGATCCATTCCCGTAATGGCTTTAAACGGAAGATATAACAGCAGTACGGGTATCACGCCGAAATATACGTAATAACGGCCCTCGTAATATGCGGCATCCCAATAATAAGTTTCATTATTCTCTGCCGCGGCATCGCTTCTCGCGCCATAATCGTATGGATTATCCATTTCCTGAAGGAACTCGGGCGGTGTATCCTCAAGATACAATCTTCCGTCAATAAAGCTATCGGCAAGCTGCTGATACTGTCTTGTATGATAAGCGGGATGACCGTAAAATATGGGGTTTAACAAGCTCAATCCAAACAATAAAAATATCTGCGCGCAAACGATGATCACGGTAACCGCTATTTGCCTTGCGCTTTTATCGTTATAAGAATACCCCCAAAGCTTACTTGAAGGACGTAATATCCAAAATATCAAAAGTAATACAAATACCGCAAGAAGCCGTATTACGCTAAAATTGAAGGGGGCGGATACGTTAAAAAGTATTCCGTCTATTTGATAGGTTGTAGCGTAATCGGTGCTAAGCGTAATATACAAGTCACCTACATCACCGTTAGTCATCAAATACAGATATTTAGTTGATCCAACCTCTGACATTACGGTATGCTCGGGCGTATAGATAAAGCTCTCTGTATTTGATTCATCTGTAAAGGATATCTCGGCGTACAGGTTTTCTACTTCCCCGTGATCGTCTCTCCCCGTAATATCAAGATATATATTATTTACCTTAATATCAACGTCATCTATTCTTAACGTTACGTATGAATTTTTTATTTTATATACGTTATTTTCATTAGCCTCGTCACTTGTATCATACGGAAAATTAACTTGCTCTGTAACGTCTACGGGCTCGTAATACGCGGTTTGATAAAAGCGGAAATTAAACAAGGTAAGCTCAAAACAAAGAGCTACGCAAAAGAACACCCAAAGTGCCGCTATGAAAGATTTTGTTTTATGAAGGTATATTGTACCGTGAGCAATAGCCGTAAAGAATACGGATACTATAATAACAGTAAAAAACTTCCATACAGAAAAGCTTAATATCGCCAAGAAATCCATATAAAGAAACATCTGCGCAACAAGAACGCAAACCACTGTGATCCACGATAAAATATGAGTCTTTGGCTTCTTTAAAATATCCTTACCGTTTTTATAGATATACGGTATCCACGCAATATATGATATTATTATTGGTATTAAAAAATTCAAAACAAACATAACGCCTCTATAAATGCATAAAATTAAGATATATTAATTATACAATATTTCTTATCAAATGTCAATCATTAAAAAAGACTGATATCATTTTTGTTGATGATATCAGTCTTTTTTGATTATTTTCGGTAATAAACGTAATATGCGATGACCGTTCGCTCTTTGCCTCCGTTTTCAAGATCGGGACCTGTAAGTACAACGCCGTCGCGTGAAAGAAGCTCCCATATCTGAAGCTCGTCTATTTTGCATCTGAATACGACGTTAGCAGACGCATATACTATAAATTCGTCTCCGCGTATATTAAGACCGCCGTTTCTGCCTATGACCTCATCCACGTCGTCGCGCTTTTCGGTAACGTATTTTATATGCTGTCCAACGACAGACATAGCCATTTCTCGTCGGTATTTAGGACTGTTTGGATCTTTACTTTTTGTCATATTCTTAAAAGCTTTTTTTAAAAGTCCCATTTACTTGTCTCCTTGTCTTTTTAAGATCACGCACGACAGCGGAGCGATATTTCCGCAATAGGCTTTTCCGCTTATGAGATCGGTGCAATTCTCATTTAAAGCATATTCAAACGGCTCTTTTGACACATTCGCTATAACCGTTAATTTTTGCTCTCCCGATGATCTCGTATAAACTATTTGCATATTTTTTGCGTATTCAACACAAAAGTCACCGTCAGCAAGCAACGGCTCGTTCTCACGTAAAGCGCCGAGGATACGGTAATGCTCCAAAAGCTCCGTGTTTTCTCTGCCCCACGGATATGTGCGGCGGCAAAAAGGATCGTGATATCCCTCTACTCCTGCTTCATCTCCGTAAAATACAGACGGTACACCGTAAACGGTAAATTGAACAGATGCGGCTATCTTCAATAGCTTGACCGCTTTTTCTTTTTCTTCTTTCGAAAGCTTTTTATGTGCCAAAACGTCGTTAGACTCTTCGATTCCTTCCCGTTCTTCGCCAAGCACGGTAATGATCCTCTCGGTATCGTGTGTGCCTAAAATATTCATAAGCGAATCGCAAACGCATTTTGGATAAGTGGAATATATTGCTTTTAGAACATCAGCAAAAAACTCCGCATCCTTATCAAGCAAAAAAGCAAGTATGCCGTTACGGAACGGATAATTCATAACGCTATCGAGCTGTGAGCCTCGCAGATACCGTCTTCTTTTACCGTACGCTATCTTTTCAGCTGCGTTTTCCCATACCTCGCCTATGATAACAGCTTCTCCATCGGAAGCTTTTTTAGCGGTCTCTCGAAGTCTGTCCAAAAACGTGTCCGAAAGTTCGTCCGCTACGTCAAGCCGCCAACCGCTTATGCCGCGTTTGATATAATGCTCCACTACTCCGCCTTCGCCTACAAAGAAGTCTCTGCAAGATCCATTGTTGGAATTAAGGCGTGGCAGTATTTCTATACCCCACCACGTTTCATACTCGTTAGGGTAGCTCTTAAAATTAAACCAATCGCGATATTGTGAATTTTCATTCGTGTATGCGCCCACACCACCGTATTTTCCATATCGGTCAAAATAAATACTATCGTCTCCCGTATGGTTAAACACACCGTCCAAAATAATACGGATATCTCTTTTTTTGCACTCGGCAATCAAAAGCTCGAAGGCTTCTTCTCCGCCGAACATAGAATCTATCTCAAGATAATTTCCAGTATCGTATTTATGATTTGAATAAGCTTTAAATATCGGACTTAAATATATAACTCCGACGCCCATTGATCTAAGATGATCAAGCTTTTCTACAACTCCGAAAAGGTTGCCGCCGAAAAAAACGTTATTCGAAAGAGCGTCTCCGTTCTTCTTCGGATATTGCGGGATACCGTTTTCCCAATCGTTATTCATGACGGCATCGGGGCGCACCTCTATATCGCGATCTCCTTTGCAAAATCGGTCAACGAAAATATGATACATCGTTCTTCCAAAAAACCACTCGGGAGTTTTGAAATCTTGTTCATGTACCAAAAGCAAAAATCTTCCCGCCGAGCGATCTGTAAGCGAAAAGTCCACGTTATTATAAGTATCGGTAAATAGCGTATCAAAGCCTCTAAGGAAAAGAAATTCATAATAGAACAAGCCGTCTGAGAAGTCCTTGCAAAGCTTCTTCGTATCAAGCTCAAGCGTATAAACATCTATTCCCTCGTTCGTTGACGTAAAGCAAAGCGGCATATCCGTGTCAGCCTCTCCGTCGCGGCATACGCGCAAAACAACTGCCGAAGCACCGAGCTTTCTCGGTACTTCGACAACTATATTCAATAAACACCCAAACGGAAAAGCTCCTCTGTTAGAAACGTTCTTCCCGTCAAGAATTTTCTTTATGGTCGGAATCTGACGACCATACTCGGAAATTTTAGTAAGCATTCAGTTTCCTTTTAACTTTTTTTACCCGTCATTTTTTTCAAATTCCAGATATTTTGAGCATATTCATCTATCGAGCGGTCTGCCGCGAAATATCCTGCCGCCGCAATATTCATAAGCGACATACGGTTCCATTTTTCCTTATCGGCATAATCCCTTATGGCACGCTCACGGGTCATATGATAGGAATCAAAGTCAGCAAGACACATATACGGATCGGGGATACCGGGTCCTGAAATAAGGTAATTCGCGATATCAGAGAAGGATTCTCCCGCAAAACCCGTGTTAAGAGCACTGACGATACGTCTTATACGTTCGTTATTAGCGTAGAACTCCGCGCTGTTATAGCCGCGAAACCATATATCGTCTACCTCTGCGCTCGTAAGACCGAAAATATACATATTTTCCTTACCTACCGCATTGAGCATCTCTATATTCGCTCCGTCAAGCGTTCCTAAAGTCATAGCTCCGTTTATCATAAGCTTCATACAACCCGTTCCGCTTGCTTCTTTACCCGCAAGAGATATCTGTTCGCTTATCTCTGCCGCGGGAATCAGTGATTCTGCCATGCTTACGTTATAATCCTCAAGGAAGTTTACCGAAAGCTTTTCGCGAACGACAGGATCGTTTTCTATCTCTTTGCCAAGGAAGTATATAAGCTTTATGATATTTTTTGCCATATAGTATCCCGGCGCTGCCTTTGCGGCAAATATAAAGCTCTGAGGTTGGAACTCTTTGTTAGGATTCTCTTTTATATCAAGATACAGACCGATTATATTAAGCGTGTTCAGAAGCTGACGCTTATATTCGTGCAAACGCTTTACGTGAACGTCGAAAAGCGAGTGCGTATCTATCGCCTTGCCCGTCTTTTTATACAAGCGATTCGAAAACTCTATCTTATTCTGATGCTTTATAGCTCTTAATATTTCGAGTATTTCCTTATTGTCCGCAAATTTTGCAAATTCCGAAAGCGCCTGCGGATCATGACGATAACCCGTTCCTATACATTCGTCAAGAAGTCCCGCAAGCGACGGATTGGAATAGCAAAGCCAACGGCGATGCGCGATACCGTTTGTTACGTTGCAGAACTTTTCGGGATACATTGCGTAAAAGTCCTTGAATACAGTCTTTGTAAGAATATCGGAATGAAGCTTTGATACTCCGTTTACCGAATGGCTTCCTACAACGCAAAGATTCGCCATGCGAACCTGACCGTATCCGATAATGCTCATCTTGGAAATTCTGTTCCAATTTCCCGGGAAGCTCTTCCAAGCTTCACGACAGAATCGTCCGTTTATCTCTTTAATGATAGAGTGTATTCTCGGAAGTCTCAAGCCGAAGAGATCCTCATTCCACGTTTCAAGCGCCTCGGGCATAACAGTATGGTTGGTATAAGAACATACCTTGCATACCATATCCCAAGCTCTGTCCCAATCATAAAAATATTCGTCGACCAAAATTCTCATAAGCTCGGGAATACACAGTGCGGGATGAGTATCATTGATATGGATAGCCACTTTATCGGCAAGGTTGTCGAGCGTTCCGTATACTGCCATATGGTCGCGGATAATGCTCTGACATGATGCGGAAACCATGAAGTACTGCTGAGAAAGTCTGAGCAACTTGCCTTCCATATGGTTATCCGAAGGATACAGAACCTTGGAAATTATTTCCGCATTTGTACTTTCCTCTACCGCACGGGCATACTGTCCCTGCGTAAAGAGTCCCATATTGAAGTTATGAATGTCTCTTGCTTTCCACAATCTAAGCTGACTGACCGCCTCACTGTCAGCTCCCGATATCATCATATCGTACGGAACTGCCTCTATCTCCTCGCAATCCTCGTAAAGTATCTCAAGATGGCCGTCCTTCCAATTCTCCTTAATACGTCCGCCCATCTTAACGTGATATATGCGGTCGGTTCTGGGTACAAGCCATACTTCCCCTCCAGGCAACCAGATATCCGGCAGTTCGACCTGCATACCGTCTACTATCATTTGCTTAAAGAGTCCATATTCATAGCAGATCGAAAATCCCGTTGCCGGATAATCAAGCGAAGAAAGAGAATCCATAAAGCAAGCGGCAAGACGTCCGAGACCTCCGTTTCCAAGTCCCGCGTCGGGCTCACATTCGTAAACCGTCTCAAGATCGTATCCAAAATCTTTAAGCGCCTCATTATATTCGTCTGCAAGACCGAGATTGTTTAAATTGGTCTTAAGCGAACGTCCTAACAAAAACTCAATGGACATATAATAAACGCGCTTTGCTCCCGAATCGTTGACCTTGTGCTTAAAATCTCCACGCTTTTCGGTGAGTATATCCTTTACCGTCATAGAAACGGCTTTATACATTTGATCTCTTGAAGCCTCAGCAGGTGTACAGCCAAAGTAGCGCGAAAGCTTGGCTTCAATATTTTCTCTTACTTCTTTTTTTGTGGGGGTATAGTTCATCTTAGGTTTAATTCCTTTCTATAGCGCCGTATAATTTATTCTATACGGCGCTTTTGCTTGTATTATCTTTATTTGATTATTATAATATGGTCGAATACATATTAAGATAACCGACCGCAGAATTTTTCCATGAAAAATCTGTACGCATTATCTTGGTTATAAGCTTTTTGCGCTTATCTTCATTTTTCCAAACGTCGATAGCGGCAAGTGTACGATCCAAAAGCTCATCGGAAGAATAGTTGGCAAAGGTAAATCCGTTACCCATAATATTTTCGCCATCCTCCCAATAACCCTTTATAGAGTCGTAAAGTCCGCCAGTTTCTCTTGTTACGGGTATCGCGCCATAACGTGAGGCTATCATTTGAGAAAGTCCGCACGGCTCACTCTTTGAGGGCATCAAGAAGATATCCGCAGCCGCGTATATCCTCTTTGAAAGATCTCTGTCATAGGTGATAAGAGCCTTTACCTTATTCGGAAAAGCATTTTCAAGATCACAGAAGAATCTCTCATAAACCGCCTCGCCCTTGCCCAACACAACGAGCTGTATATCGTTATTCTCAAGAAGCCTGTATCCTATCGCCGAAATGAGATCAAGTCCCTTATGGGAAGCAAGTCTTGAAATTATCGCAACCATCGGAGCATCGTCTCTTTGGGGCAATCCAAGCTCTGCCTGAAGCGCTCTTTTATTCTCGTATTTCTGGTTTATTGAGCGCCAATTATATTTTTTTGCGATAATATTATCAGTGCCCGGATTATAATAACGGTAATCTATGCCGTTAAGGATTCCGCAAAGCTTATACGAATTTTCGTTAAGGATAGCATCAAGTCCATGAGCATATTCTGCAGTGCATATCTCCTCTGCATAACGTGGACTTACGGTGCTTACTATATCCGAGCTTACGATAGCACCTTTCATAAGATTGATACAACCGCCGTATTCAACGATATCGCGGTCACTATTGTCAAGCTCGAATACGTCTCCGAGTATGAAAAAGTCGTATTTTCCTTGATATTCTATATTATGAATGGTGAATACGGTCTTGATATTTTCATAACCCTTATATCCTCTGTATTTTCTGTTAAGATATATGGGACAAAGCGCGGCTTGCCAATCGTGAGCATGGAGAATATCGGGATAAAATCCGATAACTCCGAGCATATCGACAGCTGCTTTGCAGAAAAACGCAAAGCGCTCACCGTCATCGAAATTGCCGTAAAGCGTATCGCGTTTAAAGTAGTATTCGTTATCTACAAAATAATAGATAACACCGTCTTTAACAAGACTGTAAATACCACAGTACTGCTTTCGCCATGCAAGCGAAAGCTCATATTCGGCGACCAACTTCATTTTTTTACGCCAAATGTCAGACACCGCGCTGTAAAGAGGTAGCACAACTCTTACGTCAACTTCCTCTCCTCCCTCTTGCTTTATAGCCGCAGGCAAAGAACCAAGAACATCTCCAAGTCCTCCTGTAGCCGCAAAAGGCATAGCCTCCGCGCCGACAAACAGTATTTTTTTCATTGGATCTGATTTTTCCTTTCAAATTATATTTTTAACATCATATCATAGTTCCTTTGGGAATAAAGAACGGCATCGTTTCATGTCCCGAAAGCATCCTTCCGTCGCGGATAGCCGTATTCTTATCGGTAACGACACAGTTAAGCATTACGTTATTGCCCGTAAAGGTATCCTGCATAAGAACCGAATTCTTAACTACCGTTCCCTTGCCTATGTGTACTCCGCGGAAGATGATACAATTTTCAACCTCGCCTTCTATAACGCAACCGTCGGCAACGTAGCTGTTTTTCACCTTTGCGTCCTCTGCGTATATAGTTGGAGACGAATTGCGAAGCTTTGTGTAAATAGGACGGTTTGCCACGTTGAAAAGTCCATCTCGAACGTCAGTATCAAGCAAACGCATGGATGCGGAAAAATAATCTTCCATTGACGATATCTGCAAATATATACCCTCATACAAATATCGGTAAATCCTCGACTTTCCGAGCCGCTTGGAGATAGCGTCACGGTAAAAATGAGAATATCCGTGAGCGGCTGATTCATTCAAAAGATTTATGAGGAATGTTCTGTTAGCAACTATGATATTTGTACTTATCTCAACGTTCAAGGTGTTTTTTTGATATGCCGCCGTTTCGAGAATAAGTCCGTTATCATCGCATTTTATAACGGTCTCTCCCTCTGTTGGAAGTGTCTCGTTCTCGGCTGCGGGACGCGAAACGATAGTCATATCGGCATTTTGGGCGATATGCGCCTCAATAACGTCATTAAGGTCGATATTACAGATACAGTCGCAATCCGAAAGAACTATATAATCCTCGTTACAACGGGTTATAAAGGTCATAACACCTATAAGTGCCTCTAAACGAGAGGTGTACAGTCTTCCGCCTCTTGAAATACCCGTGGTGCTTATAAATGGCGGAAGTATCTTTATACCGCCCGAACGACGCGCCAGATCCCAGTCCTTACCCGTTCCTATATGATCCATAAGCGATTGATAATTATCATGTGTTATTATGCCTATTTTATTTATTCCCGAATTTACCATGTAAGAAAGCGGGAAATCTATAAGACGGTAACGGCAACCAAACGGCACTGATGCCATTGTTCGTATGTTGGTCAACTCCGGAATGGAAGAATCGTGAATATTAGAAAAAATAATACCTGCAACTGACATATTATTCCGCCTCCTTTTCAATGTCGCTAACTTCCGAGATCATCTTGTTATCTCCGATAACGGTATCGTCAGCTACGGGAATACACGAACCGATAACCGTAATACCTTTAGCCTTTTTTCTCGTCGAACCGATCTTTGCTCGCGCGCCGATAGTTGAACCGTGGTCAATAATAGAATACTGGACCTGCGCGTTCTCTCCGATAACTACGTCCTCAAGGATGACCGAATCGCTGACAACTGCGCCCTTCATAACCTTTACGTTAGAGCCGAGGACAGAGTTCCTTACCGTTCCGTATATCTCACAGCCCTCCGTTATAGAACTATTATCTATCACCGCGTTTTCTCCCACGTATTGCGGAGCGTGAGGCTCATGCCTTGCGTAAATGCGCCACTCCTCGTCATTGAGCTTGAGAACGGGATCGCTACCGAGGAGGTCCATATTTGCCTCCCATAGAGACGTGATAGTTCCAACGTCCTTCCAATATCCTACGAAAGGATATGCGTACATCTTTTCTCCTGCGTTAAGCATAGTGGGAATTATGTTTTTACCAAAGTCATTTGAGCTTGTAGGGTCTTCCGCGTCAGCCTTCAAATAACGGAAAAGACATTCCTTTGAGAAAATATATATGCCCATAGATGCCTTTGTACTATCAGGCTCTTTAGGCTTTTCGGAGAATTTAAAAATTCTGCCGTCATCATACGCGCTCATTATACCGAATCGGCTTGCTTCCTTCAGCGGAACGTCAATGACCGCTATCGTACAATCCGCACCCATCTTTTTATGATATTCAAGCATTTTTGAATAATCCATCTTATAAATATGGTCGCCTGAAAGAATAAGAACGTAATCAGGATCGTAGCGGTCGATAAATTCGAGATTTTGGTATATTGCGTTCGCTGTTCCTTTATACCAATCCGCTCCTTTTTTACCTTGATATGGGGGGAGTATCTTTACTCCACCGTAAGCGCGGTCAAGATCCCACGGAAGACCGTTTCCAATATATTCGTTAAGCACAAGAGGTTGATACTGCGTAAGAACTCCAACGGTATCAACACCTGAATTAACACAATTAGACAAGGGGAAATCTATGATGCGGTACTTACCGCCAAAGGGAACTGCAGGTTTCGCTGTTTTTTCTGTCAAAGCGTACAGGCGACTTCCCTGTCCGCCAGCCAAAAGCATGGCCACGCATTCTTTTTTCCTGAACATATTATCCTCCAATGTTTTCAGCCTTTAGGGCTTTTGATTCTGTTTGCTTTTTACGACCGCAAACAAGTCGATCCTTTTAAATAAAGGTGATTATGCTCCGCTACGCAATATTGAAGCTTTCGGTTACTCTCGCAGTCAAGTAAATGCCATTTTACCGAAGGCGTACGCTCTTTTTCCCAATGTTGTCCTATCTCACTTCCCATAAACAAAGCTTTTTTTTGAGGAAACAAAACATCTGGAAAACGTTCTTTTACACTTGATCTAAGATCGTGTGAAATATCCGTTTCGGCTTCAAAATCAATATCCAATCGGATACCATCTGCATGATATACATCTATCCAAAAATGAGCATTTGAGATAAGAAAGCTTTTTACTTCATTTCGTCCAATATCAAAAATTCTTGTCCCATTCAGATTCACTTCGCAATCTTTCTCATACAGAGGTTGTCCGTCAAATTCTGCAAGAGAATGCGCGTTTTTAGTAAAACGTGACAGTATCAAGTCAAGAATAACTCCGACTCCCGCCTCATGCATTGAGTCAATAAATCCCATGAAATCGTAAGGACTTCCCATGCGAGCGCTTGGCGCGTAAAAAGAGTCTACACTATACCCAAATAAGCCGTCGTCCGCTTGCTCCATTATCGGCATGAGCTCTATGTGGGTATATCCCATTTGCTTTACGTAAGGGGCAAGCTCAATGGCAAGCTCTCGCCATGAATATACAGTGCCGTTATCATGCCGATTCCAAGACGTTGCGTGTATTTTATAAATATTTATCGGCTTGTTTTCCGAACTGTTTCGACGGTATTCAAGCCAACCCTTATCTCTCCATTCATAACCGAAAACATCTGCTACAACAGACGCTGTTTCCTCAGCGTCCTTAGAGCAAAACGAATACGGATCTGCTTTATATAGGTCTTTCGAGCCGTTTTTTATTTTATATTTATACAGATCACCTTCACTGATATTGGCTGCGCAAACGGAACGTTCCCATATACCACCCTCAAGGCGTGTCATCGGATCACTCTCATTCCAACCGTTAAAATCTCCTATGAGATAAACCGCATCGGCTCTCGGTGCCCATACTCTGAATATATAGCTTGCATCCTCACGGTGAACGCCAAGATATTCGTATGCCGTTTCAAAAAACGCCTTGTTTGCACTTGACATTACCGTATCACCGTCCTTTTTTACTTCTTATATTATCTCCGTATTTGAGTTTTATTATTATATATCAATTCACTTCCGTATAAAATATTATTTCATCAGGAAAGCACATACCCAATTTTTCGCGGGCGATACGAATTTTATACGCATCGTCAAGAGGCGCGTCCACAAGATATTTGAGTTGTTCAACATCATCACTAAGGCGCTCTATCCGAGCCTCATACTCTTTGGCTTGATCATCAGCTTCATTTACATACATTAAGCACCACAGAAAGAACGCAATAGCAAAAACAAAAAGGAAGACAAGAAAAATGCGAACCGCCAAGTAAACGCCCTTTTTTTGACCCACAAAATATTTACCTTTCCCCATTTTTCGTTCTCCCTTAAATACTATTTTTCAATTTTCAAAAAGCCTTTTAATGATTTTTTGATCATGTCTTTTCTTCTATATTTATTATACAACTTTTTATGTATATTTGCAATAGCAATATTAAAAAATACAGTAATTTTTTTGAATTTCTTTGTAAAAAAAGCCCCTAAAACAGCGAATGGACGAAACGCAATACTGAAAACGACTAAAAACGTTGCTTTTATAAAAAAAGCGATCCCCTCCGACAACGTCATTACGACTTTTCCTATTGTAAAATAATATAACAAAAAACCTATGACCACCGCAACCACGGTAAAAAATCTAAAACTGCCCTCATTAAATTCATAATTTAAGAGAATTATTCCTATCCCTGCGATAATAAAAAAAATTATATCCTGAAAAAACATCAATACGACAAGCGCTTTCTTGTGAAATTTATTCTCACCTCTCAAAAGCGGTCTGTGAACTACGGGCAAGACAAGCTCGTATAATTTGCCAAAGTGCTTTTCGGAATATCTTACTCCGCAAAACACACGTATTATTCTGTTTATATCGTTTATAACGCCGAGTATCAGTCCAAACACGAAGCTCCATGACAAAAGAAGCGTAAGAAGGAAAGGCGATATCTCCATTCGTTCTTACCTGAACAGCTTTGAGAAAAATCCGCGTTTTTCCTCTGTTGTTTCTGTCGAATAATAAATGGTATCTATTCTTCCGGACAAAGTGACTACTCCCTTATCGATATCTAAAACGCCTAACTTCAAGTCATTCCCCTCTATCGTCATCTCTCCGCACAAGCTTTTTAAGCTTACGCTTGTTTCGTCAAAGCTTATTACCTCACTAACACCCGTAATGCTCATTTCCTTGCGCATTCCGACATGTATTTCGTGGATTTGTCTTTCAGATTGAATATTCATAAAAAACCTCCGCAAAAGATTCAATAAATCATATGCGGAGTTTCTTTCAAATATTCGATTATTCAATTATTCTTCTATGATCTCATACATCTCCGAAGCTTCTGCCTTGGCAACGTTATCACGCACGCTGACGACCTTGAATTTGAGTGTTCTTTGTCCAAATGTGATCTCTACGACATCGCCTACCTTGACGTCATAAGAAGCTTTTGCGCGTTTGCCGTTCACGGTAACGTGTTCGGCATCACACGCATCGTTTGCAACGGTTCGTCTTTTTATTATTCGAGAGACTTTTAGGTATTTATCGAGTCTCATCACTTTCTCCTTTCGAAAAAAATCGGGCGAACGAAGCCGTTCACCCGAAAAGAAATTAGTTTACGGAGTCCTTAAGAGCCTTGCCTGCGCTGAATGCGGGGGTCTTGGATGCTGCGATCTGAATGGTTTCACCGGTCTTGGGGTTACGGCCGGCTCTTGCTGCTCTCTCCTTAACCTCAAAAGTACCGAATCCAACGAGCTGGATCTTCTCTCCTGCCTTGAGAGTTTCTGCAACAACATCTGTCATTGCGTTGAGTGCTGCTTCTGCTGCCTTCTTGCTAAGACCTGACTTTGCGGCGATTGCTTCAACAAACTGTGTCTTGTTCATGTTCTTTTCACCTTTCTTTTTATTTTTTTATTCATCAGGGTTCTCCCTCATAAATTACATTAATGATTATATCACACTTTTTTAATAATATCAAGTGCTTTTTTGCTTTTTTCTCCAAATTTTTTACTTTTTTTATCTTATTTATGTTTAATTTCATCCCATATCGCATCAAGTTCGGTCATGGTCATGCTTTCAATGTCCATCTCTCGTTCAATGACTGCGTTTTCCACCTTTTCAAAACGCGAGATAAATTTATTAGTAGCGTTATTTAGTGCCACTTCGGGATCTATACCCGTTTTTCTGCAAAGAGAGGTAAGAGTAAGCAAAAGATCGCCCATTTCCTCTTGCATTGAAGCTTTATCGTTTTCTCTGTAAGCTTCTTCAAACTCACCTATTTCCTCATGTACCTTGAGCATAACGCCTTCTGCGTCCGCAAAATCAAAGCACTTTGCTTTCTTTCCTACTTTTTCGGCGCGCATCAGCGCAGGAAGCATAGGCGGTATAGCCTTTAGCTTATCGGTTACGGTACGGCGGTCCTTTTCATCGCTTTTTATTTTTTCCCAATTAGAAAGCACCTTTTCCGAGGTATCTGCCTTTACGTCGCCAAAGACGTGCGGATGGCGGTGTATAAGCTTGACGCATATATCGTTCGTAACGTCGGAAACGTCAAATTCATTATCCTCTTTACCTATACACGCATGAAAAACTATTTGAAGCAGAAGATCGCCAAGCTCCTCGCGCATAAGTATCGGATCGTCGGTATCTATTGCCTCTATAACCTCGTACGTTTCCTCTATAAGATCTTTTCTGATACTTTTATGTGTCTGCTCTCTGTCCCACGGACACCCCTTCTCGGAGCGAAGCACCTCTACGAGTATCACAAGGTCCTCGAACGTATAGCGTTCTCTTGAAAGGAGATATTCCTTTTTTTCATCCACAGTAATTACTTTTTCCATACCTGTTTTTTCCTTTTTATTTTATTTATTATTACTTTTATTTTTTACAAACGGTAAGAGTAAAAGATCATCTTTTGTAATAGCACGAGTAAGCACCGCAAAAGCGAAATATCCTATAAGTGCTATTGGAAGCACGATCATAAATCCAAGCGTCTCGCTTCCCAAAAGAGATGTCAACGGTATATACGCCGCCAGAGACAAAAGTATTCCGCCAAGAGAAGCGACGAACGGTCTTCCCCATATCTTAAGGATACCATCGCCCTTAAAGACACCGGAAATAAAATACAGATTCATAGCGGTTATACATACGTTACACAAGAATGTACTTATAGGCGCGCCGTAAACGCCTATATCCTCTATACCTATAAGAATATACGCGCTTACTATCTTTACTGCCGAGCCGACCGCCATAGAGATTATTGGCAGTACGGTCTTTCTGTATGATTGTAAAATAGCGTTCGTGGTCGTAATTACGCACGAAAAGAGTACCGATCCGCCTAGTATTGACAAAAGAGGAGCGGCAATATCTATCGCCTCGTACTGTCCTGAAAAAAGTATCGACAGTATCGGTCTTGCATAAAGCGCTATTCCCATTGACGACGGTATTGCAAAGAGCACGGTAAGTCTCATTGAATCCGAAAGCACACGTCCCTGACCATCGCTCGATCTTTTTTCAATAGCCGCGGAAAGCTGCGGAACTAAAGAAAGCGCTATCGGCGTAATAAGCGACGGAACTAAACTGAAAACAGGAAGAGCGAGTGTTGTGTATGAACCAAATATCTCATTTGCGCGCGAAGAGCTTACGCCTATATCGGACAGTCTGCGAAGTATAAGCGACATGTCGATCATACGTGTAACGCTCAATACCGCAGAGCTTACGGTAATAGGAAAGGCTATCTTTAAAAGTGTGCTAACCGTTTTTTGCTCTTTGCGAGGGAGTATTTGAGGCTTTGAAACCTCAATATTATAACGCCTGTTTCTTGCTTTTGAGATCAGAAGATAAAGCGCAGACAATGCCGTGCCGAGCGTTATACCGAAGACGGAATACGCCGCCGCTAAAGGCAGAGATGTTCCGCTATCGAGTGCAAAATATGCAAAAAGTACTCCAAAAATAAGCTTACCAAGTGCTTCGATAAGCTGGGATATTGCGGTAGGAGTCATATGCCCAAAGCCTTGAAAATATCCTCTTACCGCACTTGCGAAGCATACGAACAAAAGAGACGGCGCGATCGCCGCGACAGATGCCGCCGCATCAGGATTGCCGACTCCTTTTGAAATAGCGGGAGCAAAACACGACAAGATAAGAGCTCCCACACCGCCAAGCAGTAAAAACAAAGCGAAAGCCGTTCTCCATATCTTTCGTATTCCAACTCCGTCGTTACGCTCTCGACACGCCGAAACGAGCATAGAAAGCGCCACAGGCAGACCCGCGGTAGATATAACGCACAGCAGAGCGTGTATCTCCAACGCCGAGTTAAAATACCCCATTCCCTCTGCGCCAAGCAAGGATATAAGAGGTATCTTACAAGCAAGTCCTATTACCTTAACTATGACAGTTGATACTGAAAGAATAAAAACTCCCGACAAAAATCCGTTTCCGATTTTTTTGTCCGCTATCTTTTTATTTGTTTGCTTTATCATAAATTGCACCGCCGTTTCCGCTATACCGTTATATCCGAATTATATTCGGATATTTCTGCGTATATTACGGCAGAAAAGGTATGTATCTGCGAAAACGGGGTGCTTTTAAACAAATTCCTTATAAAGCGAATCGGGTGCGATAAGCGTATCCAAAATGATATCCTCGCTATCTACCCATGAAAGAATCTCTTTTGCATGAGAATAGCACGATTCTTCCTCTTTTATATCTTTAAGTATATTTTCTAAATAAGGTCTCAATATTCCGAGCTCATACGGAACAGTAGAATCGATCTTATATTCGCAAGTTTCTACAAAGGGGAAAATAGACCTTTCCTCATTTTTTCTTACGTTCTTCCAAAGCTCAAAGGTAAATCTCGGATCGGTATTTCGATATTTATAATCGCGTACAAGTCGGCGCATAAGCCTTAATTCATTTGGATTTACCCTCTTTTCGTCTGCGATTATATCGGTCATGGGAGCTATAAATATTCCTGCTGAGCTATGCTTTGAAAACATATCGGCTATCTCCGGATAGAGTGTTTGTATACCTTCAAAAATGAAGATGTCGTCCTTCCCTATTTTTATAGCGCGATATCCCGTTCTTCTTCCTCTTGTAAAGTCAAATATCGGACAATGTACCTCGTCGGAGTCAAATATCTCCTCAACGAAACGTGAAAGCTCGTCAAGGTCTATGGTGTCTACGGAATCGTAATCTATACCGTCTAAACCTTTTTTCTTTGAATTACTTTTAAGAATATGAGTGTCAAAATAAAAATCGTCAATAGATACCGTAATAGCGCGCTTTCCCTCTTTTTCAAACGTTCGGACGAGCATCGCCGCCGCGGTAGTTTTACCTGAACAGGTAGGACCGCTCAAGCGTATGAGGCGAACGTCTTTTTTTGAAAGAATATCCTTTGCCACTTCTTCAAGCTTTTTATCAAAAGCGAGGTCATATTCCTTTATAATTTCTTCCATGTGTAAAATCTTCTCATTATCACTCATAAAACATTCCGCTCCTTACAAACGGTAAATAAACGTGAATTGACAAAATCACAGCATTTTTCTATCGGTATAAAATTTTATTGCCGCATCTCTGAAAGCCGTGCTTCTGTCCTCCTCCAAATATTCATACGGATATTTTTGATTAAAGAGTCTTTCGATCGTTCGCTTATTATCGGTAACGCCGGTGCGATCAACAAGCTTTGTTACAGCCCCCGCTCCCGCGGCAAATATCGAATGTATCTCTTCCATCATATAAATGTTATACAAGCCCTCGTGACCATCAACGGAAAATCCTACGTTTTCATAGTTTCCCACCGTATTTTTTTGCCTATACATATAATACGGCATATATCCCGCCTGTCTCGTTTTTATCTGGGAATAATCAATGCATTTTCCAACGTCTCCGCCGCTTGCAGAATATATCTGCGCGTTACTGCGAAGTATATCTGCCGCCTTTTTCACGCAAAATGTATGTACCGTTATATTTTGCGGAGCAAGTGCTATTATATTATCGACGGTGTTGGAAAATCTGCGGAAATTATCTCCGGGAAGCCCTGCGATAAGGTCAACGTTTATCGTCTTTATATCGCTTTTAACAGCCGCCTCGAACGCGTTATAAAAGTCCTCTGCCGTATGCTTTCTTCCTATTCCCTTTAAAACGTCGTCCGAAAGGCTTTGCGGATTTACGCTTACGCGTGTAACTCCGTACTGCTTTGCTATACGGAATTTTTCTTCGGTAATGGTATCGGGTCTTCCCGCTTCAAGCGTATATTCGTCCAAAAGCGAAACGTCGGTCTGCTTTGAAATGAACGAAAGTAAGTCGCGAAGCTGTCCCTCGTCTAATATAGTAGGCGTTCCGCCTCCTATATAGACTGTACGCACACGAAGTCCGAGCTGCTTTATAAGCTCAAAATTTGAGCGAATATCAAACTTTAATCTCTCGAGATATTGCGGAATAAGGTCAAGAAGTCTTTTAGAAGTATATGACACGAACGAACAATACGTGCATCTTGACGGGCAAAACGGTATAGAAATATAAACACTGCAATCCTTATGTGAAGATGCGCCAACTATACGCTTTTCCGCAACCGCTATATCGGTAGCCAAAGCCGCTTTTTTGGGAATGACCAGATAATCTGAATTAAGATGCTTTTTTACACGGGTCTTGCTCATTCCCTTATCAAGCATCTCGGACGCTACCTTTGACGGACGAACGCCTATCAGCATTCCCCACGCGGGTCTGTATCCCATCAAAGCTCCCGCCGCGGCAAGAACTGCGCCTCCAACCGCCAACTTTAGAGTACGTTCCTCCGTTCTTGACTCGGTAAATTCCGCAAAATACTCCGCGTCTTTTGTCTTTTCGCCAAGCGTGACCTTTGCGTACGCGCGAATACCGTTTTCTTCCTGTGTGCTTTTCACGTATAAAGATGGGATCTCGGTGCTATCGTCCTGTTCTTCATCCTTACCGAAATGCTCACCCGGGAAAAATATCATTCCAAGCGTCTGCACGTAGTATTTATTTATCGGGGATTCAAGTATGACCTTCATAACCTTTTCTCCATATTCCGAAATCAAATATTTTTTGCTTCTGCCTTACGCAAAAGCACATTACTGTCCATTACGATAGTAACAGGACCGTCGTTTACTATCTCAAGCTCCATTTCAGCGCCGAAAACTCCGTTTTCAACGCGTCTTACGCTATTTGCGCAAAGCTCTGTGAAATATTTATACAATCTTTCTGCTTCAGCTGGCGGCGCAGCATTTATATAATCAGGACGCTTTCCCTTTTTATAAGAAGCCAACAGAGTAAAGTTTGATACAACGAGCATCTCGCCGTCAATGTCCTGTATAGACAGATTCATTTTATCATTTTCATCGGTAAAAATTCGTAAGCCCACGATTTTATTGACAAGCGCGACAGCGTCCTCCTCGGTATCTCCACGAGCCACTCCAAGCAGTATGCATATTCCATTTCCGCATTTTCCCGCCATATCGCCGTCTACTCGTACCGAAGCCCTTTTTACTCTTTGAAGCACCGCTATCATAAATATCTCTCCTGTTTTTTTATATTAGGTAAAGCTTCTGACTACGTCGGTCACGCCATCGATAGCTTTAAGACGGCTAACGATAGAATGATAATGATCAACGTTTTTACAGCTTATCTTAAGATGTATTATAGAAGAATCTCCTGAGCTCTTTAGGGTATTTATCTGCAACAAGAATACCTTCATATCCGACAGAGCCACAGATATATCCGCAACGATCCCCAAGCGATCAAGCACATGTACGGTTATAGATGCCTCGTACATTCTCTGATCGTTTGAATTTGCTGTTTCCCAATGCGCCTCGACCCATCTTGTTTCATTTTCGGGATTCTTTTTACCAAGAGCAACGTTTGGACAATCCGCTTTATGAATAGAAATTCCGTAGCCCTTTGTAATAAATCCTATTACATCATCACCGGGAAGCGGGTTACAGCAACGGGCATACTTGACCATACAACCGTACTCTCCGTCAACAACGATACCGCCGTTGGATTTGAGATGCTTTGGCACGGTCGTAGTCTTTATCTTATCAACGGTAAGCTCTTCTTTTACTATATCATCTTCGGGAATACGTATAGTCTTTTCAAATTCATCGTGAAGCTTGCCCGCAAGCTTTGACATAGATACTCCGCCGTATCCGAGCGTATTGTATACGTCGTCGGCACTCATAAAGCCAAGGCGTTGTCCAACGATTCCTACGATCTCGTTTCTCTGTGTTTCGGTATACGGTCTTGACCAACGCTTGAATTCGGTATCGACCATAGCTTTTCCCGCAACGATATTATCAGCGCGTTTTTCCTTTTTGAACCAGTTTCTTATCTTGGTTTTAGCTTCGCTTGTTTTTACTATGCTGAGCCAATCTCTGCTCGGTCCTTTTGAGGCAGAAGACGTAAGTATCTCTACTATCTCTCCGTTTTCGGGAACTCTGTCGATAGGAACTATCATACCGTTTATCTTTGCGCCTATCATAGAATTTCCTACGCCCGAATGTATCGCGTAAGCAAAGTCAATAACGGTCGAGCCTTGCGGAAGCGCTATTACGTCGCCTTTAGGTGTAAACACGAATATTTCATCGTGGAAAATATCGGTCTTGATAGCGTTGAGGAACTCGTCGGGGTCTTTAGTCTCATTCTCGGTCTCAACAAGACGTGATATCCACTCAAGCTTTTTATCGATATCATCTTTTGATTTCTCACCGCTCTTATACTTCCAATGCGCCGCTACACCGTATTCAGCCACGTGGTGCATATCCCAAGTACGTATCTGTACCTCAAAGGGTATTCCGTCTCTTCCGATTACCGTTGTATGTAATGAACGATAAAGATTGGGCTTGGGCGTGGAGATATAATCCTTAAAGCGTCCCGGAACGGATTTAAACATCTCGTGAATAAGTCCAAGCGCCGTATAGCATTCAAGCTCGGTATCAACGATGATACGCATAGCGTAAAAATCGTATATCTCGTCAAAGCTCTTGTTTTGATTGAACATTTTACGGTAAATACTATATACCGATTTTATACGCCCCTTTAGTGTAAAGTTTATATGGTTCTCGGTAAGCTTTTGATCAACGATAGAGCGGACGTTTTCGATAAATCCAACGCTCTCGCCGTACTTTTCCTCAATATAGTTTTCTATCTCGGAGTAACCTATCGGGTCAAGATACGATATACACAGATTTTCAAGCTCCTGCTTTATTTTCTGTATTCCGAGTCTGTGTGCAAGAGGTGCGTAAACGTACATCGTCTCAAGCGCGGTCGCACGGCGCTTGGGATCGGGCTTTACCGCAAGTGTACGCATATTGTGCAAACGGTCGCAAAGCTTTATAAATATTACTCGTACATCCTTTGACATTGCAAGAAGCATCTTTCTGATATTCTCAATATGAGCTTCCTCTTTATCCTCTATGTACAGAGTAACGAGCTTCGTCAAACCGTCAACCAGCATGGCTACCTCTTCGCCAAACAGCTTTTCTATCTGCGAAAGATCGGTCTTATCCGAACAATCCTCGACCGTATCATGCAACAAAGCGGCGCAAATGGAATTGGTATCAAGTCCAAGCCCTGCGGCTATTTCCGCAACTGCTATCGGATGGCAGATATACGGCTCTCCGCTAACGCGAAATTGTCCTTCATGCAACGTCTCAGCGTACTTTGCCGCCTGTGTTATTTTTTCTATATCATAATTTTTACCCGATGCTTCGAGTACTTTTATCAATCCGTCAATACAATTTGTTTTTTCGGTCGACACAATGCTTCACCGCCCTCCTAAAGTTTATTTTACGTTACTGAGCGTCCTTATGTACTCGATCGGAGCACTGACTCTTCAGCTTACGCAAAATAGATGATTTCTCAATGTTTGTTTTTGTTGCGTTAAATGAAACGCTAAAGCTGTAAATATCGTTGTTAAGTTCTTCTATATCGCATATTTTAAGCTCGTTCAAAATACGCAACACGTATTTGAATTTAGTATAATTTATTTGCTCTTCCTCGGTATTATTTACAAGACGCATCATTCCTTTGAGATCCAATATACCGTTTCCGTTTCTATATTCGCGGCGCAACATAGTATATACGCGCGCAAAATCGTTTCTGTCGGGAATTATTCTTTCGGCAGACAAGAATTCTCCTCCCTGTCTTATCTCATCATAACGTCTTTTTTCATTATTGATAACGTCTACAAAATCTTGCGCAAGGCGCGCGTCCTTAACTATTATCTGGACACTGCACAGATTTTTGTAATCGTTTATCTCTACGTTAAAGAAAAGATCTATACTGTCTCCCGCTTCAAATCCAAGCTCGGTTGCGCCCACACCGTAATACATACCCGTAATGAAAGCTCCGTTTTGTTCGAGCTGAAGGATAGTATGGTTTCCGTCGCGAGTATGCGTAATGCGCTTTACGTTCACGTTGCGCATAATAAATGCAGGGGTCGGATTTCCCGTAGCATTGCTCGTTCCGCAAGGCTCAAGCAGAAGTACCTCCTGCGCAAGCTCCATGGTAAGATCACGCATATCAAGCTCACAATCCGCCTCCATATATATACGGAAGATATCCTCTGTAAGATGCTCCTTTGCGTACTCGTTTATCTTTTGACGAAATTCAGGAAGGCAACCGCGTTTAACGGTGAGACCTGCGGCAAGCTCATGACCTCCGTATTTTACCAGAATATCTTCACAGGCGGTAAGCGCGTCTACGAGATTCATACCCTTAACGCTCCGTCCGCTTCCCTTTCCGTCATCCATATCATGCTCTTCTCCGCCTATCATTGAGCCTCTGAAAGATACCAAAATAGATGGCAGACCGTATTTCTCTGTAATACGGGAAGAAACGATACCTATTATTCCTTGTTGCCAGTCGTTGCTTTCGAGTACTATAACGAGGTCGTCGTCAATAGTCGGATCGTTTTCTATCATATCGTATGCCTGTGCGGCAACGCTGTTTTCCTCGTATTGACGTTTTCTGTTTATCTCGCAAAGCTCTTCAGCATACTCTGCCGCTTTTTCTCTGTTCTCTTCAAGCAAAAGCTTTACCGCTATCGTTGCGTCGCTTATTCTACCCGCCGCGTTTATACGCGGAGCTATACCAAAGCCTATCATTCTTGAAGTTATTTTTCGTTTCTTTGACGAAGTATCCTGACTTTTTTTAGTGAAGGAAGCCTCGATCAATGCTTCAAGTCCGGGACGGCAGACCTTTTCCATACGAGAAAGTCCCATGCTAATGATAAGTCTGTTTTCATCAATGACAGGCATAACGTCCGCAACTGTTCCTACCGCCGCAAGATCGGCATATTCATAAGTTACCCGCTTGATACCGTCAAGTATCGGCGTTCCGTTATCCAAACACTGCCTTATCTCGCAAGCACAAATAACCTTAAACACAACGCCTACACCCGCAAGGTCTTTGAAAGGGTACTCACAGTCAGGTCTGTGCGGATTTACTACAGCGCAAGCCTTTGGAAGTTCACTGCGACATTCATGGTGGTCGGTAATAACGAAGTCCACGCCAAGCGACGATCCATACAGTACCTCATCGTTTGCGGTAATTCCCGTATCGACCGTAATTATCAAATTTACGCCCTCTTTTGCAAGCTGTTCGACAGCCATACAAGAAACGCCATATCCCTCGCCCTCACGCTTTGGAATACGGAAGCTGACGTTTGCGCCAAGCTTCTTCAAATACAGATAAAACATACTGACCGACGTAACACCGTCGACGTCATAGTCTCCGTAAATACATATTTTTTCTTTATTTTCAACAGCTGACAGAATTCTGCACACTGCTTTTTCCATATCGGCAAGAAGATATGGGTCATGAAAATCGCTTTCCTGATATTTAAGAAAGCGCTCTGCCTGTTCGGAAGTGCGATACCCTCTGTTGTATAGCAGAACGGCAAATTTTTCAGAAATGCCCATTTCCTGAGCGATCTGTTTTATCTTACCGTCCGCAACTTCATCGCCGAAGGTATATTTACATTCCCAAACCTTCTCGCTTTTCTTTTCCCTCATGGGTTTACCTCGATTCATTCTTTTGCCTGAAATTCAGGCTTTTTCTTCACACGGCGCAAAGCGCTCCATTATAGCAAGAGCAACTCGCAATCCGTCAACGGCGGCACTCGTGATACCGCCCGCATATCCCGCGCCCTCACCGCAAGGATATACCTTATCCACTCCTTTTGCGACAAGAGACTCATCTCGCATAATTCTTACGGGAGCAGATGTTCTGCTTTCGACTCCGCAAAGAATAGCCGAAGGCTTTGCGAAGCCTTTCAATTTTCTATCAAAAGATACAAGCCCGCGGCGAAGCTCGTCTGTAACGAACTGTGGCAATACTTCGTTAAGATCAGAAAGCTTTACCTTACCGTCGCGATACGTTGGCAAAATATCGCTAGGTTCTGTACCGAAAGAGCCGTTTAAAAAATCTCCGACAGTCTGCATCGGCGCATAATATTCACCTCCGCCCGCAGAAAAAGCCGCTCGCTCCAATTTTCTTTGGAACGCAATAGCTCCCGCAGGCGTACCGTCAAAATCGGTAGGACGGACAGTTACCGCAACCGCTGAATTGGAATTTCTTCCGTCACGCGCAAATCTGCTCATGCCGTTGACAACGACACCGCCCTCTTCGGACGCGGCAGCGACTACCTCACCACCCGGACACATACAAAACGTATATACTCCTCTGCCCGACGCGGTATCGGAAAGATGATATTCACCCTTTCCTACACGCTCGTGTCCCGCAAATTTTCCATATAACGCGGTATCTATATCCTCACGCTTGTGCTCTATACGCACTCCCACCGAGAAAGGCTTTGCTTCAACGCAAAATCCCGAACGCATAAGCATGGCGTAAGTATCCCTTGCGCTATGACCCGTGGCTAAAACTACCGAAGAACAAGCTATATCGCCGTCATTTGTAGTTACCTCTATATTGCCGTCAATCATTTGTTTTATGCCATCAAGGCGGCAACGGTAACGAACACTTCCGCCGAGTTCTTCAACACGCGCTATCATTCGGTCAACGATACCGCACAAAAGATCTGTTCCTATATGCGGCTTTGCCGCAACGAGTATTTCCGTCGGAGCTCCGAAATCACAAAATCTATGAAGAACGTAGGATATCTTTGGGTCGTTTATTCTCGTCAGCAGTTTTCCGTCCGAAAAAGTACCCGCGCCTCCCGCGCCGAACTGTATATTTGATTCGGTATCAAGAATACCGAATCTCACAAAAGTTTCATGCTTTTTTACACGTTCATATACGTTATCTCCGCGGTCTATAAGTATAGGACGGTATCCGTTCTCCGCCAAAAGCAAAGCGCAAAACAGTCCCGCGGGACCCATACCGACAACGAGCGGCGGCAAGGAGCATTTTTCCTCCCCGCGCTTTATTTCAAGCTTTTCGTCCCGAAGCGGAGTTACGTTATATCGGCACTTTAGAGGAAAGCGTACGCGGCGCGGCTCTGAAAATCTTGCCGATACAGACCACACTATACGAACGTCGTTCTTCTTTCTCGCGTCCACCGATCTTTTAGCAACTTCAAAATGAAGTTGTGCAGGGTCTAACCCTGCACGCTTTAATTCAGAAGCGCACACCGAGCACGCTTCCGATCCATCGGCATCGGGAGAAAGACTTATACCTCCCACCAAAACGCCTGCTACAAAATCCGAAGTATTTAAAGCCACAAAGCACCTCCGTCAGTTTGCTTCTGCTGACGTATCTGCTGTCTCGACTGTCTGAGTGCCTTCGTTTTCTTCAGCTTTGATCTCTTCACGCTCTGTATTTGCGGCGTATAACCAAACCACAAAAGCCACGAGGATACAAATTATAAGAGCCAATATATTATGCTTACGGCTTTTCTTTACAACGTAAGTGCCGTCGTCGTATACATTTTCTTTTTCAACTGAATTTGCCATTGTTTCCTCCTATCTTTGAATAAAAGGCTTATCGATCATTATTCTTCTTTTGATGCTTTCCATTGTGCTTACGCTTACCATCGGCATCCTCTGTCACCTGAGGTATAAGCAAACCGTTAAGCTCTTGCTTTAAGGATCTGTAATTGTAATTACGTTTAAGATTTCCGTCAACAGAAAGAGAGATCGTTCCCGTTTCCTCCGAAACTATAATTACTACCGCATCGCTTGCCTCCGACATTCCTATTGCCGCGCGGTGACGAGTACCGAGATCCTTGTCTATATCCTCTTTTGTTGACAAGGGCAAAAAGCAACCTGCCGCACATATACGGCTATTTCTGATAATTACCGCACCGTCATGCAAGGGAGCTTTATTGAAGAACAAGTTTCTCAAGATATGGGGAGAAATAACGGCATCCACAAGAACACCCGATTTGATATACTCTCCAAGCTTTGTGGAACGCTCGATAACGATAAGTGCTCCTACCTTTTCTCTTGAAAGGTCGCTCGCCGCCGTAGAGATAGCATCTATCTCCGCGTTTATAGTGGCAAGGTCACGGGACTCGGAGGTTATGTTTTTAAGTCCGGAAAGCGGAGTGCCTCCGACCTTTTCGAGTGCCGAACGAAGCTCGGGTTGAAAGATTATCAAAATAGCAATGACACCGAGCTGTCTGAAGTCACTGAATATAAAGCGGGTTGCTCTGAATTCAACTGCCTCGGCAAGTATCGTAAGCACGAAAACAAAAGCAAGTCCCATAAGAAGCTTTCCCGCTCTGCGATCGCGTATAAAACGATACAAGAAGAAAAATATAGCAGAAAGCAATATAATATCAATGGCATCCTTCCATTCTATACTTTTTGCGGTATTTATAACGTATTCTTGAAAAAATTGTTTAATAGATACCCATAAATTGTCTAACGTCAGCATCACTGTTCCTCCTTTTACCAAAGGCTTATGCTACAAATAATAATTATTATTTATTATATCATAATAAAGTATAAATTTCAATAGTTTTTTGATAGATTTATATGCTAACTTAAAAAAATATAAGAGCGAATGAAGATCCGACTGTAGTTCATTCGCTCTTATATTTTTACTTATGATTTCTATATGCCGAAAGCATCTCGTTCTTTATATCCCAAAGCTTTTGAGACAAGTCGACGTAATAGTTATGCGGATTTGTAAATCTGCGTACCTCATCCCACATACCCTCTATCTCTTTTTTGCAATGCTCTCTGATATCATTTATCGCGGGAAGCTTGTATACAAGCTCACCATTTTCAAAAATTTTCGCTTGAAGCTCCTCAGCCGTAAAGTTTTCGAGTATCTTACGCTTCCAAGTATGCTGTGGATCAAACAGCTCGATAGGCTTTGAATCGTCTACCGTCTCGTCATAAACGCATATGAGATCGGCTTCCGCTTTCCCCGTTTCCTTTCCTCTCAAGCGGTATATTTTCTTAAAGTGCGGAGTAGTTATCTTACCAACGTTTTCGCTTATCTTTATCTTGGGCTTGATGTTTCCGTTTTCGTCCTCGATAGCGCAAAGCTTATAAACTCCGCCGAAAACGGGGTCGCTCTTCGCGGTAATAAGACGCTCTCCGACGCCGAAGGCATCTACGCACGCGCCCTGACGTATAAGCTCTCGTATAATATATTCGTCAAGTGAGTTAGAAACGACGATCTTGCAGTTCTCAAGTCCTTCCTTATCAAGCATCGCTCTGACCTTTTTTGTAAGATAAGTTATATCTCCCGAATCTATACGCACAGCGCATTTAGTGATCCCCTTTGGCAAAAGCACTTCCTTAAAGGCTCGTATAGCGTTTGGAACACCGCTTTCAAGGACGTTGTAGGTATCTATAAGCAGAGTCGCGTTTTCTGGATATATCTCGCAATAGGTTTTGAAAGCTTCGTATTCGGTATCGAACATCTGTACCCACGAATGAGCCATAGTACCCGTTACGGGTACGCCAAACGCCTCGTCGGCTATCGTACAGGCAGTCGAGCCGCAGCCTCCGATATACGCCGCTCTCGCACCAAGTATCGCTCCGTCTGCGCCTTGCGCGCGGCGAGAGCCGAACTCGCTTATCGCTCTTCCCTTTGCGGCTCTTGCAAGTCTTGACGCTTTGGTAGCTATGAGAGACTGATGGTTTATCATCATGAGGAGATATGTCTCTATAAACTGCGCCTCCATTACGGGAGCGCGAACGGTCATAAGAGGCTCTCCCGGAAAAACGACAGTTCCTTCGGGTATTGCCCAGATATCTCCGCTGAAGCGAAAATCTTTCAAATACTCAAGGAATTCCTCGGAAAAATACTTCTTATTCCTTAAATATTCTATATCCTCTTCGGTAAAATGAAGATCCTGTATATATTCGATTATCTGCTCAAGCCCCGCCGCGACAGCGTATCCGCCGCCGTCGGGATTTTTACGGAAAAAGACATCAAAATAGACTATTTTATCACTCATTCCCGCTTTGTGATATCCGTTTATCATGGTCAATTCATAAAAATCGCATAGCATCGTAAGATTTCTTTTTATGTTTTTCATCGTTTTTTACTCCCTTTATATTGTTTTTACCGCAAAATTCCAAAAAAATTTAAAATTGCTCTTGTAATTTCGTTTGTAAAATTGTATAATAAGTTTAGTATGCGCGGTATCTTCTCCGCCATAGCATTTGTGTTTACAGAAAGGATATCCGTAAAAATGAAACACGGTTTTATCAAAGTTGCCGCCGCTACGCCAAGTATAACTGTGGCTGATTGCTCGGCAAATATCAAAGAAATACTAAAAATATGGAAAAATGCCGATAGCGACTGCATTGACCTGCTCGTATTTCCCGAGCTTTCGATAACGGGCGCAACCTGCTCCGATCTTTTCATTTCGGACACGCTTTTAAATTCTGCCGAAGCTGCTCTTTCATCATTTTTGAATGAAACGGCTGATTCCTCTATAATTAGTATAATAGGTTTTCCCACCGTTGTCAATGATAAAATTTATAATTGCGCCGTAATTTGTCAAAAAGGACAAATTCTCGGTGTCGTTCCCAAGAATACTTTTGCAAACTACAAGGAAAATTGTGATTCCAGATACTTTACAGCATATACGGGAGAAACTATCGCTATCGAGCTTTGCGGAAACACTGTTCCGTTTGGCTCAAAGCTTCTCTTTGCGTGTAACGAAATACCCGAATTCCGTTTTGGAGTCGAGATAGGCGCTGACCTTTCATCGCCGATCCCTCCGTCTACGTATCTTTGCAGCGCGGGCGCACTTATCGTGGCTAATCCCGCCGCTTCCTGCGAAACCGTTGGTGCGGACGAATATCGCAAGCTTATCGTTCGCGCTCACTCCTCGAAAAATCTTTGCGGTTATATCTATGCAAACAACGGCAACGGAGAATCCACCACCGACCTTGTGTTCAGCGGACATTCCATGATAGTGGAAAACGGAGCTATACTTTCCGAACGCGCTCCCTTCTCTAACGCGGAGCAAGGCTTCATCTCTACCGAGATAGACGTTCAAAAGCTTTCAAGCGAACGACGCAAAAAAAATACTTTTTCCTATCTTCCTAACGCAAGCGTTGATAAAATTTATTTTTCAAAGCCTATACGCGATACGAAGCTCACAAGACATATCGACCCGTCTCCCTTTATTCCAAGTGACAAAAACGAGCGCGCAAAGCGTTGCGATATGATACTTGAAATACAGAGCCGCGGTCTTGCCACAAGAATCGAACGCGCGTATGCAAAAAAATGCGTTATAGGTATTTCGGGCGGACTTGATTCGTGTCTCGCCATTCTCGTGGCGGCACGCGCTCTTGACCTGCTCGGACGTCCGAGGACAGATATTATCGGTGTTACTATGCCTTGTTTTGGTACGACAAAGAGAACGCGTTCGAACGCGGAGATACTTTGCGAAGAGCTTGGAGCGGACTTGCGCTGTGTGGATATCTCCGAGGCTGTAAGGCTTCATTTCCGCGATATCGGTCACGACGAGAGCAACAGAAACGTAGTTTACGAAAACTGTCAGGCTCGTGAGAGAACGCAGGTCATTATGGATATCGCAAACGAGGAAAACGGACTTGTTGTAGGAACGGGCGACCTTTCCGAACTTGCGCTCGGATGGGCGACCTATAACGGCGACCATATGTCGATGTACGGAGTAAACGGCGGAGTTCCGAAAACACTTATCCGTCATATCGTAGCCTTTTGCGCCGACAATGCAGAAGCAAACGGCAAGGAAAAGCTTGCTTCTGTTCTCCGTGATATTCTCGATACTCCCGTAAGTCCAGAGCTGCTCCCCGCCAACGAAAACGGTGAGATAGCGCAAAAGACCGAGGATCTTGTCGGTCCTTACGAGCTTCACGATTTTTACCTATACTATATGCTTCGTTTAGACTATGCCCCCGACAAGCTTTACAGAATTGCCAAAATCGCTTTCGCGGGAGCTTACAGCGATGAGGAGCTTCTCAAATGGCTGAAAAATTTCGTTCGCCGTTTCTTTAATCAACAGTTCAAGCGCTCTTGTCTGCCCGACGGACCAAAGGTCGGCTCTGTGGGCGTATCTCCTCGCGGAGACTTAAAAATGCCGAGTGATGCGTCCTCGCGCGAATGGCTTAAGATGACCGATGAATTATAATTGATCAAATTGCAATAAATTGCCATTAAAAATCCTATTTTTCCCTTTAATATTACGGACATATCCGTAAATAATAATATCAGAGCGCAGGAGTCAAACACGACACCGACGCTCAATAATATAGATTGATCAGAGAATCAAGAGAAGTATTGCGCGTCGGATTTTTACTGCGTAAAAACGAATGTGGATATCTCTCTTGAGAACAGGAGAATTAAAATGGCAAGCAACAAGACTCTTATTCCCGAAGCAAAGGCTGCTATGGAGCAGTTCAAGATGCAGGCTGCAAGCGAAGTAGGCGTAAACCTTCAGAACGGTTACAACGGTGACCTCACCGCTCGTCAGGCAGGCAGCATCGGCGGTCAGATGGTTAAGAAGATGGTAGAGTCCTATGAAAACTCTATCAAGGGAAACAAATAACCTGACCCTATAATAACAAACACGGGCGTCGCTTTTGCGACGCCCTATCTTTTATTTTAGTTGACAAAGAGAAAATTTTGTGGTAAAATTTATTTTAGATGATCAAGTTCAACGGAGGTAGCTTTTATGAATATCAAACGCAACGTAATTATCTGTGTAGTTTTAGTATTGGCGGTTTCTATGATCATTGGCATAATATACGCAGTAAATACCAGCAAAGAGGACTATACAGAAAAGCTTATATCTATTCTGTCAGAAAAAGAAGAAACGACCGTTCAAGAAGTTTTTTCGTTCGAATTCGCGCGCGCCTACGTTTTCAACGATCTTTATATTTCGGGTGAAGGCTTAGCCAACAAATACAACTTAGATATATCGATAAGCGAAGTCGAAGCGGGCGTTAGCGAGAATATTCAACGCGTGGTATTCGTAGACGAAGCGGGCAACTTCGTATATGAATATCAATGTAACGCAAGAGACGTTATACTTCCCCACAAAGCCTTGATAATTTATCCCGAAACGGTGATAAAAAAGGACGCTACACAGGAAAAAGCAATAGTGGTAAACTTCGAAAGCTCGGAGTTTTATGACAACTAATAAAAATTCAGAGGACGGTTATGTGTATCATCACATGACCGTCCTCTTTTTTATTTATATCAGCAAGCTCCCTCTTGATGCTCTGCTCTTGCGATAAATTCTTTTTGCACGTCCGTGGCGAGAGTCGTAAAGAGTGCGTTCCAGCCGCAAAGACGAACCTGAAGATTTGGATATTTCTCGGGGTGGTCGACAGCGTCTCTCAACGTATTTGTATCAAGAACGTTATAATGCACCGCAAAGCCGCCTCTGTCAAAATACGTTTTCAGCGTTCCAAGAAGCGCGCAAAGTCCGTCGTCTCCCTTTACGGCACTTGAATGAAGGTCTACATCAAGCACAGAGCCGTTGACCGTTTCAAGCATATCTATCTCGGTGACAGAATGTATATGCGCGGTAACTCCGTTTCGGTCTCCGCCGACCGACGCGCCCGTATTCTGTGATATCGGTGCTCTCGCAAGGCGACCGTCAGCACTTGCTCCGCAGCTCTTTCCGTACTTGATACGCCAGTCTATCGAGAATGTTCCGAGACGGTAAACTCCGCCCTTTACGTTCGGCTTGCCCGCTATCATACCGTAAAGCTTATGAACGATATCAGCGGCAAGCGTATCTGTCTCCTTATCTCCCATGCCGTATTTTGCGTATTTATTCTTGACGGTAAGTCGGAGCACCTCGTTATCACGCCAATCGTTTTTAAGTATCTCGCGAAGCTCCGAAAGAGTTACTTTTTTATCCTCGTAAACAAGCTTACGCACTGCGACCAACGAATCCACCGCCGTAGCAAGTCCTATTGCGTTGACCGAGGAATTGTTATATTTTGCCGCATAATCGCAATAGATATCTCCTCCGTTTTCAAGAGCTGACGGATAGGTAGAAGAAAAGGCTTGAGAAGAGTGTATCTTGCTATAATTACGCTCATAAAGATCGGTATAATACATTGCCAAGCTTGAAAGATTCTCGAGCTGGCGCACAATTTCGTCATAAAAATCGTCAAAGGTTGGAAATTCTCCGTTATTTTCTAGTCCTACAAATTGATCTGTGAGAATATCTTTGCCATTATTTAACGCAAGCTCTACCGCCTTTGCAACGTTGACTATTGCATTACAGGACGAAGATATCTCCTCTCTTGCCGAACATTCGTAACAGCCTACGACCTCGTATTTCAGCGCGTCTTCCTTTGATATTCCAAGCTTTACGAGTGAATCTTTTATCATTCCGTCCGACAAAAACGCGATACTGTTCGCTCCCATTCTTATACTGTCCATAGCGATAGCCAAAAGATTTTCGGGCGTTTTTTCGGAATACATTATATGCATTTTTGTGTTTGGAGGAACTAAACGCTTGTAGGTCTCAAGCAAAAGATAGGAGAGCTCATTTATATACGTATCTCCGTTTTCATCATCTCCGCCGATAAGGAACGGTACGTTGGAATTTATCTCCCAAGAATCTATCTCAAGAATGAATTTTTCGATAAGCGCGGCGGAATTTTCTTTCGTTTCCTTTTCGTAAAATCTATAAAGAAGTGAGTCAAGTCTGCCGAGAGTACGCACGGGCGTTCCGTCAAAATGCTGTTGCATTGTAAAGTATATCATTATTGTCTGCAACGCTTCGTAAAGAGTTTCGGGCTTGCGCGTTTTAAGTGCGTGAAGCGACTCTGCCATTTCGACTCTTCCCTCTTTTTCAGCCTTATCAGCGGCTCGTTCAATAAATGAAAATACAGCCTCGTAAAAGCGAATAAGCAGGTCAAAATAACGTTTTTTCTTTTCGTCATTCTCAACTGCTGACGCATGTTTTTTTACTCTGTCGTATAGCCCGATTATTCCGAGGTCTAAAATATCTTCCCATAAAGGAGCTGTATGGCTGAAATCATGCAATCCCGAAAGAGCGCGGTTTTTATAATGAGTTCTGCCTATGCCTTCGCGTATTTCCTCATGAAAAGGTGCTAAACGGGCGTTTACGACTTTATCCATTATCCCCTCGCAATTTACTCTTACGAAGAAATAGTTTTCTTTACTTATGGTTATGTCGCAATTTTTAAGCAAAAATTCTCGAATTTCGGTATCCGCGCGCAAAACGTCGGAATCATTTGCAATACAAATGCGTGAAAGCGCAAAATTCAAAAGTTCTTCTCTGTTCATGCTATTACCTGTCTTTCGGTTTCTACACTTGAATTATATCATAACAAAAAAATAAGTCAATACCCTTTATTAAATTTTTTTCTTTTTATCAAAAAGACTCTCATGTGTTGACAAAACGTGGAAAATGAGTTATAATGTTATATTGATATTTAATGTTACGCCGTTTTTGCGGCAGGAGGTTAAAATTTTATGAAAATTTATGACGAGCTCGTTGCCCGCGGTCTTATCGCGCAGGTCACAAACGAGGAAGAGATCAAAAATATGATCAACGAGGGCAAAGCCACGTTTTATATCGGCTTTGACTGTACCGCTGACAGCTTGACCGCGGGTCACTTCATGGCGCTCACACTCATGAAGCGTTTGCAGATGGCGGGAAACAAGCCTATCGCTCTTATCGGCGGAGGTACTACTATGATCGGCGACCCCTCGGGTCGTACAGACATGAGAAAAATGCTTACAAAGGAAGATATCGACCATAACGCCGCTTGCTTTAAGCGCCAAATGGAAAGATTTATTGACTTCTCCGACGGCAAAGCTATGATGATAAACAATGCGGATTGGCTTCTCGACCTTAACTACGTTGAGCTTCTCCGCGAGGTAGGAGCTTGCTTCTCGGTCAACAACATGCTTCGCGCTGAGTGCTACAAGCAAAGAATGGAAAAGGGTCTTTCCTTCCTTGAATTTAACTACATGATAATGCAGTCCTACGACTTCTATCATCTCTACAAGGCTTACGGCTGTAATATGCAGTTCGGCGGAGACGACCAGTGGTCGAATATGCTTGGCGGTACTGAGCTTATCAGACGTAAACTTGGCAAGGACGCTCACGCTATGACCATTACCCTTCTCACCGATTCTCAAGGTAAAAAGATGGGTAAGACCGCGGGCAACGCTGTTTGGCTCGATTCCGAAAAGACCTCTCCCTACGATTTCTATCAGTATTGGAGAAACGTTGCTGACGCAGACGTTCTTAAGTGTATCCGTATGCTTACCTTCTTGCCTCTTGAGCAGATCGACGAGATGGACAAGTGGGAGGGCGCACAGCTCAACCGCGCAAAAGAGATACTCGCGTATGAATTGACAAAGACGGTTCACGGAGAGGAAGAGGCACAGAAAGCGGAAGCAAGTGCAAAGGCACTCTTCGGTGCGGGCGCACAGGCGGAGATCCCCGAGACAGAGCTTAACGACGCTGACTTCGTTGACGGCATCATCGATATCGGTTCTATTCTCGTAAAAGCAGGACTTGTTCCCTCTAAATCCGAGGCAAGACGCGCTATCGAACAGGGCGGCGTTTCAGCAGACAATGAAAAGGTCACCGACGTTCGCAAGACCTATACAAAGGACGACCTTAAGGACGGGATAGTTTTCCGCAGAGGTAAAAAGAATTTCAAAAAAGTAATTGCAAAGTAAACATACAAAAAATCACCGACAATTGTCGGTGATTTTTTGTATTAGTCCTTCTGCAGTCTCTTAAGCTCCGCAAGGAAGGTATCGATATCCTTGAACTCGCGGTAGACAGAGGCGAAGCGCACGTATGCGACCTCGTCTCGCTCTTTAAGCTTCTGCATGACCATCTCGCCTATCTCGGTCGTAGTCACCTCGGTAGACAACGAGTTCTGAAGCTCGGCTTCGATCTCGTTTACTATCTCCTCGGCGTTTACGGGGCGTTTTTGACAAGCCTTCAGAAGTCCCGAAAGCAATTTGTTTCTGTCAAACAGCTCTTTATCGCCGCTCTTTTTTATTACTATGACCTGAACGGTCTCTATTACCTCAAAAGTATTAAAACGTTTTTGACAAGCAAGACATTCGCGGCGGCGGCGTATACTGTTGCGCTCCTCCACGGGTCGCGAATCGATGACCTTACTATCTGTAAATCCGCAAGCGGGACATTTCATAATCTTTGTTCAGCCTTTCACTTATATAATAATTATAAATTATTATACCATATTTTCAGGCTAAAGTAAAGAGTTTTTCAAAAATTTTCCTATCTTTCCTATCTTCCTATCTTTCCCTATCTTGCTTCGTACAGTTCCCTTTTTATATCGGTTGCAATATCCTCAAGATGTATTGGGGATAGATTTTCCGCAACTGCTTTATTAAAAAGGTGCTCACAATGCTCTCTGCTACCGTTAAAAAGCTCAAAATCGCTATCTTCCTTTGCACTTACATATATAGCGTACTTGACCTTATCCTTTATTTTTATTTCCCACAAAGAATATTCAGCGCTTTCGTTTTCGCTTTCCGCTACATTTAAAATTTTTCCTTTTGTCATTTCTATACCTTTCGTAAACTTATATATTTTTCGTGCGCACATTTATATTATAACACTAAAAATTTTTGAATAAAAAGATAAAAATATTCAAAATTAGCGGTTTTTCATGAAAAACGACTTAAATATACAAGAATCCATTGAATATATGTATATTTTCTTCTTTTATAAAATTTCAAAATCACGAATTTGAATAAACATTCAAAAAACCAAAACATTTTTCTGTGATCTCCAAAGAAAAATATTTTTCCAACAATTTTCAGTTGTTATTTTTGCGAAAATATGATATTATTGTAGGTAGATATGACAAAAAAGATTGTTTTGCATCAAAAAGCAACATTATTTTTCAAAATAAATATTTATACATAGGAGTTGCCGTTTTTATGAATAAATTTTCATTAAACAGATATTCCGAGCTTGTTTTGATATATGGGCTTTACTCTGTGCTTTGTCATTCCGTTGCCGTATTTTTCAACGTGCTTTCAAGCTCTCTGGTTACCGCAGAAGCACTCGCTCTAAAATACGCGCCGATGCTTGAGCATTCGATAATGAGCCTTGTATTAATACTGATCGGAGCTCTTTTGATCGAAATAACAGTTCGCGATATAAAAAATAAGGGAGTTTTTTAACTCCCTTATTTTTTAATCGTTTTTCTCTTGAATAAAATCAAAGATCATTTTACCTAAAACAGAATCTCCGTTTTCGTCGATGGCTCTGCAATACGCGCAATGTTTTCCGTGCATAACAACATGGTCGTATTTCTCAAACTCGAAATGCTTGAGCGTTGACAGCATAAGCATCGTCTGTTCATAACGGTTCTTCATATCATTATCCGAAACGATAAAACGCATTCTCGGATAATCCGCTTCAAGTCCAACGTGATACATCGGAGCTGTCTCGTCCACGATTATTCTTCTCGGGTCAACTCCGCTATATTTTAGGACATTAAAGTGCGCTGTCGGCTGTCCCGCATCGTGAAAATATCCCGCGATAGCCGAATTATCAAGTCCTACGCTTGCAAGGTACTTTTTATCAAAGCAAAGCATCATGGAAAGATATCCGCCCGCCGAGCTTCCGCCAACGTAAAGCGTATCGCAACCGAAAAGCTCGCTCATGTTTTTATGCACCCACGCAACTGCCTGTGCAGAATCGTAAATAAAATCGGGGTATTTCGCATCGGGATACATTCTGTAATTTATGCTTACGTAAGCTATTCCTTTTTTTGCAAGATATTCGGCTATTGATTCAAAATTTCTGCCCTTATCGCCCCTTTCAAGTCCGCCGCCGTGCATATACATAAATACGGCTTCGGTCTTACCATCGGGAATAGAAGCATCGAGTGTTTTTGCACTTATTTGCTCGTCACTGTAAAAAACATCCTTGAGTATCCTCATTAGTCGTTCCCCTGCTTTGCGGCTTCTTTGTCAAGCTTCTTATTTCTTATGTAGAGGCAAAGGTCGATGCCTACCATAATAAAGTTGAGACAATAGAATACGAGAACGTACCACTTGCTTGCAAACTGCGCCATATAAGCCTCGTTAACGAGCTTTGATGCGATACCTGCTATGTATCCGAAGAATATAAGCAACAAGAACGCGAGGCTCTTTCCCTTTGTAGTACGAGCCTTATAAGATTTTGCTACGTTCATCGGCCATGAAGCGCCAAAGCTTACGACCATTATGATCTCTAAAATTTCTGCCATTGTTTTTTACTCCTTTTTTATATATTACTCTATAATTTTATCATTTTCCGCCTTTATTGTAAATAATCAAATAATATATACTTACTTTCACTTGACAGTTAAAGTAACTTGTGTTAAAATAGATTTAAAACAAATTACGGAGAAAAGATATGGAGCTTTTACAGTTAAGATATTTTTGCGACGCGGCGCAAACTCAAAATTTTTCGAAAACGGCAAAGAAGTATCTCGTCCCTACCTCCAACATATCGCAATCGATAAAGCGGCTTGAAAAGGAGCTTGGCTGCGAGCTTTTCGAGCATAGAGCCAACAGAATCATACTCAACGACGACGGAAAAAGATTTTTTTCAAATGTAGTTCAGGCGTTAAATATTTTAGACAGCGCTAAAGATGATATCGTAGGAAACGCAGATGATATCCGCGGCGAAATAAAGCTTATCTGTGGCTGCAACCGAAAAAACGTGACCGAAGCGATAGAAATATTCAAGCATCAGCACCCACAGGTAAATCTTACAATATACCACACCATTGATGCCGATAAGAATTTTGATATACTTATATCAGATATCTGCCCTTATGAATACGGAAACAGAACGCTCATTATTGACGAGGAGATATGCCTCGCCATGCACAAGAGCAATCCACTTGCCGAAAAAGAGATATCGTCTGTCAACCAACTTGAACATGAGCGTTTTATTACCATGTCGGGTGAATCGAGTATTCACAAAATAATGCTTAAAGCTTGCGCCGATGCGGGCTTTACGCCAAACATCGCAATTCAAACCGACGACCCTTTTTATCTGCGTAAATATATTGAATTGGGATTGGGTATCGCGTTCGTTCCCGCTCGCTCGTGGCAAGGACTATTTTCGGATAAGATAGTTTTAAAAAGCGTTAACAATATTCGCCGAAAAAGCTTCGCTTACGTTCCGAAAACAAAATCGACAAAGCGTTCTGTCGAAGCCTTTTTGAATATTTTGATAGACGTTACGAAGGATATGAGATAAAAAAGACACCAAAAGGGACTCCTTCCATAAAGCAGGTTTTACCTGCCGCAAAACAAAAGAAGTACGGATAAATTTGTCCGTACTCCTTTTCGCACGTCCTTGCCTGCAAAGGTATAGTGTGTTACATCTGTTAGATGTACTGTCGGGCGGTAATAAGCCTCCCTTGTGTAAAGGGAGGTGGCTCGCGCAAGCGAGACGGAGGGATTGTTAAAAACAAAATTATACCGAAAAACAATCCCTCAGTCACCTTCGGTGCCAGGCTCCCTTTACACAAGGGAGCCTTTTTTATGTTCATCTATGCCGTGTCAATTTTCTTGACAAGCACTGACTTAATTAAAGACATCAATATTTTGTCAAATTCTCAAGCTGTGTCCTATATTTCGGGTAAGTTGTTGACATTTTCCTCTAAATGTGATATACTATATTTGCTACACAAATCGCATAACTTTCATAAAGAGTGCGCATTTTTATTTATGGTAAAAATGCATACTCCCTTTTCTGCGTTCTCTTATGAAAGTAGCGAAGATTTGTGTAGCAACAATTGGAGTTGCGTTTTTCGTGCGCTTCAATTGGGGCGCACTTTTTTTATATGCTGATGGGGGAATCTATGAACAAGAATATGCAAGAAAAGATCATAGACATTACCGGAGTAGAACTTACGCCCGGAGAGTCTGCCGTTTGTCTTGGCAACGGAGAGCAAGGATTTGAATGCTGTTGCGACGAATGCGACTACTTTTTGCTTTGTTTCCCCGAAATTGATCCGAAAAGCAAAATAATTAACGAAACAGAAAATCCCCAGATCTTACTATGACAAAAGCAACGCAAAGGTACTTTTGACATTGGCATATCAAAAGCCCATGCGCTTACCTTACGGAAGATAGAAAAAAGCCTCCCTTTACACAAGGGAGCCTTGGTTAGTGCAAGCCTATTTGTTTGCAAACAGACGGAAATTTGGTTATAGTCTTTAATTATGGCATACGAAGCACTGCTTTTGTGGACACAAAAGCGAAGCCCCGCGCGAGGCGGGGCGATTTTTATTCTATATTACCTTTATTCTTCTCACTAAGCTTTTGATTGATTAAATTTAGATTCCGTTGTTCGATCTTA
>SVUA01000005.1:81646-84425 GCA_015063485.1 Oscillospiraceae bacterium | reverse complement strand
TTCTGATGTAATCGGAGTTAGCGAGTATCCAAGCGTCAGCAGCATCGATAGCTTCCTGCGCGATATCAAGATATCCGTTAAGCTCTGCTATAACGCCTGCCTTTACTGCCTCGTCGTATGCGTATGCATATGCTTCGTCATAGTACTCAAGGAGAAGGTCGCGTATTGCGAGAAGGTTATTGATAGTTTCGTCAGCTACAGTGTACTTATTTTCATAAGCCTCGATAACTGCATCTGCCATGTTGTCATGTCCCTTAGGCGTAGGATGAACGGACATACCGTCTCCGATCTTGAAGAGACCGTAAACCTTGCACATTGCGTTTGAAGTCGCAGAACCTGTGAACCAACCAACAAGCCCTGTCTTTATAGTCCAAGGACCAGGATTGTTTGCGGGGTTGATAGCATCAGGCATAGCACCGAGAGCGCTAAAGATATCACCTGCGATTCCCATAAGACCGTCAAGCGTAATCTCCATAGTGTCAACATTTGCCACTACAGCTTCTTCAAGAGCAAGATATATAGCGATAGAAATTTCCTTCTCTATATCGGCTTTAAAGACATTACCAGCATTAGCAGCAGCTTGCGATAAATAAGTATCTCCTGTTGCTTCTATATAACGCGATACAAGCGGCAAATCTGCTGAATTTGAACCATTGTACTGGCTTGCTTGTGCCTTAAACTCTGTTGTTATCTGATACTGATCATCAACCTCATCAAAAACGTAATTTTCAATATCAGTCAATTCAACTCTGGGCAATGCGAATCCCAAAGCACTACCTATCATTCCGCGAAGGTCATTATTGTATGCTTTCAAGCTTCTGTTACGAACAATATCGGCAGAAAGACGTCCATTTTCGCCGCAGTCATGACCTACTGTACCGCAATCATCGGCACCGCAATCAACGTTCTTCCAGCCTGCTGCTGCAAGATCGTCAAAAGCCTGAACTATGAATTCGGGCTTAGGCTGCTCTGCATAATAGAACGTAGCGTCTGCATACTCACCGAAAGCTTGCTTGCCTGCGGGAAGACCAGCAATATATGCATTAAGAGTTGCAAATATCTTATCCATAATATCGCCGAAGGGGACAGGATCAAATCCTTCTCCGGTAATCGTCATACCGTAAGTAGTATTCATAAGACCGACAAGAATGATCTCTGCATCGGGATTAAGTTCCACGATCTTATCAAGAAGAGCTTCATAGTTTACAACAAAGCTTGCGGTCGTGTATGTAACAATGCCAAGAACATCTTCTACCTGTTCAGCGGTAAATCCGGCAGCTGTAACTACTTCAAGGTAAGGAGCGAGCTCTGCCTTAAGCTCTTCATAAACTTCAAGAACTATCTCCTTTGCTTCCTCGGACTCTACAATAGCGAGAGCATCTTCGAGGTCAACCTTTTCATCTTCGTCAAGAGAACCGCCCATTACGCCAAGCGCACGAGTAACAGCCTGAACAAAGTATGCGCCGAAAGATGCGTTTCCAATGCACATCGTCATGATATCAGCTTCAGTAATAGCGTTTGTGAAGTATTCAGACAATGCTTCATCATCGTCGCAATTGGTGTAATGATTGACCTGATCAAACCAACCATCTGTAGGCATTTCGCGTCCTCCAAGCAAGTAGAGGAGATCCTCTGCTCTCATTGCGGAAGGAGCGAGTTTGGTATGATTTACATCGTAACCCTTGCTTTCAAGATATGCTTGAAATTGAAGAGGATACGCATCTTCACCGTATACGCCTTCACCGGAGAAGAAATCAAGCGAATCTTCTCCCTGCGCATAACCTTCGAAACAATATCCGTTGGTCATAGAGTCACCGATGGATACGTAGTTGATTTCGCCATTCGCATGATCATGATCATCGGTTGCCGCGCTTACCATAGGAGCGCAAACGCCGATCATAAGAGCTACGATCATTACGAAAGACAAAATTCTGACACTGATTTTTTTGTTTTTCATTTTGTTCCTTTCTGATATCCTCCTTGGATATCCAATAAAATAAAAATTAAATTGTCGAAACGTTGCTTAGCAAGTTTCATAATTTATAATTTATATAAACACTTCCCTTACGAGAAATGATTATTTTTTACTAAGCTTCTTTTTTCAAAGTCTCGTAATCGGCACTAATATAATTTAATTTCTCTCTTGATTCCTCTCTCAAAATAAAAAATTTAATTAGTTTGTAATATCTTTTATCTATTATATCACAAAAACTTATAAAAGTAAATATGTTTGTTAATTTTTTTACCGATTTACCATCAAAAAAGCGGCGGGCATTTCTGCCCGCCGCTCGTTATTTAGTTATTTAACCGTTATTATTACTTTTTGAAGATCAAAAGGAAGTCTGCCCAAGATTTCTTCTTAATAACGAACCAGAAGATGGAGAATCCACCAACACCAACTACTGCAACAGAACCAACCGTGATACCTGCAACAGCTCCGCCGGAAAGTCCTTCGGAATCGTCAACAGGTGTCGTATCAGCAGAGGTCGTTTCTGCAGGCTTCGTGGTTTCTACAGGCTTTGTAGTTTCTTCAGGCTCAACGCCAAGAGCAGGAATTACTTCCGTCTCAGTATGACCGCAAACAGAACATACGTGCTTACGCTCACCTGCCTCGGTTGCGGTTGCTTCCTTGGTTACAGTCCATTCACCGTAAGTGTGAGCTGCCTTAGCTTCGGTCGTTACCTTGTTACATACAGTACACTTGATAGGTGTCGTGCAATCGCCGTCATCTGCTGCAGGAGTGTGAGCTGCCTTAGCTTCGGTCGTTACCTTGTTACAT
>SVUA01000005.1:0-81636 GCA_015063485.1 Oscillospiraceae bacterium | reverse complement strand
AGTGTGAGCTGCCTTAGCTTCGGTCGTTACCTTGTTACATACAGTACACTTGATAGGTGTCGTGCAATCGCCGTCATCTGCTGCAGGAGTGTGAGCTGCCTTAGCTTCGGTCGTTACCTTGTTACATACAGTACACTTGATAGGTGTCGTGCAATCGCCGTCATCTGCTGCAGGAGTGTGAGCTGCCTTAGCTTCGGTCGTTACCTTGTTACATACAGTACACTTGATAGGTGTCGTGCAATCGCCGTCGTCTGCTGCAGGAGTGTGAGCTGCCTTAGCTTCGGTCGTTACCTTGTTACATACAGTACACTTGATAGGTGTCGTGCAATCGCCGTCGTCTGCTTCAGGAGTATGACCCGCAGTAGCAGGAGTGGTTATAGTGCCACAATCCTTACATTTGATAGCTGTCGTGCAATCGCCATCGTCTGCTTCAGGAGTATGACCCGCAGTAGCAGGAGTGGTTATAGTGCCACAATCCTTACATTTGATAGCTGTCGTGCAATCGCCGTCGTCTGCTTCAGGAGTATGATTTGCCTTAGCAGGAGTGGTTACCGCGCCACAATCCTTACAGGTGATAGCGGTCGTGCAGTCTCCGTCGTCTGCGTTGGGATCATGAGCCGCTACGTCACCCTCGGTCTCACCGCAGAGCTTACATGTCTTAGGTGCGGTACAGGTTGCTTCTTCCCATACATGCGCACATGTAAAGGATATAGCATTCTTTATCTGCTCGTAAATGTACTCGTGTCCTGCTTCGCTTACACTTGTAATGGAAGGATCCATGAGGTAAGCAACGATAAAGTCTTCAAGCGCAACGGTTTCACCGTTTGCATAAGCTTCAATCCATGTCTCTGCATCAGAGATGTCAACGTAAGTTACGTTATCAAATGCAAGTGCGTATACAAATGCATTAGCGGATGCTACCTTAGCAAATTCACCGTAAATTCTGCCAAGATCAACACCGTTGAAGGTAACGCCTTCGAATGCGTTGTAGTAACCGAGAAGTACTACGGTTGCATCGGGATTGATAGCATTGATAGTAAGAATGGTCTCGTTGTAGTTCTTTGTGAACTCTACAAGTCCGTAGAGGTAAGATTCTCCCGCAAATACAAGTGCATCTGCAACGGGGATCTCGAGCGTGTAGGTTGCGTTCTCTCCGAACATTTCGTAAACCTCTTCTACATCCAAGTCATTAATATATCCCGCCAAGTCGCCGAACATATCAAGATTTGCATAGAAGAGATCAAGAACGGGAATTTCAACAGAAATCGTTTCGCTAACGCCTGCCTTGTCGAGAGCTGCCTTTATTTCCGCGCGAGCCTCGTCAACGTAAGCTGCGTTCTCCTCACCTACGAGCGCTGCCCAATCCATCTCAACTGCGGTAGCATCGCCGAAGTATTCAGCGATTATACCGTCAAGAGTGTCATTGAATCCACCGTTAAGCATTGCCATGTATTTTTCTTCAGCTTCATCCGAAATAGGCAACTGTGCGAAAAATTCGGTAAATGCCTTCTGCATATATGCGTTGAAGGAAGGTCTGAAATATTCGTTAACGTAATCAGCAACAAATCCAACTGCCTGATCCATTGCGAATCCGGTAAGCTCATTTTCGTTGTAGCTGATAGTTATGAGGTCTGCCTTTATGATATCCTCGATGGAGACAGAATCCCAACCGTTAACAGCGAACTGCTCGTCAAGACCGAGCTCAGCCGCGAGAAGCTCTGCGAACATAGGATCGCTTCCGATAGCGAGGTAATAGGAATCAGCAGAAGCAACGTATTCGCCCGTAAGTGCATCTTCAATAAGCTGCTTGATCGCTGTGGGAATAGTTTCCATAAAGAACTTGTTTGCAGCATCAATTATAGCGTTGATCTTTGCCTTTGCGTCTGCAATAGCTGCCTCGGTATCTGTTACCATCTTTTCGATGAGAGCCTCGAGTTCAGCCTTTGCAGCATCGTATGCTGCCTTGAGCTCTGCGCTTGTAGCTTCAATTGCTGCTTCGATCTCTGCGATCTTAGCCGCAAGCTCTGCCTTTATAGCAGCTATTTCAACTTCAAGCTCTGCCTCTATTCTTGCGATCTCTGCAAGGATAGCTTCCTTTGCTTCGCCGATTGCAGTCTGAAGCTTTTCGTTAAGGATCTCGAGCTGCTTCTCTGCCTGTGCCTTGAGAGCTGCGATCTTTGCTGCTATCTCTGCATTGAGAATAGCGATCTGCTTCTCTGCCTGTGCCTTGAGCTCCTCTATCTTGGGATCGAGGTAGTGACCGAAGTCCATAACAGCGATACCAAGAAGAGCAACAAAATCTTCTACGTTTGTGTTAAGAGCTGCGACAAGCTTGAGAAGATATTCATAGCTTTCTGCGTCAAGCTCGTCAGCGTTGTTGATAAGAGCGCGGAGCGCCTCAACGGTTGCGCGAGCATCTGCGGAAGCCTTCTTAAGCTCCTGTGCGAACTCTTCGCTTCTGATGTAATCGGAGTTAGCGAGTATCCAAGCGTCAGCAGCATCGATAGCTTCCTGCGCGATATCAAGATATCCGTTAAGCTCTGCTATAACGCCTGCCTTTACTGCCTCGTCGTATGCGTATGCGTATGCTTCGTCATAGTACTCAAGGAGAAGGTCGAGTATTGCGAGAAGGTTATTGATAGTTTCCTTCTGAGCGGTATATTCCTCACTATATGCGGAAATAACAGCGTCAGCAAGAGCCGCGTGTCCGTTTGCGGAGGGGTGTCCGCCAAGTCCGTTACCGATAACGCAACGTCCGAAGAGCGCGAGAAGTCCGTTAAGAGAAGGCTCTTTAACGAGAACTCCGCCGAGGTTTTCGGGAAGTGTGAGGAGAAGCTTGAGGAGATTTGCACCACTAATAGCGTCATCAATATTTTTAAGGCCTGCCATGATAGCAGTCTTACCTGCAAGGATTTCAACCTTTCCGTTGAAAATAGCCTTCATGCCATTAATCAATACTGGTACTTCTCCAAGACTATTCTCATAGCAGTATCTAACATACTCTTCTGTCGCTCCGATCTTAGTAGCAGCAATCGAATACACACCGTCTTCAGATTCCAAATCAAAAATTGATCCAATCTCTTCTTTTGTAAGGAACTCATTGCCACCGTTTAAAGCACAAGCCTGCGCGTAAAGGATATCAACTATCGTTCCACGAGCAAAATCGGAAGCTGCAAGAGCCTCAATATCTGCGGCTGTCAAATCACCAGCACTAGCCGCAACGATATCATACTTTGTGATATCGCCGTCAAGCAACTGCTTAATACGACCAGCATCAAGTGCGCCGCCGGTCTGAGATGCGATAAAGCCGCAGATAGCATTCATAACGTCAGCACTTGCTTCTACGCTACTATTACCAAGACCTTCTATGATAGGAGCAAACATATCTCCACCAAGTTGAAGATTAAGTACGGAATCAAGAGTTACTTTAGTTTCTGTTGTTCCAAGTACTGCCTTTTCGAAAGCGAGATAAACAGAAATAGAAACTGCTTTGCCGGTATTTGTCATTGCATAAGCAGCTTTGTCTGCATACGACATATCTTCGTAAGCAGCGATCTCATCCTTCGTTATATCAACGATCTCTACGTTGTCAACAAGTTCTTTTCCTACGATAAGATTCCAAATCATTCCATAGTCGCCGTCTTCTTCCTTAACGATAGACTGATAGAAACGGTCAAAAACGATGGAATCTCTGTCATAAATTTCAGATTCGTAGGTATCAACGATACACTCAACCTCTGTAGCTTCTGCAAAGTAGAACTTCGCGTTGCTGTAAACTTCATTCTGAGTAAGCTGCATATATGTAGGAAGTGCTGCAATATATGCGTTAAGGGGCTCAAATACTATGGTAAGAAGGTTTCCAAGAGAAAGGTCGCCAATGTCGCCCATAGGAATTGCTTCATCACCAAAGGTATTCATAAGAGCTACGAGAATGATCTCTGCATCAGGATTGAGCTGAAGCATAGCTTCAACAGAACCCGCATAGTTGAGAACGTAGCTAATAGCGGTATAAACAACAGTGTTTGCAAGAGATTCCATCTTGGAAGTAGTCTCGTCATCGCCATCATCTATAACAAAGCCGTTTTCTGCAAGAGCTGCGTAAAGGTCAACGATAAGATCATTAACCGTCTGCTGCATCTCGGGATCAAGCTCACGGATAGCATTCTGAACGTCGTATATCATTGCATCTTCAGGAGCACCACTAAAGCCAACAGCTTCCATGATTCTTCCGAACATGAATACGCCGAAGTTACCGTTACCCATTCCAAGAGAGAGGATATCACCCTCTGCAACCTTTGTCTGATAATATTCGGCAACTATAGCAAGCGCCTCGACATCGTCATACATATCATAAGCATCATGTGTACTAAAACCTGTGCCGTTATCATGACCTTCGATGCAGTAAGCCGCAACGTCAAAACGATAGTCGTTAACAAGTTCCTTCCAAGTCCAGTAATCACCATTAGTGAATACGGAGTACCAAAGTTCTTCGTTCCAACCACCTACTTCAAGAGTTTCGATAACGTTAATTACAGCTTCATCATTGTAATCAACCTCAAGAAGCCAGTGAAGATCTTCTGATCTCATAGCCGACATAGCAAGCTGAGCATGGTCAACGTCGTTTGCTACATTAGTTTCAAGCCAAGCAGCGAAACGATTAGCATATGAACCATCGCCGTAGTCTTCTACACCGGTGTTTCCGTTATAGCCGAGAAGACCGTAACCGTTGGTCATAGAGTCACCGAGTGATACGTAGTTGATCTTGTCTTTCTTTACTACAACATCATGATCATGATCATGATCATCGGTTGCCGCGCTTATCATGGGGGCGCAAACGCCGATCATAAGAGCTACGATCATTACGAAAGACAAAATTCTGACACTGATTTTTTTGTTTTTCATTTTGTTCCTTTCTGATATCCTCCTTGGATATCCAATAAAATAAAAATTAAATTGTCGAAACGTTGCTTAGCAAGTTTCATAATTTATAATTTATATAAACACTTCCCTTACGAGAAATGATTATTTTTTACTGAGCTTCTTTTTCCCAAGCCTCGTAATCAAAATACTTGAATTTCTTTTCAAGCGCACGGTAGTCATTTTTGCCCACGCCTGTCAAAGGGATCTCGTCGACAGCGACGACTGCAACAGGTCTTCCGCGTTCCTCAAGCTGCTCCTGACAGAGATGATATATCTCTCTGCATATGCCGTCTCTCTCAGATACGTCGACACCCGCAACGAACTCAACGACTGCCATAGGATACTGTCCTTGAGTGCGCTCTCTGTCGTCTACCGCGATAACCGAACAGCTGTGCACCTTTTCATGCTCTCCGATAAAGCTTTCGATGTTTATCGGGAACACCTTGTGACCGTCAAATCTGGTGATCATTCGTTTTACTCTGCCCTTTATGTAAACGAATCCGTCTTCGTCTATCGAGCCAATATCTCCCGAATGTATCCAGATCTTTCCGTCGTCATGCTTACGCATGATGTAATCGGTTTCTTCTTTATTATTATAATAGCCCTTCATCATCGTCGGACCCGTGATACAGACCTCACCGAGCTCATTATATCCAAGCTCTTTGCCCGTTTCGGAATCGAAGATGCCTATGGTCGTTGCCACGCAAGGTATTCCAACGCTTCCCTTTTTATATCTGTCGTTTACACAGAAGGTAGCAGCCGCTGAAACCTCGCTCATTCCATAACCCTGAGCCAAAGGATAGCGAATTCCGTGAGAATCCATAAAGCTTTGCATCTTGGCTTCAAGTCCCGTATTCATGGAATCTCCTCCCGAACCGAGAGTCAGCATAAACGAAAGGTCGAAGTCTTTCATTTCCTCGCTATCAATAAGTATCTCATAAAACGCCGGAGTCGCTATCATATGATTAGGACGATATTTCTTGATATACTCACCCATCTTGAGAGGATAGAACCTCGGTATCAAAGCAAGTTCAAATCCCATAGTAAGCGGCATATGTATTCCGCAAACCAATCCATAAGAGGAGAAGATAGGCATGATTCCCAAGAATCTTTGTCCTCGCTCATGAACTATACCTGCATGAATAAAGTTATACGCTACCGCGTTAATACTGTCATTGGTAAGCATAACGCCCTTCGGAAATCCCGTCGTACCGCCCGTATAAGTAACGGCAACCGTAGCGTTTCCGTCATACTCCGCCTCAATAGCCATTCCGTTCTCTGCGCCTTTAATGAAAGTGTCCCAGCTGATTATACCGCTCTTTCCGTAAGGGATCGAGCTGCGAGAAGCGATTTTCACCGCGAATTTCTTTATTGCGGGAAGCGATGTCGCAGACGACTGAATGATAATATGTTTTTGTTTTATCTCGGAAATGATAGGGGCAATTTTGGGATACGCGACCTCTATAGCAATAAGGATCTCCGAACCCGAACCCTCGATCATTCGCGCGATACTTTTTTTATCCATTCTAGGATCTATCGCATTTACGGTAGCTCCTATTTTATTCAAAGCGTATAATGCTATGATAGATTCAGGAGTAGATGCCGATACTAACGAGATCGTATCACCCTTCTTTACCCCCAACGCCGCGAACGCATCCGCGCATTCGTCAATTCGCTTGATCAATTTTTGCACAGTGATATTCGTGCCGTAATAATAGATCGCTACATCGTGAAGTCTGTTCTTATTGACTTCCTTTAAAAAGGAGTATATCTTCATTCGAGGAATATCAGTATTTCTAATATCATCGTCATAAAATTTCATCCAAATTTTTTCTTGGCTAACTGTAACTTTATCCGTCATTTTCAATCTCCTTTTCATTATACTACATTAGGATCGCAAAGTTGAATCTTGATAAATAATATCGCTTATCGTTTTGAAAAAATTACAATTTTCTCTGTTATTTTACATTTTTCGCCACCTTGACCACATACTTACCAATATTCGATTTATTATATCATAAACGTTTTTTTATGTCAAGGTTTTATGACACGCTTTTTTGTTTTTTAACAATTTATTTATATATTTAACATTATTTAGAATTATCCATATTATAGCAGCCCTTTTTCATCATCATTCACTATTATCATTCAATTTCGGTTTATAAGATATGCAATTCGCATAACCGACTTATGCTATATATTATATCACAAATCATTGATCCCTTCAATATATGTTCGCATAATTTTGTCTGATATTGCGATAATTATATGATTTATCAAAAACACAAACTAACGCTTTTAACTTTGTTGTTATATCACACAATTTACTTATACCAAATTTGCACCAAAATCAAAATTTGAGCAAAAAGAACCCCGAAAACCGTTGTGGTATCGGGGTTTTTGAGAGTGTATAGGTGGCTTGCTCCCGCCGAAAAATTCATAAACAAAAAAACGGCGGCACAAAGGCACCTCCCTACGACAAAACAGCACCCACAAAAAATGAGTGCTGTTTTTGTATCGAAATAATCCCAAACGGGTAATTATCTCTTGGAGTTTTAGCAATACCGTTTGATATCGTGAATAACGTGAAATATCGTGTGATATCGTAGATTTATCGTGTGTTTTCGTCGCGTTTACGCAGGATATCGTGAATATCGTGAGTATCGTCGCATAAAGTGTTGCACCAAATTTGCACCAAGATCACACCAACATTCGACGCCTATTCAGCTCAACAAATTGGAATTTAATTTACGCCATTCTCTGTTCCGGCGTCTGTTGTGGGAATTTTCACTGCAAGTATCGTAGCCAAGCTTCTATTTATGTATATACATTCTTTCTCGCTTTTGCCCATAAATTCAATGCAGTAAACATACTCCTCTTTGTCAATATACAGTCTTGTATGCTCGTATTCTATCGTGCATTCATCCTTTGCTCTCATAAGTATAGCTTCAACACTATACCAGGATAACGGCTCTCCCGAATAGCGTGAGTAATCTAACCCCGTGCTGTTAACGAAGCCCGAAGTTCTAATATTGCTGCCGCTTGCGGTAGCAGAGGACAGAGCCTCATTATAAGAGAAAGTTCCGTAGGGGTCCTTTGGCTCGGAATTGTATATTTCCTGAGGCACAACGCTTTGTAATAAAAGCTCCCAGTCTGAATAATCGCAGCTCCCATAATCCCAAGCATCAAGACTATCTTCATTTGGGTCATATTGTTCAGCATAGCCGTATGGTGATACCGTCTCAAATACTCCGTTTGAATGATTAATTTTTACTGTCATTGTATTGCTGTAGTGAAGAGTTGGATCATTTGCGGCAATAAGAATAAGTGTTGAGGTAAATTTAAGTTTTGTTAGGGTATCAAGAAAATCAGCGTATTGTTCGGCGGATAGGGTATAGATGGGGTCCATCAGCTCATAAAATCCTACGTCGTGATGATAATCGCCTCGCAAATCGTATATTTCGATGCTTGTAACGTTTGTTTTATCGATATAGTCAAATCTATGATTTAATACCATACAACTTGAAAGTGATGTAGCAATCAATGCGAGAATCAGAGCTACTGTAATTATCTTAATGCATTTCATAGTATCATCTCCTTAAGTGATTATCTAACCAACTTTATTATATCACAAAAGGAGCTGCTTGTAAATACTTTTTTGTATGTGTACTCAAGCCAAACAGACTTGCACCAAATTTGCACCAAACGCAAATTTTCTGCAAAAGTAAAACCCCGAAAACCGTTGTGGTATCGGGGTTTTTTGATAATTGCCGTAAGGCTGTAATTATCTCTTCGAGAACTGAGGTGCACGGCGTGCTGCCTTGAGTCCGTATTTCTTTCTTTCCTTCATACGAGGGTCACGAGTGAGGAAGCCTGCTGCCTTAAGAGCGGGCTTATAGTTCTCGTCTGCCTGTACGAGTGCTCTTGCAAGACCGTGGCGGATAGCTCCTGCCTGTCCTGAAAGACCGCCGCCGCATACGTTTGCGATAATGTCAAACTTACCTGCGGTCTCGGTTACGCCGAAAGGCTGATTTACGATGAGCTTCAAGGTCTCAAGACCGAAATACTCGTCGATATCCTTCTTATTAATTGTAATCACGCCGGTACCGGGAACGATGCGAACACGGGCAACGGACTTCTTTCTTCTTCCTGTTCCGTAAAAATACGGTTTAGAGCTTGTATACATCTATTCGTCCTCCCTGATTAAAATTCGATCGCTTCGGGCTTCTGTGCCGCGTGCGTGTGCTCTGCGCCTGCAAATACCTTAAGTCTGGTCGCAGACTTTGCGCCGATGCTGTTGTGGGGGAGCATTCCCTTTACAGCAAGCTCCATTGCGAGCTCGGGCTTGGTTGCCATAAGGGTCTTGTACTGTACTTCCTTAAGACCGCCGATATAACCGCTATGACGGCGATAGTACTTCTGCTCCATCTTTCTGCCGGTAAGGATAGCCTTCTCAGCATTGATGATTATTACGAATTCTCCGCAGTCCACATGGGGTGTGAACTCGGGACGGTGCTTGCCGCGAAGAATGTTAGCTGCAGCTACTGCGACTCTTCCGAGAGGCTTTCCTGCTGCATCAAGAACATACCACTTGCGCTCAAGCGTTTCTGCTTTTGCCATGTAAGTAGACATTGCAAATCCTCCAAAATTTAATGATTAATTTTTTCATGCTTGCATATTATAACACGCTTCGCTCTTCTTGTCAATACCTTTTTTCAAAAAAATTCAAAAAATTTAATTTAGATACTTTATACCTCCGTTTTTCTCGCAAATCCACCCATTTTCCTCTTAAATCCTATTTATCAATTTTTATTTTTTGTTTTTGTTTTTAGCATAACTTCCCATATAAATTCATAAGTTATAGCAAAACAAAAGCAACGGAGGTAAAATTATTAAAATGACAAATCAATATTTACCCGAGGGAATGATCCTCGGAACTGCGGAAAATCGCGAATATATAACTTCCCTATCCGGACTTCAGCGCGCTATGAACGAGGGAGTTATTCTTGAGTCGACCGTTCTCCTATGCGACAGCGCCATGAGACTGCACGTTGATCTGTACGGTGTTACGGGGATCATCGAACGCGAAGAATGCGTTTTTTGCCGTGACGGCGAGGAATTGAAGGACATCGCCGTAATAACACGTGTCGGAAAACCCATATGCTTCAAAGTAATAAACATAACCTTTGAAAATGGAAAAGCGATAGCACATCTCTCTCGCAGAATGGCGCAAAAAGATTGCATACAAAACCGCCTTTCTGATCTTATATCGGGAGATATCATTCAGGCAAAGGTCACTCACATGGAGAATTTCGGAGCTTTTGTTGATATCGGCTGCGGCGTTGCTTCCCTGCTCTCCGTTGATTGTATCTCGGTGTCAAGGATATCTCATCCCTCCGACAGATTGCGTGTTGGAGACGTTATAAACGTTGTTATAAAGAGTATAGATCACGATACGGGTCGAATATTCGTAAGCATGCGCGAGCTTCTCGGCACTTGGGAGGAAAATGCCTCTCTGTTTGAAGCGGGGCAAACGGTAGCGGGGATCGTAAGAAGTATTGAAAACTATGGGGTTTTCATTGAGCTTACACCAAATCTTGCGGGTCTGGCGGAATTGCGAGACGACATAAAGGACAGAGAGATCGCGGAAATCGGAAAAACGGTCGCGGTCTACATAAAAAGCATTATCCCCGACCGTATGAAGATCAAGCTTGTATTGATAGACTCCTACAAGGGTGACACAAGACGGTCAGGGATAGAATATTTTGTTGATTGTAAGAATACGTTTCACCTAAACAGTTGGAGATATTCCACTCCAAATTCAAGGAAGATCATTGAAACTCTGTTTGATAAAGTCTGACGTCAAAGCTTTTTGAGTCTGGCATACGTTCCCATAAGCTTTTTCGTACCTACACGGTCGAAAATGACCTCGTACAGAACGTCCGCTCCCATCGGACGCGCCGAAAGTATCTCACCCTCGCCAAAGGTAATGTGTCTGACACGGTCGCCCTCTTTTAGTCCGAGGTCGCCCGCGGGCTTTCTTGTTACGTTGCTTGTATATGAACGCTCGCCGACTGTGCTTTGCGTTCTTTGGCTGTTTTGAGCAGATTCCGAATAATAGGTACGGGGACGCGGAGCGCTTGAATACGAGTAATTTTGTCTTGCTTCAACGATAAGCTCTTGCGGTATCTCCTCAATAAAACGAGACGGCGGATTGCACGATGTCTTTTCGTTCATTCTGCGTATCGTTGCGCGCGTGATATATATTTTATTCTTTGCGCGAGTGAGAGCAACGTACGCAAGACGGCGCTCCTCCTCCATATCGGCATCGGGTGTCAGAGAATTTATCGTTTGCATACCGGGGAAAACGCCCTCCTCCATACCCGGAAGGAACACAATGGGAAATTCAAGTCCCTTTGCGGAATGCACCGTCATCATAACAACTGCATCCGCGCTCTCGTCGTATCTGTCAACGTCGGCAACGAGCGAATTTTCTTCAAGAAATCCCACAAGCGTCGGTTCTTCGACGCTTTTTTCATATTCGATAACCCCCGAAATAAATTCCTCGATATTATCAAGTCGGTCTTTTTCTTCCTCACCCGCGTCTATAAGCATCTGACGGTATCCCGTTCGGTCAAGCACCTGTCCTACGAATGCTTCAAGCGAAATGTCTGTTTCCAAAAGCTTTTTTAGTCCGTAGATGATACCGTAAAACTGTTTGAGCTTTTCCGTCGAGCGTCCGAGTGCAGCGTATTTATCGGCATCACGAAGCACCTGCATAACGGGACAGCCTTGTTCCTCGCTTATAGTAAGTATAGCCTCGACCGTCTTTGCGCCTATGGCGCGTTTAGGCTCGTTTACTATTCTCTTAAAGCGTTCTCTGTCCGAGAAATTCACGATGAGCTGAAGATACGCAACAAGGTCGCGTATTTCCTTGCGGTCGCTAAAGCGAAGACCTCCGAGAATACGGTACGGTATACCGCTTCGCGTAAACGTTTGCTCAATTATACGGGATTGAACGTTCATTCTGTAAAGTATCGCAATGTCCTTATAAGAACACTTTTTAGCGGCAACGAGTCCGTTGATGCTCTCCGCAAGATATCTTGCCTCCGCAGAGGTATCGTCACACACCTTAAGCGTTATCTTATCCCCGCCATCCTTATCCGTCCAAAGCTCCTTACCCTTTCTGCCAAGGTTCTTTGAGATAACTCCGTTAGCGGCGCTAAGGATCACGCTTGTTGAACGGTAATTCTGTTCAAGCTTGATTATTTTAGTATCCTTGAATTTCCTGTCAAAGCTCAAAATATTATCGATAACTGCTCCGCGGAATTTATAAATACTCTGGTCGTCGTCACCGACTACCATTATATTATTATATCCTCCCGCAAACAGCGCGGTAAGCTTGAACTGCGCCGTATTGGTATCTTGGAACTCATCGACGCAAACGTAGCGGAATTTCCTTTGATAATACTCTCTGACCTCCGCATCGCTCTCCAAAAGGAGCACGGTTTGCATGATTATATCGTCAAAATCGAGAGCGTTTGCGCTTTTGAGCATATCTCTGTAAGCGTAATATATACGCGACATTTGTCTGTAACGCGGATTTTGAGTAGAGAATTCTCTTTCATACTGCTCGGGAGTCAAAAGATTTTCTTTTGCGCGGCTTATTTCATTTATCACAGATTTCACAGACAAAAGCTTCGTATCGATATTAAGATTTTTCATGACTGCCGTAATGGCACTTTTACTGTCGTCTGCATCATACACGGTAAAGCCTTGGGCGTATCCAAGTCTGTCACCGTAAACGCGCAGTATTCTCATACATATCGAATGGAAAGTTCCCGCCCAGACGCTTTTTGCCGTCTCCTCGTCGCCGACAGCTAATGAAAGTCGGTTCTTTATCTCGTTTGCCGCCTTATTTGTAAAGGTAATTGCAAGCATATTCCAAGGAGCGCAAGGCGCGCTTATAAATTCGGGAAGTATCTGCTCTATCGCTTCTTTAGATAGAGCTGCCGCGCCTTCAAGCTCTCGGACCTTTCGCTCGGAAATATCGAACGGCACGTAATTGCTATAATATGCGTTGCCGTATTTTATAAGATATACTATACGCTTTACAAGCACAGTCGTTTTTCCGCTTCCCGCTCCCGCAAGGACAAGCAGTGCGCCATCGGCGGTAAATACCGCCTCTCTTTGCGGAGCATTTAACGAATCGTAATAAATATCAAAAAGTCTGCGCTTCGCCGCAATATATCGTTTTTCAAGTTCATTCATGTTCATAAGATCTGACACCTGTTATGTAATAATCTAATATCACTCATCATCCTCATCGTCATAATCGACAGAAGTGATCTTTTTAGCAAAGGGATTCATACCTTGTGCGCTTTCCATAGAAGCGGTTATTATTGAAACGACGATAGAGATAATATACAGTATTCCCCATATTATAATAGGTTCGGGGAAAGTAAGAGTGAGCGTTGCCGTTTCCCCGAGGATCGTTCTAAACATATAAATAACGTATCTCGGAAAAAGTAACAAAGGAATACAAGTAAGCTGCCACAAAAACGCCGCGATCCGATTAGGCACAAGCGCCAAGAAAAGCATACGCGAGTTGCTTCTATCTTCACTGTTTTTGAAATATTTGAATGCATTTACGGCTACGTAAACCGTACCCGCAACCGAAAAGACAAACAAAGCCGCGCATACGATAACACTGACTATAAAGGTCTGTGAAAACTTAAGTGTTGCCGCATCCAGATCGCCAACAGAAAAGAATGCGTAATTACATACGGGATCCCAATATTCATTCAAAACGCCCATTAATGAATATACGTCATCATCGACCCCTTCAACAGTTGTGTAAAGAAAACAAGGAATGAAGAGAGAGATAAAGGTCAATAAAATAAAAATTATAGGCAACAGATATCTTATATATATCCACAAATGCTTCTTATTTATTTGGTTTTTCTTCTTTTTCGACGCTTTTCGTTTCATTTTTACGTCCTTTCAGTTATTGATTTTAAAGCGTTTAGGCAAGATATCGCTAAACGCAGTGCTTTCAGCCGTTTCTCCGTTTTTAGTAATAACGAGAAAATCGTCGTCACAAAATTCACTTATTACCTGACGGCATACGCCGCAAGGATAACAAGGGATATTAATATCCAAATCGTTTTTTCCACCCACGATAGCGATAGCGGAAAATTTACGTTTGCCGTCAGAAATGGCTTTGAAAATAGCGGTCCTCTCCGCACAACAGGTAGGCGAAAAGGATACGTTTTCTACGTTACAACCCGTATATACTTCTCCGTCATCACACAAAAGCGCCGCTCCGACACGAAAATCAGAATATGGCGCGTACGCGCGCTCACGCGCTTTTTTTGCTATTTTCAAAAGTTCGTTTTTATCCATTGTTTTACCTCAATAATATTTCAGATCGCCGTTCCGTCTCCGCAAAAATCGACCGAAAGCCACTTTGCAACGGTTGCGCCTATGTCCGCAAAGGTTTCTCGAGTACCGTAATTAACAGACGCCCTACCCTTTACGTAATAAATCAGAGGAGTATATTCGCGTGTATGGTCGGTGGTCTGCAAAAATCCCGGATCGCAACCGTGGTCGGAAGTTATCACAAGCAGGTCGTTTTCATCAAGCAGTTCAAGCAACGACGGAAGCCACTCGTCAAATTTATTCAGACCCTCTGCGTATTTTTCGGGATCTCTGCGATGTCCCCAAAGGGTGTCAAAATCGACAAGATTCGCAAAGCAAAGTCCGTAAAAATCCTTTTTTGATACGTTCAAAAGCGCTTCCATTACCTCTTCGTTTGAATGAGTCGGATAAATGTCGGTAAAACCTCGACCCGCAAAAATATCTTTTATTTTTCCGATGGCAATAGAGTTCTGTCCTACTTCAAGCACCGCATCGGCAAGAAGCTTCCGCGGAGGCTCAAGTGAAAAATCTCGTCTGTCGGCAGTACGCACGAATTTTTCGTTTTCGTCTCCAAAGGTAAACGGACGGGCTATTACTCTTCCTACACCGAGTTCCTTACCGCAAAGCATCTCTCTTGCCTTTTCGCATATAGCATAAAGCTCTTCAAGAGGGATAACGTCCGTATGCGCGGCTATCTGAAAAACGCTGTCAGCAGAGGTATAAACTATCGGTGAACCCGTACGAACGTGTTCGTCTCCGTAATCCTCTATGACCGCAGTTCCCGAATAAGCTTTATTACACAGAATCTCTCTGCCTATCTCTTTTGAAAATCTTTCCAAGAAATCATTTGGAAAGCCGTTTGGGAAAGTCGGCAACGGTACGTCGGAAATATATCCCGCTATCTCCCAATGTCCAACGGTCGAGTCCTTTCCCGCAGAACGCTCCTTCATACGCGCAACAGAAGCAAGAGGCTCTTTCTCAAACGGAAGAAAATCAACACCGTCTATATTGCCAAGTCCCATTTTTATAAGATTTGGAATATTCAATTTCCCCGTCTGCCATACGCTTTTCAAGGTATTTGTGCCAATGTCCGAAAAAGCCTCGGCATCGAGGGCTTCGCCTATTCCAAAGCCGTCAAGAACTATAATAAAAGCTCTTTTGTTTTTCATATTATTTCTCCGCAGAAACTTTTTTAGTTACGTTTAAGGCAAGCTCTATCATATCGGTAAACGATTTCTGACGGGCTTCCGAATCGGTCGCCTCTCCCGTTACCAATGAATCGGATACTGTGCATATCGCAAGCGCGCTTTTCCCCGCTCTTGCCGCGTTCATATAAAGTCCAGCCGCTTCCATCTCAACGCCGAGAATACCCATTTTTGCCCACTTTTTGCTCTTTTCGGGATCGTCTCCGTAAAACACATCGGAAGACAAAAGATTTCCAACGTGATAGCGATATCCCTTTTCTTTTGCGATATCGGTTGCCGCCCTCAAAAGCTCATAATCACAAATAGGAGCAAATGTTCCCGAAAGTCCGTATTGTGTCGCGTAGGCAGAGTCGGTACATGCGCCCATACCGATAATTATATCTCTTATTTTTACGTCTGGTTGCATAGCTCCTGCCGAGCCTATGCGGATTATATTATCAACTCCAAAAAAATTATATAGCTCATAACTGTAAATACCGATAGACGGCATTCCCATTCCGCTTGCCATTACCGATACGCGTACTCCTTCGTACATTCCCGTGTATCCTTGAATTCCTCGCACATTATTGAACAGCTTTGCGTTCTCAAGGAAGTTTTTAGCAACGAATTCCGAACGCAAAGGGTCTCCCGGCATAAGCACGGTCTTTGCGATATCCTCGGGCGCTGCGTTTATATGAGGTGTTGGATATAGTTTATCTGACATGATATTTCTCCTTTTGGCTTATTTCTTTATTACGCCTTCCATGTAATACGATGCTTCCATATCGGCTACGCAAAGCGCAAAGGCAAGAGGAAACATTTCAAGCGCTTTTCCTATCTGATTTGCGTCTTCAGGTCCTGAAAAGCCCATATGATATCTGATAGCAAAAGCTTCGTCTCTCGTGAGCTTCATAAATCCCGAGAGGATATACACGGATTTTTCTCCGTGACCGTAAGGCAGTGTATCCTCTATGGTATAATAAGGAACGCTCTCCCAAACTCCGTTTTTCTTTACGTTTCGCATCTCGGTCTTATAAAAGTTAGTTTTGCATATGTCGTGAAGAAGCGCCGCGATAGCAAGGCTTTCCTCTTCAAAAACGAACCCGTATTTATCTCTGAAACGGGGACGCTTTACAAAATCGCAAAGACATTCGTAAACGTTGAGGCTATGCTCAAGCAGACCGCCCTCATACGCTCCGTGAAAACGGGTACTTGCGGGAGCGGTAAAGAAATCTGTCTTATCGGTAAGATATTCAAGCAGCTTATCTGCTCCCTCGCGTGTGATAGTTGACTTAAATATTTCAATAAATTTTTCACGGTTGCTCATAAATTTCACCTCTTAAATTATTAATTAACACATTATAAGTATAGTTATTATTATTTTAACATATTTTGAAAAATAAATCAAGCGGGAGATTCAAAAAAATGCTCTCATCATTGACATAAAAAATAGGCAGTATCTTCAACTTCAATCGAAAGTGATTAGATACTGCTTATTTTCGTAGTAAAATAGATTTATATTAATTTCATGGTTATTCTATTATATTTTCGTTACTATCATACTCATATGTATGAGTATATTCAATATTTCCATTCTCATCGTACTCTGTAACCGTACGTTTTTTTCTATTTCCTCTGGTATCATATATTGTATCAGAAACTGTTTTTGTTCCGTCTGTATAATATGAAGTGTCTTTATATCGTAAACAATTATTCATATCATCATATTCGTATTCATATGAATATCTGTTTGTAATAATTTCATCGACATTATATACAGTCTCTGTTTCTTTTATCAAATTTTCGTTTGAATCATATGTGCTACTATGAACAAACTTTTTTTGTAAAACGTGGTTTTCGTCGTAACTTTTGTGTATGTATTCAATTTCATTTCCTTTGGTGTCATATGTATATGTACGCTCATAAGAATATGTAACTTTTCCTTCGTGGTCGAGGTGGCTGGTTATTTCTGTTTTTACTTTACTGTTTTCATCATACGTATAGGTACTTACCCATTGGTCTTCAATAATCCTCGTTCCGTTATCAATATAATATTCCGTTTCAATATCTTTAATAATGTTATTGAAATCGTCGTATTCAAATTCATATGAGTATACATATATTAGCTTGTCATCCTCATACTCTGATTCTTCATAGACACAGATTTTCTTATTTTCGTTATATTTGACTGTTAATTCATATTTTTCAGTATATTGAGCGTTGCCATATGTACCACTGAACTTTTCAACAAAAGAATCTGAATTGTATGTGTAATTATATTTTATCGTTTCGGGAGACTCTCCAACCTTTTCTATGGTTTGCTCTATTGATATCGGGTTGTATTTTTCGTTGTATTCGGTATTCATTGTTACAACCATATCCCCTAAATCCACAATAGATTTAGATATATATCCGTTTGTATAAGTTAAGTTTATTGGATATAGGCTGTCATTATCGTTATATTTCAAAGATGTGGTTTTTACCTCTCGGCTATCGCCCTCGTATGTCATAAACAGAGTTGCGTTCTCATCGTCTAAATCCGATTCGGTTATACATCTGCCTTTTTCATCATACTCATTATAAAATATTAAATAATTATCTTCATAAAAAGTTCTCTTTTTTATCGTTCCATTTAAGTGATATTCAAACTTTACATTTACATCGGTTATTTTGTTATTTTCATATAAAACGCCAGATGCAAGTTTGCCATCAATTCCATATGTGTAAATGATATGAGATTTTTCTTTGCAATCAAAATTAAATGCTGCAATGTCGTAGTCATCCTCAGCATCATACATAACGGATTTTTCAAGTCTGCCAGCCGAATTATAAATATACTCTATGTATAGTGCAGGCAAATACGACCATGTTTCATTAAAAAATGTTTCTCTAACAAGATTTCCGTTAGCATTATAGTCACTCTTTACAAATCCAATACTCTCTTTATAAAAATCATACAGTGATACCCTCATATCACTGTATGCGACGGCATTAAAATTGGTATTATTGTTGTTGTTAGTATTGTTTGTATTGTTTTGAATAACAGAATTTTTATCTTGTTCTGAGTTTGAAGTATCATTGCTGCTATTTTTTTCAGTACAAGACGAAAGTACCGTAATTAACATACAAAAACAAAATATTACACAGATAGTTTTTTTAATAGTTTTCATATAGATAGCCTTTCTTAATGTAGTAAATCGTTCAAGGAAATACCTTGCATAATTATTATATCATAATATTACAAATATTGCAAGCACTTGGCATATATTTAGCGGCATAAAAATAGAATATACTTATAAAAAAAAGACAGTACGCTTTTTCGTACCATCTTTTTTTTGGTGCGAGAAACGGGACTTGAACCCGTACGGTGTAACCACACGCCCCTCAAACGTGCGCGTCTGCCAGTTCCGCCACTCTCGCATATATGTTACCGCTCGCGGCAACATATAGTATTATACCACTTTTTTTCAAAATGTCAATACCTTTTTCGAAAGTTTTTTTAAAAATTTTTCGGTATTATTTTTCTTCCGAATTATTGTATCCAACTAAAGACTCTCTGTTCTTTATACGAACTCTCTTTCCCAACAAGCAACATATGGGTGCGACTACTATCTCAGCGGCTTTCGCTATCCAAAATGCCGCGATATACGCCCAAAGTCTAACGTCCGAGACAGAGTCAAAAGAAGAAAAGCCGTCTCCGTTTTCTATAAGTCCGCCAAGATAATGCGTTCCACCCGCAATGAATGGATAAAATTTGAAAACAAAAGCAATTATGAAGTGTACGGCGGCAGCTAATAGCATAGGCAAAACTACTTTCCACAACGAAAATGACACCGTTTTATATCCCTCGTAGAAAAATATTGCTCCTATCACAACACACCCCGTTAAAATTCCCGCTACCGCGCGAACTATGGCAAGAATAAAAAATTCGGGCAATACAAGTGCGTCTACTATTTTCACGGCAAGCGCACTGACCGCAAGATTTAAAAGACTTGCCGCTATCATACAAATAAGATAGATAACTGCATTTGCTATAATTTGTTTTTTCATACCGACTCCTATGTAATCAAAAATATCTTTTTCATTATTATAACACGATATTCATATAATTTCAAGACGATATTTTTATTGAGAGGATATTTATGAAGATCAAAATAGGCTTTTTTGCGATCGCTTTGACGTTTGCGCTTATTATTACCCATTCCTTTGAGGCTCTTGCATGCTTTTTATCTGCTTTTATCCATGAGCTTGGGCATATAGCCGCCGCGCGCATATCTAACGTAAGATTCAAAGAAATGAGGTTATCGCCGTTCGGGGCATCTCTCGTGCCAAATACAAATCTTGGCTCTTTCTCGAATGAAATATTTATCTGCGCCGCAGGACCTGCTATAAATCTTTTATGCGCGTTGATAGCTCTGTTAACGCCCTTGCGTTCGTTTGCTTTTGGAGAGCTATTTATTTTATCTTCTCTTTTTCTCGGAATATTAAATCTGCTTCCGATTTCAAGCTTTGACGGTGGCAGAATACTGTTTTGCGTTATTGAATCGATATTCTCATTCAAGCTTGCAAAAAACGTTCTTTACATATCTTCCTTTATCCTTATATTTGCGCTTTGGACACTATCATTATATTTCCTTATAAAAGCCTCTTCTTCACTATCTTTATTCGTTTTTTCCTGTTCTCTTTTCGCAAAACTTTTCGTTTTGAACGACTGTTAATTCTTTAGCAATATATTTTACAGAATCGGGAGATTATTAAAGTAAATCAAAGGAAAACACAGTTTTTTGTTAAATAACTCCATTTTAACGCCGACAAACGCGAATAATTGAAATTTTCGACATTTTTTTAAGAAATTTATAAAAAACATATTGCATTTTTCTTTATTATCTGTTACAATATTCCCAATGGGTTTTCGGGGCAGTGTTTTTCGCCTTTTTTGAGGCGTTTTATCCTGCCCTCGTTCCAGTATTTTAACTGTAAAGGAGTTTTTATGCGGAATGAAAACAAAACTGATAGAACTGAGAAATATTTGTAAAGCTTTTGGCGGTGAGCCTGTTCTTGCAAACGTTGATCTTTATATCAATGACAAAGAATTTATTACTCTGTTAGGTCCGTCGGGCTGCGGAAAAACCACCACGCTTCGTATAATCGGCGGTTTTGAGACTCCCGATGAAGGAGAGGTATATTTTGATGGGGCAAAAATAAACGATGTTCCTCCCTACAAGAGAAACGTAAATACCGTATTTCAAAAATACGCGCTCTTCCCTCATCTCAACGTTTATGACAACATAGCTTTCGGTCTTCGCGTTGCAAAGGTAAAGGAGACAGATATCAAAAAGCGAGTTACCGAAATGCTTGAGCTTGTTAACCTTAAAGGTTTTGAGCGCAGAGACGTTACTCTTTTGTCAGGCGGTCAGCAGCAGCGAGTCGCTATCGCGCGCGCGCTTATAAATCACCCGAAGGTTCTTCTTTTGGACGAGCCCTTGGGCGCGCTTGACCTCAAGCTCCGCAAGGATATGCAAGTCGAGCTTAAAAATATTCAGACGAAAACTGGTATTACCTTTATATACGTTACGCACGACCAAGAGGAAGCACTCTCAATGTCCGACACCGTAGTCGTTATGGCTAACGGCAAGATACAGCAGATAGGCACGCCTATCGATATCTACAATGAGCCTGTAAACGCTTTCGTTGCCGATTTTATCGGAGAGTCTAATATTCTTGACGGTATCATGCTTGAAGACTATAAAGTTAAATTTGCATCTACCATCTTTGAATGTCTCGATAAGGGCTTTGACAAGGACGAGGCGGTTGACGTTGTCGTTCGTCCCGAGGACGTTGATGTCGTGCCCGTTGAAAAGGGTATGCTTTCGGGAACTGTTACTTCGGTTACCTTCAAGGGCGTTCACTATGAGATAATCGTTGATATAGACGGTTTTAAGTGGATGATCCAATCCACCGACTACGTCGCGCCCGACGAAAAGATCGGCGTATATATCGAGCCCGATGCGATACATATAATGAAAAAATCCGAATTCTCTAATATGTTCGGAGACTATTCCTCGTTCTCCGATGAGATCGATCACCTCTCGGATGTTACAGAGGAGGACGAAAAGGAATGAAAAAGCGTTCTGTTTTCGAGCGAGTTTCAGGCTCTCCTTACATTATTTGGTCTGCCCTGTTTATTATCGCTCCTCTCGTTTTCGTAATGTATTTTGCGTTTACGGACAGAAGCGGAAGCTTTACCTTTGAAAATATCCTTTCGCTTTCTTCTTATTCAGAGACGTTCGTTATGTCCCTCGGATTTTCCTTGATAGCTACGACTATCTGCCTTCTTATCGGATTTCCTTTGGCTTATTGTATGTCTCGAACCTCCGAAAGAACGCGCAATATACTTCTCGTCCTTCTGATGCTTCCCATGTGGATAAGCTTACTCATAAGAACCTACTCTCTTATGGCTCTTCTTGATAACGGCGGACTTGTCAGCACGTTCTTAACGAAGCTCGGCTTTGAAAAGCTTACGTTTATAGGAACTGACGCGGCGGTCATTCTCGGTATGATATACGATTTTCTGCCTTACATGGTCCTTCCTATCTACACCACGCTCATAAAGCTTGACAAGCGTTATCTCGAAGCGGCTTACGACCTTGGCTGTAACAGTGTTCAAACCATGTTTAAGGTAGTTCTTCCGCTTACCGTTCCGGGTATTATTTCGGGTGTCACCATGGTATTCGTTCCATCGATAAGTACGTTCTACATCTCGCAAAAGCTTGGCGGCGGATCGTTTGACCTTATCGGTGATACTATCGAGCGTCAATTCCAGAACGCTGTAACTTATCACACAGGCGCGGCTATATCCCTTGTAATGATGATACTCATTCTTATCTCTCTTGCGATAATGAATCACTTCTCTGACAGCGAGGAGGACATGATCGTATGAAATTTCTTTCAAGATTTTACATCTTCATTATTTTCGCCATTCTTTACGCTCCGATACTTCTCGTTATCCTCTTTTCCTTTAACGCTTCGGGAAGCTTGAGTCATTTTTCGGGCTTTTCGCTTTATTGGTACAAGGATCTGTTCAGAAACGCAGAAGCTATCACGGCGTTAAAAAATTCGCTGATCCTTGCGGTATCCTCGTCTTTGCTTGCGACTATTTTCGGTACACTTGCCGCATTTAGCATTGCTCATTCAAAAAACAAATATTATCAAGGTATCATGCGTTCGGTTTCGAACATTCCCATGATGAATCCCGATATCGTTACGGGTGTTTCCATGATGCTCCTTTTCGTTGGCGTTGCCGCCATGATAGGACTAGGAGACGTGCTTGGTATGTGGACTATGCTTATCGCGCATACTACGTTCAACCTGCCGTACGTTATCCTTTCTATCCTACCGAAATTCAAACAGATGGACAAACACCTTATCGAAGCGGCTCTTGACCTTGGTTGTACGCCTACACAGACCTTTTTCCGTATAGAGCTTCCCTCTATACTTCCAGGAATCATATCGGGTCTTATGATGAGCTTTACTCTCTCTCTTGACGACTTCGTTATCAGCCACTTTGTAAGTTCTCCCGATTTTAAGACCCTTCCCCTTTACATATACAACCAGACCGCGCACGAAGTAAAATTCAGTATGTATGCACTTTGTACGCTTATGATATTTGCTATTCTGCTTTTGCTTATAGCGGTAAACGTAGCGGGCGGCAAAAAAGACCGCGCAGAAAAAGCAAAAAGGTTGAAAGGAGGTAAGCGTTGATGAAAAAAACAGTTTCTTATATCGTTTTATTATCGACTCTTGTTCTTCTTTTGTGTCCGATACTATCGTCTTGCGGTTCTGATGAAAGCTCTACGCTTTACGTTTTCAACTGGGGAGAATACATTTCGGACGGCTCTGAAGAATCATTGAACGTAAACGAGGAATTTGAAAAATACTGTCTTGAAGAGCTTGGACTCAATGTAACGGTAAACTATTCGACCTATTCAAGTAATGAGGATATGTACGCAAAGATCAGCAGCGGAGCTGCGGTCTACGACGTTATCATTCCTTCGGATTACATGATACAACGCATGGTGGTCGAGGATATGTTAGCACCGCTTGATATCAGTAAGATACCTAATTACGAAAACGTTGATGAAGCCTTCAAGGGTGAAAATGTTTACTATGAGGACGATTCGGACAATATCTACTCTGTTCCCTATTTTTACGGAATGGTCGGTATCATATACAATTCCGATATTGTTTCTGAAGAAGACATCGCCGCGCAAAGCTGGGATCTTATGTGGAACGAAAACTATTCACGTGATATCCTTCAGTTCAACAATAGCCGCGATGCATTCGGAACTGCTCTCTACAAGCTTGGCTACGACGTAAATACCGCAACAGATGAACAGTGGATAGAAGCTCTTTCTACTCTCAAAGGTCAAAAAGACCTTGTGCAAGGCTACGTTATGGACGAGATCTTCAACAAAATGAAGAGCAATTCTGCCGCCGTTGCCGCATACTACGCGGGAGACTTCCTCTCCATGTACGAGGACAACGACTCACTTGCGTTTTACTATCCTGCGGAGGGCACGAACAGATACGTTGACGCTATGTGTATTCCAAAAAATTCGGAGAATTACGATCTTGCCACCGAGTATATAAACTTTATGTGCTCAAAAGAAATTGCGATCGCCAACGCCGAATACACGTATTACGCTTCGCCGATGAAGACCGTAAGGAATGACCCAGAATATCAAAGCTGTATGGAAGAAGTCCACCCCGATGCTATGGATATTCTTTACAACAACGCGGAAAACGTAAAGGCTACTCCTTATATGAATCTTTCCCCCGAACGCCTTTCGTTCGTTAACGAGCTTTGGGAAGAGCTTAAGGTCGAAAGCAGTATAGGAACGGGCGTTACCGTGCTTTGTTGGATAATTTTAGGCACGTTAGTCGTTCTTGTGGTAGTTCACACGGTAAAAAAGCGCAGACGCGCTAAATATTACGATTAATAAATAATAACGAAAAAGCTTTCTCGCAAATTGCGAGAAAGCTTTTTCGTTTAACGTTTAATATTTTTGCATTATCTTTTCTTGCTTTAAAATAGATACGAGTCGGCTAGTGCCAAGGCGGTCAGCCCCAAGAGAAATGAACTCTCTTGCATCATCAAAGGTCTTTATACCGCCCGCCGCCTTTATCAAAAGTCCCTCAGGCACGTTTTTTTTGAAAAGACGTATATCATCGAACGTCGCGCCGCCGCTTGAAAAGCCCGTTGAGGTCTTTATATAGTCCGCGCCCGCTTCTCCGACTATTTTGCACATAGCAATCTTTTCTTCGTCGGTAAGCAAACAAGTCTCGATAATGACCTTTAAAATATTTTTACCGCATACTTCCTTAATAGAGCGTATCTCCGATAAAATATCATTATATCTCTTTTCCTTAAGCGCGCCGATATGAATGACCATATCTATCTCTTTTGCGCCGTTTTTTAAAGCATCATCGGTTTCAAAACATTTTGTTGCGGTCGTTGCGTAGCCGTTTGGAAAGCCGATAACGGTACAAACGGGCATTTTTTCACCCAGATATTCGTTTGCGCTCTTTACGAAAGCTGCGGGGATACAGACAGATGCCGTTCCGTATCTGCACGCATCGTCACATATTACCTTTATATCCTCCCACGTTGCCTCTTGCTTTAGCAAGGTATGGTCTACGTGAGACATTATCTCTTTTATCTCCATCAAGCACCTCAACTATTCCCTTCGGCTTGTGCAAAGGACCAACTGACTATCTGACGTATCTTTTCAACGTCTGTATCGTGGTAGTTTACTGTCAAACGGTCGTTTTGCTTGAGAAGCAGTAATGCCTCATCAGCAGAAATATTTTGCTTATACAGATTGCCGTCATCACCCGTCAGATACATGACAGAATTTCCGTCTACCGTTATTATGCGTATTTCATTTACAGTTATTGTCGATGATTTTGTCTCGATCTCGGGCGATATTATTGAGGGGGCTTCTTCCTCTTTGATAATTCCCTCTTGCATTAACAACTTGATATAAGCCTGTTTTGCGTCGGTCTGTGTCGTTCCCGTGGCAACGATACTGTAATTCTCTACGTTGACGAGAGCGTGCATCTTTACGATCCCGTTAGCATCCTTCAACACCATGATATAGGTCGCTTCACCCGAAACGTTTATAAGCGACGGGAATGATGCCACATATCCCTTTTCCTGAACCTCACCTTGAGCCGCGCCCATCGCGGAATACTCTTCCGCACCGATTACAGGATAGAATTTATATTCACCCGTTCTCGCGTTGCTTACTATAAATCCGATATTACTTTCGTCGCTGCTGACCGAGGTAACACCCGTAAAGAACCAAACGTCGTCGCCGATGATTATATAACCGAAATCGTCGGTAGTGACCTTACAGTCCTTGTTTCCGATAACACTGTTCCAAAAGCCGTTTTGAAGCGTTCCGTGCCAATCGTATTTTTGCGACGCAAGATAACCGGTAAATACATTATCGACCCAGCTTGGCGTATCCGCAAGAGCGTGTAAAGTTGACGTACCGTCACAAGGATTGAATATAATGACCTCATTTACGTCCATTCCTCCAAAGAGCGCTATCTTCGGCTTCATGCAGGAAACGATATAATACGGATTTCCAGCCTCGTCAAGCTCAAAAGCAATAGAGCCGAATATTTTTGTGGGATAATCGAATCTCAATTTTCTCATAAGGTCATCACCGAAATACGCGCTATCGGTATATTTTATGGGTGTACTGAATTTAATATAATCCGCAGAGCTGTTTACGGGGTCTACCATTACGTATCCCGGAATACCGTTATTACGATTATTGAGCCATTTAAAGAAGTCTACGTATTCAAGCGTGGAAACCTTTTTAGGTGTTCCTTGATAATTTATCTGCGCATATGAGCCGTTTACCTGATACTGTGATACAACATCAGACAATGCGCCAAGCGTTCTGTTTCCTATGATGTTTGCCGATTCCGAGTCCATAAGAGGAATATTGGTAACAAGGTCATTCTCGGGCATATCCTCTTCAAAGACCGCTTCGGGAACGGTAATTATATTTGCATATGCCGTTGCATTAAAGAAGGTTGAAGATATAAGATGTCCAACTATAAGAACCGCAACGGGAATTGCCGCTATTATAATAAAAATTTTTGTGTATGAGTTGCTCTCTTTGAATTTTTTCTTTTTCAATTGACCTTGAAAAAGTTTATTCAAGCCTTCTTTTGCTCCTAAAAAACTAAACACGAGACCAAAAACAACTATCACAAATAGAAGCGCGCCCCAAAAAGCTGAGCTGTAAAAATTTAATGGTGGCAAAACAACGTAGTATGCAAGTGCGGAAATAACCGCGGTTATAACACTTGCCAATATCCATCGCGTAGATTTTTTCATAAGATATCTCCTTTTTAATTTTAATTAGACGGATTTGGAGCGTCAAAATCAAAAACGCATCTTCCATCCGCAATCTTTAATACTGCATCAAAATTTTTACCGTTTTTGGAAGTAAATCCTCTTATTTTTGAAGTCTTTCCTTCCTTGAGCAACAGTTTTACGTTTCTTGCGGATATTGCTCTGCCGCAAATATAAGAATTTATGCTGAATTTACAACCGCTTTTATAAGCCGAACAACCGTATCCGAATTTGTTGCGCTTCACGTCAGCCTTACATATAGGACACTCCCCTACGATGTCACCGAAAAAGCCTATGTCCCTATCCTCTTCAAGAGGAGCTTCTGTCGAAGCTTGGAAATACCTTGCTATCTCGTTTACCGCAAGATCTACACTATCCTGTATCTGTATTTCCCCTCTGAAGACCTTCTTCAACGCCTTACCCATTTCAGACGTTTTATACTTGTCCATACATATCTCCATGCGTTGCAAGGACTCTATAAAATATATTCCGTCGGGTAATATAGTATATACATCTTTTTTTAATTGTATATATCCGCTTTTTCTTGCGTTATCGATAATTCCCGTTCGGGTCGCCTCCGTACCAAGCTCCACGCCCTCAAACATCGCTCTGTACTCCTCGGCATCATCTGCTCCGACGGTATCGTCAATGGCGGCTTTTTCTTCTCTAAAGGGATTTTTCAGGTAATTGTTGAGCGTTTCTATCGTATAATGCTTTGGCGGAGTGGTTTCCTTTTCATTAGGAACGAAATTTATATTTACCTCGTCTCCTTTTTTTAAGTCGGGTAATATTTTGTCCTTTTGAGTTGAATCATCGTATTTCATCCAACCCTTTTCTTTAATAGCCATTCCCTTTAGTGCAAACTCCTCAAGGTCTCCTACGCTTATCGTTATCTCGATCTTCTCGACAAGACAATCCTCCGCGCAAAATACAGCTATAAAGCGTCTGAAAACAGTAGAATACACCTGCATTTCCTTTTCGGAAAGACGGCTTTTATCAGGTATCTTATACGTAGGGGTTATAGCTGAATGCGACTCTATCTTTGAGTCGTCAAAGATTGTTTTCTTGTCCTTAAAAACAACGGGATAGCCTATTTTAGCGCAGTTATCGAGTATCTTTTTAACCTTATCCTTTTCGGCTGTAGCCAAATATTCGGAATTGGTACGAGGATACGTAAGATATCCCGATTCATAAAGCCTTTGAATTATCTCAAGGCTTTCAGCCATCGACATTTTATACTTTTTACCTAATACGTTCTGAAGCTTTGAAAGTGAATAAAGCTTACCCGAGGAAAGCGTGTCCTTTTTGCGCTTGACGGATATAACAGTCGCTTTTTGCGCGTTATAACGCGCGCATGCTTCTTGAGCCTTATACAATTCGTTTCCCTTAAACTTTTGTTTGCTTTGAAGCTCTACCGTCTCTCCGTTAGTTTCTTCCTTGCTCACGATAGAATAGTATTTTTCGGGAACAAAATTGCGTATTGCCATATCGCGATCGTAAATTGCTTTTACGATAGGAACTATCACTCGTCCCACTCTTAACAGCGTTCCCGTTTTTAGTGTTGCATAACGCGTTAGATTTACTCCGTAAAGCCAATCTATATACGTTCTTGCATAGCCCTCTGCGGCAAGACATTCGTACTCCGAATCGTTTTTCATATCTGCAAATGCCGCCGCAACTGTTTGCGGAGTCTGGTCGGGAAGCCACAATCTTTTTACGTTTTTCGGGGTCTTCAATGCTTTTTCGATACAAGTGCGTACTATTATCTCTCCCTCGCGATCGGCATCTCCCGCGTTTACGATAAGGTCTACGTCGTCGCGGTTGCAAAGCTCCTCTATTATCTTAAATTGGCGAACTACACCGTCATCAAGTCCTTTATCGTTCCCTTTGCGAAGCTCGTATTCAAATTTTTCGGGAAAGCACGGGAGATTTTTCATCGTCCAATTTCGAGTTCCGTCAGGCAGCGGATTGTATCGCTCTATATCCGCGAGTGAAAACAAGTGACCGAATGCCCACGTTATAATACAACCGTCTCCCTGCAAAAAACCGTTACACTTTTTAAAATTTCCTATTCCCGCCGCAATATTTCTCCCAAGACTTGGCTTTTCGGCTATAATAAGTATCATAATAAACCTCTATATGCGACTCTTGTAAACAATAAAGATTTGAAGAAAGCCTTCGGCAATATCCGCCGAAGGCTTTTAACTATAAAAATTAGGTATGTCAAATATACTTCTTTACAGTTTCAGAAGCGTTTTCAACGGGAATAGAAGAAGTCATGACTATATTGATATTGAGCTTGGTTGCCAATGTATTTGTCTTTTCAACAAAAATATCAAATGCTTCCGCATCGTTGTTACAGATCTTAAGAGCAGAATCTATAAACAAGTCGGTAACGTCATGGTTGCTTGCAAAAATACCTGCGACGAAGCCATAAAGAGACTGTGCATCAGAAACAAAATATTCATTGGTATCAATTAGTCTCGCCTGATATTTTACGTCATAGCGAAGCTTTACGCCTTTTTCTATGCAAACTACATCGCCGTGAGAATGGTCGACAGCCGTGTTGACCATGCTGATAAGAGCCTTAGTTTTTCCTGTACCTTTAACGCCAATAATTAACTTTAACATTCGGGACCTCCGATAATTTTATTGAGCTTTTATATGCCCATATTTATTATATAACATTTTATCGGATTTTTCAAGAGTAATTTGGAAAAAATATAAAATTATTTTAATCTTTCTTCCAAAATCTTCTTTTCCGCCTCATAACCGGGTTTTCCAAGAAGCGCGAACATATTCTTTTTATACGCTTCTACGCCAGGCTGGTTGAAAGGATTTACTCCGAGAACGTATCCAGACACACCGCAAGCATACTCAAAGAAGTACAAAAGATATCCAAGCGAATATTCATCTCTCTTCTTAAGCTCTATAAGAATGTTAGGAGCGCCTCCGTCGATATGAGCAAGTATAGTTCCCTTCATAGCTTTTTGATTGATCTCGTTAAGATCAACGCCTGCAAGGAAATTCAATCCATCTACATTCGCCTCATCATAAGGAACTGCGTATTTTTCATCTGGTTCCTTTACCGAAACTATCGTTTCGAACAAATTACGACTTCCGTCTTGTATAAACTGTCCGAGCGAATGAAGATCGGTAGAGAAGATAACAGACGCGGGAAACAACCCCTTACCGTCTTTTCCTTCGCTCTCACCGTAAAGCTGCTTCCACCATTCGTTAAACATTGTCGCGTAAGGCTCGTAGCTTACGAGTATCTCTGTCGATTTACCGTGACGATACATTATGTTACGAAGTGCTACGTATTTCAAAGCATCATTTTTATCAACATCATCGGTCTTTGTGTAAAATTCCGCCGCATCAGAAGCACCCTGCATAAGCGCGGAAATATCGATACCCGAAACAGCTATAGGCAAAAGACCTACCGCAGTCAAAACCGAGAAGCGTCCGCCTACATTATCAGGAACGACGAAGGTCTCATAGCCTTCCTCGGTCGCGAATTTTTTAAGTGTACCCTTGCACTTGTCGGTGGTTACGAATATTCTTTCCTTTGCGCCCTCTTTACCGTATTTCTTTTCAAGAAGCTCACGGAACACTCTGAACGCAACAGCTGGCTCGGTAGTCGTACCCGACTTAGAAATAACGTTGATACAAATATCCTTACCCTCACAAATGGAAAGAAGGTCGTTAAGAGCCTGTGCGCTTATATTACAACCCGAAAAATAAATATCGGGGGTTTCCTTTTTCAAATTATTATACATCGGAGATTTTAAAAACTCCACCACTGCGCGTGCACCGAGATACGATCCGCCGATACCGATAACTATAAAAATATCACAGCTCTTTCGGATCTTCAACGAAGCCTTCTTGATCCTTTCAAACTCTTCCTTGTCATAATCATTCGGAAGGTTTATCCAACCGAGAAAATCGCTTCCTTCTCCGTTACCTGCAAGCAGGCTTTTGTGTGCATCAAGAACCTCGTCCTTAATAGAAGCCAACTCTTTTTCATCCACAAACGGCTTCATGTAAGTGTCATTCAATCTGACTGTCATTCCCCTTTTTCCCCCATAACATTGCTAAAAATTTTGAATTTCATTATACAACATTTTTAATAACAATTATATAATAAATTGTGACTTTTTTATAACATTTTTATTTTAAATTTTATAACATTGACATTCTTATAAAAACGCTCCTAAAAACACCCCAAAAATCAATTTTTTCTATACTTTCATTAGCCAAAATTTGACTTTCGCCTATATAATTTCCATTAATTTTATAAATTATTTTTCCTATTACATCGCCCTTTTTTATAGGTGCTTCTAAATTTTCAGGAAGCTCTGTAACCGTTTCTATTTTACCTAAATTGGATTTATTTATAACCTCTGAAAATCCTTTTGTTATAATTTCACACTCCGCTTCTACTCCGCCTCTTACCTTTATTTTTTCCATAGTTTTCGGCGCATCTTCAAACAATGCATAATTTGCAAAACCAAAGTCCAATAAAGAGGTAGCTGCCGCATTTCTGATATCGCGGCTTTCTGCTCCCATAATAACGCATATTAACGTCACGCCATCTCTTTTGGCCGTCGCGCTGATACAAAAACCCGCTTTTGACGTAGAGCCCGTTTTAAGTCCCGTTGCGCCTTTATAAAATCTTACTAAACGATTTGTATTCGTTAGTCCAAACTCTCCGTTTCTTATGGTATCCATCCAAATAGAGCTATATTCCGTTATCTTTTCGTGCTTCAAAAGCTCCCTTGACATAATAGCGATATCACGCGCCGATATCAAATGATTCGTTGCCGTATCGTCAAGTCCGTTAGTATTTTCAAAATTTGTGGAACTCATGCCAAGTTCCTTCGCCCTTTCATTCATACGAGCCACAAACGCTTCTTCCGTTCCCAAAACGTACTCTGCAAGAGCAACAGCCGCATCATTTGCCGAAGCTATTACAACGCTTTTTAGCATATCCTCAACACTCATCTGCTCACCTTCTTTTAAATATATCTGTGAGCCTCCCATTGAACACGCATGTGCACTTGCGGTGACCATGTCTGCATATCCTATCTTGCCGCTGTCGATAGCCTCCATTACGAGCAGAAGCGTCATTATTTTCGTGACTGATGCAGGAGGTAATGCTTCATCTGCATTCTGCTCAAACAAGACCTTCCCTGTCTCTGCTTCCATCAATAATGCAGATCTGCAATTAAATCTCATATTGCCTTGTTCCGCCTCATTGGACGGAAGTGCCTCTATCGGAATAATAGCAACTCCAACAATTATAACGACAGACAAAACAAACGCACTTATTCTCCGAAACTTTCTAACTAAACTTTTTAATTTTTTTGGCATGATATATCCTCTCTTTCTTCTATAAACTATTAAATAATATTATGGAAAAAAGAAAAAAAGAATTGCCACACGGTCGAATAATCGACCGTGTGGCAAAATATTTTTAATTAAAGACCGCGCTTTACGTAGTGCGTATGCAAGATCTCGTGTGCCTTATGGCTATTGGGCTCACCGAAGAACTCATCGTAGAGCTTCTTAACCGCAGAGTTTTCATGAGACTTACGAAGGTCGGAGTTAACGTCATCGTTATACAGAACCGCAGCTCTGACAGACTTAAGATCAGTCGTCATTCTAACGCTTGCGGGCTGATAAGGCTGACCTCCGCCGTTTACGCATCCGCCGGGACAAGCCATGATCTCGATGAACTGAACGTTGAGCTCGCCTGCCTTAACTGCATCGAGAACCTTCTTTGCGTTTGCAGTACCCGAAGCAACTGCAACGTTAAGCTCGATATCACCAAGCTTATAAGAAGCAAGCTTAACGCCTTCAACACCACGAACTTCCTTGAAGTCAAGAGACTCAAGAGGCTTACCTTCAATAACCTCTGCTGCCGTACGGAGAGCTGCCTCCATAACGCCGCCGGTCGCTCCAAAGATAGCACCTGCACCCGAACCGATATCGAAAGGATTATCGAAAGCTTCGTCCGCAAGGTTCTTGAAGTTGATACCAGCCTTGGAGATCATTCTGCCAAGCTCACGAGTGGTGATCGCAACGTCAACGTCGGGAACACCTGCTGCGGACTGACCGGGTCTGCCTACCTCAAACTTCTTTGCGGTACAAGGAATTACGGATACGAAGAAGATATCCTCAGGCTTCCAGCCCATCTTCTGTGCGTAATAAGTCTTTATAGTTGCGCCGAACATCTGCTGAGGAGACTTACAAGTAGAAAGATTCTCAGTGAATTCAGGATAGTAATGCTCACAGTACTTGATCCAACCGGGCGAACAAGAAGTGATCATAGGAAGTGCGCCGCCGTTCTTAACACGGCCAAGGAACTCGGTTGCTTCCTCCATAATGGTAAGGTCAGCGGTGAGGTTCATGTCGTAAACGCCGTCAAATCCGAGACGCTTAAGAGCTGCAACCATCTTGCCCTCGCAATCGGTTCCGGGAGCGTAGTCAAAGCACTCACCTATCTGTGCGCGTACGGAAGGAGCGGTACATACGAATACGTGCTTGGTAGGATCTGCGATAGCATCTCTTACTTTATCGGTATCGTCTCTCTCGTAAAGAGCGCCAACAGGACAAGCTACGATACACTGTCCGCAGTTTACACAAGAGGTTTCAGCAAGCTTAACTTCAAATGCAGATCCGATATGAGTATCAAATCCACGGTCATTAGCGCCGATAACTCCAATGCCCTGAACGTTGCGGCAAGCTGCTACGCAACGGCGGCAAAGGATACACTTGTTGTTATCGCGGATAATGGGCGATGCGTCATCAATAGGATATTCGTTCTTAACGCCCTTGAAAGCTTCCTCATCAACACCGTATTCGTTGCAAAGCTTCTGGAGTTCGCAGGTCGTGCTGCGTACACAAGAAAGGCACTTACGGTCATGGTTGGAGAGCAAAAGCTCGAGGTTTGTCTTACGAGACTGATTTATTCTGGGGGTGTTTGTAAGTATTTCCATTCCCTCTGTTACGGGATATACGCAAGCGGTAACCAATCTAAAAGGTCTTCCGCCTTCGGAAACTTCAACAAGGCAAAGACGGCACGCGCCTATCTCGTTGATATCCTTAAGATAGCAGAGCGTAGGAATTTCGATCTGCGCTGCTCTTGCGGCTTCAAGAACCGTGGAGCCATTCGGTACGGCATAGCTTACGCCGTTAATTTTAACATTAATATTTTCCATGTCCACCATTCTCCTTTCTTACTTCTTGTAGATTGCTTTGAACTTGCAGGATTCCATACAAGCGCCGCACTTGATACACTTAGCAGGATCAATAACGTGAGGCTGCTTAACAGTACCGCTGATAGCGTTAACAGGACACTTTCTTGCACAAAGAGTACAACCCTTACACTTATCGGGGTCGATAGTGTACTGGAGAAGACTCTTACATACGCCCGCAGGACACTTCTTATCAACGATATGAGCTATGTACTCGTCTCTGAAGTAACGAAGCGTCGAAAGTACGGGGTTAGGAGCAGTCTGTCCAAGACCGCAAAGAGATGCGCTCTTGATATAGTTTGAAAGCTCTTCAAGACGGTCAAGGTCTTCCATTTCTCCGTTACCTGCGATGATCTTGTCAAGGATCTCAAGAAGTCTCTTTGTACCTACACGGCAAGGAGTACATTTACCGCAGGACTCATCAACGGTAAAGTCAAGGAAGAAGCGAGCAAGGTCAACCATACAGGTATCCTCGTCCATAACGATAAGTCCGCCCGAACCCATCATAGAGCCGATAGCGATAAGGTTATCGTAATCGATAGGAGTATCTATCAAGGATGCGGGGATACAACCGCCGGAAGGACCACCGGTCTGAGCTGCCTTAAACGTCTTGCCGTTAGGAATACCGCCACCGATCTCCTCGATAACTTCGCGGAGAGTCGTTCCCATAGGAACTTCTACAAGTCCGGTGTTGGTGATCTTACCGCCGAGAGCGAATACCTTAGTTCCCTTCGACTTCTCTGTTCCCATAGAAGTGAACCACTCTACGCCCTTGAGAATGATCTGAGGAATGTTAGCATAAGTCTCAACGTTATTAAGTACGGTAGGCTGTCCAAACAGACCCTTTACTGCGGGGAAAGGAGGACGGGGACGAGGCTCACCTCTGTGTCCCTCGATAGAGGTCATAAGAGCGGTCTCTTCTCCGCAGACGAATGCGCCCGCGCCGAAGCGAAGCTCGATATCGAAGTTGAAGCCTGTTCCGAATATATCTTTACCAAGGAGGCCGTATTTACGAGCCTGATTGATAGCGATCTCAAGACGGTGAATAGCGATCGGGTACTCCGCGCGAACGTATACGTAACCTTCGTCAGCACCGATAGCGTAACCTGCGATAGCCATAGCCTCGATCAAAGCATGAGGGTCTCCCTCGAGGATAGAACGGTCCATGAACGCGCCGGGGTCACCCTCGTCCGCGTTACAAGCAACGTACTTCTTAACGTTTCCTCTGTTACCCGAAGCGAACTTCCACTTAAGACCCGTGGGGAATCCGCCGCCTCCGCGTCCGCGAAGTCCGGAATCAAGAACGGTTTGAATAACTTCATCGGGAGTCATCTCGGTAAGAACCTTACCGAGAGCCTGGTAACCGTCCATAGCTATGTACTCATCGATATTCTCGGGATCGATAACACCGCAGTTACGAAGAGCAACTCTCTTCTGTTTCTTATAGAAAGCAGTCTCGGAAAGAGAGGTTGCGTGATGAATGTCCTTATCATTTACTTCGTGATAAACAAGTCTTTCAACAGGACGTCCCTTCAAGAAATGCTCTTCAACGATCTCAGCAGCATCCTCGGGCTTAACCTGGCTATAGAAAGTTCCCTCGGGGTATACTATCATAATAGGACCGAGAGCACAAAGACCAAAGCATCCCGTAAGTACGACCTTGACTTCATTTTCAAGTCCATGTGCGACAAGTTCTTTATTCATTGCTTCCTGAATCTTCAAGCTATTCGAAGAAGTACAACCTGTACCGCCGCAAATCAAAACATGTGTTCTAATCATTGTTTATTTTCCTTTCGTTAAATCAAATCATTTGCTATAAGCGCCGATCGTATATTCCTCTACGATCTTACCGCCCTTAAGATGCTTTTCAACGATTTCTGCCGCCTTATCAGCGTCAAGCTTTACGTAAGTTACCTTTTCCTTGCCGTCCTCGAATATTTCAACTACGGGCTCGTATTGGCATACGCCAATACATCCTGTCTGGGATACGGTTACCTTTTCGGAAAGTCCGGATTTAGCCACCTGATCAACAAAAGCATTAAGAACAGGTCTTGCTCCCGCAGCTATTCCGCAAGTTGCCATTCCAACAACTACTCTGATAGCGCCTTCGCCTTCGCGGATAACGACTTTGTCCTTCATTTTGTCTCTGATAGCAGCAAGTTCTGCCAAAGATTTCATGATTTTTTCCTCCGTTTATATTATGATTATTTTATTTTTACTGTTCGTTGTACTGTTCACTGAGATATTCCGACATCCACGTTTGAACTTCGGGTTCTGCGAGAGATATATCTTCACCGAGAACTGCCTTCAGTTCAGTCGTATGTAATCGTACTTCTCGTTTATCTGTAATATCAGAAAACTCAAAATCTATCTCTGGGCTTCCCGCGATAAGTATACATATTGTTGATATAATATCTCCAATCGGCATAAAGTCAATGCTTTTTGTATCAAACACCGCTATTACCGTTGTTCCATGATCGTGTTCAGCCTTTGAAGATTCAAGCTTAAGATATCCACCCGTCTGTTCTGCCGCAAGTTTCAGCAAAGGAAGCCCCATGCCTACCTTTCTTGTAGTTCGGGTGGTATAAAAGGGATCAGTCACGTTTTTGACCGTTTCCTCTGTCATACCGCAGCCATCGTCCTTGATAGTAAGCGTAAGTATTCCGTCAGCATCGGTGAACAAAGAAATTATTACGTTCTCTGCTCCCGCTACCACTGAATTTTTAGCTACATCGAGAATATTAAGTGACAGTTCTTTCATTATTATTTATACTTTTCGAGTATTCCTTCGATATCACTTACAGTAAGCTTACCGTAAACCTCATTGTTGATAGTGAGAACGGGAGCAAGTCCGCAAGCACCGATACATCTTGTTGCTTCGAGAGAATACTTACCGTCAGGCGTTGTAGAACCTGCGGGAAGTCCAAGAACCTGAGTGATCTTATCCAAAAGATCTCCGCTACCCTTAACGTAGCAAGCCGTACCCAAGCAAACGGCTATAGACACTTCACCCTTGGGATTAAGTACGAACTGGGAGTAGAAGGTTGCTACTCCAAATACTTCTTCAAGGGAAATGCCCATTCTCAATGCAATGATCTTCTGAACCTCAACGGGCAGATATCCGTAGATCTCCTGTGCCTCCTGAAGTACGGGCATCAATGCACCTTCTATTCCGCGATATTTCTCAATGACAGCGATAAGCTGCTCTTCTTGAGCCTTTGTTCCGCGGAACATTACTGTGGTCAAATTTTTTTTCATGACGAAAAATTCCTCCGTTTTTATTTTTATTTATTTTTAATTAAATAAATACGTTAAGTATTCGTACCTTTAAGGTACTCAAAAAATCTTTTGCGAACCATTGATGAGCTATACGGCACATCATCGAGCTGCACGAAATTATCAGCCTCACTTATATCCCACAAATAATGTGCGTCGGACGAAACCAAACGCTTTGCAGCGGACAGATGGGGATATCGTTCTGATATGGCATCTATATTTTTTGAATCGTTAAATTCTAAACAATCGAAGCCATACTCTGACGGAATATCACCGAGAATAGCGATAATTCCATTTGACTCCCTGTCTATATGCGCAGGATGAATATGCGCGCCGTACTTCTTCGCAAGTTCAACGGCATCGGCAATAAGGAGATCTGTTGAAGAGATAAGAAGCTTTTCTTCGCATCCGATCTGCTCGTCCTCGCCGTTAAGTATCAGTTGATTTCCAAATATTTCGGGTCTGTTTTTGATATTTAACAAATGCTCACTCACAACCGCATCAAATTCCATAGCTTGTTCAAGCTCCTCAAAAAGACATACGAGATGTATATCCTCAGCGGTAGAGAGTTCCATTCCCGCGATCGCAATAATTCCCTGTCGTTTACACGCTTCAAAGAATGCAGGACAGTTTTTACAAGAATTATGATCGGTAAGCGCGATCATTTGCAACCCTTTAAGAGCTGCCATTCCCGCAATATTATTTGGTGTCATATCATCGTCGGCGCACGGTGACAAACAGGAATGTATATGAAGGTCATAATAATATGAATTCATATCAAATTTGAAATTTTTGCGGAAACCGAAAAGGTATCCTCATTACTTGAAAGTATATTTACACCAACCGACATGGCTTTTTCAATAACGCCTTCATCGGCTGATACTCCTTCCGAAAGCACTATACACGCAGGATCGGCAAGCGTTGCTACCGCAACGATATTTACGTTTGACATTATTGTCACCCAAGCGTCGCCCGCTTTTGCTCTGCCCATTACCCAGCTAAGAAGATCGCCGGCATATCCGCCCGTAACCTCTCTGTCACCGTCAGGCATACATATAACTTTCAAATTCAACGCAGACACAAGCTCTTTTACAGTCAAGACAGCACCTCCAAAAGATAAATTATTTATCCAAAGTATCTCTAAGTTTTATAAGACAATCTTCGTTTTTGGCTTCTCCCTTAATTATATCCTCTGCAAGAGCGTGACAGTTTGGCGCTCCGCACGAGCCGCAATCAAGATGCGGAAGAGCTTTGTATATTTCCTCAACTTCAGACATTTTTGCAATAGCTGTCATTCTGTCTTCCGACAAAGCCAAGCTTCCGGAGTTGCCGAGAATATTGTCGAAGTCGTTCAAATACATATCTTCGGGAATAATATTCGAAATATCAGGATGATTTCTTGATACCGGTAAGTGCTTTCTCAAAGACCTGAGTCTTGCTTTCGCAATAAATGGATTCTCTACGTTCAATGTTCCGCCGACGCAACCGCCGTTGCAAGCATTCAACTCAACAAAATCAAGATTATGTATAGTACCATTTTCGATCTCGTCAAGAACATTGATACAGTTCTCTATCCCGTCTGCAGCAAGATATCGGTCAAAGCGCAACGACGTTGCTTCTCCGCCCGAGCCTGCCCAGTTAAGACCGATTATACCCGTGTTAAATATTGATTTCGATTCCGATATCTCCTTGCGTTTAGCTCTTATCTTGAAATAAAAATCATTTATTGCCAAAGCTCCTGTAACCGCGCTTTCAGAAACACCCAAAGGATTTTTAACATAGCTTATCTTTGCGGGACACGGTGACAAAAACAATACGCATATATCGTCATTTGTAAGCTCGGGATGCGCTTCGAGCGCCTCTTTCCTTGCAAGTCTCGCCGCATACTCGATAGGCGGCATAAGCGGAAGCAGATTTTCCGTAAGATATGGAAATCTCTGTGCGATAAGCCTTACTATCGCAGGACAAGCCGAGCTTATAACAGGCTTGTTAAGTCCCTCCTGCTTCATATAACGTCGTGTATATTCGGTAACAAGCTCTGCGGCTCTCGACACCTCAAATATAGCGTCAAATCCACACTCAAGAAGAGCTGTAAGTATCTCGTCGATATTATTATCGTCGATATCATCAAACTGTCCGTATAGCGCAGGAGCGGGGAGAGCTATCTTATACTTGTAATTTGCAAAATCCTCAAATTTATCAAAGATAGCCTTCTTTGCCTGATACGGACAAACTCTTATACATTCGCCGCAATCTATACATCTTTCCTCTTTTATTATTGCGTGTCCGTCTCGCACGCGAATAGCCTCTGTCGGACATCTTTTAATGCAGTTTGTACACCCCTTGCACTTTGACAAGTCAAGTGTAACGGAATGCTTATAACTCGACATTATTACCTCTTTTCCAAGGCTTGAAAGAAAGCTTTATACATTGACCGTCATATAAACAGTCGTTCCCTTTCCAACCTCTGATTCTATTCTCATGTTATCGGTATATCTCTTCATATTAGGCAGACCCATTCCCGCGCCAAAGCCGAGCGAACGAATGTTATCGGGAGCTGTGGAATATCCCTCTTGCATAGCAAGCTCAACGTCGGAGATCCCTTCTCCCTTATCTGCAAGGATTATTTCTATTCTGTCCACATAAACATTTACATCAGCCTCTCCGCCGTTCGCATGAATGACCATATTTATCTCGCCCTCATACATAGCGACAGAAACTCTGCGGATAACATCGGGGGCAAACCCCATTTCACGCAAATGCTTTTTTATTCTTACGGAAGCTTCGCCCGCAGAGGTAAAATTATCTCCGTCAATATCAAAATGAAAATTCACAAAGCTGTTATTCATGCTCTATCTCTCCGCCCGCAAGACCGTTAACGTATAGCTTTCCGCAAGCAGTATACATCCTTTCTTCAGATGCCAATACCACTATACCAGATTCTTCTGCAAGTGTTAAAATATCCGCTGACGGCATTTTACCTCTTACGAAAACTACGCATCTCATATCCATCATTATAGCGGTTCTTATAACCTGCGGATTGCATAATCCCGTAAGCAACACCGCTTGCTCCTTTACAAAAGCAAGAACATCGCTCATCATATCGCAGCCACACGCAGAGTGTACGATACCGTCCAACTTATCTTCTCCGCAAAGCACTTTTGCCTCGAGCAGTTTAACAATTTCAGATATTTTCATTCAAAGCCCTCCTAATGACAGATACGCACAAAAACAACATTTTAAAGCATACACATACATTATACTATATTTTTTCTAAAATGTCTATATGTTTTTTTATTTTTTAATTGAAAATTGTTGAAAAATTTACTTTTTTTCGCTTTTATTTAGCCTCATACCACGTATTTCCAAAGTTTGCCTCCGCTTCCAACGGAATTGAAAGCGAAACTGCGTTTTCCATACATTCCTTAAGAATACCCAACGCCTTCTTCGCGCAATCCTTATGCGCCTCTATCAACAGCTCGTCGTGCACCTGAAGAAGAAGTCTTGCATCTATACCCGATTTTTTTATCTCTCTGTCAACGTCTATCATAGCAATTTTTATAATATCCGCCGCTGTTCCCTGAATAGGGCTGTTCATTGCAACGCGCTCACCGAAATGCTGAAGATTTTTGTTTGATGAAGAAAGCTCGGGAATATATCTCTTTCTTCCAAAGTACGTTGTAACGTATCCGTTATCTTTAGCGGTCTTCTTGATCGCATCAAGATACTCCCTTACCTTTGGAAATCCCTCAAGATAGCTATCGATATATCTTTTTGCCTGAGCGCGAGATATTCCGAGGTCTTCGGAAAGCGAATATTCGCCTATTCCGTAAATGATTCCGAAATTTACGGCTTTTGCGCGTTTGCGAAGCTCGGGAGTTACTTGCGTAGGCTCAACGCCAAAGACCTTACTTGCTGTCATGGTATGGATATCCACGCCCTCGCGATATGACTCTATCATAGTATCGTCGCCCGAAATATGCGCGAGCAATCTAAGCTCTATCTGCGAATAATCGGCATCTATGATAACGTAGTCGTCGTTTTTGGGAATAAAATATCTTCTGAATTCTCTTCCCGCCTCTGTCCTTACGGGAATATTTTGGAGATTCGGCTCAGATGACGAAAGTCTGCCCGTAGCCGTTCCCGTCTGATTGAACGCGCTATGTACGCGTCCCTCCGCATCTGCCGCCTTTGCAAGACCGTCCGCATACGTGGATTTAAGCTTGGTCATTTGGCGGTAATCGAGGATATCCTCGATTATCGGGTGATACGGTATCAGCTTTTGCAAAGTCTCGGCGTCTGTCGAATATCCCGTTTTTGTTTTCTTTGACTTAGGGAGAGCCATCTTTTCAAAAAGCACCTCTCCAAGCTGCTTGGGTGAAGAAATATTAAACTCCTCCCCTGCGTAGCTATATATCCTCGATTGAAGCGCATCTGCAGTCTCCTTCAACACTTCACCGTAACGTGTAATTCCGTCCACGTCTATTCTGAATCCCGTAAGCTCCATATCGGCAAGAACCGCCGCAAGAGGTATCTCTATTTCATACAAAAGCTTTTCCTGACCGTCGGCGAGAATTTCTTCTTCAAGCTTTTTTCCAAGCGCGAAGATATGCGAACACTCAAACGAGTCTGCATCTGCCGTGACACCGAGATAGCGAACGAGAAGCTCGGAAAGCTTTGCGCCCGTACGGTTCGAATCGAGAACGTACGCCGCGAGCATACAGTCAAAGGCACAGCTTCTTATATGAATACCAAATGCTTCAATATCTTTATAAAGCTTTTTACAATCAAAGGTGACAAGTTCAATGGAAGAAAGTAAATTTTCTACAATTTTTGCATTTTCTTGGCTTATATCGATAGAAGCTAACGTTTCTCCGTCGCACAAGGAAAGCTTTTCGCCGTTTAAGGTTACAGCGGCTTTTTTGCCCGAAAAACGAGACTGTATCTGCTCAACAGAAAGAACTTCTTCCTTTATAACGGTTTTCTCGGCAGCGGGAGCGTTATTTTGCGAATTGTCTGTATCTATGTCCGATAGACCGAATTTGCTAATAAGCGCGTTGAATTCAAGCTTTACGAAAAGGTCGCGAAGCTCGCGCTTTTTTACTCCGTTGTATGCGTAATTCTCCATAGAAGTTTCAAGCGGAACGCTTCTGTCTATTCTCGCAAGCTTTTGAGACAAAAATGCCTTTTCCTTACCGTCGGTAAGCTTTTGCTTTACGGACGGAGATAGCTTTGCGCCCTCGTAATCTTCGTAAAGCTTTTCAAGGCTTCCGAATTCCGAAATAAGCTTTAGCGCAGTCTTCTCGCCAATACCCGCGACACCAGGGATATTATCAGAGGAGTCGCCCATGAGCGCTTTGACGTCAACGAATTGCGAAGAGTGTATTCCGTACATCTCGCCAAATTCCTTTTCGGTGACGGACAACGTCTCCTTGGTCTTGACGAGCAGGACGGTGGTGTTATCGGAAATAAGCTGGAGAGAATCGCGGTCGCCCGTGAGGATATAGGCTTCAATTCCCTCTTCGTTTGCCTGTGCCGAAAGCGTTCCGAGGATATCGTCCGCCTCGTAGCCCTCAAGAGACAGGACCGAAAAGCCGAGAGCACTCATGCACTCCTTGGCGTAAGGAAGCTGAACGGCAAGCTCTTCCGGCATTCCCGTGCGGTTGGCTTTATACAGATCGTACATTTTGTGGCGGAAGGTAGGAGCTTTAAGGTCAAACGCGACAGCGCAGTAGTCGGGCTTCAGCGCTTCGATATGGCGCGAAAGTATAGTTACCATTCCGTAGACGGCATTCGTATAGAGCCCGTCCTTGTTAGTAAGCAGACGTATGCCGTAAAACGCCCTGTTAAGAATACTGTTTCCGTCGACGACAAGCAATTTTTTCATAAAATTCTCCTTTTTGCTCCAAAACTTATCCATATTATTATACCATTTTTTTGATGGGTTTGTCAACCAAGAAAACAGAAGTTGTTTTGATTAAAAAATCTCCGCTTTTGCAAAGCTTGTTTCTATTTTGCGTAATTTTGCCATATACATTAGTATCGAAAAGAAAAAGGAAAAGCTATGCAAAGATTTAAAAGGTTTATTTTTAACGGTTTATTACTGACTGCGGTATCGCTCCTTATGCGCTCGGTCGCGGTCAGCTTTCAGGTCTATCTGTCGAACAAGATAGGCGCGACGGCAATGGGCGTATTTGCGCTTATCTCTACTGTCTACGGCTTTGCGCTGACTTTAGGCACGTCGGGCATTCAGCTCGCGACGACGAAGCTTATCTCGGAAGCGTTCGGAGAAAACGAAAAAAACGCCTCGAAAAGCGTTCGTGAATTGTTGAGCAAATGCATCTGCTACGCTTTGTTTTTCGGGGCGTTAAGCTTTTGTCTTTTATTCTCTCTGTCCTCTTTTATAGGCGTTCATCTGCTCCGCGACGCGCGAACCGTTCTGCCTTTGCGGATAATGTCAATAACGCTTATTCCGATAGCTCTTTCATCGGTCTTTAACGGCTATTTTACTGCTATGAGACGGGTATGGAAGAACGCGGCGGTTCAAGTGCTTGGCGAGGGGATACGGATATTTTCATGCATTTCTCTGCTCACGCTTTGTCTCCCAGGTGACGTTCAGTTTGCCTGTCTTGCCGTTATAATAGGAGGAGTTATCGCAGAGCTTATATCTTTTTTGATACACGGCTCTTTGTTTCTTTACGAAAGACGGAAAGAAAAGGAAGCGGCAAAAGATTCAACCGAACAAAAGACAGAAGGCAAGCTGCTCAAGATCGCTCTGCCCGTGGCTTTCAGCGCGTATGTGCGCTCGGCTCTCGTAACTATCGAGCATCTTCTTATTCCCCGTGGACTTGAAAAAAGCGGAAGCTCACGCGAGAACGCTCTTGCCTCCTACGGTACGCTTCACAGCATGGTGTTTCCGTTAGTGCTTTTCCCTTCCGCGCTTTCGTCGTCCTTTGCGGGACTTCTCATTCCCGAGGTTTCCGAAGCGAACGCGAGAGGCGACCGCGAGACGATAATAAAAACCATCGAGCGTGTTTTTGAAGCCGTGCTTACATACGCCATCGGCGTATCTGGAATACTTATCTGCTTTTCAGAAGAGCTTGGCGGCGCGATATATCCCAAGACCGACGCCGCAAAATTTATATTTATGGTAGCTCCGCTCGTTCCCATTATGTATCTTGACACCTCGGTAGACTCTATTCTGAAGGGTCTTGGTCAGCAGGTCTATCACATGGCGATAAACATTGCCGATTCCTTTCTTTCGGTGATACTCGTTATAATTTTGATACCTCGGTTTGAGGTGCTTGGCTACGTAATGACCGTCTATTTTACCGAGATAGTAAACGCCTCGCTCAGTATCGCGCGGCTCTTTACGGTCGTAAAAATACGACCCAAGATAATTCCTTGGGTCGTACGTCCTGTGTTCTGCGTTATAGTATCTACTTTTGTAACGAAGCTTTTTATCGGGCGCTTCGGTCATTTTTCTACCGAAACGCTCTCGGTCGCGGCTCACGTGCTTCTCGCCGCGTCGTTGTATTTGCTTTTGACGGTGATCTTCAAGAGAGTGAAAAAAAGCAAAACGGGCTGTTGATAGCTCGTTTTGCTTAATATAAAATCATATTCAGATAATAGAATGGCCTTCCCATTCATCTTCGGGCTCGATATCCAAAAGCTTTGCAATAGTAGGAGCGATATCAAGCAACGACAAGCCGTCAACGACATTTCCGCCCTCAAACACAGATCCGTAGAAGAAGAGCGGTATAGTCATATCCTCGGGAAGTGTACTTCCGTGCGAACGGTCGTGTCCGCCGTGGTCTGCCATTATAATAACAGAATATTCGTCCCCGAATTTTTCTATTACACGCTTGACGTTCGATATGGCTATATTTATCCTACGAAGATATTCTTCACTCATCCAGCCGTTATCGTGGCCTCCCTTTTCGTCGGTCTCTACCATATACAAAAATGCAAAATTCGGTTTGTTTTCCTCTATAACGCGAATCGCCTCGTCAGTAAGCGCGGTGTCACTACTTTCTTTCATGTAGGCATTGATATAAGTAGCAAATTTAAGCGTTCCGGGCATGGCGATATCGCGAAGCGGCTCCCAGCCGTAAAACATTGCGGATACTCCGCCATAACTTTTTATCTTTTCAAAAATGCCTGTTACGGGACGCACCTGCGGAACATAAGTATTAGTAAGTATACCGTGTCTTTGAGGTGTAACCGAGTGTGTCATTGAAAAATGGCACGGAAATGTTACAGACGGCTCCATAGATCTTGCCTCATACGTATACGTGCAAAGCTTTTCAAGCTCCGCAAGGTACGGATTTCCGCATTGCTTGAGTCCGTCGGGACGCATTCCGTCAATAGATATAAGAATAACTTTTTCTTTCATAAAAGCCACTTCCTTTCGCATTTGTTTAGTATCTTTATGTTATTTAAAAACAGAGTCAAGAAAACAACTCTTTCAGGTCAACGTCGGCAATAAAAAGCGCCGCATAGCTCATGGTCAAATGGAATAACGAGGTGTTCCACTTGGTTTCCTTGCCCCAGCCCTCAAAGGTTGTTGTTGCCTCTTCTTTGAGCATTCGCTTCCATGCGCCGTCATGCAAAAGCGCCTCCTTGATACGAACCTCGTCACCGTCCTTGGCGAGTCCCATTAAGATCGGGAACGTGCAGAAAAGAGACAGTGTGTCTATGCCGTTTTCGTCGAGCATATCAAGGATATTTTGCTTTGCCTCTTTGTTAGGGCAAAGGTCAAAGGCATAAACGAAGCTATTGCCGACCAAGCTTTTATGCTTGGTATTTTCAGCGTCGCAAAACAGTTTACACTCTGCATCGTAAAAGGCGTTATAAAACGCATTGAGAAGAGGCGTTTCATCGCGGTAATCGTCTTTACCTAATATCTGCGCCATCTTATTTGCAGTACGGATAGCGTTAATATAGTACGCATTTATGGAAACGTGAGCCTGCTCACAAACTTTACCCTCACGGATATCCACGTCGTAGCCGTGTTGGAAATTTTTGGGCCATTCCACAACGCACCATTTATCCAAATTTCTTAACAAGCCGTCTTTCTCGTAATCTCTGCGGTATGCATCAAGCAAAGCTGTTACTTTTTTGTAATTTGTTTGAAGATATTTTTTATCTCCCGTAAAGCGGTAATGCCAAAATACGAGGCTGACGAGTATCAACGGAAATTCTGCTATCTCTTGCATAAAAGAGCAGTCCATACACGTCACGAGCGTATCGGTTATAAAGCTCGTTGCAAAAGCATCGTCAATAAGCTTTCGCACCATGGAATCGTCATGGGTTAAAGCCATGTGTGTGAGCGCAGTATAACAGCCGTCACCAAGGTAGAATCCCTTTTCGCGCTCCATACAGTCCTGAATGACCTCTTGCACACCGTATTTTTGGGTATTAACGCAAAGCTCCCATATCTTCATCATTTCAGGATCTTTCAAATATTCCCTTTTGGGTGTAGTCTTCAACGCAAAAGGATATCTCCTTGCGCGAAGTGCGCAGTTGTATATTATGACGTTGTCAGGAAGAATAAGCTCAACGTAGCGGAAGGATTTATAATCAAACCAATCGAGCGTACTTTTACCCGATGAAAGTATCCACTCTTCCTCGTAAACACAGTTTGCTCGTAGCTCGTAGCGCAAAGAGCCGTCGTCGTTCAGCTCCTGCGCGCAACGAACGGTTATTGTATCTCCGCTCTGTCCTGTCGCTGTTACGTCAAGATATCCAACGTAGTTTGAGCCAAAATCAAAAAACATTCGATTCCCCTCAACTCGTGTTTGCTTGGGAGGTATAACCTCAAACTCGAGCATGGAGCTTTTTTGCTCGGTCAATACGTGGTCGTCAAAATGGCAAATACTTGCGTTTTTCCAAGTACTGTCGTCAAAGTCGACTTTTTCGAATCCAACCTCCGACGCACTGCTATCGTAACGCTCTAAAAATTGCGTTTTATAGCCGCAAACACCCATCTCGGTATACGCTGAATGAGTTTTTACAAGAAAATCCTCTCCGCTTGACAAAATGACCGAACCGTCAACTACGATATCGCATATAAGACCGTGGCGAAGATCTCCGCTCTGCCATACGCGGTTTATAAGTCCTTGATAAAGTGTATGAACAGCTATAAGATTTTCCCCGTTTTTCAAATACTTCCCAATATCTATTTCGTTGTAATTGTATTGAAAATGATAAGAGGGTGACGGACCTTGCGCCACGAAATTACCGTTTATGTAAAGCTTGTAGTAATCGTCTGCCGAAATATAAATTTTTGCGTTTTGAGACACATTTTTTAAATCGAACTTTTTTCTGAATAAAATATGTTGATTTATGTACTCCGAACAATCCAACGAAACTTTTTGGAGCTGTCTATGAAAAACGTTACGAGGCTCAAGAGAAGCAAGAATATCATTTGAAATCCATTTGCCGAAAAATTGATGTGCCATAAAAGCGATCCTTTTCTATGATTTTATTAATTCGCAATTATTTTATCATATAACCATAATTTTTTCAACAAATTTAGCAATATTTTTTCTAAAAAGTATTGCATTTATAAAAAAAGTGTGATATAATATCACACGTTACGGAGGCATAGCTCAGCTGGTTAGAGTGCATGCTTGACATGCATGAGGTCACTGGTTCGATTCCAGTTGTCTCCACCAAAAAAAGCACATCTGCAATGCAGATGTGCTTTTTCAATTATGGTTACATGCTTATATCTCAGAAAAAATCACCGTTACATCTGAATGAAGTTGTAAAATTGAAGCCGGAACCATCGGATCTATAGGACCGTTTATTGCTCTTTCCAATATAGCTTTTTTGTTCTTTCCGTTTGCTACGAGAAGAATTTTTCTTGCTTGCATGATTGAACGCATACCCATCGTGATCGCCTGAGACGGAACGTCTTCCTTTGTAGCAAAGAAACGCGCATTGGCTTCGATCGTTGATTCATCAAGCTTTACAGGATGAGTTTCCGCAACAAATACACTGTCAGGCTCGTTAAATCCTATGTGCCCATCTACTCCTATTCCAAGAAGTTGCAGATCTATTCCTCCAAGGCTTTGGATCAACTCATCATAATTCAAGCCTTCTTTTACAAGATCCGATGCGATGCCGTTCGGTACGTAAGTTTTCTCTATATCTACATTGATCTTAGAAAAAAGATTTCGGTTCATAAAATATCTGTAGCTTTGCTCGTGAGTCCCGTCAAGCCCTGCGTATTCGTCAAGATTTACCGTTGTAACATTTGAAAAATCCAAATCTCCTGCCTCATACATTTTCGCAAGATTTGCATATGTTCCTAAAGGTGACGATCCTGTCGCGAGCCCCAAAACACAATCGGGCTTCATTATCACCTGAGAAGCGATAATATTTGCCGCTATTTTACTAAGTTCCTCATACGTGTCTGCTTTAATAAATTTCATATAAATTTTCCCCGTTATATTTTTTATATCCTTTAAAAATCTCATTTAATTCCATTTTTATTCTGCGCCATGTCCGCCTTTTAAGATAACCTCAACAACTCTATCGGCATATTCTTGGCACTTTGCTTCGGTTTCACACTCTAACATCACTCGAACAACAGGCTCTGTTCCGCTTTGTCTGAGAAGTATTCTTCCGTTACCTGCTATAAGCTTTTCTACCTCTGCAACTTCCGCAAGCACATTATCATCCTTAAATACTGCCGCTTTGTTTTTAACTCGTACGTTTTTTGTATACTGTGGATACAATTTTACAGGAGAAGCAAGTTCTGCAAGCGAAAGCTTTGTATCACATATCTCCTCACAAATCATAATCGCTGTAAGCAATCCGTCACCAGTTGTTGCGTACTTCTTAAGTATTATATGACCTGATTGCTCTCCTCCAAGACTATAATTGTTATTTTGCATACATTCATATACAAAGCGATCTCCAACCGTTGTTTGCTTGCAGCTAATTCCCGCCTCGTTAAGACTGTTGATAAAACCGCTGTTGGACATCACTGTTGCTACAACAGTATTATTGTTAAGCATTCCCCTCGATTTCAAACGCTTGGCGAGAATATACATTATTACATCGCCGTCCACAATATTTCCGTTGCCGTCTACGGCTATACACCTATCGCAATCCCCGTCAAACGCAAATCCGAAATCAAGATGTTTCTCTTTAACAAGAGAACACAGATTTTTAATATGAGTAGAACCAAAACCGTTATTTATGTTAAGTCCATCCGGCTCATCACCAATAACCAACATTTGTGCGCCAAGAGCGCCAAACACACTTCTGGCAATCATCCATGAAGCTCCATTCGCACAGTCAATTCCAATTCTTAATTTTTTATAAGAATTTGAGGCAAGAGAGATCAAATATCCGATATAACGATTTCTGCCCGAAACATAATCAACGATACGACCTATTTTTTCACGTTTTGCAAACGGAATATCATCCTGCGAAATTCCTAATGTATTCATATCTCCATCGAGATATGCCTCTATAAGCGCTGTCATAGAATCGTCGAGCTTTTCGCCGTAACGGTTGATAATTTTAATGCCGTTATCATAAAACGGATTATGAGATGCGGTGATCATGATCCCGCAATCAAAATCATCTTGTTTCGTTACGTATGAAACGCTCGGCGTTGTCGTAACGTGCAGCATATAAGCGTCCGCACCGGATGCCGTAATTCCTGCAACGATCGAATATTCAAGCATATAGCTTGAGCGTCTGGTATCTTTTCCGATCACGATCTTCGGACGGTATGCCGCTTTATCTGTTTCATTGTGAGAATAGTACCATCCAAGAAATCTTCCGATCTTATACGCATGTATAGACGTAAGATTTATATTAGCCTCACCACGAAAACCATCTGTTCCGAAATATTTGTTTGCAGCGCATTCCTTTGAATTTTTACGTTTCAAATCAATTTCATCACGTAAAAGTTCATCAGCCGAAATATTAAAAAGTTCGCATAATACCAAAACCTTATCTATTTGCGGCATTGATTGATTCATCTCCCACTTGGAAATGGATTGACGCGATACATCAATTCGTTCAGCCAGCTCCTCCTGTGAGAGTCCTGCATCTGTTCTGAGTTGTGCAATTTTTTCACCTATTGTCATAACGCCCTCCAACTTATATTAATATGTCTTATAAAAATTCTCAAGCACAAGCTGCCCTAATGCATTCAGATATAATTATTATATCAAATATATTTAATAAGTCAACCAATTTTTATTACTTATTTTGTGCAACCAAAAGTTGCGCAAAATTGTATTTTTCGCGTTAACTTCAATTGTTTTATAATGTTTTAACCGTTTGGTGTAAATTCCGATTTACAAATTGACAAATTTATAACTTGACTATATTTGTTATTGAACAACTTATATATTTTCCTTTTTTATTTTTATTTTTCAAAAAGGTTGAAAAATAAAAGATTTTATGGTATAATACGCTGATTGAGAAAATTACCGGTTATATAAAACTCTCTTTTCAAAACGGAGGTCATTTTGAAAAAACTGCTTTTTTACCTCAAGGGATACAAAAAAGAATCTATTCTTGCGCCGCTCTTCAAGTGTCTCGAGGCTCTTTTTGAGCTTTTCGTTCCGCTTGCTGTGGCGCAGATAATCGATGTCGGTATGGCGGAAAACGGCGGTGATAAGAAGACCGTATTTTTAATGTGCGGTGTCCTTATCGCTCTCGGAATTATCGGTCTCGTTTGCGCTATCTGCGCTCAATTCTTTGCGGCAAAAGCCGCCGTAGGCGTTTCCGAAAAGCTTCGAAGCTCTCTTTTCTCTCACATTCAGAGCTTTAGCTACTCTATGACCGACAAGATAGGAACGTCGACGCTCATTACAAGAATGTCAAGCGACGTAAACAGCGTTCAAACGGGAATAAATATGTTCCTCCGTCTGTTTATGCGCTCCCCTTTTATCGTTTTCGGCGCTATGATAATGGCGTTTACGATAGACGTAAAGCTTGCGCTCATATTCGCGGTAACGATTCCCGTTCTCGCTATCGTTGTATTTGCGATAATGCTCGTAAGTATTCCGATACTAAAAAAGTCCCAGAGCAGACTTGACGGAGTTGTGGGTAAGGTTCGCGGCAACTACGGCGGCACTCGCGTAGTCCGCGCGTTCAACAAAGAGCAAGACGAAATCACCGAATTTGATGAAAAGCACGATGCTCTCACCAAGATACAGATATTCGCGGGACGTATCTCCGCGCTTATGAATCCTCTTACATACGTAATTATCAACTTTGCGGTCATTCTTCTTATCCACTTTGGAGCTATTCGCGTGAATAGCGGAAATATCTCGCAGGGTGAGCTTGTCGCGCTCTACAACTATATGTCGCAGATACTTGTCGAGCTTATAAAGCTTGCAAGTCTTATTATTACTCTGACAAAGGCTATGGCAAGCGCGCGAAGGATATCCGACATATTCGACACCCCCTCGGACACACCTCGCGTATCCGAAAAGGACGAGGCTGACGTTGATAATTCGGTCTGCTTTGAAAACGTTTCCTTTAAGTACAGTGAGACGGGAGACGCGGCTATATCTGACGTATCATTCTCTGTAAAAAAAGGACAGACCGTCGGTATCATAGGCGGTACGGGCTCGGGTAAATCTACCTTGATAAACCTTATCCCCGCATTTTACGCCCCTTCAAGCGGAAGCGTTTTTATAAACGGCAAAAACACGGCGTTGTATGACAAGAACGAACTTACGGATATCGTGGGTATCGTTCCTCAAAAAGCTCTTCTTTTCAAAGGAACTATCCGCTCAAATCTTCTCTGGGGCAACGAAAACGCCACGGAGGACGAGCTTTGGGAGGCTCTCTCTCTTGCTCAAGCCGACGGATTCGTTAAAGAAAAGGACGGTCAGCTTGACGAGCCCGTGGCTCAAAGCGGACGAAATTTCTCGGGAGGTCAGCGTCAGCGTCTTACCATTGCCCGCGCGCTTGTTAAGAAGCCGCAGATACTTATTCTCGACGACTCGGCTTCCGCTCTTGATTATGCGACAGAGGCAAGCTTGAGAAAGGCTCTTAAATCGCTCAACTATGCCCCAACTACCTTTATCGTATCGCAAAGGACCTCATCTATACTTCACGCCGATACCATTATAGTTCTCGATGACGGTATGGTCGAAGGCATAGGTACTCACGAGGAGCTTCTTGAGAATTGCGAGATCTATCGAGAGATATATCGCTCTCAATTTCCCGAGGAGGTGAGCAGCAAATGAAAAAGAAAAATGCTAACAAAGGCTCTGTAAAGACCTTCCTCAAGGTCTTGAAATACCTCAAGATATATCGCTTACATTTTGCCGTCTCTCTTTTACTCACCGCTCTATCGGTAGCTCTTACGCTTTATATCCCAATTCTTGTCGGACAGGCTATCGACCTTTGTATTGACAAAGGAAGAGTTGATTTTGACGGTGTTTCTGCTATACTTGTAAAAATAGGTGTATGTATTCTGATAACCGCTTTAGCTCAATGGATAATAAACGTTTTAAACAACAAAATGACGTACGGGATCGTAAAAAATATTCGAAAAGAAGCTTTTGTTCGAATCCAGCAGTTCCCTATTTCATTCATTGATTCTCGCCACTCGGGTGAGATAGTCAGCCGTGTTATCACCGACGTCGACCAATTCTCCGACGGACTTCTGATGGGCTTTACGCAGTTCTTCAGCGGAGTTATGACTATTATCGTTACTCTTGTTTTCATGGTAATTATATCTCCGCCCATCACTCTTATCGTCGTTCTCGTTACTCCTCTGTCTCTCTTTGTTGCGGCGTTTATCGCAAAAAAGACCTACTCTATGTTCAAGCTTCGTTCCGAGCTTCAAGGTGAGCAGACCTCGCTTATAGACGAAGCCGTCGGCAACCACAAGCTCGTCGTTGCTTTCGGTCAAGAAGATGAGATACAAGAAAAGTTTGACGATATAAACAATAAGCTTTCAAAGGCTTCTCTGCGTGCGGTATTCTTTTCGTCCATTACAAACCCATCTACGCGATTTGTAAACGGACTCGTTTACGCGTTCGTCGCGTTTACGGGTGCTCTCCTTTATATAAACGGCAGTTCGATGATAACCGTTGGTATGCTCTCAAGCTTCCTTTCATACTCAACGCAATATACGAAACCCTTTAATGAAATTTCGGGAGTAGTTACCGAGCTTCAAAACGCGCTTGCGTGCGCTTCAAGAGTATTTGAGCTTATCGAATCTCCGATACAATCTCCCGATAGCGAAAAAGAAACCATCGAAAAAGCGCACGGAAATATTGAATTTGAAAACGTTTCATTCTCTTACACTGAGGACCGTCCTCTTATACGTAATTTCAATCTTAAGGTTGGCGCAGGTCAGCACATAGCTATCGTCGGTCCGACGGGCTGCGGAAAGACCACTCTTATAAATCTTCTCATGCGCTTCTATGACGTAAAGGAAGGTGCGATAAAGCTTGACGGTGTCGATATACGTGATATTCCGCGCAGTCAGTTGAGACGCTCTTACGGCATGGTGCTTCAGGACACTTGGCTTTGCGCGGGAACTATACGCGACAATATCGCGTTCGGTGACCCCGACGCCTCAGAGGACGAAATAATCGCGGCGGCAAAGGCTGCTCACGCGCACAGCTTTATAAGAAGACTTCCGAAGGGCTATGATACAGTCATCGGAGAGGACGGCGGTACGCTCTCGCAAGGTCAAAAACAGCTTTTGTGTATTGCGCGCGTTATGCTTTGTCTCCCTGAAATGCTTATTCTTGACGAGGCGACCTCGTCTATTGACACCCGAACCGAGATACGTATTCAAAAGGCTTTCTCAACCATGATGGAGGGACGTACGAGCTTTATTGTCGCACACCGTCTGTCAACGATAAAGGAAGCCGATATGATACTCGTTATGAAGGACGGAAATATCATTGAGCAAGGCGACCATAACACGCTTCTTGCGCAAAAAGGCTTCTACTCGGAGCTTTATCAAAGTCAATTTGCTTCAACTGACGACTAAAATGAAGAAAGGGATCATATGTCAGAAAATATTGTAATAAGACCTGCCGAATACCGTGACCTCTTGTATCTCGTCGATATTTACAACTACGAGGTGGAGCATACTACGGCAACGCTTGACATAAATTATCAAACGCCCGAGCAACGCCACGAATGGTTGCTCGAGCATAACGTAGGAAACCACCCTCTTATAGTTGCCGAGACCGACGGCAAGGTGGTCGGATACGCTTGTCTCTCGCCTTATCGCAGAAAAGAGGGCTATCACTCTACCGTCGAGCTTTCGATATACGTAAGCATTGATCATCGAAAATGCGGTATCGCATCGAAATTATTATCAGTTATAATCGATATTGCCAAGAAAGAACCTACTATCCATACGATAATATCCATTATCACCGAAGGAAACGAAGCGAGTGCAAATCTGCACCAAAAGTTTGGCTTTACTCTTTGCGGAACGGTTAAGGAAGCGGGATATAAGTTTGGTAGATTTATCGATATCGACCAATATCAATTATTAGTTTAATATGGAAAACTCGTCTGCGTAAAATTTACGCGGACGAGTTTTCTTCTTTCTTTTTCCAGCTAAAATAATTAAAGTGAGTTCTGCAAAGTCGGTTGTACTGCGCTTTTACGTTGCTTATTCCGCTATATTCGTTTTCTCCGTACAAATTATTAAAGAACGGAAGTGCTTCGGACGTTTCGGGGGCGATCTCTCTGCCTATATCCCTGAAAACGTATTGCGCGTCGGTAACGTATATCTGCATGGGAAATTTTCTTTCCACTACGATCATTCCCACGTACTCTGTATTTTCGCTCGGACAATCGTCAAGCGCAACTCCGCCGTTGATTTTATCGTACGCTACTGATCTGTGACAGGTACAATATTCTGAGGGCTCTGTTCCCTTCGCAAAATATCCCTTTTCTATGCGACTCCCTCTCGCGTCCTTTATACACGCTTCAGTAGCAAGCATTCCCGAGTCCTTACAATACTCGTATTCAGAAACATCGGGATCTATTGAAAAACCTTTTGTTTCTCCGCTTTTTATATATTTTTCATGAAGCAAGGTCATTACATCGTCCCACGCCTTGATACAAACGTTTGAATTTACGTTGGACAAAGTCTTTGGGTATTCGTAACCGCACCACACTCCGCCTATAAAATACGGCGTATATCCTATGAACCATTTGTCGTAATTCTTTTGAGTCGTTCCTGTCTTCCCCGCACAGTCTATTTTTTGGTCAAGCGTTATATCGGTAGCCGAACCGTTTTTCACGACATTTTGAAGCATCAAGGTCATCAACGAAGCCGTTTCCTCTTTTATTACCGCCTCTCCCGAATATCTGTCTTCAAGAATAACGCTTCCGTTTACGTCTGTGACCTTATAATAGCTTCTCGCTTTATTATATACGCCGTTATTTGCAAATATGGAATACGCCGCCGTCGTTTCCTTTAGTGTAACTCCGTAATTAAACTGACCGAGCGCTAACGCCGCGTAATCCTTATCTGTCAACACGCTTCCGTTTGATAAGGTTTTTGTTTCTATCAGGCTTTTCATGTGAAGCTTATTGTATAAAAAATCAAATCCGCGGTCTATTCCTATATCCTCAAGAACCTTTACGGCAACTGTATTTACCGAGTGTTCTATCGCGTAATTGATATTCGTAAGCCCTCTGTATATCTTATTTGAATTTTGAGGCCACGCGACAGGCTCGACTATCTCGCCTTTGCTCTTGTCTAAATTATATTTTCCGAAATTTACGGGGACGTCGTCGTAAACAGACGCCCACGTTATCACTCCGTCCTCAAGCGCGGGAGCGTATACCGAAAGAGGTTTTATTACAGAACCCGCGGGACGCACGGTCTGCGTTGCGAAATTCTGAATACGGTTTGCATTCTTTTCTCCTATCGCTCCCGCTACGCCGAGCACGTCGCCCGTTATAGGATCTATTATTATCATTGAGCTTTGCGGAGTCTCTCCGCTTATTCCGCTATAAAAATTATTTGGATCTGAATAATATTCGTCAAGTATCCTCTGAACGTCAGTATCCATCGCCGTATATATCTTCAATCCGCCCGTATATACGATAAGTCCTGCCATTGTCCGACTGTATCCCTTTTGAACCATAAGGTCGTTTATAACGTCGTTTATAACCATATCGACGTACCAAGAATTAACGCTATCCTTTGCCATATCCGCGTTTACGTTTAATGATATTTCATCGTCTATCGCTTCGTTATATTCGTCTGCGGTGATATACTCCTGTTCAAGCATCTGCGAAAGTATAAGGTCACGGCGGGTCTTATTGTTTTCGGGATTCCGAATCGGGTCATAATACGACGGATTATTGGTTATGGCGGCAATAGTAGCGCATTCCGAAAGAGTTAGCTCCGAGAGCTCCTTTGAATAATAATAGTTCGCCGCGGTCCTTACTCCGTAACAACCTTGCGAAAGATTTATTATATTGAGATACAAACCGAGTATCTCTTTTTTATCCATTTTCGTCTCAAGGTCTATTGCCCAGAATATTTCCTGTATCTTTCTCTGAAATGAATAGTCGGCTTTATCGGTAACGTTTTTTATTAACTGCTGCGTTATCGTTGAGCCTCCGTAGCTTCCGTTGAATTTGAGAAAGTAATTGACCCCCGCAGTTGCAGTTCTGAACCAATCCACGCCTTTGTGAGAATAAAATCTTTTATCCTCTATGCTTATAAAAGCATCTATCAAATCCTTGGGAATGGTATCGTATTCGGCATAAACGCATCTGTATCCGCCGTATATCGCCGCATCGGTCATCTCTACCGCTTCCCTCTCTCCGCTCTCGCTTGTTTCATAAGCATAGATCCTTGCCGAATCAGAGCCAACCATTGTAAATAGTGTTTCATCTATATGTTTTTCTACTTTTTTATCTACATAAATAGCAAAAGCAAGTCCCGCTATCAGTATTATTACGCTTAACATAAAGAGCGTTCCGAGCAGTATGCGTAAAATAACTCTTATGGCTTTAGGTCTTTTCGAGTCATTTTTTCTTTCCCTTTTTTTCTTCATATTTATCTCCGATATAAATTTATACATTATATTATTGCTCTTAAAATGAATATATAAACCTTTTATGAGTGATAATAATACAAAATATTTTTTACGTAATACATTGGGAGGAATATGAAAAAAGAAGACAGTGCCTTTACGCTCTATGCCGCCGTTTGCTCTCTTCTTATGCTTGCTATACTTTTTTTGACTCTTTTTACAGTAAAAAAAAGCGAAAGATCGATAGACGGGCAAGAAACGGATACTTTGGCATCTCAAACCGAATACGTCTACGTATACGTTTCTCCCGAAGACACCTCCGATGATGCTCCCGATACGAGCGCTACTTACGGTTGGATAGTTCGAGAGCATGAGGAGCGTATCGGTATTTTTAACGCTGACAACGTCCTTATTCACGTTATTGAAACGCATATAAAAACCCTCCCTGTCGCAGACCGTGACCTGCTCAGAGAGGGTATAAAGGTAAATTCAAGAAAAGAACTTCTTGCTATTATAGAAGATTATACGGGTTAGCTTATTTCGGAACGACGTTCTCTTGTCCCAAGAGCCTTACAAGCTCGGATATCACGTACGGTGTCGCGTCTATTCCCTGAGGGAAATTGACGGCTTGTGACCGTGAGCTATCATAAAAGATAACACGCACAGTGCCTTCGAATATCTCGACTATATTCCTTGCCTTTTTGAATTGCTCACAATTAAAATCGGGAACTCTTATATAGACCTTCTTTACGTTGACAAGTCTTGCTTGTTCAGGGCTTCCCATCATTTGCTCCGTATTTGCGCTTTGTGCGGATACGGGGCGTTCTTTTTCATTGTTCGCCTCTTTAAACATCTTATTATCGAGCAATTCTCTGATATCCGTCACAAGTATCTTGGTATCCTCGTCCTCGCGCACCGACAGATCTCCTTCTATATAAAGGGGAGCGTCTACGCGTATCTTATAAGAATGCCTCGAATACTGTGTTGGAAACGCAAGACATTCTATCTCACCGTAGCGGTCTTCTACCTTGAAGAACGCCATTTTTTCGTTCTTTCTTGTAGTTTTTGGAGTGACCGAGGTAACGATTCCCGCTATCCTTACGCGTTGTTTGTCAAAGCTTTCTCCAAGCTCGGCAAAGGACGAAACGCTTTGCGCCTTAAGATGCTTTGACATATCCGAATAATTGTCCATAAGATGTCCCGAAAAATACATTCCCGCGCTCTCTTTTTCCAAAAGCAATTTCTCACGGAGATCAAAGTCGGGGATATTTGGGTACTCAAACGACGGTACGCTTGACGCGGCTTCGGGGATCGCTGAAAACATATCAAGCTGTCCTGCGAGATTATTTCTGTTCTTTTGAGTAACTATGTCGATAAGCTTTTCGTAAGATGCAAGTAAACGGCTTCTGTACGTTCCGAGTCCGTCAAAAGCACCCGCCTTTATAAGCGATTCTACCATTACCTTATTCATATCGTAAGGCGCTACCCGCGTGATAAAATCCTCAAAGCTTTTGAATTTTCCGCTCTCCCTTTCCATCATCATTGACGAAACGAACTGATCTCCAACGCCTTTAAGCGCAAGTAATCCGAATATAATGTCCTTTCCGTTTGCGGAAAAATATTTTCTGCTCTCGTTTATATCGGGCGGAAGAACTCTGATACCGAATTTCGAGCATTCGCCTATATATTCGTTAAGCTTTGAAAGGTCGCCCAAAACAGACGTCATGAGCGCCGCCATATACTGACAAGGATAATGCGCTTTCAGATACGCCGTGCGGTAAGACATAACGGCGTATGCTGCCGCGTGGCTCTTATTGAAAGCATAATTCGCAAACGAAGCCATATCGTCAAAAAGCTTTGTCGCCACACCTTTATCTACGCCATTTTTTTCCGCGCCCGAAATAAAGCTCTCCTTTTCGGAAGCAAGTACGTCGGCTTTCTTTTTCGCCATAGCTCTGCGTACGATATCCGCGTGACCGTAAGTATATCCCGCTACCTTGCGGAAGATGCTCATTACCTGCTCCTGATATACTGTACAACCGTAGGTCGAGCGCAATATAGGCTCAAGCTCGGGGATAGCGTATTTTATATTTTTCGGGTCGCGCCTTGCTTCGATATACTGCGGTATCGAATCCATGGGTCCTGGACGGTATAGCGCGATAGCCGCTATTATATCCTCAAGACAATTCGGCGCAAGGTCGCAAAGGACCTGTCTCATTCCCGCGGATTCAAGCTGAAAAACTCCGAGCGTATTTCCAGCCGATATCATATCGTACGTCTCTTTATCATCGAACGAAACGTCTTTAAGGTCAAAGCTCGGCTCGGTCTCGCGTATAGACTGACAAGCCTCGTCTATAACGCTCAAATATCTTATGGCAAGGATATCGAACTTTAAAAGTCCGAGCTTTGCTATCGTATCCATATCGAACTGCGTAACGGTAGTTCCCTTGCTGTCCGCCAAAGGCAGATACTGCGTCAGAGGCTCGTCGGTAACCACTATGCCTGACGCATGGACTGTTATATTTCTCGGCATTCCCTCAAGCTGCATAGCAGTATCTACAAGGGACTTTATTTGAGGCGAGCTTTCGTAAAGTGCCTTCATATCCGCAAGCTTTACAGCCTTTTCAAGCGTCATGCCAAGCTCTCTGGGGACTGCGCGCGCTACGGGGTCGACCTCGGAAACAGACATTCCGAGCGCTCTTCCAACGTCGCGGATCGCCGCGCGAGCCGCAAGAGTTCCAAACGCGATTATCTGCGATACTCGGTCTTTTCCGTAACGCTCGAAAACGTAATCGACGACCTCGCCTCGTCTGTTATAGCAGAAATCGCTATCTATATCGGGCATACTTACGCGTTCGGGATTCAGAAATCTTTCGAACAGAAGGTCGAATTTTATCGGGTCTATATCGGTGATACCCATGAGAAACGCAACGAGACTTCCCGCGCCAGAGCCACGACCGGGACCTACGGGAATATCCTTTGCCCGAGCAAAGCCAACGTAATCCTGAACGATAAGAAAATAATCGGAATATCCCATTCGCTCTATTACAGAAAGCTCGTAATCAAGTCTTTCGCGATATACGGACTCGCCCTCGGGCTCAAATACCAAGGTCCTGTCCTTGACGCGCTCGGTCATTCCCCTCTCGGTCTGCATACGGAGATATTCCGAGGACGATATGCCGTTTGGCGTCGGGAATTTCGGCAATCTGGGAATATCGAAATGAAATTCAAAATTACATCTGTCCGCAATTTTTTTTGTATTTTCGATAGCTCCCTCGTATTTGCCGAAAAGCATTCTCATCTCATCGGTGGTCTTATAGTAAAACTCGTCGGTCTCAAAGCCCATAGGACGCCCCTCGGTAATTACCGAGTTCGTTTGTATGCACATAAGCACGGCTTGAGTATGCGCGTTTTCACGCTTGAGATAATGGCAGTCGTTTGTCGCGACCATCGGCAAACCGCACTCTTTGGCAAGTCTTACAAGCTCGGGAAGAACTTGCCTTTGCTCATTCAGTCCATGGTCCTGAAGCTCGATATAAAAGTTATCCTTTCCGAATATCTCGGACAGCTTTACAGCGTAAGCCCTAGCTTCCTCGTATTCACCTGCCGATATGAGAGACGGTATCCTTCCCGCAAGGCAGGCTGAAAGAGCTATAAGCCCCTCGGAATGATCCTTGAGCAGATCAAGATCTATTCGAGGCTTTGAATAAAAGCCCTCGGTATATCCCTTTGAAACAAGATATATAAGGTTTTTATACCCTGTCTCGTTTTCGCAAAGCAAAACAAGATGATTCGTATTTCGGTTACCGTCGGTATTTGCCGTACGGTCAAAGCGTGAACCCGATGAAACGTAGACCTCGCAACCGATTATCGCTTTTATTCCGTTTTCGGCGCACGCTTGGTAAAAGGCAACTACGCCGTACATATTACCGTGGTCTGTAAGCGCGACAGCACTGTGTCCACATTCCGCGGCACGCTTGGGGATATCTTTTATACGGCACGCGCCGTCCAAAAGGCTATATTCACTGTGCAAATGAAGGTGAACAAAATCGGACATCTGTTTTCCTTTCGTTAGTTTTTAATCTTTATTTGAAGTATCTTCTTCGGTATCTCTTTCGTTTTCGTTATCGTTAGGACGGATACAGACGAATACGCCGACACCGAGCGATATTACCAAAATAGCGATCGTTATTATTATACCTATGGTCGATCCGCTTGATTCGTCTGCGGAGATATCTGCTTGATCTCTTATCCGCAAACGTTCAGCTTCTATATTAGACGCAAGTGCTTGTGAATCATATTCCATGCTATAACCCACTATATCGTATATGCTGACAAAAAACTCTTCCGCGCTTCCGTCAAGCGATCGAACGCTTATCTTCCATGAATCCGTAAGCTCGTTAGCGTAACCCGAAAGGTCGAGCACTAAAAGCGCTTCCCCGCCCGAAATCACAGTTTGAGAGGCAGAAAGACGCTCCGCGCCCTGTCCGCCGCTTATTACTATTTCAAAAAGAGAGTTCTCTGCATCCGCGCTGTCTATCTTAAATCTGAAAGCCAGATACGGAGTATATTTAAAGCTTTCGGGATAATCGTAAAGGCAGAGCAATTCCGAATATTCGTGAGCGTCAGAAGCGGTCATATCCGCACGAAGAGCCGTTCCAAAACCTGTATGATCAAGCCGCAAATATCCGCACGATACGCCTTTATACCAATTATTGAGCGCTACCGACTTTGAAAAATCAAAATACGCAAATTCACCCTTAAAGCCGTTTGGGATCGAATTGAGAACGGGTACGTTCAGATCATTTCTGAGAACGGGCACTTGGGGCTCTGTGCCGCCGAGCACCTCCTGCCACGAATTTTTTCCAAACATTTCAAGGACGTTTGAAATAACGTTATCTCGTTTCGGCGTGTCTATATATTCAAAAATATTTTTCATCGCGTTAAAGGAGTTATCTTTACCGTTCGCCTCAACGTCGGAAAAAGACACAATGAAAGACGAGATATTTTCACATTGTGAAAGCTTTAAATAAGAGTACGCATACGCTCCTGAAAGCTCGTTGGCGTTAAGTCCGCTCGGAACGCGCCAAGCAAACGAAAACGATCTTGGCGCGCTTTTAAAGTCCTTTGCGAGTCTGTTTAAATATTCATCGAACAACTTTATATTCTGCGTATAAAGTTGTTCTTTTGTTTCAAGCAAAGAAAATTTTCCGTCCTTTAAAGACACGGGCGATATGCTTCCCTCTATCATAACAGAAAAATTAAGTCCCGAAGACAGAGCGTGGTCAAATTTTGCGATAAGTAGCTCGATAGTCGAGTTTGCCGTATTTCCGTCAAATATATTAACGTCTGAAAAAGGTATTACTATATCTATGTCCGAGCGTATCTTTCGAGCAGAATTTGCTATAACCATCGCATACAAAGCATACGTATCAAGATACTGTGTAGCATCTTTTGTCTCTATGTAATTGAATTCTGCATCGTCTACACGGCTTCCCACTATCATACCGTCAACGATACCGCTTTGTATATTCTCGTATCTTTCTATCAAAAAGGACACCGTAGCTTCTACTCTCGTAAGCGTTTTTTCATCATATACGTCGGGCATATAATAACGAACGTCCGTGAGGTTTTCGTCATATCTTATTGATATACCGCCTCCAATTCCGTCAACGAGTATACGGAAATAGACCTGAGCGCCCGATGCGGTTGCTGTACGCGCTCTTGCATCAAGCTCCTCAATATAGCTTTTTTCAAAATATATGTTTTCGGCGTACGTTTGATATACGTATCCGCTTGACGATCCAGAGATCAGCTTATTCAAAAATATCGGTATCACTACCCGTCCTGCTCCCGCGTTTGATGCGGAAGATATGCGCTCGGTCTCTATTCCTTTATATCCCGAACGGGCGTCTTTATCAAATTCAAACGAAGAAGCCACCTCTGCATATCTCGGATCGGTAGCAAGAATACGCTCCCCCTCCTGTGATCGAAGCACCACACAATACGAATAATATTTTTCTGCGATGCTCGTTATTTTTTTTGAAAATTGAAATCTTACCGCGATAGGAGTTTCGGCAATAGCGGAGGTATTTGGGTCAAATACTATTTTTTCAACGCTTTCTCCAAGAGGTACAGCATATATTTCAATTACATGATCACGGTATTTGATAAGCGCGTCGTGGGTCACCGTTCCGCCAAGATTTATCGAATAATTCGTTGAATCAAAATGGCAAGAAAATGAAACGCTTCTCATCTGTCGAATGTCTGTGACCTTTTCTTCAGCATTGACTTCGGTATCAACGCTTATGTCCTCGGCAAACGCGAAAAGCGACAAATTGGGGAGCAATATACCTGTAAGTATAATGAAAGCAACAAGAAAAGCCAAAGATCTTTTCATATTTTCACTGTTCCCCCTTTCTAAATATCGGCATTTATACCTTCAATATTTATTATTATATCACATAAAAGCAAAAAAGAAAATAGTTATACGTTAAAATTTTTTATACTCTTCAAAAAATTTTTTTATTATTTAGGTTGCATAATTTGTCGCAATATGTTATAATTGTGTTATTATTTTTATAATTAAAACTTCAAAAAGGAGGAACGGAGCTATGTCAACAAATACAAAACGTGTTTTTATTCTGCTTTCGAGAACAGAAACCGTTCCTGCCAGGGTTATACGCAAATTAAAGGGAGATGGGTATTCTCACGTCTCTTTAGCAATAGAACCCTCGACCGATAAGTTTTACAGCTTTGCGCGTCGCAGGATACATAATCCTCTTATCGCGGGATTTGTCTCGGAGGATCTCCATTCGGGTGTTTTCGGAAATTATCCCGACTGCAAAAGCGCGTTGTATTCGCTTGAGGTAACCGAAGAAGCTTATCAAGCTATCTCAACGACTATAAACCATTTTATTGACAATTACGCGCGCTCAAAATACAGCTTTATCGGAATGTTTGCCCTTGCTTTCGGAATAAAGATAAAACTGAAAAACAAATTTACCTGCTCTCAGTTCGTTGCGAACACCTTGAAAAACGCAAATGCGATCTCTTTTCCAAAAGATCCTTGCCTTATGCTTCCAAATGATTTTTCAAAGCTTCCCGAATTGCTTTTGATATACGAAGGTCCTTTAAAAAATTGTATTAACGATGTTTTTTATCAAACAACGTCGATTTAAAAAGTTCAAAAAAAGAATAAAGAAAATTGCTCAAAGGTATTGACTTTATTGCCATACCTATGTTATAATATATACCGTGATTTCACACGCCGGTGTGATGGAATTGGCAGACGTGCTGGACTCAAAATCCAGTGGTAGCGATACCGTGTCGGTTCGACCCCGACCACCGGCACCAAAACCGAAGTTTTGTTTAAAAACAAAATTTCGGTTTTTTCTTTTTATGTAATACTTGTAAAAATCCAAAAAAAATGGTATAATGTAGAAAATAATTAAGAAAGGATACCGTTATGAAAAAGACCATGTTACCTATAATACTTTTATTAACTTTCGCTATACTGCTTACCGCTTGCGCAAAGACACCGCATACACCTGCGGGATCTTTGGCAACAAACGGAACTACTATGCCGTCAACCTCCAACGTTACTAACGAAAATGAAAATTCCGCCCCTCCCTTGACTGCCGAGCAAAAATTGTTGCTCTCGCGCAAAGAGGAGCTTTCCTCCGCTATGACTGAAAACACCAAAGATCACAAGGTACTGTACTGCGGAGATTCAAACAATCCCACTCTCGCCGACGGTGAAAAGGCTATTTGGGTACAGGAGCTTTTCAAGGCTTATCCGAACTCAACTGACAAGGCGGAAGCTTCTATTAAGGCTGTCTACGTATATTATCCCATGCACGACGACCCGTCGCAGTTTACTGACGCGCAGTTGAAGTCCATGGGGGCTATGCGCGTATTCGCGTATCTCGGCATTCCCGACGGCGCAACGGCGCAAAATAAGGTAAACGGGATCGTTTGTACTCACGGCGGAAGCGGTCAGGCTTACGCGAAATATTGCCTTGAGGCAGTACGCCACGGCTTTGCGGCTATCGCGTTTGACACCGAGGGTTGCTACGCGACAAGCGGGAGCGAAGCTAAAGCCAATTTAGTAGATACGCTCGGACACAAGGGCAAGGATAAATTCACTACCGCAAGAGACGAGATCACGAAACAGTGGATGTACTACGTTATCTCGGACTGCGCGTTTATGAACACAGTTCTCCGCTCTCTTGACTGTGTCGATGAGAACAAGGTCGGCATCACGGGTATCTCGTGGGGCGGTCTTGCGGTAACGGTCGCAAGCTGCTACGACTCCCGTCTTGCTTTCTGCGTTCCCGTATATCTCAGTTACTTTACAAGCAGTCAGACGAACACGGGCAAATTTGGTGCGTCCTCCTATAACGCAGGCTTCAACAAATTTGCCGCAGATCTCTGGCAAGACGCGGCTACGCTTGAAGGCAGCAGAGTTCCCACTCTTATAATCAATAGCCAAAAGGATACGTTTGCTGACATATCTTCATCGTCAAGAACCTATAACACGTTAAAGAAAAACAATCCCCATGCTTATCTTCTCATCAAGCCTAATCTTGTCCACGGTCAAAAGCAGGGAGCGTCCCCCGCAGAGATATACCGATTTGGTAAATGGGTATGCAGCGGATACTCAAACGAAAACAGCTTCTTTACACTTGATAAAGAGATAGATAAGTCTCTTGGCAGAAGCTATGAGGTAAAAGTAACAGTTCCCTCCAATATCAAGAACGTAACCGCTTATATTTATTATACGACCTCCGCGCTCTCTTATGATTCAAGCTTTGCTCTTGAACAACAATTTTATCCGACAGCGCTGACCCAAAATGGCGCTGTGACTACCGATGCAAACGGAAATTCGGTATATACGTTTACCGCAAACGTTCCGAGCAACGCTTATCTGTATTTCATATCCTTCAGAGGCGATTCTCCTTACGATGCTTCTCTTCCCATAACGTACGATGATGCTTTCAAGGGAAAGGTCTATTGGTCTACCGACGTAGTAGTACTTGAAAACGGCGGTATAAATTACTGCCTATATAAAGTTTACGTTAATGAATAATAAATAATAAAAAAATATAAAAAAAACTCTTGACAAAACAAAAAAGGTGTGGTATACTTGTAAAGCATTTTACTTTACACCCGATATTTTGATGCGAAAGGATCTTTATTACAATGTTTGAAAAGAATCTTAATATCGGTTATCTTTTGGATTTTTACGGCGATCTTCTATCGGAACGAAAGAGATCCGCTATGGAAATGTACTATAACGAGGATCTCTCGCTTGCGGAGATATCTCAAGAGATAGGAATTTCAAGACAGGGCGTACACGAGACTATCAAAAAAGCCGAAGAAGAGCTTCTCTTCTTCGAAGAAAAGCTGGGTCTTGCAAAGCGCTTAAAGCAGGTAGAAAACCTTGCCGACAAGCTCTCTGCTCTTTCTTGTGAGCATGAGCTCCCAAAGGATATTAAGGACACCATTGAACTTTTGACACAAGCAGTACGTCAGGATTGAATACTGTAAAATCAAAGATTTTCGATAAAAGGAAGGTGATATTATGTTTCAGAGTTTGAGTGAAAAGCTCGAAAATGCCTTCAAAAAATTCAGAAGTAAAGGTAAACTTACCGAAGCCGATATAAAGGCGGGCATGCGCGAGATAAAGCTTGCTCTTCTCGAAGCAGACGTCAACTTCAAGGTAGTTAAAGACTTTATAAACACTGTTTCGGAACGAGCTGTCGGTACGGAGGTGCTTGAATCGCTTCTCCCAGGTCAGCAGATCGTTAAGATAGTTAATGAAGAGCTTACCAATCTTATGGGCGGCTCTCAGGCAAAGCTTACCATATCGCCAAAGCCCCCAACAGTTATAATGATGGTAGGTCTTCAGGGTGCGGGTAAAACGACTCACGCGGGAAAGCTTGCGGGAATGTACAAAAAGCAAGGAAAAAATCCTTTGCTCGTCGCCTGCGACGTTTACCGTCCCGCCGCTATAAAGCAGCTTGAGGTCGTTGGAGAAAAGCTCTCTATACCCGTGTTCAACATGGGCGACAAGGTCTCCCCTGTAAAAATAGCGGAAGAAGGCGTTAAATACGCTATACAAAAAGGCTACGACATGGTCTTCGTCGATACCGCAGGTAGATTGCATATCGACGAGGAGCTTATGAAGGAGCTTACCGATATTAAAGAAAAAGTATCTCCCACCGAAATACTTTTGACTGTTGACGCTATGATCGGTCAAGACGCGGTTACGGTCGCAAAGACCTTTAACGAGCTTCTCGATATCACGGGCGTTATTCTCACAAAGCTTGACGGTGATACCAGAGGCGGCGCGGCGCTTTCTGTTCGTTACGTTACGGGAAAGCCGATAAAGTTTATCGGTATCGGAGAGAAGCTTGACGCTATCGAGCCTTTCTACCCCGACCGTATGGCTTCAAGAATTCTTGGAATGGGAGACGTGCTCTCGCTTATCGAAAAAGCCGAACAGGCGTACGACGAGAAAAAGGCACAGGAGCTTGAGAAAAAGATACGCGAATCCTCTTTTACTCTTGACGATTACCTTGAGCAGTTCGCTCAGATAAAGAACATGGGCAGTATCGACCAGCTTCTCGGTATGATGCCGGGTGTCAAGCCGGGTGCGCTTAAGGACGCTCAAATAGACGAAAAGGCTATCGCTCGAACCGAGGCTATCATAAAATCGATGACCAAATACGAGCGCGAAAAACCTGAAGTTTTGAACGCGTCAAGAAAGAAGCGTATTGCCGCGGGAAGCGGAACTTCCGTTGAAGAGGTAAATAAGCTCATACGTCAGTTTGACCAAACGAGAAAGCTTATGAAGCAATTCTCTAACCCGAAGCAGATGGCTCGCTTCGGAAGAAAAAAGATGAAAATTCCGTTCAATTAAAAGCTAATTGCTTATAGCGGATTTTTAATAAATTATTTATATATTTTTGGAGGAATCAAAAAATGGCAGTTAAAATGAGACTCAGAAGAATGGGCGCGAAGAAAGCTCCTACCTACCGTGTAGTTGTTGCTGACAGCCGCTTCCCCAGAGACGGACGCTTTATCGAGGAGATCGGTCACTTCAACCCCAAGAGCGATGAAGTAAAGATCGACGCTGAAAAAGCTAAAAAGTGGCTCGCTAACGGCGCTCAGCCCACCGATACCGTTAAGGCTCTGCTCAAGAAGTCCAACATCGTTGACTGATTTTGCACATAGGTGAACCAAAAATGACGGATTTGAAAGAAACTCTGTGCGGTATTGCAAGAGCGATAGTTGACGATCCCGATTCCGTTTCCGTTGAGGAAAGAGTTGAGGGCAAAAAGGTCAACCTTACGCTTCACGTTGCCGAGGACGATATGGGTATGGTCATCGGTAAGCAAGGAAGAATAGCTAAAGCTATCCGTACGGTTATGAGAGCCGCCGCTTCGGCTGACAATCGTGACGTCAACGTCGAAATCAGATAACTTAAGTGCACAAAAGAGACTCGCGCTAAATTACGGCGCGAGTCTCTTTTTTTCTGCTTTTTCTTTTGATCTGTTTTTATAATATATGGATAAATACAGGCTTTCTGTTTCGGTCGTCGTTTTTTGAATATTTAACTCGGAATTGAATCTCTCTTTGGCTTTCTCCGACATTTTTTGATACAAGTCTTTGTCGTTTGATATCTTTTCTATTGCTCTCGCTAATTCGCGCGAGTCTCCTTTTCTATACAAAAGTCCGTTTTCACCGTTTCTTATCATATACGGATTTCCACCAAAATCACTCGCTATGCTTGGCTTTCCTATGCTCATTCCCTCGGAGAGCGCAAGAGAGGAAGTTTCAGTTCCAACAGAGCAATTTACTTGTATATCGGTTATATTTATATACGGAGCGACGTCCTGCGCAAAGCCTGTAAAATAAACAAATTTATCTATTCCAAGAGTTTTCGCAAAATTTTTAAGCTCTTCTCTTTTACTTCCGTCTCCAATTATCAAAAAACGGTATTTATCGGAGCTTTTGCAAAGCAGAGCCGCGGCTCTCAAAAAACATTTATGGTCTTTATATTCTTCAAGTCTTGCGCAAATGCCTATAACGATATTGTCATCGGAAAGACCGAGGCTTTTTCTGACTTTGCTTCGCTCCTCCGCATTTAGACACCTCAAGCCCTCCACTCCATTAATTATAACCGTTATATCTTTGCCGTATATTCCCATATCCGTAAGGTTTTTCTTTGCCGCATTTGCCACCGCTATGATTCTGTGTGAAAGGAGCTTATTTGCACTTGAAAACACTTTTTTGACTATTGAATATTCAAATATTTTCGGAATATCAAAAGCACAATGCCTTGTATATATACGCGCGGGAACTCCGCAAAGATGCGCCGCTATACGCGCGCTCATACATCCGTGGGTATTGACGATATCGGGCTTATATTTATTTATAATACCGATCATTTCGAATATCGCAAAAAAATCGAACGAAGTGTTTTTACAGCCGTTCATTTCGATACATTTGATATTGTCTTTTGATAATCTCGTCAATAACGCGCTTCCCTTTGGCATAAGAACTGCCGTAGAAAAGCGCGTTTTGTCTGTGTACTTGAGTCTTGAATGTAAAAGTACTCCCGCTCCGCCTATATTCGTGTCGCTGATGACCTCTAAAACCTTTATCATTTTTTCTCTCCCCTGCCGATACTTGAAATTAGTATTGGCAGAAAAAAGAAAATTATGTTTTTATTTCTTTTTCAATTTTCCTACGACTTTACCGCAGCATACGTTTTCAGCGTAATCGCGGAGCAATATATCTTTGAACTCGGGATTGAGAGATACGAGGCAGTCGCCGCCGTACATCTTGAAATATCCGTTTCCGTCAAGGATAAATATACCCAGCTCTCCTATCTGCACCGAGGTCGCCGCCTGAACGAGAACGATGTCTCCATCGTGATATTTAGGCTCCATACTGTTTCCGCTGATGCGAAGCGCAAAATCCGCCATCGCGGTCTTTTCATTATCGGGAATGTTTATCTCCTCTGCGTCGTTATCGTCAAGGTAAACACCCGGTCCTGCGGATACTGGCAGATTATAAAGCAATACCGAACGTCTTGCTTTTACCGCATCGGCTACGCCCTTGCTCGTAAGGGTTGGCAAAATCTTTGCGCCCGTCTTTACTTCTGCTATTTCCGAGGTGTTATCGGAAGATACGCTTCCCTTGCATCTTTCCGCTTCCTTTGCGATAACTATCGAGGCCATCTCTTTTCCGTGAGCGTCAAGTCCTCTGTACGCCTCGATGATATCTATTTCATGACGGTTGAGAGTATAATTGTTTTTATTTTCGACAGCTCCGCTCACAAGATAATCAAGTGAGCAATCCAAAGCGTTTGCTATGGATATCATATTAGACAATTTCGGCGAATCACTCATACCCGCTAAAAGCTTACTTAAAGTACCCAGCGGTATTCCCGTGAGCTCGGATAATTTATCATTAGTTATCTTTCTCTCGCTTTTTAAAGCCTTTATTCTGTCTATATAATTCATGCCGCCCTCCGCAAATTCCTTTTATGGAATAATTATATCACACTATCGAAAGTTTGTAAAGAGGTTTTTGATAATTTTTTCCGAATTCGGCAATATTTTTGTTGAATTTTATCAAATTTCTTTTATCAAGTCCAAAAGTGCGTTTGCGACGAGCTTTGCGGAGCGTTTTGCTTCCTCCAAGCTATTTCCGCTCGCTCCCATTTCAAGCAAAAGCGAATACGGAGAAAGCTCTTGATTATAAGTAGAAGATTTTAAATATGGCGGTCGGCATATTCCCTCGGTCTTTGAATTGAGTGTCTCACGAAGCTTTAGAGCAAGAGCAAGATTGCCTTGCCAATTTGCGCACTTCTGCCCTCCCCAATCGCTTCCGACGACACACATGACCTGTGCCGCCGCCTCGCCATCTGACAGCGCAACAGGGCGCACAAGGTCTCCGTTTGACCTTACTATCGCGTCTCTGTGGAGGTCTATGACAAGGCGTATCGACGGATACTTTTCGAGATACTGACGGATAGTTTCTTCAGAACGCGCGTATGAATCTTTATATTGAACGGCGTCGTGCAAAACTGTACTGTGTATCGTTGATATTCCCGCTTTATTTAACTCGTCGGCAAGAACCTTTCCGACCGCTACGACGTTGTTTTTTATATCGTCGCTCCTTGCGTATTCTCCGCCCGATTCAAGATACGATATCGCGCCGTCCGCGCTATACCCTTCCGTCGCGTGAGTGTGGACTATAAGCACGATGGGAGCGCCGCTTGAAGCGAGATATTCAATATTTATATTGTCCTTTAAATTTGCGGCGAGAAGCTTTGCGGTATCGGGAGAATATCCCGTTGAATTATTGATATATTCAGCTCCGTAAGAGGTAAGTGACAAGTCCATCGGGATTATAGCCGTCTCGCCATTCGGAACTAAATTGCGGTCGAAAAAATACAGGTCTTCTTTAGTAACGGGCGGAAGCTTATTATTTTCACTATCGTCTGACGGTGACGAGGGTCTTGTATGTAACGCATCATCTTTTATGTTAGGAAGATATCCTCCGTTATCAACGTTATTTTCTGTGGCTTTGTCGTCACTCTCGCTTGAATTATCCGACAAAGAAAAGCAAAGGAGATCTCCGTCCGTTAAGAATCTTACTATACTCTGTGCGCCTCTGCCTAAAAATGATCTCGTACTCAAGGCATACGGGCTTACGCTTCCCGACGACCATATAATAATGATAGTTAACACAAGCATCGCCGCTGTCAGAAAATACAGCGACGCTATCTTTTTTATCCTTCTTATTTTTATCTCGTCTATCCGAACCGTTTCATAACCGTATCTTCCATCACTTATTTTTGGGATCTCTTTGCTTTGCGGAAGCTCTTTTTTATTTTTTTGGTTAAATAATTTCATAAAGCTTCTTTCCTCCTTATAAATATTTATTAAAGAATATTCACAAAGGATATTATATATTCTCAAAACATGCAAGCTCGATAGCTCTTGAGAGCATCATTGACGCGCCCTTTATCTCTATGTCGCAATATCCCGACGTGACAAAAAAGCTTTTATCAGAATCAAGCGTGGCTTTCAGCTCCTTGGATATACTTTCTATTCCCGCGTCCTTTAGCGTGTCGCAAATAAGCGTTGATGAGGATATGACCGTAGGAACACCTATTGAAATAACGGGAGCGCCAACGGTATCCTCGTTTATCGGAGATCTGAGATCTCCTATTCCCGCGCCCGGAATAATTCCCGCATCGGACATCTGTACTGTGGAATATAACCTTTTTCTGCTTCTTGCCGCCAAAGAATCTATCACCAATATCAGATCGGGACGGCAAACGCCGCTCAACCCTTTTATATGCTCTGCCGTCTCTATTCCCGTTACAGAAGATACTCCTACCGAAAAAGCATATGCATGAGGCTTTTTTCCTATCTCATTTAACACGCTTATTTTTTCGATAGTTTTTGCTCCGAGAGAATCCGATGTGATCGACGGGTTTCCAAGTCCTACGATCATTACGGAATCGATATTTTTCACCTTTGATAGCATCAGGTCTCTCAACTCGCGGGAAACGGCAACGGTCAACGTGTCGAAATCTTTATTTGAAAGGCTTATGATATCGGAAGAAAAAAAGGTTATATAATTTCCTTTTGGATGGCTTAAATTTGGGGTGTTATCGTCTTCTTCAACTCGTGTTCTGTAAAGACTGAAAATTTTATTTTTTGTCACGGGAGCTCTCATCGAGCGTTGCGAACCGCCAAAATCGGCGCAAAAACTCTCTTCGAGAAGATCTGAACGAATATATTTTTCCATTTTTTACTCTTTTCTGTAATTTTTATGGGCAAATTAGACAAGCTTATTCGCAAATAATTGTGCACATAACCAAAAGTGAAAATCTTGCTATGTTTTACATTGATTTTATAACAAAAAAATGGTATAATGTTTAGAGTAAAGTACCTGTAACGGTATCACAGTTTTTCAAACCATAGGAGGTTTTGATATAATGATGAAAAAAATTGTTTCACTTCTGCTTTGTCTTGTTATGTTGGCAACTGTTTTTGTAGGTTGTTCGAAGAAAAATGAAGACGAAAAAGACAAAGGCGCGTACATCTATATGTACATCAACGACATGATCTATAACTTTGACCCCGCTCACGCTTATGGCAACGAAGCGGCTCTCAAGGTCGTCAGCCTTATGTTTGATAACCTCTTCGTTCTTGGAGAAAACGGCAAGGTTCAGAAATCTCTTGCAAAGGACTACAAGATCGTTGAGGACGAAAATGCTCAGGAATACAAAATGGTCATTACCCTTAATGACACCGCATGGACGGACGGCGTTGCTGTAACGGCAAATGACGTTGTTTATGCTTGGAAGCGTATCCTTGACGTTTCTAACTCCTTCGAGGCAGCTTCTCTCCTGTTTGATATCAAGTATGCGCGTGAAGCTAAAGAAGGCGAAATGTCCATTGACGACGTTCGTATATACGCACTTAACGAGACTCAGTTGGAGATCCACTTCAACGGTCCTATCGATTACGATCAGTTCCTCGTTAACCTGACCTCTTACGCTCTTGCTCCTATCCGTGAGGATATCATCAGACGCGCAGAATACGAGATCGACTGGGCGAAGAAGCCCTCTACTATGGTTACGAACGGTCCGTTCCGTCTCCGTTCTATATCCTACGATCCCGAGGATGCAGGTCTTACCCTTGAGAGAAACTCTTACTACTATCGCGATATCGCAAACGATCCCATTGATGAGTCCGTTACGCCTTACCGCTTGGTAGTTGACTATACCATGACCGACGAAGAGATCAAGGCTGCTTACAACGAAGGAAAGATCTTCTACGTAGGCGATATCCCGCTCTCTCTCCGTGGCGAATGGAAGGATCAGGCTGCCGTTACAGATGCGCTCAGCACTCATACATATTTTCTCAATCAGAACGCAGTCGTACGCAAGTATGACGCGGCAGGCTTTGAGGCATTGAAGGCAAACACTTCTGTTTATGACGACACTCTCGTTGAGGGTGAAGCAGGAGAAAAGATCTTCGCTAAGACCGAGGTTCGCAAGGCACTTTCTCTTGCTATTGACCGTCAGGCTATCGCAGACGCAGTTGTATTCGCAAAGGCCGCAGGCGGTTTGATCCCCGCTCCCGTATTTGACTCCACCTCTAAGAAGGCTTCCTTCCGTGAGGTTGGCGGAAATATTCTCGCCGCAAACGCAAATCTTGACGAGGCTAAGGGTCTTCTCTCCTCCGCAGGTGTAAATGCAGGCGACTATATGTTTGCTATCTCCGTTCCCTCTTACGACGACGTTCACGTTAAGATCGCAGAGATGGTTCAGGAAGCTTGGACTGAGCTTGGTTTCCACGTTGCTCTTAACAAGATAGACGTTATCGACAACAAGCATATCCTTCTTACGACCAACGAGGCTATCGAAGGCGTTAAGGACGATATCTTCTACGAAAATTACAGAGCAGGAAAATACGAGGTAGCGGCTATCGATTACACCGCTCTCTCCGCAGATGCTTTCTCTATGCTTGCTCCTTTCGCAAAGGCATACACGGGCGGCGCGGCTGCTGACGATAACAGTATCGAATTCAATATACCCTCTCACAAGTCGGGTTACAACAGCGAAGAGTACAATGCTAAGATAGAAGCTGCTTTCGCTGAAAAGGATATCGCTAAGCGTTCGGTTCTCTTGCACGAGGCAGAACAGCTCCTTATGAACGATCTTCCTATCATTCCTATCATCTTCAACCAGAACGCGACCCTTACAAGCAAAGAGCTTTCGAAGATCAAGTACACCTATTACGGAACTCCCATCTTCACAAAGACCAAGCTTAAGGATTACATCAAGTACGTCCCTGTTGAAGAAGAATAATTTAAGATTTCAAACGGATACCGCAAACGCGGTATCCGTTTTTATTAAACGAAAGATCAAACAAATTGCGGTTTATAGGGGAGAAGTATAAGCGAAAAGTTCGCACAAACCCAAGCCTTCTCCTGAGGGAGAATCTTGTTGCAAGCAACAGCCAAGTCCGACAAGTCGGACATTGGGTGGATTTTGCGAAGCAAAAGACGGATGAGGTGTCTTTAAACGCAAAGCAACTCCTCATCCACCGCTGCGGCGGTCCCCCTTCTCCCACAGGAGAAGGCTAGGAAATGTACCCATTTCGTCAAATCAAACCCACCGATAAATCAAAATTTAAAGTATTCTATCTTATTATGTTACACATTCTTTTATATTAATGTATTATTTTAAAAAATATTTTAAAAACTTCTTGCAATTATAAATAAAGTGTGATATAATATTTAGGTAAATGCATTGATGAAGTTTGCGTCTTTTCATTAACCGTTTCAGAGAGCGTCGCCTTGGCTGTGAGCGATGTCGGCAGAAAAGATACGCGTTTCGCTTCGGAGCAGATCCTGTGAACTTTAGTAGCGGGATACGGCAGACACCGTTATACGTCGTCAAAGTGTTGGCTTTGCAGCCGAAATTTAGGTGGTACCGCGGAGTTTTTGCCCCGTCCTAACGTCAAGTTCAGGATAGGGTCTTATTTTTTTGCGTACGCCAAAACATATATATATGAAAGGAAAGAAAATGAAAGAAAAGCTTCAAAAAATCAGAGAAGAAGCGCTTTTGGCTATTGCGACCGAGGGCGCAGATCTTGAGCAGATCCGTATTCATTATCTTGGAAAAAAGGGAGAGCTTACCGCCGTATTGCGCGGCATGGGAGCATTGACCGCAGAGGAGCGTCCCGTTGTCGGTCAGATCGCAAACGAAGTCAGAGCAGACATTGAAAAGGCTCTTGGCGAAAAGGTGAAGGAAGAAAAAGAAAAGCTCCTGCAAAAGAAGCTTGAGGAAGAAAAAATAGACGTTACCTTCCCCGCTAAAGCGTCAAGAATGGGACATCTTCACCCTTTGACTCAAATTCAAAGAAATATAGAGGATATCTTTATAGGTATGGGATTCTCTATCGTTGAAGGACCTGAAGTCGAGTACGATTACTACAATTTTCAGGCGCTCAACATTCCCGAGAACCACCCCGCGAGAGACACGCAGGATACCTTTTATATCACCGACAATATTCTGCTCCGTTCGCAGACCTCTCCCGTTCAGGTAAGAACTATGGAGAAGCAGAAGCCTCCGATACGCATTATTTCTCCCGGCCGCGTTTACCGTTCCGATGCCGTTGACTCTACACACTCGCCTTTGTTCCACCAGATCGAAGGTCTTGTCGTTGACAAGGGTATCACGATGGGCGATCTTAAGGGTATGCTTGAGACCTTTGCTAAAACTCTCTTTGGAGAGGACGCTCGTTTGCGTTTCCGCCCTCACCACTTCCCGTTCACCGAGCCCTCCGCAGAGGTCGACGTTTCTTGCTTCGTTTGCGGCGGAAAGGGTTGCCGAGTTTGTAAAAACGAGGGTTGGATAGAGATACTCGGCGCAGGTATGGTACACCCGTTCGTTCTTGAAAACTGCGGAATAGATCCTAACGTTTATAGCGGTTTCGCGTTTGGTCTTGGCGTTGAGCGTATTGCAATGAAGCAATACGGCATTGACGATATGCGTCTTTTGTACGAAAACGACGTTCGTTTCTTGGATCAATTCTAATTTTGATAAGGAGAAAGATACATGAATTTATCAAAAAATTGGTTATCCGATTACGTTGACGTATCGGATATTGATGTAAAAGATTATTGCGACCGCATGACCGACACTGGCTCAAAGGTCGAAGGATATGAAATTCTTGCCGAGGACATTGAGAACGTAGTCGTTGCGCGTATTACTGAAATAAAGCCTCACGAGAATAGCGACCATCTTCAGATATGTCAGGTGGATATCGGTGAAAAGACAGTTCAGATAGTTACGGGCGCACAAAACGTTTTCGAGGGCGCTATCGTTCCCGCGGCTATTCCCGTTGCAAAGCTCCCCGGTGACGTTGTTATCAAATCGGGCAAACTCCGCGGAGTTCAGTCGGACGGTATGCTCTGCTCTATGGGTGAGCTTAACCTCACCGAGCACGATATGCCCGGCAAAGAGCCCAACGGTATCCTTATACTCGACGAGGAGTATGCGGACAAGATAGGCATGGATATCCGCGACGCGCTTATGCTTCGTGATACCGTGGTTGAGTTCGAGATCACCTCTAACCGCCCCGATTGCCTCTCTGTTACGGGTCTTGCAAGAGAAACCGCGGTTTCCTTTGGCCGCGAATACAAGGAGCGCACTCCTTCTGTTAAATGCGTAAACGACGGAGACAAGATAGGAAATTATCTCTCTGTCAAGATAGACGCTCCCGATCTTTGCCATCGCTACATGGCAAGAGTCGTTAAGAACGTAAAGATAGAGCCCTCGCCCTTATGGCTTCGTATGCGCCTTCGCGCAAGCGGTGTTCGTCCTATCAACAATATCGTTGACATTACGAACTACGTAATGCTTGAATACGGTCAGCCTATGCACGCGTTCGATTACACCTGTCTTGACGGCTCGGCTATCGTCGTTCGCCGCGCGAATGACGGTGAGATCTTCAAGTCTCTTGACGATCAGGATCACACACTTGATAATTCCATGCTCGTTATTGCGGACGCGAACAAGGCTGTCGCTCTTGCGGGAGTTATGGGCGGAGCTAACAGCGAAATTGAAAACACTACGAAAACAGTAGTTTTCGAGTCTGCTTGTTTCCTTGGCTCTTCCGTTCGTGTTACCGCAAAGAAAAACGGTATGCGTACCGAAAGCTCCTCGAGATACGAAAAGGGTCTTGACCCCGAAAACTGTTATGCAGGTCTTGAGCGCGCTTGCGAGCTTGTTGAATTGCTTGGCGCGGGTGAGGTCGTAAACGAGATCATCGACGTTTACCCCGGCAAGAAAGAGCCTACCGTTCTTCCTCTTGACGTAAACGTTATAAACGGATTCCTTGGAACTGACGTTTCCGAAGAAGAAATGAAAAAGATCCTTACAACTCTTGATTTTAAGATAGACGGAAGCAAGATAATAGCGCCCTCGTTCCGCGCCGATATCGGTTGCATGAACGACGTTGCGGAAGAGATCGCGAGAATCTACGGCTATAACAATATCGTATCAAGCAAGATAAAGGGAGAGACTACTCAAGGCGGACGCACCACAAAGCAGCAGTTTGAGGTCGACGTTGAGATGGCTATGTGCGGAATGGGTCTCGACCAGATACAGACATTCTCTTTCATCAGTCCAAAATACTACGACAAGATACGTCTTCCCGAAGACAGCGCTCTTCGCAACTCCGTGGTTATTTCCAATCCTCTCGGCGAGGACACGAGCGTTATGAGAACGACTTCTCTGCCCTCTATGATGGAAGTTATCACGAGAAACTACAATTTCAACAATGAAAACGTAAGATTGTTTGAGATAGCGACGGTCTATATTCCCACAACTCCCGACAAGCTTCCGAATGAAAACAAGGTGCTTTCTGTCGGCATGTACGGAGACTGCGATTTCTACACCTTGAAGGGTGTTTGCGAGAACATTTTCAAGCTTGCCGATATTAAAAATATCGAATACAAGGCTGTTTCGAATGACCCGTCTTATCACCCCGGTCGTTGCGCGGCAATATATGCCAACGGCAAACAGATAGGTATTTTCGGACAAGTCCACCCGCTCGCACTTGCAAACTACGGCGTTGATACCCCCGTATATGCCGCAGAGCTTGATTTTGACGCGATATTCGACATGATGAACGCTCATAAGCTCTACACTCCTCTGCCCAAGTTCCCCGCTACCACGCGTGACTTCTCATTTGTTTGTGACGAAGCGCTTGAGGTCGGAACGATCCAGTCGACAATGAGCCGCGCGGGCGGAAAGCTTGTTGAAAGCGTATCTTTGTTTGACATTTACAGAGGTCATCAGGTTGGTGAGAAAAAGAAGTCTGTTTCCTTGCGTGTTGTTCTTCGCGCTTCTGACCGTACGCTGACCGTTGAAGAAGCCGATAAGGTTGCGGGAAAGATACTTGCGACCCTTGAAAAAGAGCTTGGTCTTTCGCTCAGAGCTTAAGGTGTTATAAATGGAAAGAGCTAAAATTGACAGAATAAACGAGCTTGCGAGAAAATCCAAGGTCGAGCCTCTTAATGAGGCTGAATTAGCCGAGCAAAAGGCTCTCCGCGATGAATATATCGCGGAGATACGCCTTTCCTTTGGCGGTATGCTTGATAACACGGTCATTCAATATCCCGATGGGACGAGAAAGTCTTTGAAGAAGGATAAATAAAAAAACACGGCAATTCAAACGAATTGCCGTGCTTTCTATTATCTTATTCCGTAATTCTCGATTATGTAGTCCATATCCTTGTCTCCTCTTCCCGAGAGGTTGATAAGAACCGAGCCGTGCTCCATGGTCTTTGCAAGTTTCATACCGTATGCGACAGCGTGGGAGCTTTCGATCGCGGGGATAATTCCCTCAAGGCGAGAAAGCTTGAAGAACGCGTCTATCGTCTCTTCGTCGTCGATAACGTCGTATTTTACTCTACCGATCTCCTGCAAGAATGCGTGTTCAGGACCTGAAGAAGGATAATCAAGTCCGCTCGCTACCGAATATACGGGTGCAGGCTCACCGTTCTCGTCCTTAAGCATTATACTGTTAAAGCCGTGCATAATGCCCTCTGTTCCGTATTTAAGACTTGCCGCATGGTCGCCAAGCTTTGGTCCTCTGCCGAGAGGCTCGATACCGTAAATATCTATGGGGTCGTTCAAGAATCCCGCGAAAAGTCCTGCCGCGTTAGAGCCGCCGCCTACGCACGCCACTATCGCGCTTGGCAAATGACCCGTCATTTCGATGAACTGTTCCCTTGCCTCTATACCGACTACGCTCTGGAAGTCGCGGACCATCATCGGAAAAGGATGAGGGCCTAAAACAGAGCCTATGCAGTAGATACAATCCTTATATTCCTTACTGTATGCGTCAAATGCCGCATCAACAGCTTCTTTAAGAGTTTTTAGTCCGTGAGTTACCTCAATGACATTTGCGCCGAGTATCTTCATACGGGCTACGTTCGGAGCTTGTTTCTTAATATCGACAGAGCCCATGTATATGTCGCACTCAAGTCCAAAATACGCCGCCGCGGTTGCGAGAGCAACACCGTGCTGTCCCGCGCCCGTCTCCGCTATGACCTTTTTCTTGCCCATGTATTTTGCGAGAAGCGCCTCGCCCATGCAGTGATTGAGCTTATGCGCGCCCGAGTGGTTCAAGTCCTCGCGCTTTGCGTAAAGCTGAACCTTACCGCCAAGAGCGTCCGAAAGTCTTTCAAGATGTGTAACAGGCGTGGGTCTGCCCTGAAATTCCTTTCTTATTCTGCGCAACTCCGCGATAAATTTTCTTGACTGACAGATAGAATAATAAGCCTCGGTTATCTCAGCCATGGCGTCTTTCAGCTTGTCGTCTATATATACACCGCCGTATTTGCCGAAATATCCGTTCTTGTCGGGATAATTGTTAAAATAAGTATCAAAATCAACACCGTTTAATTTCATTTTATTTCTCCTTTTTATCTTTTCTATATTATAATTATATATTATACTTTTCTATTTGAGTTACACCGAGCCTCGCCATCGCTTTGACATTGTAAACATACCGTTTCCCTCCAAACAAAAAACCTGCCCCAAGATTTCTGGGACAGGAGAATAAACCTGCGGTACCACCCGAATTGGCGCAATGCGCCCACTCTGCGTCATCTGTAATGACTCCGAAATATAACGGCTTCGGTCACCGTCGGTTGCTACTGCCACTTGAATCAAAGTGGGTTCGACCGCCCTCATAAGTCCATTCGCTGAAATATCGGAATCGCCTTGCACCGAACGGCGACTCTCTGTATCCGAATCTAACAGTTACTCCTCTTAATCATCGGTTTTATATACAAATATTATACGCAAAACATGAGTGCTTGTCAAGTCTTTTTTGAAATTTTGCGGATTTTGGTGAAAATTATTTTTAACAAATTGCGGTTTGTCGGTGCGTTGATGTTTGCACGAACTTGAGGCTCCCTTGTGTAAAGCTTCCGCAAGCGGAGTCGAGTTTGCGGAGCAAACGTCGAGGAGCTGACGACGAAGTCGGGTGAGG
>SVUA01000040.1 GCA_015063485.1 Oscillospiraceae bacterium | reverse complement strand
CTCCTCATCCGTCACTCGTAAACTCGTGACACCTTCTCCGCTGGAGAAGGCTTTTGGTGAAAATCGTTTCGTTTGCAATTTGCCGTTTCGTCAAATCAAACTCACCGATAAATCAAAATTTGAAGCAAACAAATTGCGGTTTGTCGTGGAGTTTGAATTATTAAAATATCAAGAATAAAAGTAAACGGTTAGTATCAAAGGCTTCTCCAGCGGAGAAGCTGTCACCGAAGGTGACTGATGAGGAGAGCAAATTATGCATAGGCTAAACGGCGATCTCCTCATCCGTCACTCGTAAACTCGTGACACCTTCTCCGCTGGAGAAGGCTTTTGGTGAAAATCGTTTCGTTTGCAATTTGCCGTTTCGTCAAATCAACCTCCCCGATAAATCAAAATTTGAAGCAGACAAATTTTACCGCCTAAAGTTTTTAGTGCTAATTTGTCAGCCGAGTTTCTTTTTAAAATAAAATGTAAATAAAAAGATAAAATTAAAAAATGTACTTGAAAAATCAAGTGAAATCTGTTATACTATATAGGTAAACTTCGTTCGCGCGAAGTTTGCACAGCAACAGGCTGTGAAATAAGGCCATACCAGCCGGGGAATTAGCGGAGCCCTGTACCTGAAATCCGCTACAGCAGGGGTTCATTCCTTTTTTGAGGGTCGATCTGATACGGCTGAGCCGTATTCTCCTGCGTTGAAGAGTGGGTCTTGCGCAATTGGGAGCTGTGAACCATGTCAGGTGGGGAACCAAGCAGCATTAAGCGGTATACCCGATGTGCCGCGAGGCAGCCTGCTCGGAGCAGGAGGAACGGAGATCGCGTAAAGGTGAGATTCGATCTTGAGGTGTATGGTCTTATTTGACAGTCTGTTTTTTATTATAGGGGGTGTGAAAATGTATCAAGCTTTATACCGTAAATGGCGTCCGCAGATATTCGACGACGTGTACGGACAAGAGCATATAACGTCTATTTTAAAGCATGAGACCGAAACGGGCAAATTTTCGCACGCGTATCTGTTTTGCGGTTCTCGCGGAACGGGAAAAACGACTTGCGCGAAGATACTCGCAAAAGCAGTCAACTGTGAAGCGCCGATAAACGGAAGCCCATGTAATAAATGCGCGTCTTGTATGGCAATAGATGCGGGAATAGCTACCGACGTTCTTGAAATGGACGCCGCGTCCAACAACGGCGTTGATAATATCCGTGATATTCGCGACGAGGTCGTATATACGCCGTCGTCCTTGAAGTACCGCGTTTATATCGTCGACGAGGTCCATATGCTCAGCGGAAGCGCATTCAACGCGCTCTTGAAAACGCTTGAAGAGCCGCCCTCACACGTCGTCTTTATTCTTGCGACCACAGAGCTTCATAAGCTTCCCGCAACCATAGTTTCCCGTTGTCAGAGATTTGACTTCCGCCGTATCTCGACCGAGGTGCTTATGGAAAGACTTTCTTATATCGCGGATAAAGAGGGCATAAAGTACGATAATGAGGCTTTGCGTATTATCGCAAAAATGGCGCAGGGCGGAATGAGAGACGCGATAAGCCTTTTGGAGCTTTGCGCGGGAACAAGAGGGGACATCACACCCGCTCTCGTTGTCGAGACACTTGGAACAGGTGGCAGAGAGGAGCTTGAAAATACCGTTAAGGCGATATCGAGCGGCAACTTTGACGCTATCTTTTCGATAATCGACTCGGTCGTTCGCTCGTCAAAGGATATTTTGGTGTTCTGGCAAGACCTCGTTGCGTTTTATCGCGATATGCTCGTTATCAAAACGACTTCGAATGCGGGTAATTATCTTGACCTTACCGAGACAGAGACCGAACGCTTGAAAAAGACGGCGGCTCTGTTTACAAAGGAGACCTTGATATATCATTGCAGAATGCTTGACGATGCCTTTTATACCATGCAAAAGTCGGGCTCGGCAAAGCGGACCGTTGCCGAAATGGCTTTGATAAAAATGAGCGATACAACGCTTGATTTTTCTCCCGATGCTATCCTTTCGAGAATTTCAAAGATCGAAAATTCCTTGGCGGTCGGAATTCGTATGCCGCAGAATACAGCTTCCGATATCTCGGTTGAGACCGAAGCAAAGGAGCAAGAGAAAAAAGAAGAAAACGAAAAGGGAGATGCCGCGCAAATACCCACAAAAGCCGATACGGCAGATGACACCTTGCGCGTTCTTCGCGGCTGGAATGAGATAGCCGAAAGAGCGGCTTCGGGTGACATGGCAGCCCTTGCGTTTATGAGACAGGGAAGAGCGTTTACCGATCAAAACGGCAGGATTTATATAAGATTTCCAAATGATTTTGCGCTTTCCATGGTCAATAAAGCGCCTCATGCCGATAATATAAGAGCGGCTCTTTGCTTAACTCTTCAACGCGATATAAAAGATTCAGAGCTTGTTTTTGGAGTTATATCGGGCGAGGAAGAGGAAGAGACCGACCTTGACGATCTGAATTTTTAAAATAAAGGAGACATAAAAATGAAAGCTAATTTACCAAAGGGAATGGGAGGCGGACCCCAGAATATGAACGCTATGATCCGTCAGGCACAGAAGATGCAGGAGGATATGGAGGCGCTTCAGGCAGACCTTGACGCGCGCGAGTACGATATCTCCGCGGGCGGCGGAGTCGTAGGCGTAAAGATCAACGGTAAAAAGGAGATACTCGCTATCGACATTCAGCCCGAGATAGTAGACCCCGACGATATCGAAACACTTTCCGATATTCTCGTTGCCGCAGTAAACGAGGCTATCAAGCGCGTTGACGATACCAATAGCGCGGAAATGTCCAAGATAACGGGTAGCATGGGCTTCCCGGGAATGTTCTGATATGACCGACTATATTGAATCCTTACAACGCTTAGCCGAGCAATTCGGACGGCTTCAGGGCGTCGGAAGAAAAACTGCTATGCGAATGGCTTTTTCCGTTATCGATCTTGAGGAAGACGAGGCAAGGGCGTTTGCCGAGGCTATAATCGAGGCAAAGACACGGATACATCCTTGTCCCATATGCGGAAATCTTACCGACGAGGATATCTGTTACATTTGCGATGACGATACGCGTGACCGCGGAGTTATTTGCGTCGTTGAGGACGTTAAAGCTGTAATGTCAATAGAAAAGGTACGCGAATATTGCGGACTTTACCACGTTCTCGGAGGCGTTATTTCACCCGTAAACGGCATCACTCCCGATAAGATACGCTTTGATTCACTTGTCGAAAGAGTCAAGGCAGAGGGTATAAAAGAGGTCATTATAGCGACCAATCCCACGCCCGACGGCGAGGTTACCGCAATGTATATCTCAAGAGCCTTAAAGCCGCTCGGCGTTAAGGTAACGCGCCTTGCATACGGTATCCCCGTGGGCGCAGACCTTGAATATGCCGACGAGGTAACACTCGGACGCGCCCTTGAGGGCAGACGCGACGTTTGATAAACAACAAAAGCTAACGGTTTTTATAAACCGTTAGCTTTTGTTGTTTATATCAATTAAAACTTAATGATACTTTCGTCCCACATCTCAGGAGCTTCATAGCCCATGAGGTTTACCATGGTAGCGGCTACGTTGGAAAGACCGAAGTTGCCTTCGTCAGCCTTGACCGTATATGCGCCTGCGTTTACGTTGTCGTAGATGATGCAGGGAACGGGATTGAGCGTGTGGCTCGTCTTTGCCTTGTAGTTGCCGTTCTTGTCAGCTTTAGGCTGTCCGCTCTTTTTGTCGATCTCATACATTTCGTCAGCGTTTCCGTGGTCTGCCGTAATAAGAGCAACACCGCCAACCTTGTCAAGAGCCGCGAGGATTCGAGCAAGCTGAAGATCAAGTGCTTCCATAGAGCAACGAGTCGCGAGCATAGAGCCCGTGTGACCGACCATGTCTCCGTTGGGGAAGTTAACGCGGAGATACTTGTATTCGCCGCTTTCAAGACACTCGATAAGCTTGTCGGTGATCTCAGCGCACTTCATCCAAGGTCTCTGCTCAAAGGGAACGACGTCGGAGGGGATCTCAATATATGTCTCAAGCTCCTCGGAGAACTTGCCCGAACGGTTTCCGTTCCAGAAATAAGTTACGTGACCGTATTTCTGTGTCTCGGAGATAGCGAGCTGCTTAACTCCCGTGTCAGCGAGATATTCGCTCATGGTGTTCGTGATCTCGGGGGGAGATACGAGATATCTCTTCGGAATGTGAAGGTCGCCGTCGTATTCAAGCATACCCGCGTAGACAACGTTAGGTACGCGCTTGCGGTCAAACTTGTCAAAATCACCCGCGGGTGCGTCAAACGCCTTGGATATCTCGATAGAGCGGTCACCGCGGAAGTTGTAGAAGATAACGCTGTCGCCGTCGTTGATAGTTCCGACAGGCGCGCCGTCCTTTGCGATAACGAAGGGAGGAAGGTCTTGGTCGATGACCTTGTATTCCTCACGGTAAGCCTTAACTGCTTCACTAGCACTTGCAAACTGTCTACCCTCGCCGAGAACGTGGGTCTGCCAGCCGCGCTCGACCATAGACCAGTCTGCTTCATAGCGGTCCATAGTGATCTTCATACGTCCGCCGCCCGAAGCGATGCAGATGTCAAAGCTTTCGTCACGGAGCGAAGCGAGGAAATCCTCAAAAGGATCGATATATTCAAGAGCACTTGTCTCACCAACGTCACGACCGTCGATAAGAACGTGGATCCTTACCTTTGCAATGCCCTCTGCTTTAGCCTCTGCTATCATAGCCTTGAGGTGATCGATGTGAGAGTGAACGTTACCGTCCGAGAAAAGTCCAATAAAGTGAAGTGTGCCATTGTTTTCTTTTGCGTTGGAGACTATCGCCTTCCAAGTCTCAGAAGCGAACATCTTTCCGCTTTCAATAGACTGAGAAACGAGTTTGGCTCCTTGCGCAAAGACCTGACCCGCACCGAGAGCGTTGTGACCGACCTCGGAGTTACCCATGTCGTCGTCAGAGGGAAGACCGACCGCCGTACCGTGAGCCTTAAGCTTCACCATGGGGTACTTTGCCATAAGCATATCAAGTGTGGGAGTGTATGCGGCAACAACTGCGTTAGCCGCGTTGTCGGGAGCGATTCCGACACCGTCCATAACGATAGTAAGAACGGGGCCCTTGACTCCGTCAAAATTAGAGAGTTTTTTTAATTCAGCCATTTTTATCCTCCGAAAAAATTATTTTCCAATCTTATATAGTATACTCCAAAATCTCAATATTTTCAAGGGGATATCGAAAAAATACGCAAAAAAATTTAAATTTTAACTTCTAAAGATCACCAAAACCGCATTGGCAACGAAAAAACGTCACCAATGCGGTAATTTTATTAATCATTTAAACAATATCGCCAATGGGCTGTCGGTAATGGGAATGTTTTTAAATCTTACACCACCGTTGCCCAGATCCTCTACCATTCCCTCGGGAAGATCGTAAAGAGTGCCGTCCTTCAGATCGCAGATTTGAATATTATCATTCTTCTGTCCGTAAACGCAGAATGTTGCCGTGCCCTCGTAGGTCTCGGTAAGAATATCTGCCTTTTTCCAATATATCATTGCCTTGCTTCCGTCGTCAAGCTTGAAATTGTATACCTGAATATCTCTGTCCGAGCAATCGTTTCCGTTGACACGTCTTGACGGAAGGTCCTCAATGGCATAGGGAATAGCCTCGGCACACGCATTTCCTTTCAACAGCGAAGAGAGTGCCGACAAAGCGTAATATGAAGGCTTTTCGGTATAATCTCCCGTAGCTCTGCCGTCCTCGTCAAACTCGGCGCTGATGACACCGAAATAACCGTAATCAAGATAGCTTGCTTTGTTGCCAACCTTTCCAGTAAGAGCCTCTATCATATCCATTGTGGAGAAGTACGAGGTGAATTCCACACCCTCGTGAAGATCGCAAATAAGAGTTCTCAAAAGATATTTCGTCTGCTTCTCACGCGACCACGCAAATCCCTTCATAGCTCCGTGACCGTCGCTTCTGGTCTGCGCTCCCGACTCACCCTGTATCAGCTTGATATTTGGGTTATAGGAATTTACAAGATCGCGAAGCGAGGCTATCTTTCTTCCTCTGCGGGCGTCGGTCGAGGAATATACATGGAATGTAACGTAATCTATGTATTTGTAAAGACCCGTAGATAACGCATCGTTTACCCACTTCAAGTTTGCTATATGACCTAAGCCGAAAGCCGCTATCTTTGCTTCGGCGTCGGCTTTTCTTATGATCTGCGCCGTTTCACTTGCCAATATTCCGTATTCACACGCGTTTCTTTCACGGTCGATATTTTCTTTTGCTTCTCCAAAGTGTTTCCAGGAGTACATACAATCTGGCTCGTTCCAAATCTCGTAAAGCGATATTTTGCCCTTGAAATGCTTTACCGTCGCCTCAACGTAGCGAAGCCACGCGTCTGTCTCTTCTCGGCTTTCAACGGGAGGACAGCCGACAGCACCGAATACCGACTCGGCAAGCTTTGTGTAAAGCGGATTTCCATAGCACAGACAGAGCCAAGGCTGCATTCCTCTTGAGATGAGATTGTCGACTATCGTATCAAGCCATGAGAAGTCGTATACTCCTTTGACCTTTTCTGTCTTCATCCAGCCTGATTGGATACGTATTTTCTTGACTCCTATCTTTGAGACCTTGTCATACGCCTTGTTTGGATCAAAAACGTCTCTGTCAAGCTTTTCAAAACCGATTCCTAAACGAGAAAATTCTATCTCGGATGAGCTAAAATAGGGAAGTTTCCCTTGGCGGATCAATCGTTCCATAAAAATACCTCTCAGTAAAATAATATTAAAAGTCTATATACAAAAGCAAAAATATGTGCTATAATAATATAGGCTTTTTTATATTATATCACGATAAAATGGCGTATGTATATCAATATCATACTATGATTTATCATTTTCTAATGATTGGAGACTCCTATGTTAAAAATTAACGAAGATATCTATTGCGGTATTTTTGATAGTACTATTTGGAGAAAAGGGCAAACCAAGAGTGTTACCAGAAAGGTTGAGCGTTATGAAATAGAATTATTTCATACAGACTGTGGCGTAAGTCATGTGGACGGAAATGCATATCCCGTTCGCCGCGGTATGCTGATTTGCGCAAAACCGGGGCAACTACGCTACAGCGATTTTCCTGTGAGATGTAATTTCATTCACATTCACCTATCAGAAAATATCGATCGTGATATATTGTCGGTCTTGGATTCTATGCCGACATGTACGTATATTGAAAATGATGATAGGCTCGAAGCTCTTGTGGATACGTTTAATAAGCTTGGTTCATGTTTTATCAATTCAAGCGATGATCAAATAGATACTGTGCGTATAAACGCATTGTTTACGGATATCCTTTACCGTTGTCTGCGAGCTTGTGAGAATAGTGAAGAGCGATCGGGCGCACGACCTGTTAATTGGATAGTGCAAAAGACATATGGATATATCAAAAAGAATTATAGCTCCGATTGTTCTTTAAATGCGCTTGCCGAGGCAGTAAATGTTTCGCCAAACCATCTTCAAGCCGTATTTACTAAAAATGTCGGTATAACACCGTCAAAATACGTAACGGTAATGCGTGTGGAAAAGGCAAAAAAATTGCTGATGTCAGGAGAAAAATCCTTGTTGGAAATAGCATTGGAAACAGGATTTTGCTCGCAATCTCATTTTACCAAGGTGTTCAAGGAGCAAACGGGAAAAACGCCGTCGCTTTATCAAAAAGAGCTTTTGGAGAAATATTGAAAAAACAATATAAAAACATACAGAGGACAGCTCCTTTAGGGAACTGTCCTCTGTAAATTTAATTGCGAATATCGGGATCTACCTTATCACAAGCGATGCAAAGCTCTGTGCCTTCACGCGTGAAAACGTTTTTAAATATGACGTTCTTAAAATAGTCGTCGTCGCGCATACGTCTGAAATCAAGCGCGCAACCGTCGTACTTTGTTCCGGGTTCATTCATTACTTCCTCGTCGCAGTGTCCCGCCGTGCCGTTGTAATGTATGTTTTCAAATATAACGTTTTCCATTGTAGCACCGCCCCATGCGAACATTTTCTTTTTCTCATGGAATTTATGTATAGCATAGGTGGATATCGCGCTCATTGAAGTTCCATACGCATAAACGTCGGAAATGTGCGAGTCTTTAAGCGCGCCGCCGATAAATATCGTTCCGCGGTGTAGGGAATGTACGCCCCGAACGTTAATGTCATATGTTTCACCGAGTATAGACGTACGGTTTTTGAAATAGAGATTCTGACCGATACGAACCACACTTCGCGGACCGTATGTACCGCCCGAAGATTTGATGTTTTCAAGTGTGATTCGGTACATCTTCGCGCCGTCCGTGTTTCGAAGCGCAACTACGGAATAGACGGTGTCAGCCGATACGTTCGTTATAGTGATGTCGTGAATATCGCAATCCATTCCTTCTACGAGGAATCTCTCGCGCTCTTTAGTGAGTGGGAACGCTGAAAGCGCGATGACGTCGTCTCCGCAACGCCCCGTTATGTTGTTGATATATATGTGCGAACAACCGAGTCTAATATCTATTCCGTCTTGATTCGGTATCAAATTTCCGTTGAAAAAGCGCAGATTTTCAATACGCCCATGTGTGCAACAAATCTGATTTATTGCCCACCAACGAAGATTTATACAAGAGAAATTTTCCAAAACGTAATCGCTTACGTTATGTAATAAAATAAAGTTGTTAAAGCGAATACTGGGTCTGCCGTCCTTTTCGCTGGTACGCTCCAAAAGGTCGTTTCCTTTGCCGCCGTCTAAAATTGCGTCGCCCTCACCGATGATCCTGATACCACTCTGCTTTCCCTCGGGCTTGTTGGAGGTTTCCGTATAAAGATTTTTGTTACGGAAAATATTTTCATAAACACCCTCCGCTAACGTAAGGTGGCAGTCTTCAAGAATTATCGTGATATTCGAAGGGAGAAGGATAGACTTGTCTATCACCCATTCTTCCGCGCCCGTACGTGCGCAAACGCGGGGAATACGTACCGTTCTTATCGGTCCTTTTTCGGCTGCGTCGATAGCGTTTTGTATCGATTTCGAATCGGTGTCTGCCAGAAAACGCGGGTCGTTAGGGGAAAGATAATTTTCCATTTTTAAGATCCTCCGTTATTATATATTGTTGAAATATTACTTTACTAAAGTTTAACACATATAAAAAAAAATGTCAAGTTAAACACGGTTGAAAATATTTTCAGAATTCTGAAAAACAAAAATTCTCCGTAGCATTGACAGACAAGTCGTGATATGGTACAATATAATGATGGGTATTTTGAATCTTTCAGAAAGGCGGTGATATTTTGGCAGAGTATGATAAAAGTAAAAATTTAGACGATTTTTGGGATCTGTCCGAACTCGTTCCAAAGAAAAAAATATATACGCCTACAAAAAAATCTGTCGATACAGTTGAAATCGAAATATCACCCTTGAATGAACAGAATACGCAAAATAAGCGAAATAACGATACGCAGCTCACCTTTTCAGATAGAGGAACGATAAGCCGAACGGTAACTTACGACAAAAAAGAGGACGAAAAGGCACTCTTTGAATCGATAGAAGAATATTGCGTAAACGAAAGCCCTATCCATAAGGTAACCATCAAAAAGCATAGATGCGAATATCATTTTTATAATGAATTTCGCAAAAAAGCCAAAGAGCTTCGAAGCGCACAGGCGAGTGAATGTGAATATGTTCCGTATTTTTCATACGTTCCGCAATATGACCAATTAAATGAAAAGCAATTGTCGTATTACCTGTGGTGGCGCAAAAATTTTGAAGAGGGAAGCTATATAAAGACCGATTACAGCTACGTGCTTCTCTATGTTTTCGAGCTTATCAATATAGGAGAATATATCGAACCCAAGGACGCGCAATATCTCTTGACGGAGATATGGAATGTTTATCATACGGAGTTTCCGTCTCTTGAGAGTAAGCTTTCGGCTTGGATATGCGATTACAGCCTTATTCACAAGCTGTCGCCACCCGAAAACGCCGATAGCAGAATATTAAAGAGCGAGACAGCACTAAAAGAGTTTTATATCGCAATGCCGAGCGGCGACCCTCAAAAATGCGTTCGTTCGCTCATAAAATATTGCTCGGCATACGATTACAGAACGAGCAAATTTGCCGCGGGGGAAAACAGAGAGTTATTTGATAAGCATGTCTTTAGCTCACTCGTTTACGCATGGCGCAATTTTGACGGAGGAAAGGGATTCCTTTCGGGATTTGCCGTCGGAGATAGCAGAATGAGTCGAGAGGCTTACGCAGGCGCGCTTTGCTGTTCACAGGAAAAATACCGTATAGAAATCGAATATTGCTCATTTTCGCGAATGAACGAGCTTCGATACCATATCGGAGATATGGTCAAATACGCGGAAAATAAAATACGCGCGGCAATAGGCGTAAAATCAAGATTAATGGTTTACAGCTCTGATCCCGATCTGTATAAGGTAATTGACGAATATTTCGCAAAAGCGCTTCCGCCGAGGTCAAAAGCTCCTAAAAAAGCAATAGAAAAACACGAGTACGACGTCCTTTACGAAACTCCAAAGAAGGAATTTTCCTTGAATGACGCAAAACGTATAGAGGAAGCTTCTTGGAAAACGACCAACGAGCTCGTCACGGCTTTTGAGGAGAATTTTGAGGATACGGTAAAGGAAGAGGTGCTTCCAATCAAGCAAGAAGAGACAGAAGCAGCCGAGGAAAGCGCGGAAACGACTCTTTCGGATGCCTTGGGTGAGCTTTTAGGCTTCGCACTTGCCGTGAAAACGGGAGATAAGGCGGCGCAGGATAATGAAGCAAAGGCTTTGGGAAAGCTAAAGGATTCAATAGTTGACGAGATAAACGATATCGCCGTCGAGGTGATCGGAGACATCTTGATAGAGGACGGAGATAACGGCTACGAAATTTCTGAATTTTATAGAGAAATGTTGTAAAGAGGTTAATATGAACAACGATACGAATATACAAAAAATACCAAAAAGAGTTTTAAACTCACTTCTTTTGTCGGTATCGGCAGGTGTCGTTCCGCGTATGGGAGCGCCGTATATAGCTATCGGCAGAAAGGACGAGATATCAGCGCTCCTCTCTGACCTTGAGCAGATAAACGAGGGCTGTGGAACGATGCGCTTCATTATAGGTCGTTACGGAAGCGGAAAAAGCTTTCTTATGCAGCTCATACGAGGATACGCTCTTGAGCGCGATTTTCTCACCGCAGACGCAGACCTTTCTCCCGAACGCCGATTGTACGGAAGCTCGGGAACGGGAGTTGCGACCTATCGTGAGCTTATAAAAAATCTTGCTTCAAAGTCTTCTCCCGACGGAAACGCTCTTCCAAAAATAATCGCGCGTTGGATCGAGATGCTTAAAACCGAGGTGATAGCTTCGGGCGTAGAAGCCGAAAGCGATGAATTTATAAGACGCCTGAATATCGTGGCGGCAGAGAAGCTCCGCGAGGTCGAATATATGGTAGGCGGCTTTGATTTTGCGCGCGTTATCACCGAATATTACCGCGCGTATATCGAGGGGAATGACGATAAAAAGAGCGCGTGTTTGCGGTGGCTGCGCGGCGAATACGCAACTAAGACCGAGGCGAGAAGTGCGCTTGGCTTTTCTGTGTCCGTAATAATCGACGACGATAACTGGTACGATTTTATAAAGCTCCTTGCGGTGCTCGTTCGCTTTATGGGATACCGCGGACTCGTCGTATTTATCGACGAGTGCGTAAACCTTTATAAGATAACGCACAGAGTAAGCCGTGAGAACAACTACGAAAAGATACTTTCAATGTTCAACGATACGCTTCAGGGAAGAGCATCGGGACTTGCCTTGATACTCGGCGGAACACCGCAGTTTATGGACGATACGAGAAGAGGACTCTTCAGCTACGAGGCGCTCCGCAGCCGCCTTTGCGATAGCAGATTCGCGTCAGAGGAATACAGAAATCTCGTAGGACCTGTAATACGCTTAAAGCGACTTACCGATGAAGAACTGTTCGCTCTTATTTCAAGAGTGACAAAGCTTTACGCCGCAAATTACGGCAAAGAACCGCGTATCACCGAAGAACAGATGATGCGTTTTCTTGAGCTTTCGCTCTCACGCGCGGGTGCGGATCAGATGATAACGCCGCGAGAAATGCTCCGCGACTATATGACGGTTCTCAATATCCTTATGCAAAATGATAATATCGTGTTTGAGGACGTCGTAAATAAAGCCTTCGGAGAAGCGCTTCCGTCCGAGGAAAAGGACGGATCGCCCGAAAAAGCGCAAGAGCCTAAAAGAAACAATTATACGGCAAACGATATAGAGTTTTAAAAAATTCTCTAACACAATGCGTTTCAACTTCAAATTTTGATTTATCGGTGGGTTTGATTTGACGAAATGGGTACATTTCCTAGCCTTCTCCAGCGGAGAAGGTGTCACGAGTTTACGAGTGACGGATGAGGAGATCGCCGTTTAGCCTATGCATAATTTGCTCTCCTCATCAGTCACCTTCGGTGACAGCTTCTCCGCTGGAGAAGCCTTTGATACTAACCGTTTACTTTTATTCTCGATATTTTAATAATTCAAACTCCCCGACAAACCGCAATTTGTAAATGTTGATCGTTTAATATTAAAATAAAAACAAAAAGGAGAAGATAAATGACCGAGGCAGACAAGATATTTGCTCAATTTCCCGAATTCATAAGGGAATATATTTATTCGCACTCGTGGGAAGATCTTCGAGATATACAGATATCCGCCGCAAAAACGATATTTACCACCAATCATAATCTTCTCCTCACCTCGTCCACCGCAAGCGGAAAGACCGAGGCTGCGTTCTTTCCGATACTTTCGGAAATATATAACGCAGACGACAAAAGCATATCGGTGCTTTATATCGCGCCCTTGAAGAGTCTTATAAACGACCAGTTTGGGCGAATGGAGGAGCTTCTCATACAAAGCGGAATAAGAGTCACGCATTGGCACGGCGACGTTGCGGTATCGCAAAAGAAAAAGCTTCTTGAACGCCCCGAGGGCATATTGCAGATAACCCCCGAGTCGCTTGAAGCCATGCTCATAAACCGCTCAAACGATATAAAAAGACTGTTTTGCGACCTTCGTTATATCGTTATCGACGAGATACACACATTGACGGGCACGGACAGAGGAAACCAGATAATTTGTCAGATAGCGCGTATAGAGCGCATTATAGAGCGTTCCGTGCGCCGTATAGGACTTTCCGCTACGATAGGCGACCCAAGCCTTGCGGCAAATTGGTTAAGCGCGGGAACGAACCGAGAGACTGATATCCCTCGTTTTCCCGAGGAAAAGAACCGTTGGCGGCTCGGCATGGAGCATTTTTATATCCGAAACCAAAATTTCGACCAAACGAAGAGTGCTGCCGAAAAGGATAACGATAAGGCTCTGCTCGATACGGGATACGAATACGTTTACGATTGCGTAAGTGATAGAAAATCTCTCGTTTTCTCGAACTCGCGCGAGGAGACCGAGTACGTTTGCGCGACCTTGCGGCAGATAGCAAAAAAGCGTAAAGAGAAAGATATCTTCCTCATACACCATGGCAACCTTTCCGCGTCATTGCGCGAGGAAGCCGAAATGAAGATGAAGAACGAGGAGATACTGGCGGTCACTTGCGCGACAGTCACTATGGAGCTTGGAATCGATATCGGCAGACTTGAGAGAGTCGTGCAGATAGATTCACCCAATAGCGTGTCGGGCTTTTTGCAGAGACTCGGACGGTCGGGCAGACGAGGTCAGCCGCCCGAAATGATGATGGTGTTCCGAGAGGAAGAGCCTCTTCCGAACGCTCCTTTGCCGCAGCTTATCCCATGGGGGCTGATACGCGCTATCGCGATAGTTCAGCTTTATATAGAGGAACGCTTCATCGAGCCGCCAAGACAGAAAAAAGAACCGCTCAGCCTTTTGTTCCACCAGACGTTGAGTATGCTCGCGTCTCACGGAGAAATGAGCGCTTCAAAACTTGCCGATACAGTACTAAAGCTTCCGCCCTTTGTCTCGGTGTCAAAGGAAATATATAAGACGATGCTTGTGTCAATGCTCAATAACGATCACCTTGAAATGACCGAGGAAAAGGGACTTATCGTCGGCATGGCGGGCGAGAGAATGCTCGCAAGCTTCAAGTTTTACGCTGTGTTCAACGATAGCGAGGACTTTACCGTAAGATGCGAGTCCGAGGAGATAGGCACGATAACCACGCCTTCACCTGTGGGGGATCGCTTTGCACTCGCAGGTCGCGTGTGGGAGGTACTTGAGGTAGACGCGCAACGCCGCCTCATATACGTCAAAGCCGTTGAGGGCAAGATGGAGATATCGTGGCCGGGCGAATACGGAGAGATACACACTCGTATCCTTGAGCGTATGAAACAGGTGCTTTGCGAGGACAAGGATTATCCGTACCTCAAGGAAAACGCGCGTAAAAGACTTGAGACGGCACGCGCGGTTGCAAGAAATACGGGCATGACAGAGCACTCGATAATACACCTCGGAGGATATACGTGGTGTCTGTTCCCGTGGCTCGGAACGCGCTCGTTCAGAACCTTGCGTAAAATGATAGGAGCGGTCTCTGCCGAGCTCGGCATATCGGGTATGGACTTTGAGGGAAGCTGTTATATGACTTTCCGCATGGAAAAGGGAAGCGCCGAGGATTTAATTTTTGCTTTGAAGTCACGCTTCGGATATGACGGAATATCGCCTATGAGTCTCGTTTCTCCCACCGAATTGCCCACGTTCGAGAAGTACGACGAATATATCCCCGCCGACCTCTTGCGCCACGCCTACGCCGTGGATAGACTCGACACAAAAGAAGCCGCAAAGAGAATAGCGGATATCGCAGGGGAATATTCGATATAGTAAAAAATCAAAATTTGATTTATCGAGCAGTTTGATTTGACGAAAGGGCAAGGCACGAACGAAACGGTTATCACCAATAGCCTCCCTTGTGTAATGGAGTAACAAGTGACTCCTGGAGGTGGCACGCGTTAGCGTGACGGAGGGATTGTAAAAGTAACATTTTAACACAAAACAATCCCTCACCCGACTTCGTCGTCAGCTCCTCGA
>SVUA01000039.1 GCA_015063485.1 Oscillospiraceae bacterium | reverse complement strand
TAGTCTATGTATAATTTGATCTCCTCATCAGTCACCTTCGGTGACAGCTTCTCCGCTGGAGAAGCCTTTGATACTAACCGTTTACTTTTATTATTGACATTTTAATATTTCAAATTGTCCGATAAACCGCAATTTGTTTAAATTTGATTCCCACAACAGAATCAAAAAAAGACCTCCCTTTTCAGAGAGGTCTTAAGCATTTTACAATTTTGAATGAAGCTTTTTCAATGAGCTTGGCTCGCTCTCGTGCTCTTTTATCGCCTTTTTGACGAATACCGTCAGAAAGATAATATGACAGGTCATTGTCAAAAACCAGCTTATCGGATACGAATAATATATTATCGCCGAGGTATGAACGAATTTGAACACGGTCGACACCCACAGAACACGGGTACCGCACGCTCCAAGCAAGGTCACGACCATTGCGGTCACAGATTTTCCCATAGCGCGTATCGCGCCGCTGAACACTTCCATAAAACCGCACATGAAATACGTGGGGACAACTATTTTAAGACTATTGAATGCCTCTTTAAGCACCGCCTCATTATCGGGCGCGTAAAGACCGACGAGCTGTCTGTTAAAGCCGAGAATGATCGCAGTATAAGCCATTCCAAGAACAAACACGACAGCCGCGCTGTACGCTACGATAGTCTTTATCCTTGAATACGCTTTAGCGCCGACCGCCTGTCCTACAAATGTTATCGATACGTGGTAGAGCGCATTGAGAGTTATATACACAAAGCCCTCAAGATTTGCCGCCGCAGCTCGCCCCGCAACAACTGTATCGCCAAGGCTATTGACCGCAGACTGTATCATGACGTTTCCGATAGCAAACAAGCAGGTCTGCATTCCCGATGGTACGCCTATGTAAAGTATCTTCTTTAATTTTTGTATATCGAGGCAGAGGTCTTTAAATGAAAAATGAAGATATCCCTTTGATCGCATCATAAATACGAGTGCCATTATCGCGGAGAGATATTGAGACGAGATAGTTGCGATAGCCACGCCCGCAACTCCCATATGAAACGCGGAAACAAGTATGAAATTGAGCCCTACGTTTACAAGTCCCGATATCGAGAGAAATATAAGCGGACGCTTTGCGTCTCCCGATGAGCGAAGCATCGCCGCGGCATAGTTATACACCATGGACGCGGGAAGTCCCAAGAAAATTATACGAATATAAACGGTTGCCTGACCTATTACGTTTTCAGGGTTATCCATCATGTGAAGCAGGTCGGGGGCAAAAATAAATCCCGCGATACTGACAGCAACGCCCAAAACGAACGCCATCGGTATAGCCGTGTGAACTACGCGCTTTACTTCGCCGTACTGTTTAGCTCCTATAAGATGCGCAACGCTAACTCCCGCACCAACGGAAAGTCCCATGAAAAGTCCGACGATAAGACTCGTCAGCGAACCCGTTGAGCCTACCGCCGCAAGAGCCATTTCTCCCTCAAACATACCCACGACGATAAGGTCTGCCGCGTTATAAAGCTGCTGCAAAAGTCCCGTGAGTATGAGCGGGATAGCAAAAACTATTATCTTTTTGAGCAACGGCCCCTCTGTTATGTTAAGGTCCTTTGTTCTTGACGCAGACATTATATGCCCTCGCTTTCAAGCTTTTTGATATTTCGGAAAAGCTCCGCTTTGGTAATTATGCCACATAAAAATGTAAATGTCAATAGGTTTTGAAAAACTATTTTTATTATTTTAAACAAACAAAAAAATCAACGCACCGATGCGTATGATTGCATTATTTTCATAAATACTTGAATTTTGTTTTTCGGTATGATATAATCATATATATAAACCATAAAAAGCCAAAGGAGATCCGATACATTGAAAAAGCTTATTGTTATCTTGAGTTGCTTGTTTTGTCTTGTTTTGCTTACGTCTTGCCAAGGGAATGAAACAGACCAAACAAACAATACACAAAAAAACGATACGGAGCATACTCATATATATACCTCAACCGTAATCGCGCCGTCTTGTACGGAGGACGGATACACCTTGCATATCTGTTCCCTGTGCAACGAGCAATATTCCGATCAAACAGTAAAAGCTCTCGGACACGATTATAAAGAGGATAGCATTCAGGACACTCATTGCGATCAACATCAAAAAAAGATATTCAAATGCTCGGTTTGCCAAGATACTTATTATGAAGAGCTTGAAGCAAAAGGTACTATCCACACTTATATTTCCACCGTTACCTATCCCGACAGAGAAAACAAGGGTTATACTACTCATAAATGCAAAAACTGCGATAATTCCTATATTGACAGCTACACAGATCCCGTTGATTTTTCGGTTGGACTTAAATACACAAAGCAATCGGGAGGATATTACGTTTCGGGCATCGGCACTTGCAAGGAGACCGATATCACGATCCCCCCAATATCCGAGCAAGGATACAGGATAGTCGGTATCGCAAAACAAGCTTTCGCTAACGCAAACGTCAAAACCATTACCGTTTTAGACGGCGTTAACGATATACAGGAAGGCGCTTTTTCTTATTGTGCTGCGCTTGAAGAGGTCACGATGAGTAAAAACGCGAAACCTGCGGAAAATATCTTCAAAGGGAATCCCGCTCTTACTAAATTGACGATGCCTATGCCAAAGCCTATTGCTTATTATTTTGATTGGTATATGTCTACGCCCGAGGGTTATAAAGAACTTGAGCAAGGTGACGGTTCAGTTTCGGGAACGTATTACGGCACAGTTCCCCTCTCCTTACGCGAGATCAAAATATTTAATTCCCCCTGCCGCTCAGCATTCAGTAATTGCGATATGCTGACGAAGATATCTATTGCCGAAAACGCAACCTCTATCGGTGCGGGCGCGTTTAGAAATTGTACGGGCTTAACTGAATTTTTGATTCCCGATACCGTTACGTCTATCGGTTGTTCCGCCTTTTGCAATACCTCTATTACTTCAATAACAATACCAAAAAGCGTCAGATTCTCAGTATCTGACCAACGTATGTTCGAAAATTGCTCGAAGCTTAGCGAGGTTACTATCTTATCGCAAAGTACAGTGATGCCCTCTTCTATGTTTTTGGGTTGCGTAAGCTTAACAGAGCTTCAAATCCCCGACGTTGTTACGAACCTTGGAAGCTCGTTTATATCAGGCACGAACGTTGAAAGCTTTACTATCCCAAGCGGAGTCACAGAGATAGCTATGCACACCTTCAACGGCTGTACAAAAATAAAGAAGATCATTATCCCCGAAGGTGTGAAGGTCATAGGATACGGTGCGTTTAAGGGTTGTACGGGATTAGAGGAAATTGAGATCCCCGCAAGCGTACAAGAGATCGGTCACGAAGCATTTATGAATTGCACCTCACTAAAAAAGGCCGTTCTTCCTCCAACCTTAAATTTAACAAGACTTGATGAATCCATCTTTAAGAACTGTACGTCTTTGGAGAAGGTTGAAATGCCCACAAATATCAATATTATCCCTGACGAGATGTTTTTCGGTTGCTCTTCTCTGCGTGAGATAAATATTCCGAATACGGTTACAGCTATCTACAACTCGGCTTTCGAGGAAAGCGGATTGGTTTCGGTCACTATTCCCGCGAGTGTTACGGGCATTGGATCACGCATATTCGCAAATTGTACGTCTCTGATATCCGTCGTTTTTGAGAGTGATAACGCTCCGCTTGGAAATGATATGTTTTCAGGAGCAACGGCGCTTGGATCGATACGCATTCCCAAAAACGTCATAGAGATCCCTATCGGTTTTTGCAAAAATGCAACGTCATTGAAAACTATCGAATTTAACAAGGGCTTGAAGTTCATCAGAGATGAGGCATTTTCGGGTTGTACTTCTATTGAAAGCATCACCTTCCCTACCACACTCACCGCGATAAATGCAATGGTATTCAAAGGCTGTACCTCTCTGCAAAGCGTTGATTTTTCGGGCATAACTTTCTCCGAGGAGCGCTCTAAAACGGGTAAGGAGTGGTTTGCGGATTGCACCTCTTTGACAGAGGTAAAGAACTACGAAAATATCGCGTATATAAACGCGTCCATGTTCAAGAACACGCCAATACAGACCGTTGAAAACGGTATGACTGTTGCGCTCGGCTGGCTTTTGAAGGTGAACCCCGAGGAGCTTGCGCGCGTAGTCGTCGTTCCGCAAGGCGTGACTAAAATATACGATTACGTTTTCAGCGCGTGCAATAATATTGACGAGGTAATTCTTCCCGAAGGCTTGATATTCCTCGGCACACGTATTTTTGGAGAAACTGACGGCTCGACCTTGATCAAAGTGACTTTTCCTGAAAGCTTATCTTCCATTGACACGGGTACGGTATGCTTTTTGCCGAATTTAGAGGAGGTCGTTATAGGAAAAGGAAATTTGGAGATCGAAAAAAATTTCTTTAAAAAATTAAAGACGGTGAGATTCCGCGGAACGATAGAGGAATTTAAACAGATGCTTTGGTACACCGAGACAGATCTTCAGCATCTGACCGTCGTTTGCGCAAACGGTACTATTGAGCCGACACCCGCGTGATCGGCAAAGAATATATTTCTACGTAAGAAAGGCAACGCATTTCTAAAAGATCTGCGTTGCTTTTCTTTTTCTCAGCGATTGACAAAACATAGATAATTTCATTGACAAACACTATAATGTATGGTAAAATATTACTGTAATAATAAATAACATACGGAGGCGCTTTATGAAGAAATACGATCTTGCGGGTATGTGGCATTTGTCGGGTAACGGTTATGAATGTGACGGTAAAATTCCGGGTTCACTTTATTCTATATTAATGGAAAACAGACTTATGGATGATCCGTTTTATCGCGACAATGAAGTAAAAGCACTTGCTCTTTCGGAACATGAATATGAGTTTTCAAGATCTTTTGAATATAAAAGATCAGTACATAAAATATATCTTTGCTGTGACGGACTTGATACGTTATGCGATATATACATAAACCAAAGACACGTTGCTTACACTGATAATATGCACCGTCAATACAAGACAGATGTTACCGATTTTCTTATTGACGGAAAAAACGATATCACGATCTCCATACACCCCGTACTGCCTTACATAAAGGAACGTCAAGCCAAAGATCCTCTGATAGACAAAGCAAAAGACTGCATGAAGGGCTTTCCTCACATCAGAAAAGCGTCTTATATGATGGGCTGGGATTGGGGCGCAAGACTTCCCGATATGGGCATTTGGAGAGATATCTATCTGCTTGAAGAAGACTCAGTTCAGATAACCGAGTTCCGTATAGATCAGCGTCATACCGACGGCAGAGTTTTTGTTACTCCTATCGTAAAAACATCTGATATAGCCGAGATCACTGTAACGGTAAACGCGCCTGACGGCTCTTTTTTCGATCTTCCCGCCAACGAAGAGACCGAGATAGAGAACGCAAAATTATGGTGGCCGAACGAGCTTGGCGATCAACCTCTTTATACGTTTACCGCATCGATAACGGAAAACGGAGATGAGGCAGACAGTGTTTCTAAACGCATAGGACTCCGTACGCTAAAGCTTATCAGAAATCGAGACAAATACGGAGAAAGCTACTATCACGAGATCAACGGTATTCCCTTCTTTGCTATGGGAGCAGACTATATTCCCGAGGACAACATCCTTTCCCGTGTTACAAAAGAACGCTCTTCCGTCTTATTAAAGCGTTGCAAAGATGCGCATTTTAACGTTGTTCGTGTTTGGGGCGGAGGATATTACCCCGATGACTTCTTCTTCGATCTTTGCGACGAAATGGGACTTGTAGTATTCTTTGATCTGATGTTTGCCTGCGCGTTTTATCCCTCAAGCGAAGAATTCAAGAACAACATAAACGCAGAAGTCAGAGATAATCTTTTGCGTATGCGCCATCACGCTTGTCTCGGTGTTATTTGCGGAAGCAACGAGCTTGAGTACAATTTCCGTTGGCTCTATGATGAAAGCGAAAAAGACTACCCCTTTAAAAAGACTTTCTCTGAGATATTTGAGGATATGTTCCCGAACATTATAGCTGAAATATGCCCAGATATCCCATATGTTCCCTCATCTCCCGATACCGCGGGGCATTTTATAGATCCTAAAAACGAGGGCTACGGCGACTGTCACTATTGGGACGTTTGGCATCGAGACAAGCCCTTTATCGATTACAGAAACCACTATTTTCGATATCTATCCGAGTTTGGCTTTCAATCCTTCCCTTGCGAAAAGACTGTTAACTCATTCACCGAACCTAAAGACAGAAACATATTCTCAAGAATAATGGAAAAGCATCAAAGAAACGATGCCGCAAACGGAAAGATCCTTTCATATCTTTCATCGACTTTCCGCTACCCCTCTGAATTTGGTACGCTTTTGTATGCTTCACAGCTTTTGCAGGCAGAGGCTATACGCTGCGGTGTTGAACATCTGCGCCGAAACAGAGGCAGATGCATGGGCGCGCTATATTGGCAATTAAACGATAACTGGCCCGTAGCATCGTGGGCATCTATCGACTATTACGGAAGACTTAAAGCGCTTCATTATGCCGCTAAGCGATTCTTCTCGCCAATAATGATATCCTGTATGGAAACAGGTGAGATGACTACTATGCCCAGCATAAACGCAGAGCCTTACGAATTTGATCATGAGACCAAGGCTCAGCTTTCGGTACACAATGATACGCTTGCTGAAATATTCGGAACGGTCAGATGGGCGCTTCGCGACAAGAACGGAAGTATTCTCAAGAGCGGTAATAACGCTGTGAGAGTTGCTCCCATGTCCGTTTTAACTCTTGATGAAATGGATTTTTGCAAAACCGACACTGACAACACATATTTATCGTTTGACCTTGAAATAGACGGAAAGACAGTATCCGAAGGAAGCGTACTCTTTACCGCGCCTAAATATTTCGATTACGAAGATCCTCAACTAACATATGAAATAAACGGAGACGATTTGACAGTTCACGCAAAAGCATATGCTTCGTACGTTGAGATATATTCCCCAGACAGCGATCTTATTTTGAGCGATAACTATTTCGATATGAACGCAGGTTCTAAAACCGTTAAAATACTTGAAGGAACACCAAAAAATATTAAATTAAGATCTATATACGACATAAAATAAAACCACGGTGGACAGTTTCGGACTTTCGGAGCTGTCCACTGTATTATTATAGAAAAGTTGTTTTTCTTTTATTTCCTTGCGTGATTGACAAAGCTCTTCTTATATGATATAATAAAGTGTTAAAGTTTATGTTTTTTATTTGAAAGGATTTTTTGAAAATGTGTGCACAGCTTCTTTCCACTCAGCCTTACAAGGGTACTCGTGATTTCTATCCTAACGATATGCGTCTTCGCAACTGGTTCTTCGGTGTTATCCGTAACGTCCTTGAGACCTCCGCTTTTGAGGAATACAACGGTCCTATGCTCGAATCTCTCGCTCTTTATGCCGCAAAAAGCGGTGAGGAGCTTGCGGGTGAGCAGACCTATAATTTCTTTGACAAGGGCAATCGCCACATGGCGATACGCCCTGAAATGACCCCCACAGTCGCGCGTATGGTCGCGGCTAAAATGGGTGAGCTCAACTTCCCTCTTCGCTGGTTCTCCTTCCCGAATATGTACCGTTGCGAGAATCCCCAGCGCGGCCGTTTGCGTGAGTTCTGGCAGGTAAACGTTGACGTTTTCGGCTGCGACACTTATGAAGCCGACCTTGAATGTATCGTCAGCGCTATCCGTCTGCTTCGCGCGTTTGGCGCGGATTCCTCTATGTTTACCGTTCACATAAGCAACCGCCGTTTCTTCAACGACGTCGTTTCGACTATCGCGAACACCGATATGGAGGGCTGCCGCAAGATATCCAAAGTCATAGACAAGCGCAAGAAGATACCGCGCGAGGTCTATGAGCAGGAGCTTTTGAAGCTCGGCATGGACGCTTCGCAGATAGAAAAGCTCGATTCTCTCTATTCCGCAACCGTCCAAGAGGCTACGGCTCTCTGCCCCGACTCTGTCGGCTCACAGGAGCTTTTGCACCTCTTTGATATGCTTTCACGCATTGGTCTTTCCGATTTCTGCGCCTTTGACTTCGGTATTATCCGCGGTCTTGACTACTACACGGGTACTGTTTTCGAGGTGTTCGACAACGCGCCCGAAAACAACCGCGCAATGTTCGGCGGCGGCAGATACGACAACCTCGTCGGTCTTTTCGTAAACAACGCGAAAATTTCGGGCGTTGGCTACGGCATGGGCGACGTTACGCTTGAAAATTTCCTCAACACCCACGGTCTTATTCCCGAGACGCTTTCAAAAAGAAAGGTTCTTATCACGCGCTTCTCAGACGTTTCCTACGAGCACTACATGGCTCTGTCGGACAAGCTCTACAACGCGGGTATCACCTCGTCCATCTATCTTGCAACCAAGAAATTCGGCAAACAGATAGACTACGCGGTCAAGGAAAATTACAGTCACGTTATCATCATGGGCGCGTCCGAGCTTGAAGCGGGTACTGTCAAGATAAAAGACCTTGCTACGCGTGAGGAATCTACCGTTGCGCTTGACTCCATTGAGGATTACTTCAAGGCTTAACACTCTTTTGAAAGGAGATCATTCAATGATATATATGTTTCTTGCAAACGGCATGGAGGAGATAGAGGCACTCTGCCCTCTTGATATCATGCGCCGCGCGGGACTCGAGGTTACCACCGTAGGCATTGGCGGTCGTGAGATCACGGGTGCGCACGGAATTACCGTAAAAGCCGACATTGCGGATTTGGAACTTAACGATGCTTCCGCGCAACTTATCTTTCTACCAGGAGGTATGCCCGGAACTCTCAATCTTGCCGCATCCGATACGGTGAAAAACGCTATCGATACGGCTCTGAAAAACGATTCGTATATCGCGGCTATCTGCGCCGCGCCCTCGATACTCGGCGACATGGGTATCCTTCGCGGCAAGGAGGCTATCTGTTACCCCGGATTTGAAGACAGACTTACGGGCGCAAAGATATCCGACAAGCGCGTAGTTCTTGACGGCAAGATAATTACCGCCGCGGGAATGGGCGTTGCGCTTGACATGGGACTTTTGATAGTTGAGATACTCTGCGGCAAAGAAGCGGCGGCTGAACTTCGCCGCGCCGTTATAGCTGACTGACGTGAATATTTCTGATTTTTTAGCCGAAAAGCATCAGATACGCGCGTATTACAGAAAAGCGCGAGCCTCTCTCTCGCTTGAAGCGCGCGAGCTTCTTGACATCACTATCTGCGCAGATCTGTCCGAGCTTCCCGTCATAAAAAATGCGGACACGGTCCTCGTTTTTTACCCCGTAAAAAACGAACCGAATATTCTCCAATTTATCAAAAATCTTTATAAGATGGGAAAGCGAGTCGCCTTTCCCGTCAGCAACAGCGACGACTGTACCTTGACGTTTAAATACGTGGACGACCTTGATGACATGGTTATGGGAGCTTACGACATTCCCGAGCCGTCGGCAGACTCGCCTATTTCAAAAAATTTTTCGAACTGCGTTTGTATCGTTCCCGCTCTTGTTTTTGACCGACACGGATATCGGATCGGTTACGGAAAGGGCTATTATGACCGATTCTTGAAGGATTTTCAAGGGGTATCGATAGGTATTGCCTACGGTGATTTCGTTGTGGACACCTTGCCATACGAGCCTACCGACATGGCGGTAGATATGATAATTACGGAAAGGGGGATAATTCTTCCCAATGAAAAAGAATAATTCCCAAAGCGCAAAGCCAAACGATGCGCCTAAAAAAAGCCGTACTGTCTTTATCCAGCCGACCTCTCTCGTTCTCGCGACCTATATTCTTCTTTTGCTTTCCAAAATAATCGACCTTACTCTTATAAACCGAGAGAATGAATATTACAGTGTCGTTATACTGCAAATGATGGTTTTTTTGCTCCCCGGAGCAATTTGGTGCAAATTCAGCGGAGAAAAATACGTAAAAAATTTGCGGCTGCGGCTTTTTGGAGCTAATTCTATCGTTTTGATATTGGCTTCCTCGTTTTTGATGATATCGGGAAGTCTTTTGCTCTCGTTTATTTTCGGCGGACTTGACAGTCTTTCGCAAAACTTCTCGCTTTACGATACCTTTATCTCGCGCGACAACGGCACAGTTCCCGTAAGACTTTATCTTTTGGTCGCGTACGCCGTTCTACCCGCGATATGCGAGGAATTCGTTTTCAGAGGTATTCTCTGTCACGAATACGAGCGCGGCGGAGTTACAAGGGCTATCGTTTTAAGCTCCCTGTTTTTCGCGCTTCTGCACTTCAATTTCGCGAATCTTCCCGTCTATCTTTTCTCGGGAATCGTTCTTGCCATGACTCTTTACGCTACGCGCTCTTTGTTTGGCGCGATGCTCGCGCATTTTCTTTATAATATTTTCGGACTTTTCGGGCAACCCTATATGAGTACGCTATACAATATAACGAACTCCACAAAGCTCTTTATGTTTATCGTCGGTTTCGTTTTTATTGCTTCGGCGGCGATATTCTGCGGTGAGGCTTCAAGGCTTTACAAAAATCACCTTTACCGCGGTCATTCGGCAGATTACAGACAGCCGCTCAACGATGAGCTCCCGAAGATCCGCGATTCATATCTCGACGTTATCAAAGCGCCCTCTGCTATCGCGTGTCTTGTCGTTTACATAATCGCTCTTATAATATCCTGGATATGAGCGTTTTATGAATTTCGGCGGAGGTCGGCGTTTTGAAAAAAGAATCTTCATTTTCCGATAAAAAAGCGGTCAGACGTATTTTTAGCTCTATCTTCGTGATGGCGCTCACTGCCGCTTTTTTTGCTTGTCTTTTGATATCGGTCACGAACGATATCTATGCCTTTATAAAGACGGACGGCGAGGTCATTTTGAACGTTTCCTCACCGCTCCCGCTCGAAGATATCTCAAGACTTCTTAATGATAACGGGATCATTTCGAATCCGCATATCTTTAGCCTTTACGTTAAATCAAAAAACAAGTCGGACATTATTGAAGACTTTACGGGAGAAGCGAAGCTCGACCGTTCCATGAGCTACCGCGAAATTCTGATCGCGATCCAAGAGGCAAAATAAATCATATTTTGATTTAGCGAACAGTTTGATTTGGCGAAACGGGTACATTTCCTAGCCTTCTCCTGTGGGAGAAGGGGGACCGCCGCAGCGGTGGATGAGGAGTTGCTTTGCGTTTAAAGACACCTCATCCGTCTTTTGCTTCGCAAAATCCACCTTCTCCCACTGGAGAAGGCTCTTGGTTTGTGCGAACACATCTCCCCTATAAACCGCAATTTGTTGTTTAATTTTTTCCAAATCAAATTTAACGTGAATAAAAAGCTCCTTTTTGCTCAATGATGTGATTATGTGACACATCATTTTTTGCAAAAGGAGCTTTTTTATGCGTAAAATTTTTATTATTCTTCTTACCGTATGCACGCTGTTTATTATGCTCGGATTTCTTCCCGTTCACGGTGAAGCCGAAATATACGACAACGTACTTCGTCTTCACGTTATCGCAAACTCGGACAGTGATCATGACCAAGCGCTTAAATTAAAGGTTCGAGATGCTATGCTTGAGGGCTCGTCCGAGCTTTTCCTTAATTGCGCCGACAGAAACGCCGCGTCTGCCGCTATCGAAGAAAACCGCGCTTTGCTTGAATCACTTGCGCAAACTACTATTTTTGAGGAAGGCTATGACTACGAAGTCAAAATCGAACTTGGCGAAGAAAAATATCCCACGCGCTCGTACGGTGAGGTCTGCTTTCCCGCGGGAAATTACCTCTCCTTGCGCGTTATTATAGGCGAGGGCGCGGGTCAGAATTGGTGGTGCGTTCTCTTCCCTCCTATGTGCCTATCCGCCGCATCTGATAACGTCGAAACTGTCCCTCTCGGTCTTACGGGTGAGCAATACAAGCTTATAACCGAAACCGATGATCCCAAATATACCGTGAGATTTAAGATTCTTGAAGTGTTTGCTGGATAAATGAGGATGCGCTTACTTTTCTTTCGCGAAAGAAAAGTAAGCAAAAGAAAGCAAACAATGGGTTATTTATAAATAACCGTTTGTGAAAATTAAATTTGTTTTTTAGGACAGTCGAGGACGCCTGTCCCTACAAGGTTTGAGAAAATCGTTTGTATATCCCTCGCCGTAAGGCGACAACAAAACGTTCAATTTTCATTTAACTCTGTAGGGACAGGCGTCCTCGACTGTCCGTTTCGTTTAATTAAAGTAAAACAAGATGGCTACATATAAAACTTCTTTTTAGAAGTTCTTTGGGGCTCGACCCTTTCTTTCAAGAAAGGGTCGAACGCGTCCCCCGCGTCCTTTAAACTCTCTTGGAGAGGACTTCTTTTTCGTACTTAACGATATCGTCGTAGAAGCTTTCGCCGACGGCTACGCCGCAACGTTCGCAATACTCATTCCACACTGCGCCCCAAGGATACGATTTAAGCTCCTCGTCGCGCATCATAAGCTCGGTATAGTTACCCTCATTTTGAAGAGCTTTGAGCTGCTCATGCGGTGTAAGCATAGCGATAAGAAGCGCCTTACGGAAGTTACGCAGACCGATAGTCCATGCGGCTACTCTGTTTATACTTGCGTCGAAGTAGTCAAGCGCGATAGCGATATCGTCTATTCTTCCGCTTGCGACTATCTCCTTTGCTATCTCCTTAGTCTCATCGTCAAGTCTTATTACATGGTCGCTATCCCAACGAACAGAGCGCGTTACGTGGAGCGCGAGCTTCTTTGAGAACAGAAGCATTGACGATATCTTATCCGAAACGACCTCGGTGGGATGATAGTGTCCGTTATCCATAAGCGGAACTATTCCGCGGCTCAAAACGTATCCGAGTCCGAATTCCGCAGAGCCAACGGTATAAGACTCAAGACCGATACCGAACACCTTTGATTCAAGGCAGACGAGTACCTTTTCTCTGTCGTATCCGATATCGAGTATCTCGTCGAGCGACTTTGCGAATCTTGCTCTTGGCGAATATCTATCCGCGGGGATATCCTTATATCCGTCGGGTATCCATATATTCATAACGCAAGGAATTCCCGTTTCGTTCGCAAAATACTCCGCTATACGCAGACAAGCCTGACCGTGACGGACCCAGAATTTACGTATCTCCTCATCAGGAGAAGAAAGAGTCAAGCCGTTTGCTTTAGGGTGAGAGAAAAACGTGGGGTTGAAGTCTATGCCCATTCCTCTCTCCTTTGCAAACTCTACCCATTTTGCAAAATGCTTGGGCTCTATTGCGTCTCTGTCCGCATACTCGCCCTTCTCAAATATAGCGTAACACGCGTGGAGATTGAGCTTATGCGCTCCGCCGTCAAGCGAGAGTACCTTATCGATATCCGCCATAAGCTCGTCTGGAGTTCTTGCCTTTCCGGGATAATTTCCCGTTGTCTGAATACCTCCGCTCAAAGCTCCGTCGAAGTCAAAGCCTCCGACGTCATCTCCCTGCCAACAATGCATTGACACGGGAACTTTTTTCAAATTTTCTATGACCGCATCGGTGTCTATTCCGATAGATTCGTATTTAGCTTTCGCAAGTGCGTATTCTTGATTCATATTTTACCCTCTCTTTATGAATAAATTTAGACCTTTTTAACGTCAAAGGAATTGAATACAGCAGTTCTTGCCTCGGCAATAGTAGCGAACACTCCCGTTCCGAGCATCTGCGCGAGAAGGTTTCCGATAGCGGTAGCCTCGGTAGGTCCTGCGTATACGGGAATATCTATTAACTTTGCGGTAAGCTCGTTGAGGTAATCGTCCTTACTTCCGCCTCCGATTATATGAAGAGCCTCAAGCTTCTTTCCGCTTACCTCTGCTATCTCCTTGATAGTCTCGGCATAACAGTTAGCAAGGCTATTGTATACGCAGCAAAGCATATGGTCAAGAGGCATATCGGTAGTTCCGCAAGCCTCGTTGATAGCTCCCATCATGCTCTTGGGAGCGAGGAATCTGTGCTCGTTTACATCTATACGGTAAGGAGTGTCTCCAAGAGCGGTAGCCATATCACAAAGCTCCGCAAAGGAATACTTTCCACCAAGTTCCTTACGGATAGACTGAATGATCCAAAGTCCCATAATATTCTTAAGGAAACGGAAACGGTGCTCCACACCGCCCTCGTTTGTGAAGTTGTGAGCCATTGCCTCAAGCGAGGAATCGGGGTCAAGACGCTCTATTCCCATGAGCGACCAAGTTCCCGAGCTTATGTATACTGCGTTATCGGAGTTCGTGGGAACGGCGAGAACTGCCGAGCCCGTATCGTGTGACGCGGGATGTATAACGGTCAGATCGTATCCGATACGCTCTACGATCTCGGGACGGAGGTTGCCGAGTGTTTCTCCTGGCATACTGAGCTTCCCGAAAAGGCGCGTAGGGTAACCAAGCTTTTCTATAAGCTCAAGATCCCATTCGCCAGTTTTGATGTTTACAAGCTGTGCAGTCGTTGCGTTAGTATATTCCTGATGCTTTACGCCTGTAAGACGATAACCGAGGTAGTCGGGCATCATAAGCAGAGCATCTGCCTTTTCAAGCTGCTCGGGAGCTTCCTTTTTGAGTGCCATGAGCTGATATACGGTATTATAAAGCTGCTTCTGGATACCCGTACGAGCGTAAAGCTCATTTTCGGGAACGAGCTTATACACCTCTTCATCTATATTGTCGGTACGGCTGTCGCGGTATCCTACCGCATCGCCTATATCGTTTCCGTCCTTATCGATAAGAACGTAGTCAACTCCCCACGTATCTATTCCAAGATAAGAGGGTATCTTTCCGATCTCCTTACATTTAGCGAGTCCGTTTATTACGCTTTCAACAAGGCTCTCGTGATCCCAGCACATATGTCCGTTCTTCTCGGTCATTCCGTTCGGGAAGCGGTATACCTCTTCAAGCTCGATCTTTCCGTTCTCAACGCTTCCGAGAATATGTCTTCCGCTTGATGCTCCGATATCGATAGCAAGATAATAAGTCTTCATAATTTTTCTCCTTGTGTTTTATTTTTGTCGTTTTTTGCGGAACGCAAACCGTCCGCAGTTTACTAATTATATTTTAACATATACGAGCGAATATATTAAGGTCGTTTTTTTACTAAATTTGTGTCTTTTTTTGTCCTCTCCCTTGAAATAAGGTTAAAATTGTGATATACTGTTGTTGTGACGTTATATTAACGATAAATTTTGATTTATCGGTGAGATGGAGTAATGAATAGAAGATGCAACAAAGTGTGTTTTGACCGAGTTACTTGTTACTCGTAAATTCGCGGGACGCAACCGCGAATCACTTTGTTGACGGAGGTGGC
>SVUA01000038.1 GCA_015063485.1 Oscillospiraceae bacterium | reverse complement strand
AATTTTTGTCCTTTCTTTGCCATAACAAAACACCTCCTATGGTACCATTATACCATAAGAGGTGTTTGCGCCTTTTTGTTTTCTGTGAACTATTTGGGGTTCACTTCAATACGAGCCGTTTTTTTAGTTTACTGTTTGATAAATTTAAATGTATCTGTTTCCTCACCTACGTAATCTGTTCCGAGATAGTAATCGTTTTCACCGTCACCGTACCAGAATTTCGTGTCTCCGAAGAATCCGCCGTAATTCTCAACGTCGTCGTAATATCCTCCGTCACTGACCTCATATCCCGCAGTATTCGGAACAATGAATATATATCCGCCTGCGCCGTCAACTCCGTCGTTTCCGGTTATCTTTATTGTTTCGGGCGGCTTAATCGGGTTAAGGTTTTTATTTCCGGTCGTTGTAATTCCGCTTTCATGAGAGCCGACCAGGCTCTTGTCATACGGTGTATTGGTGTAGTCAACGTATCCGTCGCCGTCTTTTTCGTCAATTACCCCGTCTTTATTAGAGTCCACCCTCTCGCGACCGTTTTCAACGAGCTTATCCACATAAGGATATACCGGCGCTTTTTTCAACGTTTCGGGAAGATGAAGCGCGCGTTCGTCCGAAACGCTCGTTCTGCAAAGATTAACCGTAAATCCCGCGGAAAGGGGTTCTCTCGTCGCTAAGTCATAATAATCGAGGTTGTTGATCTCAATGGACGGGAAAGCGCAGTCATAACCATAATACCAGTTATTATACGTATGCATAAATATCCACGTATTAGTTCCCTTATAGTTATCCGCTTCGGAGCCGTGAGTAAATATGTATGCCTTCATACCGTCGATAGTTATTTTTCCGTCCCAGATGGAGCCGTAATCCGCGCGAAGATGGATAAGGGAATTCGCGTTATAGTTATCCTCCTCGGCAAACCAACGGGAGTTTTTGATTATCATATCACCGACACCGGTTATAGCTATGTAGTTTACCGTTGAATCGATGATCTTTCCGTGCATAAGACCCGAGTGAGCGTCAAAACGTGAGAGCGTTGAGCCTATAAACTCCATGTTCTTACAGTAGTTAGTACCGCCGCAGCCCCAGTGCATCTTTTTGCCGGTTATTTGAGCCGTTGCCATACTGAGCTGAACGCCCGGAGTGTCCTCTGTTGCGGCATTTATATTTCCGTCATCGTCAATCTTGACCCAGAAGTTCTGCTGCACACAGTTCTTAAATACGATCTTGTTTACAGTACCTGCGGAAATGCCGTAAGTACCCGTCGTTCCGCCGACAGGCTTTAAGTAGCATCTTCTTCCCGAGATAACGCATCCGTCAAGAGTAACATGGTTTGCGTTGCTTGCGCTGAAAAATCCCTGATACGCAGTTCCTATCTGACCCTGCTTCTGTTCGCTAAGGGTTATCTCACCCGTTACGTAATGCTTGACGTTCTTCATCGTAGTGTAAGAACGGGATATTTTGATTCCTCTCGATACGTAAGAATCGTGGAACTTTTGCTCACCGTTCTCATAATATACGATATCAATATGGCTTGCCCTGGTGGTAAACTCTCCGCCCTCTACCGTAATCGGTTCATCCGATAAACAGTAAACCTCGATATAATCAAGACTTGAATAATCAAACATCACCGGAGTTTCAGCGTCTATATTTCCTTGCTCGTCAATAACTATAACCTCTTGCATATTTCCGCCAAGGAAGCTGCCGTATCCCTTACGTCTATAAACCTTATGACTTGAGTTGGTCGGAATAATCATAACCTTTTCATTAAGTCCGAGGTCAATTTTTGTAGTTTCTCTGTTAAGTCCCGCAGCAAGAACCGCGTCAAGAATTGTTCTGTCCGTTATTTTTTTCACAGCGGTGTCGGGCTTTATCTCAAAAATATTCGCGCTCGCTCTCTTCGTTCCGTCGAACGTAGAAATATTAGTGTCGTCGATTATAAACTTCGCGCCTGTCCAATCAACGTTGGTTCTAATCTCTATAGTCAGAGGGTCATTGCCTATTCCGCCTTTGCGCGTCTCACATATGTAGTAGGTTTTTCCTGATTCGGCTTTAACAAGCTGACCCGAGATATTCGCAAATTCGTGAGCCGCCTTAAGAGCGAAGAAATCGTCTGTTCTTCCGTCGCCCTTAGCGCCGAAGTCTTTGTAATATACAACGCTTATATCCTCGGTATAAACCGTTCCGTTAAAGTCAACAGCGCCGTTTGCGGCAACAACCTTGTCAGAAAGGAAATTTTCTACGGCAGTCATCGCCATATTGTCATATCCGCACTCGATAACAAGCTGTCCCTTTGAGCTTGCGCTGATTTTAAATCCGCCGTCTACCGCATCCTTTGCCACCGATTTTATCAAAACAGACTTATCGGTTGCCTTATCCTCGGATACAAGCTCAAACCAATAACCCGTGCGCTCATATACCGTCTCCTGAATTGCTTTTGCGGCATCCATGTGATAGGTGTTTCCTGTATTAAGAGCTATCGTATAGCCCTTCATATCCTTGCCGCCGACTGCAAGTGAGGTGACCTTGTAGTCATCCTGAATTACTTCAACCTGCTTGTCTGCAGTCATAACAAGATTCTCAAAGTCCTTCTCATCGTCCTCTATCTCAACGATATCCTCAAGGAATTTATCTATGGCATCAATAAGCGTTCCCTCGGAACCGGCATTGATTATTATCTTGGAGTCTATTATTTTTATAACGTAGCCTTCGATACCGTAGTCATGGCCGTCTGTTTTATACTTATCTCCTCTTGTCGCAATATTTCCGATAAGAATTTCGCAATCCTTAACGTTATCGGCTTTATCGGCAACCCGTTCAGCTTTAATTCCAACACCTAAAAGCTCGGTTTTCATTTTATTGACCTTACCCATAAGCATAGTTGAAAAACCGTCCGCATAGACTATCTGGAATTTAGCTTCGCCGTTCTCTACTAAAACGACGTCACCGGCGGGAGCTCCGCCATCATCCTTCATTGCTTCGCCGCACTTATCACACTTGCCGTCCTCATTCTCATCAGAATGAGTCTTGCACGGATCTTTTCCGCCGCAGGCGAAAAGAGAGATCGCAAGCGCAAGAGTGAGAAGAATGAACAAAAATTTCTTTAAATTCTTCATAATTTACCTCTGAATAAGAATTTTTTCTATCATTTTATCACACTTTTAAAAAGAACGCAATAAAAATATTTAAAATTAAAGATTAGTACATATTATTTAGTAATATACAACAAAAAGCATTGTGCAGGTTGTCAATTGATTTTTTTTAAAAATATGTGATACAATATATTTGAATTTAAATACAATAAAAAAACGGAGGAAACAATGAAAAATTTAAAGAAATTTTTATTTATTTTTCTTGCGCTCACCATGGCATTTTGCTTATTTGCCTGCGGAGGCGGCGGGGATGATGATAAGCCCTGCACGACTCACGTAGACGAAAACACAGACGGCAAATGCGATGAGTGCGGTGAAACCATGAAAGAAGAAGGAGGAAAACCGTCCGCAAGCGACCTCGTGCTTATTGAGAACGGAGAGGCTAAATTCAGCATAGCTTATGCCCAGGCTCCTTCTACAGTACTTAACGCTATTAACGGAATAAAGCTCTCTCTTTCAAAACTTGGAATTGAAATTACCGCAGCTGCAGAAAAAGCAGATAACGTCAAGGAATGCGAAGTTCTTATAGGAAATATAACCACAAGAGCTGACAAATATAAGACCGACGGCCACGACTACGGTATGGAGGGCTACGTTATAAAAATCGTAGACTCAAAGGTTATAATCAACGCCGGCTCAGACGAAGCCCTTATAGACGCTATCAACGAATTCGCCGAGGATATTCTCGGGCTTGACGACGATACGGAAGAGCTTACCGACGTCGTTATGAAATCCGACCAACAGGTTGAAGAAATTCAGGACGATTACAGAATAACCTCTCTTTCCGTTGGTGGAAACAGCATGAAGGGTTATACAATTGCCGTAAATAAAAATAATGAATATCACATGGCGGCAGCGCAGCTCCTCCAGTCTAACATCTACGAGCGCGTAGGATACTGGCTTGAGATAGTCGATGAAGACAAAGCGGATAAGTCCATAGTTATTAAATCGGTGGCAAAGGATGCGGTAGACGGAGGATTAAAAATCTCGGCATCCGGAAATAAGCTTGTTATAGAGTGCGGATACGATAACAAGCTCGAGGATGTAACCGAAGAATTTATTTCCGATAAAATAGTTGCCGCAAGAGGTGAGGTTAACTTTACCGGAACTGTATACACCGACGATATAAGCGTTGTGTATTACAAGGATTTCGGCGCTAAGGGCGACGGTGTAGCAGACGACTTCTTCGCTCTTAAAGCTGCTCACGATTTTGCGAACATCTCAGGTCAGACGGTTAAGGCTACAAGCGGAAAAACCTACCGTATTAACAACACCTGCAAGCAGGGCAGCACGACAGCCGATTACATATCAATAAAAACCAACGTTGATTGGACAGGCGCGAAATTCATTGTAGACGATTCGAATATTGACTATTACGACGGAACAAGTAAAGCTACGACAAATATTTTCGTTGTTGAATCGGATTATGAATCTTTCACTATATCAGATTCTTCGAAGCTCGCTCACCTCAGCGGTATAGGAAAGGGTACGACTAAGGTTGATCTCGGACTCGGATATCCCGCTATGCTCATTATATACAACACAAATCACCGTGTATACAGAAGAGCGGGAAGCTATAGCGAAAGCCAGCAGGCAGGTCAATATCAGCAGGAGGTTATCCTTATTGACAAGGACGGAAACGTTGATGAGTCAACACCCTTTCTCTTTGATTACGACGTCGTAACCGACGTTGACGTTATCAGAACGGATATCGAGCATCTTACGATCAAGGGCGGTGAATTCACCACTCAGGGATGCCGAATCGACGCATACGATAACGATAAAGATAAAAAAGCAGGCTACTACGCAAGAGGACTTCTGGTTAACCGCTCATACACTACGGTAGACGGTCTTAAGCACTACACTACCGGAGATTTTACTACGACCGAGCATAAAGAGCAAAAGCTCGAAGGACCGCACTACAACGGATTCTTCTACGCTCAGCGTGCGAACGAGGTTATATTTAAGAACTGCGTCCTTACCGGTAGAAGATATTACAAGGTTTCGGGAACATACGACTTCGGCGCGAAACTTGTCAACAAGATTCGCCTTGAGGGATGCGAGCAGTCAAACTTCTGGATGGAGGACGAGGAAGGCAATATTGTTAACAGTATGGCAATCTCTCCGATTTCAGGAACGAGATATTGCTGGGGTATCGGCGGAACGAATATGTGCAAGAATATGGAGTATATCGACTCTACCCTTTCACGCTTTGACGCTCACCAAGGTCTTATGAACGGAAAGATCATCGGCTGCACCATAAACTTTATGGCTCTTGTCGGCGGCGGTGAAATGATTATTGAGGACACGACCTGGATATCCGTCGGAACGGGTCAAACAAACAACACCATGATATATCTGCGCGATGACTACGGCTCGCCCTGGAACGGAACCATTACTATTAAAAACTGCACCGCCGAAGCTGCGGGAAACGATTTCGCGGTTTTCTTCCATAAATATACCAACTGGGATTTCGGATATAAATGCTACTTCCCGAACGTAATTATCGATAACCTTAAAATCGAAAGCCAGAAAAACGATATTCCCGACGGCGCGAAGGTTAATTTCATCTATTCAAGCTGCGCTATTATACAGAACGATATTCACCTTGAGGATTATAACGGCGAAAACAGCAACCCCGTAGGTCCTCCCGAATTTATCACTATAATAAACAACGAAAAGGGTTATAAATACTATATTCCCGATAAAAACAGCTTCTTTGATGAAACCGACTTCTCGGCTTGTGAAGAAGGCTCGCTTGTAAGAAAATAATAAAACAAAGAGGATGTCTCAAACACAAAATGTGAGACATCCTCAAAACCTTGATAGATAAATTGTACGTGTTTGCCACTTGATTTTTCTAAAATATGTGATATAATTTATTTCGAATATTTAATTCTTTAAGAACGGAGGAAACTATGAAAAATTTAAAGAAAATCTTGTTCATTCTTCTTACTCTTACGCTTGCGATTTCTCTCTTCGCCTGCGGCGGTGGAGACGACCCTTGCAAAACTCATTCGGATGAAAACGAGGACGGCAAGTGTGACAAGTGCGGAGAAACTGTAAAACAAGAAACGCCATCTGCAAGCGAAATTATTCTTATTGAGAACGGCGAGGCTAACTTCCAAATAGCGTACGCTCAGGCTCCCTCAAAAGTTCTTAACGCCATTAACGGAATTAAGATTTCACTTTCCAAAATCGGAATTGACATTGTCAGCTCTATTGAAAAAGCTGATAACGAGCAGGAATGCGAAATTCTTATTGGAAACATAACGAAAAGAGCCGATAAATATAAGACAGACGGTCACGACTACGGTGCTGAGGGCTACGTTATAAAAATAATCGATTCAAAGATTATTATCAACGCAGGCTCCGATGACGCCCTTATCGAAGCTGTTGAAAAGTTCAGCAAAGACATTTTAGGGCTCACAAAGGATACGGATGATCTTACCGACGTCGTTATGACGGCTGACCAGCAGGTTGAAGTCATCCAGGACGATTACAAGGTAACCTCACTTTCCGTTGACGGCAAGGATATGAAAGGCTACACGTTAGCTGTCGACAAGAATAACAAGTACCACTCCGCAGCCGCCAAAGTACTTCAAGAGACCTTTTACGAGCGCACCGGTTACTGGTTTGAGATAGTAGACACGGACAAGGCAACCGACTCATCTATCGTAATCAAAGCAGTAGCAAAGGATGCCGTAGAGGGCGGTCTTAAGATAAGCACGAATTCAAAAAAGCAGTTAGTTATTGAATGCGGATACGACAATATGATAGAAGCCGCAGCCGATGACTTCCTTGCGGACGTTGTTATTGCGACAAGAGGCGCTCTTGATTTCAAAGAAACCGTTTACACCGACGATATAAGCGTTGTATATTACAAGGACTTTGGCGCTAAAGGCGACGGTATAGCTGACGATTTCTTTGCGCTCAAGGAAGCACACGATTTTGCTAACATCTCCGGACAGACCGTTAAAGCAACGTCGGGAAAAACCTATCGCATTAACCATACGAATAAGAACGGTGGTACCGCTCAGTACATATCAATAAAAACCAACGTTGATTGGACGGGAGCAAAATTCACAATTGACGATTCAAACATCGACTATTTTGACGGCACGGGTCAAGCGGGAACTCACATATTCATAGTTGAATCCGAATACGACCAACTCCGTATAACAGATACGTCAAAGCTTTCCCACCTCAGCGGTATCGGAAAAGGCACTGCAAAGGTTGACCTTGGTCTCGGATATCCCGCTATGCTTATCGTATACAACAGAAATCACCGTGTGTACAGAAGATCGGGAAGCGGCTACAGCGAAAGCCAACAGGCAGGTACCTATCAGCAGGAGGTAATCCTTATTGATAAGGACGGAAACGTTGACGAGTCAACCCCCTTCCTCTTTGACTACGACGTCGTAACCGACGTTACGGTTATAAGAACCGATATCGAGCATCTTACTATCAAGGGTGGCGAATTCACAACCCTTGGATGCCGTATCGATGCATATGATAACGCCACAGATAAAGCCGCAGGATACTATATGAGAGGAATTCAGGTAAAACGTTCTTATACTACGGTTGATGGTGTTAAGCACTACACGACCGGTGACTTTACAACCTCCGAGCACAAAAACAGCAAACTTGAAGGTCCTCACTACTACGGTTTCTTCTCTGCAGACGAGTCTAACCAGGTTATATTTAAAAACTGCGTCCTTACAGGAAGAAGATATTACGGTGTTTCCGGAACCTATGATTTTGCCGCGAAACTCGTTAATATAATTCGTCTTGAAGGATGCGAGCAGTCAAACTTCTGGATGGAGGACGAGGAAGGCAATACCGTTAACAGTATGGCAATCTCTCCGATTTCAGGAACGAGATATTGCTGGGGTATCGGCGGAACGAATATGTGCAAGAATATGGAATATATCAACTCCACCCTTTCACGCTTTGACGCTCACCAGGGTCTTATGAACGGAAAGATCATCGGCTGCACCATAAACTTTATGGCTCTTGTCGGCGGCGGTGAAATGATTATCGAGGACACGACCTGGATATCCGTCGGAACAGGCAAGGTTAATAACAGCATGGTATATCTGCGCGATGACTACGGCTCACCCTGGAACGGAACAATTACTATTAAAAATTGCACCGCTGAGGCTGCTGGAAACGATTTCGCAGTTTTCTTCCATCATTATACCAACTGGGATTACGGATATAAATGCTACTTCCCGAACGTAATTATCGATAACCTTAAAATTAAGAGCCAGAAAAACGATATTCCCGACGGCGCAAAGGTTAATTTCATCTATTCCGGCTGCGCTATTATACAGAACGATATTCACCTTGAGGATTATAACGGCGAAAACAACAACCCAGTAGATCCTCCCGAATTTATCACTGTAATAAACAACGAAAAGGGATATAAATACTATATTCCCGATAAAAACAGCTTCTTTGATGAAACCGACTTCTCGGCTTGTGAAGAAGGCTCACTTGTGAGAGAATAATATCAAAATTTTAGGGGTTGTCGCATTTCGGCAGAACCAAATAAAAACGGCAGAAGCATTGTCTAAAAACAGTGTTTCTGTCGTTTCTTTATGCAAATTTAGGGAATTTTAGGTTGAAGACCTACGGTTTTCTTCGTTTTTGTTAAAGTTTTTTATTTTATCCTCGTTTCCTCGCTCAGCGTACCTTTGTACGCTTCTCACTCCTCATCCGAGGATTTCTGCTCTAAATCCGTTCGCCCCACGGTTCTGTTCTCATTAAGAATTCACCAAAGCTGTTATTCTGACCGCATTTTTCATCATTTTGCCTTGATTTGCTTGAATTCTTAATGAGACAGCCCCACTTTTAATCTAAATGCTTTTCAATAAAACCGCTGACCTCATTTTCGGGGATTCCAAGAACCTCTGAGAACTCTGCGAAAATCATCTTTTCCGCTTTACGCATAAGATTTTCGTCTGCGAGGAAATTTTTCTTTCCTTGCTCGTGGCGTTTGATTGCGTTTGCGTTTATCGCCTTAATAATGGCTATCATACCTTCTGTATCGGCTGACTCTATTACCTCTCGGAACAGTTCCGTACGGACCCTGTTATCGTCATTCCACTCAGCCTCCGGAATCGTATCGATCCTCGATATTATATCCATAATCTCCTCTTTTGTGAGAAGCGGACGCATCGTACCAACGAGCCTCTCGTTATCAATCGGAACATAGGTTTGAGATGAAACGTTAACTCTCAGATCGCTAAGAACGTAATACCTCCGCGCAACGTCTCCTATACTCTCTTCCCTGATATCAACTATCTCCATTATTCCGTTCGAGCCATATACGATTTTATCGCCTACACAGTGCATATCCCTTACCTCTGAGTAAAAAATATTCTATTATTATTTTACCATATTTTAACCAAAAAATGTAATGGGCAAAATGCACAAAGGAAAAGTTTTATTTCAGCTTTTTCACGCAAATGTCACAAAAGAGATGTTTTTGTCTTATTGTTCCTCAGTGTTTTTTTCACTGTTATTATTTTTGTCAGCCTTTTTCTTATAGCGCTGTGCTCTTTTTTCTTCTCTCTCCTTTATTTTTTGGAGCTTTCGTTCCTTTATTGCTTCTTCTCTTTTTCTGAGTCTCTCTTTTATTTTTTCTTCCTTTTCCGCCTTCTTTTTTTCGCGGTATTCATAAACCGTTCGCTCAAGCAAAATCCTTGTTTTATCGGGTGCGGGCTTTTCCTCTATTTCCTGTCCGCGCACCTTTTTTATAAAGTTGCCGACCTTCTCAACGGGGCGTATAGCGTTCTCAAAATCCGCCTCTATTGCCGCTATTATAAACTTAGCCTTAGAGGACAGGTAATTTATAGTGACGGTAAGAATTACGTTAAGCGTCCAGCTTATTATCATAGCAGACGCCATAACTATCGAAACAAGGGTAACATGCTCCGTAGCGATATAGATACCGTAAACCGTAACACCGAGAGTAAAGGCTTTTATGCCGAGTTTAACCCACTTATACGCCGCCTTTGTCATGACTCTGGCAGCCTTGGCGTCGGGATTATTATTTGTTATGACGTAGAATATAAGATATGAAAGGGACAAGACCGCTAAAATTATATTAGCTATAAGATAACCGCCTCCGACGGCGATTGCGTAAATCAGATAGAGGATAGAAAATATCTCCGTCGCAACGTTAAAGATGAATCCGAAGCGCCGCAAGTCAGCGACTGTTTTTTCTATCGCGGCTTTAGTGTAATCAATCATAGTGGACCTCCGTGTGAAGAAAAGAGGCTGTCACAAACTGAAAATTTGGACAGCCCCGAGTTATTCATGCTTTAATTAATACATTCCGTCCATGCCGGCGGGAGCCTGAGGCATAGCGGGCTTCTCTTCCTTCTTATCGAATACTACGGACTCGGTTGTAAGAACCGTAGATGCTATGGAAGCTGCATTCTGAAGAGCCGAGCGTGTAACCTTCGCGGGATCAACGATACCGCGCTCAAGCATATCGCAGTACTCCTCATTATATGCGTCAAAGCCGTAGCCTACCTTACCCGACTCACGAATCTTAGAGATTATTACAGAGCCGTCAAGACCTGCGTTATCAGCGATCTGCTTCATAGGAGCGGAAAGAGATTTAGCTACGATGGTAGCGCCTGTTTTTTCATCACCCTCAAGAGATGCGACAACAGCGTCAACCGCATTCATAACGTTTACGAGAGCAACTCCGCCGCCCGCAACGATACCCTCCTCAACAGCAGCCTTGGTTGCGTTGAGAGCATCCTCGATGCGAAGCTTCTTTTCCTTCATTTCAACTTCTGTAGCAGCGCCGACCTTAATAACGGCAACTCCGCCGGCAAGCTTAGCAAGACGCTCAAGAAGCTTTTCCTTATCAAACTCAGAGGTTGTAGCCTCGATTGCAGCGCGAATCTGACCGACTCTCTCGGTGATAGCCTGCTTATCGCCCGCACCGTCAACGATTATCGTATTTTCCTTGGTTACCTTAACCTGTCTTGCGCGGCCGAGCTGAGCAACGCTTGCGTCCTTAAGCTCAAGGCCAAGCTCGCTCGTGATAACCTCGCCGCCTGTGAGGATAGCGATATCGCGAAGCATTTCCTTACGTCTGTCACCAAATCCGGGAGCCTTAACCGCAACAACGGTAAACGTGCCGCGAAGCTTGTTAAGAACGAGCGTTGTAAGAGCCTCGCCCTCTACGTCCTCGGCAACTATGAGAAGCTTCTTTCCCGACTGAACGATCTGCTCAAGAAGGGGAAGGATCTCCTGAATATTTGAAATTTTTTTGTCTGTGATAAGAATGAGACAGTCGTCAAGAACTGCTTCCATCTTATCGGTATCTGTTACCATATAGGGTGAGAGGTATCCGCGGTCGAACTGCATACCCTCAACAACCTCGCTGTAGGTCTCAGCGCTCTTTGATTCCTCAACAGTGATAACACCGTCGGCTGTTACCTTATCCATAGCGTCAGCTATAAGATTTCCTATAGCCTCATCGCTTGCGGAAACTGCGCCGACTCTTGCGATATCGTCTCTTCCGTTAACAGTCTTTGACTGCGACTTAAGCTCCTCGATAGCCGCGTCAACAGCCTTGAAGATACCCTTTCTGAGAACCATCGGATTTGCGCCTGCGGCAACGTTCTTCATACCCTCGTGGATAAGCGCCTGAGCAAGAAGAGTTGCGGTAGTTGTTCCGTCTCCTGCCGCGTCATTTGTCTTTGTAGCAACCTCGCGAACGAGCTGAGCGCCCATATTTTCAGCCGCGCAGTCAAGCTCGATTTCTTTAGCAATCGTAACACCGTCGTTAGTGATGAGCGGTGCTCCGAATTTCTTATCAAGAACTACGTTTCTGCCCTTGGGGCCAAGTGTGATTTTAACGGTATCGGCAAGCTTATCAACACCGCGAAGAAGAGCGGCTCTCGCTTCCGTTCCGTAAAGAATTTCCTTTGCCATTATAATTATCTCCTTAAATAAACTTTTTGATAAGAGTAAATTACTCTACTACTGCGAGTATATCAGCCTGGCTTACGATAGTGTATTCAACACCGTCAAGCTTCACCTGAGTTCCGGTGTACTTACCGGTTATAACCTGCTCGCCCTCTTTAAGCGTCATTACGACTTCCTTACCGTCAACTATTCCGCCGGGTCCGACAGCAACGATAACAGAAACCTCCGGCTTTTCCTTTGCGGAATCGGGAAGGATAATTCCCGCCTTAGTGGTTTCAACCGCTTCAACTCTTTTGAGAACAACCTTATCAAGAAGGGGTCTGAGTTTCATTTATTTATTCCTCCATACTGTTTATTGATTTAGCACTCTTTGTTTTTGAGTGCTAATTCTCACGGTTATATTCTATACTAAGCTTCAAAAAAAATCAATAGTTTTCCTAATATTTCACAATTTGTTAACAAATGCCTTAAAATTAACTCAGCTCACCTCGCAGCCTTGAGAGTATTTTCTTCTCTTCCCTTGAGATTTTCACCTGAGTAAGTCCAAGGACTTTTGCCGTTTCCGCCTGCGAGAAGTCTCTGAAATATCTTAGTATTATTATTTTGCGCTCTACGTCACAGAGCTTTTCTATCGCAAGCTTGAGCGCAAGCTTATCAAACTCCTTTGTCGGAGCATCCTCGTCCGCAATAGTCGCACCGAGAGTCATAGACTCCTCGTCGTCATATGCCGCCTCCTCAAGAGAACGGACGGGGGAGGTTGAAAAAAGAGCTGCCGCCGCGTCCTGCGCGGTAACTCCGAGTGAAGAAGCGATAGAAGCAATTCCCGCATCCTCACCTGCCCCAAGCCGCCTCTCCCGCTCAGCGTTGATCTGCGCCGCCAACTTTTTATTTTCTCTTGACACCTTTATAATTCCGTCATCACGCAAAAATCTGCGCATCTCGCCGAAAATCAATGGCACGGCATAAGTGGAAAAGGCGCATTCGCGTGAAAAATCGAATGTGTTTATAGCCTTGACGAGCCCTATCGTTCCCATTTCGACAAGCTCATCCATATCAGCCCCCCTGCCAATAAACCTTCCCGCAATATTATAAATAAGAGGCTTATTGAGCGAGGCAAGCTCCTCCCCCGCCTCGGCATCCCCATCGCGAAAGCGGCGGATCAGATCGAGATTTTTGTCATATATACTGCGTTCTTCTGTTTTCATATTTTCCTTCAGGATCTAAGTATTTTCCTCATAAGGACGGTAGTTCCGCGTCCGAGCTTACTTTTGACCGACAAAGAATCGGTAAAGCTCTCCATTACGAGAAATCCCATACCGCACCGCTCCTCCGAGCCTCCCGTCGTGTATGCGGGGCTCATAGCAAGGCGCACGTCCTCTATACCGCAGCCGTTATCCGATACCTCGACGCTCACCTCTCGGTTTTCATAAAGACGGACAGATATGTATATAAATGAATTGTCCTTATCCTCGCTGTCGCGGTAGCCGTGGACTATCGCATTTGTAACCGCCTCGCTGACAGCGCAGCGAAGATCTCCAAGCTCCTCGACCGTCGGATTAAGCTCAGCCACAAAGGCTGACACAACAGCGCGGCAGACTCCCTCGTTAACGCTTTTAGCGGGCAAACGTAATTTCATATCGTTAAGAATTTTCTTCATTATATTAATCCTTCTCTTTCTTATTCTGATTCTATTCGAGTTCTATACATTCAAGCTTTTCGATTCCGGCAAGCCTCACGAGCTTCTTAAGGCTGCCCGAGAGTCCGCTCACATGCACCGAGCAGCCGATATCGCGGCATACGTCCGCCCGTCCGATTATCAGTCCTATGCCCGAGGAATCCATAAACTTTACACCCGAAAAATCAAGCTCAAGGATTGACGGTCTTGTTTTGAAGATCATAGCGTCTATCTCTTCTCTTTCCTCCTTTGCCGAGTGATGGTCTATCTCTCCGAAAAGATGCGCTGTAAGAGTGCGCTCCGACTCGGAAAATTTTACTCCGTTTTGCATTTATAATTCCTCCGTTTTCATTTTCACATTAAGTATAGCATTATACGAAAGTAAAATATTGTCGCTGTTTGTACCGTAACCGATTTTTTATAAAAAATCTGCTTATTATCTTATTTCAATCGGCAAGATGTAGCTTTTTTGCAATATTATAGGTTATATTTCTCTTATAGGATTTATATGTTCCCTCCGACATCCGATAACCGAATTCGCTCTTCGCATATCCTATCATCCCGCCTATTTCATCTATGTAGATCTTAGCGTCAAATTCTCCGACTATTTCGGATACCGCCTCGAATATACTTGAATTAAGGTATTTATATTCTGTCAGGGTTCTTTTGGACATCCCACCCTTGGATATAGCAACCTGCCGCCTCACGTAATCACGGCAAAGCGCCACAACAAGCGCGTCAAGCGTATTTAAATGCTTCCAACTTTGCATCGTGTCTCCTCCAGCTCCTCTTCAAGCAGGCAAAGCTCCTCCTTAAGTCCGCGCATCTTTTCAAGAGCTTCCCTTGCCTCGTATATCGCCTCTTCGAGATCCGGTATCAGCTTTTCGGGTGATGAGGCATTTTCCCCCGACAGAATTTCGATAAGCAGAGATCTTATATTGATCATGGAGAGCGCTTCGTCAATCTCCTCACCGATTCTTTTAATATCCTTTTTTATTTCACTCGGACTGCGGTATATCCTTGCGGGAGCACCGTTTTTCGAGTCGTACTTCCTATACATTTCTACTCCTTTCGTCACTTGTCAGGTTATTTTTGGAATAAAAGTAACCTATTACGTGACTATTTTAACACAGAAAAAGTCACCTGTCAAGTGATTTTTTTGAAAATTCAAAGAAAGTATTGCATTTCAGGTGACATTGTGCTACAATATATTTGTTTATGTGACAATATACGAGGTATTTTTTATGATTGCCAATAAAATCAGAGAATTAAGAAAGAAGAAAAGGCTTACTCTCGACGAGGTTGCTGAGGCTGTCGGAACGAGCAAGCAGACTATACACAGATATGAAAACGGAGTGATCGCAAACATTCCGCACGATAAAATAGAAAAGCTTGCCGAGATTCTTTCGGTTTCACCGTCTATGCTCATGGGCTGGGAGGAGTCGGACGCCGAGCCTGAGTACACTAAACGCCACGGTGCGAAAAGAGTAAAGATGATGGGCTCGGTCTCACACGGTGAACCGATTTACGATGATGACGAATACGTCGATTTCATAAACTCGGGAGTCGATGCGGATTTCTGCCTCAGAGCAAGCGGAGACTCTATGGTGGGCGCAAGAATCTACGACGGAGACGTTGTCTTTATCAAAAAACAAAAAACAGTAGATAACGGAGAAATTGCCGCGGTGATAATAGACGATACGGCAACCCTGAAACGGGTATATTATTATCCGGATGAAGAAAAATTGATTCTTTCACCCGAAAACCCGAAGTACGCCCCCTTCGTATATATACACGAGGAGCTTAGCAAAATCAAAATTATGGGAAAGGCAGTCGCCTTTCAAAGCGCGGTGAGGTAAAAAACGGCTCGAAATTTTGAAGTGAACCCCAAATAGTTCACAGAAAACAAAAAGGCGCAACAAAGACAGGGAGAGGAAATTACCTCTTCCTGTTTTTGATTCTCGAAGTATTATAAAAAACTAGCCAATCTTCTACAAGCAGTAGATATTCTTCGAGAGATGTGATATAATTGTTATACAAAGTCTCCTTTTTAAGTATGCTATGGAAGCTCTCAATGGGAGAATCATCGATCGGAGTGCCTTTCCGACTCATTGATATTTGAATCCCATTGGATTCGCATACGGCTTTGTACTCGAAGGACGTATATTGAAAACCTTGATCACT
>SVUA01000037.1 GCA_015063485.1 Oscillospiraceae bacterium | reverse complement strand
TGGCTTGAAATTATGACAGTCGTTCCCTTTTCCTCGACAAGCTTTATAAGTTCGTCCTTGAATCTCTTTCTTGAGAGAGGATCAAGTCCGTCAAAAGCCTCGTCAAGAAGCAGGTATTTCGGGCGGATAGCAAGAGCAAGCGCGATATACACCTGTCTTCTCATTCCCTTTGAAAAATTGCGTATCGGCTTTTTAGGGTCAAGCTTATATTTGCCCAAAAGGTCAAGATATACACCCTTGTCAAATTCTGGATAGAAGCTTCCCATCATATGCGCAAGGCTCTTTGCCGTTGTGTTCAAAGTATAATACGGATCATCGGGCAGGAAAAAGAGGTCTTTTCTCATGTTTTCGTCGCTCGGCGATATGCCGTCGTAATCTATCTTTCCCTTGTCGGCAAGATACACGCCCGACAAAAGACGCAAAAGCGTGGATTTTCCCGCTCCGTTTATACCGACAAGTCCCATTATCGTGCCGTCATTGACGGTAAGATTTATATTCTTAAGCACCTCATTTCCGCCAAGAGAGTGCGACAAGTCATTTACTTTGATCATTTTTCATATACCTCCTCTAAAATTTTCATAAGCTCCTCTTTCGTGACACCCGAAAGCTTTAATTCGGACGTTATCTGTCTGAATTGACCGACAGACTCTGTTCTTCCGAAATTCTCCGCGGTAACAAAAGCTCCTTTTTTGAGCATACAGCGCACCAAGCCACGCTCCTCCAACGTCGAATAGGCGCGCGCCACGGTATTAGGGTTTACGTTGAGATCGCCCGCCGCCACACGAACCGACGGCAATCTATCTCCGTTCCTGTACACCCCAGCCTTTATATATTGCTCAAATTTGTCCGCGATCTCAAGATAAACGTCCTGCTTTCCCGAAATCTCTTTTTTCACTTCCTATCACCCCTTCTTTCACGTTTTTTGTAAAATCTGTATTATCTGTATTATTTGTATCAACTGTATTATACCACACAAAAATATGTATGTCAATACTTTTTTCAGATTTTCAAAAGGATATCGCATATCCGCGCGGACGCTCTGCCGTCGCCGAAGCGGTAAGTCGGACGAGCCGCGGCGTTGTATTCACTATCGTCGGAAAGCAATTTTGCCGTCTCTTTGAAAATGTTTTCTTCATCAGTTCCGACAAGGCGCAAAACGCCCTCATCTATCCCCTCTTGCCTCTCGGTCACGTTTCTCATGACGAGCGCAGGCTTCCCCAAAAACGCCGCCTCCTCTTGAATCCCTCCCGAATCGGTAAGAATAAGATGGCTTCTTGCGAGAAGATTATGAAAGATATCGACCTCGGGCGGCTCTATGCAAAAAATCCGTTCGTGTCCGAAAAGAAATTTTTGCGCCGTCTCTCTGACCCCGGGATTTTTATGCAAAGGACAGACCGCAAAAACATCTGAAAATTGCTTGACTACGCGGACGAGGGCGCGGAGCATATTCTCCATAGGCGCGCCGAGGTTTTCTCTGCGGTGAGCCGTGAAAATTATCATTTTTTTGTCTTTTTTTAAAGAAGATTCGAGAAACTCGGGAATGGAAATATCCTTTTTAACAGTAAATTTAATCGCATCGGTGACGGTATTCCCCGTAACGAATATGCGTTCGCGTGGTATTTCCTCGGAAATAAGATTCATTCTCGCCTCATTTGTAGGCGCGAAATGATATGACGAGAGAAGCGAGATCGCGCGGCGGTCAAATTCCTCGGGGAATGGGCTGAACATATCTCCGCTTCGCAATCCCGCCTCGATATGCGCAACGGGAATTTTGCGGTAAAACGCCGAAAGAGCCGATGCAAAAGCCGTTATCGTATCACCATGAACAAGAACGATGTCGGGGCGCGCCTCGCAGATCACCTTGTCGACCCCGCAGAGTATAGCCGACGTCAAATACGAAAGGCTCTGTCCCTCTCTCATTACCGAGAGGTCAAAGTCGGAAGAAACGCAAAAAACACGTAAAACTCCGTCAAGCATCTCGCGGTGCTGCCCCGTAACGCAGACAAGTGTCTCTGCATCTTCCCTCTTTTTCAGTTCGTTTACGAGCGGACACATTTTTATAGCCTCGGGGCGTGTTCCAAAAACACAAAGTATCTTTTTTTTCGTTGTCTTTATCATGCTTATCCTCCAAAACCTTTTTTTACATTATATTTTGGATAATAAGACGGTATTATAAATAACCGCTTGGAAATTCAAATTTTGATTTGTCGGTGAGTTTGATTTGACGAAACGGGGACACACGAACGAAACGATTATCACCAAGAGCCTTCTCCAGCGGAGAAGGTGGATTTTGCGAAGCAAAAGACGGATGAGGAGATCGCCGTTTAGTCTATGTATAATTTGATCTCCTCATCAGTCACCTTCGGTGACAGCTTCTCCGCTGGAGAAGCCTTTGATACTAACCGTTTACTTTTATTATTGACATTTTAATATTTCAAACTGTCCGATAAACCGCAATTTGTTTGAATTTCAAGTATTAATACGCAAAAAAGCTCCCTTTTACAAGAGAGCTTTTTTAGCATTAAATTATTTAAAGACAAACGATAAAGAGCCAAGCGAGAAGCGCGTTTATTATCGCATTTACCGAAATTGCGGGCAACGCAAGTACCACGGACAAAAGCGATACTATGAAAATAACGATAGCAAAAATGCGGCATTTTATCTTCTTGATACCGATAAGTCCGAAAATACCCGCGAGAAGCGTGAGTACTCCGACGATTGCGGAAACGATCGCTGACAACTCAAGCGAAATTATCGACTGAATAAGAGTTATCGGCGACAGGATACCCCAAATTATGTAAACGATGCTGATAACTATCCTCAAAACCTTTTTTGTTGTGTTCTTCATAGTAACTCCTCCGTTTTATATTGATTTACTGTTTATATTATACCCGAAAAATATCCGCTTGTCAATCGTTTTAATGATAAAAAAGTTGGCTCATAAAAATGAGCCAACTAAATCTCAAAAATTTATCTATTCTTGCTGTTCTGAGAATTCTGATTGTTCTGGTTGTTGTTCTGCTGGTTGTAGCTGTTGTTCTGATTGTTCTGACTCTGATTGTTCTGCTTGTTCTGGTTGTTGTTCTGGTTGTTGTTCTGGTTCTGGTTGTTGTTCTGGTTCTGATTGTTGTTCATTATTTTCACCTCCTTATAAGGTTATGAGATTAGTCTTTCATTTTTTAGTGCGCCGTATTCATGATTTTTAAAAAATAAAGATGCTCAAAATTTTTCTTGAGCATCTTGTTTTTGCTATATATTATACATTTTTCTGTATTCGAGAGGCGTTACTCCGTATTTTTGCTTGAATCTTCGAATAAAATACGAAACGTATTCGAAGCCGCATGCGGCGGCTACCTCCGATATCGAGCTTTTCTCCGAAAGCAGCATTTTCTGTGCGTAAGACAAGCGCGTATCAAGAAGATATTCACTAAAGCTCTTTTTCGTCATTTGCGCAAAAAAACGAGAAAACGAATAATAGCTCATCTCACACTCTCGCGCGACCTCTGCCATAGATATATCGTACTGATAATTTTCCTTTACGTACCGCAATGCGTAACGAAGCTGCTTCGACTGCCTTTCGTCTATATCGGCATTTCCGTTTTGATAAAGGTCGTTGTCGCAAAGCTGCAAAAGCTTTACAAACAAGCAGGATAGCTCTCCGCGGAGAGCCGTCTCATACCCAAAGTCCTTATCCGATACGAGCTTCAGCGCGCGCAAAAGTCTTTCTCTGATTTCTTCAGTATCGCCGTGAGAGCTTTTGAAAACGTAATACGGCGCACTATAATTCGGAGAATTTAAAAGACAGGTCACGTCAGAGCCCGTAAGCTCGGCAGGAGACAGAAAGGAAGGAGAAAATTTAACGACGGTACATCGCATTCTTCCCTCTTTATCACGGAACGTGCCGTGAGGAACGAACGGAGGTACAAAGATCACGTCTCCCGTTAAAAGCTTCTCAACTTTATCAAGCTCTACCTTGCAGCTTAAAGTCCCCTCGTTAACGAGCAATATCTCGTAATAAGAATGGGTGTGCATCTTTGGCAAAGTCTTGTTAGATCGAGTTTTTTCAAAAATTTCGTACCTCTTCGCAACGCCCGACGAGGTGGTTTCGGATTCCTTTTTGATTATGTAGCTCATTATATCTCCTATAAAACACAATATCTCCTACACTATTATACCCTTTTTTCTTACAGATCACAATACCCTTATACAAAAAAATATTATTATTTTTAATATTTTATGTATTTTTAGCAAAAAAGTATTATTTTTTAGCAAAAAGATATTAGACACCCTCAAGTTTTTATGATAAAATAATATTATCAAACGAAAAGGAGCTACACTATGAATTTAAACAAATACATAACCTCGACGCTTACCGCGCTTGAACGTTGCACGTATAGGCATATTTCGAACATCGAAAACCTTGAATACTGCGAATGCGGATACAAAAAAAGCAATGAACCTCCAAAGGACAACTACAAACCATATGATCTGACTGTTCCGCTTGATAAGCTTGACGGTCACTACTGGTTCAGAACAAAGCTTCACACCCCAAACGTTGAAAGTAATGAATATCTCGTTCTTCGCTTGACAACGGGCAGAGAGGGCGCGTGGGACGCTACCAATCCGCAAGGACTTCTCTATCTCAACGGAAAGATGACACAAGGTTTTGACACAAATCACAGAGAGGCTTATCTTGAACCCGATACCGACTACACTCTCCACAATTATTTTTACATGGGTCTCGCCGCAGGCGATCCGATAAGATGTGAAATGGCGCTATACGCCGTAAACGAGCGCATAGAAAAGCTTTATTACGACCTGAAAGTACCCTTTGACACCTGCAAAATATTGCCTGAGGACTCGGATGAGGTAACAAAAATGATGACCGTTCTCGTTGATGCGGTTCGTATCCTTGATCTTCGCGATACTTCAAGCAAGGAATTTTTTGCATCGGTTGAAGCGGCTATCACTTTTTTGAAAAAGGAGTTTTACGAAAAGCTCTGCTCCGCAGAGGGTAAACCCGTAGTAAACTGTATCGGTCACACCCACATCGACGTCGAGTGGAAATGGGACAGAACGCAAACGCGCGAAAAGATACAAAGAAGCTTCTCTACCGCAAAGGCGCTTATGGACAAGTACCCCGAATACAAATTCATGCTTTCACAGCCCGAGCTTTACAGATATTTGAAGGAAGAAGCTCCCGAAAAATACGAGGAGCTAAAAGAGCTCGTTAAAAACGGAAGATGGGAGCCCGAGGGCTCTATGTATGTTGAGCCCGACTGCAATCTGACGAGCGGAGAGAGTCTTATCCGTCAGATACTCCACGGAAAAAGATTTTTCAAAGAAGAGTTCGGTGTCGATAACAAGATACTTTTCCTCCCCGACGTTTTCGGTTATAGCGCGGCTCTTCCGCAGATACTGAAAAAATGCGGGATCGAGCACTTTGTTACCTCAAAGATAAGCTGGAACGATACCAATAAAATGCCCTCAGACGCGTTTATCTGGGAGGGCATCGACGGCACGGAGCTGTTTACGACCTTTATTACAGAGCAGGACGTAAACGGTCTTAACGGCAAGGACAAGCAAAGAACGACCTACGTTGGCTTCATAAAGCCCACAAGAGTCAAGGGCACGTGGGACAGATTTCAACAAAAGGAATATTGTCAAGAAGTTCTTATGACCTTCGGATACGGTGACGGCGGCGGAGGACCTACAAAAGAAATGCTTGAAAATCAACGCAGACTCTCTAAAGGATTGCCTGGAATGCCCGTTACAAAGATAGGTTTCCTCTCCGAGCATCTTGACACGATGAAAGAGCAGTTCAACGCCAACTGCGAACGCACCTCGCGTATTCCGAAATGGGTCGGTGAACTCTATCTCGAATTCCACAGAGGTACTTATACCTCGATAGCCAAGGTCAAAAAGGGCAACCGCAAGTCAGAATTTCTGCTTGGAAACGCCGAGGCTCTCTCGGTAACAGACCTCTGCTTTGGCGGAAGCTATGACGACGACGGACTCAACAAGATATGGCGTCGTGTACTTCATAACCAATTCCACGACATTCTCCCCGGCTCGTCCATAAGATCGGTATACGAGCATACCGACATAGACTACAAGCTGATCAGCGAATACGGCAACAGCGTAATTGACGAAAAGCTTGACTCCATTTCCAAAAAGATATCGACAAACGGCGGAATTCTGCTCTACAACCCCACGGGATTTGAGCGCAAGGCAGTCGTAACGGTAAACGGAGAGTATTGCGAGACAAACGATACGATAGCACCTTTCGGTTGGAAGGTAGTAAGACCAGAAAAGACAGAAAACCGTGTAAAGCTTTGCGGTCTTTGCGCAGAAAACGATTATTACAAACTCGTTCTTAACGACATAGGACAAATATGCGAGCTTTACGATAAAGAGAACGGAAGAAACGTTCTCAAGAGCGGAAAATGCGGCAACGTTTTAAATACGTATTATGACGATCCCACAAAGTACGACGCGTGGGAGATAGAGGACTACTACGTATTAAGCAAGCGTACGCTTGACACGAAAGCGGCTATCACGCCCATTGTCGACGGAACGAGAGCGGGATTCGTTATTGAGCGCGAATATATGCACTCTAATATAAAGCAGACCGTGTGGCTTTACAGTCAAGATCGCCGCATTGATTTCGATACCGAGCTTGATTGGCACGACCACCACCAGATACTAAAAGCGGAATTCCCGTTTGACGTTCACGCAACAAGTGCAACATATGACGTTCAGTTCGGACACGTAACGCGCCCGACTCATCAAAACACGAGCTGGGATGAGGCAAAATTCGAGGTCTATGCTCACAAGTGGGTGGATATCGCAGAGAACGGCTACGGCGTAGCTTTGCTTAACGATTGCAAATACGGTCATAGCGTAAACGGAAGCGTTGCAAGCATCACTTTGCTCAAATGCGCGACAGACCCCTGCCCCGATGCAGATGAGGGTAAACATGCCTTTACCTACTCAATTCTTCCTCACGCAAACGATTTTCGCGATGCCTCCGTTATTGATGCCTCGTGGGAACTCAATCAACCGCTTTATGAAAGAAAGATAGCTGCTTCAAACGGCGTACTTCCCGAAAGCTTCTCTCTAGTTTCGGCGGACGCAAAAAATGTAGTTATAACTGCAGTAAAGCGTGCGGAGACCGACAACGGACTTATCGTAAGACTTCATGACGCTTACGACAAAAAGAGCCTCGTAACGCTTCGCGTACCTAAAGATTTCACGAAAGCCGCGATATGCGACATGCTTGAAAACGAGCTTGAAGCAATAGCAATAAACGACGGCAAGGTCACCTTCCCTCTATCAAATTTTGAAATAGTTACACTTAAATTTTCAAAATAATATAAAGCGACAAAAAAGAGGCTGCCTCAAATGCAAATTTGAGGTGCCTCTTTTACTTGGTTAATTATTTATTTAAACATTGCCTCTATTTGAGAAACAGTATAACCGCTCTGGATAGTTACCACCATAAAGCACATATAACCGTCTACCTTTTTCAAGTAGTATACCTGCGTCATTGATCTGCCTTGCATAGTTACAGGGCAAACTACACGAGTAAATTCGGTCGAGCCAAGCTTTACCTTATCAAACTCGTCGGGGAAATCAACCGTCATTCCCGAAACGCTTGCAAGTTGCTGCTTGAGAGCCTCTGCGTACTGCTTTTCGGTAATATTCGATGAAAACGTCTTTGCAAGATTCTCGTATCCAACATTGATATTTGTTCTCGTGATAGTATCAACGACCATCATATCGTATATCGAAGGATTATTTTCAAGAGCCTGCTTAAATTTTTCTCCCATAAAATCTGCGCCAAGGTTTAATGCCGATGCGATCTCCTCGTCGGTAGAATACACCCATGATTCAGGCTTCGTAAACTGAAATCCCATATAGTCGTTCTTGTAAACGTTGCCCGTTATTTTTCCGCGTGAAAGCTCGGCTTTCTTATTGTTGCTTCCGCCATTACTTCCGCCATTACTTCCGCCATTGCTTCCGCCATTGTTTTGCGCAAGTGTGGTTTCGGAGACTTTAGCGTTGTCATCATCGTCATTTGACGAATCACGAACACAACCTACAAACAATAGTGTCATCATAAAGATAACAAGCATCAACGAGATCAATTTTTTCATTTCAAGTCCTCCTTTTTGGTTGTTTTTGATTGGTCTCTGATAAAATTATAAACGTTTGTTTACCGTATGTCAATATTTTTTGTAAAAAATTATATTTTCTCAAAAATCATGATTCATTTTCTTTGGTGTCCGCCGTTTCGTCAGACTCATTATTTTCACCATTTTCACCGTCCTTAGCCGTATCGACGGGCGGAGCAATAGTCAATCTCTTTCGCAAGAAGAAATACAAGATCGCTCCTACGGGAAGGATAAATTTAGCAACAACAGACTTAATAGAAGGATCTGCCGCTATTGAATTCATTTGAAGCACAATTCCGACAAAGAAATTTAATCCAAGCTGTTCTCCTATGGTAAACGTAAGTCTGATACCGCAAAAGATCAGTATAGCCCAAAGCACCTTACGCTTTATTTTTCTGCGCAAGCAGTCAACGAACATCCATATGACGAAAGCGATAGATAAAAGTGAAACAACTATAAGTATTATACTGCCTGCCGAGACAAAGCCATCGGTTTGATCAAGAAAAGCCGTTACGTCGGAAAAATATATTCCCGCTATACCCTCGATATCTTCACGCGTAGTTATCCGAAGCAAAACAGTTTCGCCGTTATCGAAATAGACGTGGTATGCGGAAACACGCGTTGTTATTCCGTTGCTAATGTTTGTTTTCCAGCCTATCTGCTCCATTTCATAAGTCGTTGCGCCGTATGCCACGGGCCTTATGTTAGTCCAATAATTATTGAACTCTTCTTTATTTACCGAATGCTTTAAAAGCTCATACGCCTCATTTTTATCGTCATTCAAAAGCTCTGTCAAAAAACGGTCGCCAAGCTCGGTATTGTTTCCGTTCTCCATATCCGCTGTACAAGACGCAAGAGAAATAACAGTCACAAGGCAAAGCGCGATAAGTATTATACGTACAAAATTGTTACTGTGCTTCACAGTGTTTTCCTCCCGAAATTAATACGTATCAACCTTTGTGCATTTTGTTTTGATAAATCCCAAAAATTCTTCGTATTGTTCCTTTGATCCAAAGCAAGATATCGGCAATATATACGACATCACGTTATTAACGTGGATATATACGACCTTGTCTGCATAAACACTGACTCTTTCAATAGCAGAGTATTTTTGCTCGGTTTTGCTTTCGGGAGTTGTTTCGCTAAAGCTTTCTTCATAAAACTCCATATCCGCAACGGGAGAATATCCCATTTTGCCTTTTTTCTTGAGAGCTTTCATATTCTCCTTTAATATCCAAACAAAAAACGTCTTAAACAAAAGCTGAACCAAGGCAAAAACTATCAAATAAGGAATTACTCCTATAAACGATCTCACCGAAAATTCTCCGCCATACAAGTAAATTAAACACAACGGCAAAAAAAGTACGCTTATAAAGATTCTGAATTTCAATATCTGCTTTCTTCCATACGGTGACTTGAACATCAAAAACGTATTGTAATCCAAATAGTCATTATCGTTTAAATTGATGTTGAATTTAAAGTTCATAGGTTTAACTTCCTTTCTGAAAATTGAGTTTCTATACCCTCATTTTACCATAATAGCGGAGCGATGTCAAGAAAAAATGTCTTTTCTAACATGCTTTTAAATGACTGATCACTACCTCTTCGCTTATTAAATACGTTGCCATGTGTGGTCGGCATATATGAACGAAAGATACATAACCGGTCTATAAACACTATTCCTAAAATCCAGAACCTTAGTCTGATATCCCGAAGAGTCATACACGCCCCAAGCTTCGTAATTTTCAAATATTACAGTTCCGTCACCACTCGAAAAATTTCTGAAAGCAAATGTTCCTATTTTTGTAACGCTTGCGGGAATAACGATACTTTCAAAAGCTACACAGTCAGCAAAAGCTTCTATTCCTATATAATATACTCCCGCAGGGATCGTAACATCCTTCAATTTTTCGCACCCTGAGAACATATAAGAATTTATCATTGTAATGTTGCTCGGCAGATCAACGCTTTCAAGGTCAACGCAACCTTGAAAAGCCCCTTCTCCAATTACCGTTACCGTTTCGGGAATTCGAACGCTTTTCACTTTACTGCGCATTGCAAACGCGTAAGATTTTATCTGAACCACCTTTTCTCCGCTTGGAGAATATTCGGGAATAATGATATTTTCATCCGTACAATCTCCAATATCCACGGTACATGTTCCGTTACCGTTAGACATATAAAACAATCCTTCGCTCGGCTGATCTTCTCCGCAAGCCGTGCACTTTTTGTTTTCAAATTGGTGGGCAAGCTTTGCTGTTCTTTTGGTTGTACGCAAGACATCAGCATTACACACGGCACAATAAACGACCTCGTCATACGAGCCCTCATTTACACAAGTCGCCGCGACTTCGTTCTCCCTAATAATGCTGCTTGACGGAGTATGAGCAAGCATTTTTGTGCTTCTGCGTGTTCGCAAGACCTCCTCATTACACCCCGTACAATAAACGACCTCGTCGTATGAGCCCTCTGCCGTGCAAGTGGGAGCAACCTCATTTTCTTTCACACTTCTTAATACATCGTGAGTATGCTGCTCTGTTTGCACTTCGTTGCCCGTGGCGTTTGTTGGATCATTTGTCGGGTCGTTTGTTCTATTCACTACCCACATTATTGCACAAACCACCAATATGATAAATATAATAAAACAAAATGCAGATATCAAATAAGGATATTTCTTTTTTTGAACCAAAGGCTCTGTTTCTTCTTTTTCGGTTTCAAGCGCAGGAATATCTATCTCTCTTTCATGATCCTCCTGATCATCATTCAGCAAATAATCCGCAGTCACGTTAAACAGTTTGCTGATCCGCAATATGTTTTGTGCATCGGGCAACGCCGTTCCATTTTCCCAACGGCTGATCGCTTGCCTCGATACATCAAGCTTTTCCGCAAATTCCTCTTGTGACCAACCTTTTTCTTTTCTGAGTTTGATCAGTTTGTCTGATAATTTCATAATAAACGCCCCCTTGATTTTGTGGATCCATTATAGCAAATCAAGCCACAAAACACCACCGCATCAACCTTACAATTCCGCAACAAGACTTTACAAACCGTCATTTTTTATTTTCAGTTCTGTTTTATTGTCGGATTATCCCTGTTCTTTCACTCAATAGGATCGTTGGCTTTCCATATTCCAACAGTCCTTTTTCATTTCATTATAGCACACTTTGGAACAGAGTGCAAGAGAAAATGAAGCATTCGCTTCGCGAATACTCCCTGTAATATTTCAATAGCCTTTCATTCGTACCGTCTCTAGTCTATCTTATTCAGAACGAGGAAATATGCGCGACCGATCACCTTTCGAGCGTATTCCTCATAGTCGTCCTTTGGCAGATATTTTAGAAAGCTTTGCCGCGCGCAGACGAGGGCAAGCACACCTTTACCTACTCAATTCTTCCTCACGCAAATGACTTCCGAGATGCAGGCGTTATCGAAGAATCATGGGCACTCAATCAACCGCTTTATGAAAGAAAGATAGCTGCTTCAAACGGCGTACTTCCCGAAAGCTTCTCTCTAGTTTCGGCGGACGCAAAAAATGTAGTTATAACTGCAGTAAAGCGCGCGGAGACCGACAACGGACTTATCGTAAGACTTCATGACGCTTACGACAAAAAGAGCATTGTGACACTTTGCGTACCTAAAGATTTTACAAAAGCCGCTATATGCGATATGCTTGAAAATGAAGTCGAAGCAATAGCGATAAACGATGGAAAGATCACATTCCCTCTCTCAAATTTTGAAATAGTTACGCTTAAATTTTCAAAATGATGTAAAAAGAAAAAAGCCAGAGGTTTGCAAAACCTCTGGCTTTTTCTTTTTATTCCTCAAACAACCCATAAGAATCAAGAATATATTTCGCAGTCTCGTAAAGCAACGTCTCTAATCTGCGCTGCATGAACATTTGCGGTTCTGCAAGGCGCGTATCCTTTTCAAAGGGCATTCTGTTTCCGAGCCAATATCTGCTTGATCTTAAAGACGATGACGCTTCAAGCGTAAAATACCCATCAAAATCCACGTCGATAAGCGCGTTTATCACCTCGTCGTGATTGAGCGTTCCAAAAAACGGGATAAGATGCTCGTCCTTCTGTCCGCGGTTATCGTTGTAATGTATCGCGTAAAGCTCTTTTCCGAGCGTCATTATCTCTCCGTACTGACTTCCCTGGCAGTTAGCGTGTCCCGTGTCCCAACAAGCGTGAAGCCGCGGGTGTCCAACGAACCGCAAAAACTCGGTCATATCCTTTCCCGAATTTACGAAATACTTGTCTTTCATATTAGCGGCGGTGGAATTTTCTATCAATACGTTCACTCCGAGCGCTTCCATAACGGGAAAAAGCTTTTTGTAAAACTCTCGGTTTTTCTCAAACCACTCGTCTTTAGGCATATCCTTTGCATATCCCGAATGAACGACGGTATTCTCTATTCCAAGCTCTGAGCATATCTCTATGGAACGTACAGTCGCGTCTATAAGGAACTCAACGTGCGCAGGGTCATCCTTCAATGCGTTTCCCCCCTGCGAATGAGCCTGGACGAACTTCATTCCAAGGCTATCCGCTTCCCTTTTAAGCGCCTTCACACTGTCTTTCCAATCATCCTTCATATAGTCGCAATCGGGTGTCAAAGAATACATGCTCAGATCGACATATCTGAATCCCGCCGCATAAAGCTCTCGGATACGTTCTATATCGTTTTTGCAGAATCTTCCAAAATCCTCGGTAGTAGTCGCGATCTTCACGATATTTTTCCTTCCTTTATCACTTAAACACTCGGAACATAGCCGAGGTAAAGCCGTACATCTTGCTCGTAAGAATTACTTTTCTGCCTTCTATCTTTGCCTCACAACCGATACATTCGATATTTTTATACTCTTCATCAAGCATTATGACGGGTTCAGCAAGAGCGTCCGCAAAACAGTTGAACAAACCGACGGTCATTGAGGACTCGTCCTTTCTGCACATCAGATAAAGCTCGGGATTGCCGATGCAATACGCGTCAAGCTCCTTACGGGCGACCCACGGAAGCTCTTTTGCAAGAGTCTTTTGTACCGCGTAATTCTTCAGAAGTCCCGAATCCCGCATTTGTGTACTATCGAAGATAGAATCTCCTTCAAAAAGGAAAACAAGGAAACGCTCTCCGTTTGCGTTCTCGTATTTATACGCTACGGTATCCGTGTTGTTCGGTTCTGTTGAGAAAAGCAACGGTTCAGCCGTATCTTCAAGCGCGGGAAGGAGCATTTTTACATTTCCTCTTGAAATGAAGGATTTATATTCAACGTCGTTTGTGCAAAGGAAAGATATGTTTTTGTCAACAAGTCTGCCGTATTCTTTAATACCTACGTCTACTCCGCGTTGCGTAAGGATAATTGCTGAAACGGCATCTAATACCGTACCCTCACTTAACCTTGAAAGCTCAAAAAGTCTCGCGTTTTCTCCGAAAACCGAATTGCATATGCCTTTTCCTCTGTAAATAGTAGGTATACCGCAGTTTCCGAGCATAGTAGCGTCGGCGGGACAAGGCGAATGTTCATTAAATGTCGAGAGATCAAGATCTGCGTTTTTCATTGTATGCGGATACGTAATTATTCTGACTCCCGCATTTGCGCCGCCCTCAAAAAGCTCGTTTACCTTTTCCAAATACGGCTCGTTTTCTTTGTGGAATCTAAGATATCCCGTCTCAAAATCAGGACCTGCCACGTAATCAAACATATATTTAAGTATTCCGCTGTATGCCCCGTCAGCGCGAGTAACGGCATCGTACAGCTCAAGATACGAGGAAGGACAAGTGTATCTTGGACGCGGATAAACGTCGCCCTCGCTCATAAGGTCAAAATCATTGCCATGAACAAACGAAGCAAGCATTCTCGCTATCTCAAATACCGTTATAAGAGAATATCTGAATTTTTTTGTTGACCAATACGGCGCGCCTGTCAGCCTTAATATTGGCTTGTTTTCACCCGCGAGAATTTTAGATATACCCGTAACGTCGATACCGTCAACGTTCCAAGGCGAATATGCGGTGCAAAAGCAAACCGTTGTGTCAGGACTGACCTCGTCTGTGGCTTTGCGTATCGCCTTTGCCAATTGTGTAAGCCCCTCGTTTTGAGCCTGAAGCCAAGCGTCTCTGTATTTGTTGGCCTTACCCGTAAGAACGTAAGGCTTTAACTCTTCGACCGATATCTCTTCTCCGAGTATGTCTTTTATAATCTCCATATGTTCGGGACACGCGCAGCAAAGATTTCCCTTGTGCTGAGACATTCTGAAATCATCGTCAAGCATAACTATATCCGCGCCCATTTTTGCAAGTCCTGCAACGTATTCCGCAATGTATTTTTGAAATCCTTTATCAAGCGGACAGTTTGCATGATGAAGCTTCTTTCCGTCAATATCCTCTATTTGAGAAAACTTTGATAAAACGTCCTCACTTTCAACGTGCGCAAGGACAAAGCCGTGACCGATAGTATCCATCCATACGCCGACCTCAAATCCCTCGGATTTTAAATATCTGACGTTTTCCGAAAGTCCCAAGGGCAGCGGCTCTGTGGGCGTACCTATCGCGATGAAAACTCGCTCCGCCCCCGCCTCTCTGAATTGCTGTACGTATTTTTCACGGTTGCTTTCGTTCATTGTGAACGACATTATCGGTACTGAAAGCTTATACATAAAAAAACTCCTTTTCAAGAAAAATACTCAATTTTATTATATCAAATTAAGATATGCATTTCAAGTATGTTTTTTCTCAAAAACTTGCACTTTTTTCCCGAGTACAAAAGAATTTGACAAATTCGCATAAAGCAAAATCCTTCACTAAAGTGCAGGATTTTTGGAATGTGTTGACAAAAAAGATGCCACTCGATTTTATCCGTTGGCATTAAAAATTTCAAAATTCTCGCAGAAAAACGAAAGTTTTCCGTCTTCATAATCGTTCACAAAGAAACGTGAATCCTTTTGATAACCGCGTGAGCTGTAATCCAATATTTCAAATCCGCAAATTTGGAAGGGATATGATATGTCCGACATTTGTAGCTTGGAAACATTATCAAAGACAATAAAATAGGCGTTTTGATCTTCGGAAATACACGTTATTTTTATATGCAGGTTCTCGTTATAGTTCTCAATTTGAAAATCACCAACAATAATTGATTTGCTGTCTACTTTAGAAAAAAGGTTATTGCTCATATCTCCACCGCCTTTCTGATTTTATTATAGCATAAACTTGATCGTTTGTAAAGAGTGATGTAGCGGCAAGCCGCAGTGATGTAGTGCTATCGCACAGTGATGTATTGCGCCGAGGCGCAAAGTGATGTGATGTGTTCCGCATCCTCACGCGCGAAGCGCACATCACTTGCGAAGCAAACATCACGTTCCGCTTGCGGAACACATCGTTCCAAACAAAAGAGCACTGCTCTCGCAGTGCTCTTTTGTTTGAGACGTGTTGACAAAAAAGATGCTGCTGATTATCCTTGTGTTAATTCAAAGAAATCGCCATTTGACCAATTATAAACATACATATAATTAACATTATCTTTGGTTTTACCTTTGGTCATATGTATGATACAAAATTCAGAATTGAAATAGACTCCCGAGGAAGAAAGCTGGCTAAAGCCTGCGTCATACGCTTTATCCTCAATCAAATATATTTCCGACTGTGATTTGAGATCGTATTTATAGTATGCCTTATCCTTCCAATAAATGATAGTATCCTCATATACAGCAACAATTACAACCCCGTCTAGTCTATGTACCACGGTAAATTCGTCATTTTCAACATTATATGTGAATATCAAACTATGGTCAATTTCCTCAACAGCGTAATTTGCATAAACAGTACGCATATCTGCATAAACCTGCACGAAGCCAACTAAAAGACCATCTTTTACGTATCCACAAGCATCTACGACCGAGCTATCGTTTTCTAATTCACATCCTTCAACATACGAAGTCACGCCTTCGTATCCTTCGGGAATGGTATATTGGTATGCTCCACCTT
>SVUA01000036.1 GCA_015063485.1 Oscillospiraceae bacterium | reverse complement strand
TGGGTGCGTTCCCCGTAGGTAATGTGATCAAATATACAGGATATCTTGGACGCTTTATGGGCGATCTCAATGCGCTTTTGGATACGCTGTTCCGTTCCTTCAAGGAAAACGAGCAATTCCTCAAGCTCTATTTAGACTATTTCGATATACCAAACGATATGTATCAAGGCTCTCTTGCCGTGGAAAAGCGAAGCGACAAAAAATATGATATTGAATTCCGTAATGTCAGCTTCAAATACGCAGGAAGTGAAAATTATGCTTTGAAGAATGTCAATCTGACCTTTAAGGTAGGCGAGCGTCTTGCGGTTGTAGGAATGAACGGCTCGGGAAAGACCACATTTATCAAGCTGATGTGCCGTCTATATGATCCCACCGAGGGCGAGATCTATATGAACGATTTCAATGTGCGAAAATACGATTACAGACAGTATCTCGACCTTTTCTCGGTTGTGTTCCAAGATTATTCACTCTTGGCACTTCCGCTTGGCAATAACGTATCTTCTTCTGCTACATGGGATGGAGAAAAGGCAGAGAAATGCTTGCAAGAGGTTGGATTTGGAGAACGGTATGCCGAAATGGCAAAAGGTCTTGAAACTCCAATATATAAGAATTTCGATGATGAAGGCGTGAATGTATCGGGCGGTGAAGCGCAAAAGATCGCTCTTGCCCGCGCACTCTATAAGGACGCGCCGTTTATCATTCTTGACGAGCCTACCGCCGCACTCGATCCCATTGCCGAGGCAGAGATCTATGCTAAGTTTGATGAAATAGTTGGTGATAAGACAGCTATCTACATTAGCCACCGTCTGTCCTCCTGCCGCTTCTGTGACAAGATTGCCGTATTTGACAACGGTGAGATCGTCCAAGTCGGTTCTCATGAGGAACTTTTGGCAGACGAAAACGGCAAATACTACGAGCTTTGGGCAGCTCAAGCACAATACTATACGAAATAAAAATACCGCCGAGAGTAACCGTTTGGTTGCTCTCGGCGATGTATTTCAATATGGGTAATCAAAATAAAAAACAAATCCGAACAGTTCCGTCGTAACGAAACAGTTCGGATTTGCTTGTTCTGGTGGAGCATAGGGGATTCGAACCCCTGACCCCAACACTGCCAGTGTTGTGCGCTCCCAACTGCGCTAATGCCCCAAGACTTGTGTATTATACCACGAAGAAAAGCTTTTGTCAATAGAAATCAAACATTTTTTTATTTTTTTTATTAAATTCACTCATTTACAAAGCAATGCACTTAACTCTACCTTGGGGTTTCGTTAAGTGCATTGTATTTTTTATTATTTTGTATACTTATTAATTATATCAGATGCTTCCTCAACGGGTATAGAAGAAGTCATAACAACATTGACATTATGCTTTTCTGCGAGCTCGTCGATCTCAATAATCATCTTCTCAAAAGCATTTATATCGTCGTTGCATATCTTAAGTGCGGAATCAACGTAAAGGTCGGTAACATCGTGATTACTTGCAAGAATACCTGCGACAAATCCGAAGAGAGACTGAGCGTCGAACACGAGATAATCGTTAGTATTGATAAGTCGTGTCTTATACTTTACGTCATATCTAAGTTTGACACCGCGTTCAATGCAAACAACGGATCCTGCGGATTCCTCAGCGGTCTTGTTGACCATATCGATGAGTGTTTTGGTTTTACCTGTGCCTTTTACGCCAATTATAAGTTTGAGCATATTTTAAAGTCCTCCTGACTTTTTTATTCTGTAACTCTATTATACACTATTTTTTTCAAAATTGCAAGTATTATTTTACATATTTACTGCAATTTTGCATTAAGTTCTTCAGCCATAGCCTCATAACCGGGCTTGCCGAGGAGTGCGAACATATTTTTCTTGTACGCTTCAACTCCGGGTTGATCAAAAGGATTGACTCCGAGAAGGTATCCCGACATCGCGCAGGAGATCCAGAAGAAGTAGATAAGATAACCAACCGTCTTTGCGGTTCTGTCCTTTGCCTCAAGCACGAGGTTAGGTACTCCTCCGTCAACGTGAGCAAGGATCGTAGCTCTCATTGCGGTTTGGTTTACCTCATATAGGGATTTACCCGAAACGAAATTGAGTCCGTCAATGTTTTCCGCATCGTCGGGAACGGAAAGATCATCGTCTGCGCTCTCAAGCGACAAGACAGTTTCAAAGAGCTGACGCTGACCCTCCTGTATGTACTGACCGAGAGAGTGAAGATCTGTTGAGAAAATAACGGATGCGGGATAAATTCCCTTGCCATCTTTTCCTTCGGATTCACCAAACAACTGTTTCCACCATTCAGAGAACATCTGGAAGCTTGGCTCGTATCCCACGAGAACCTCGATTCCTTTGCCTTTTTCAAGAAGGATGTTGCGGATAACAGCGTAACGGTAAGCGTCGTTTTTGTCTATATCCGCAGTTGAGAGCGCTACACGCGCTTCTTCACAACCCGAGAGAAGCTCCATAATATCAATTCCCGCGACAGCAATGGGAAGAAGTCCAACAGGGCTCAGAACCGAGTAACGTCCGCCCATATCGTCCGGAACAGTAAAGGTCTCGTATCCCTCTCTTGTCGCAAGAGGCTTAAGAACTCCTCGAGCACGGTCTGTTGTAATAAAGATCCTGTCCTTTGAACCTTCCTTGCCGTATCTGTCCTCGAGATACTGACGGAAAATACGGAAAGCTATAGAGGGTTCCGTTGTCGTTCCTGACTTACTGATTACGTTTATGCAAACGTCGCGTCCCTCGCAAAGAGCGAGAAGCTCGCGCATATCGGTAGCACTTATGTTACATCCCGAGAAATAAATGTCGGGGGTGTCCTTTTTCATTGAATTGTAGCGGGGAGATTTTACAAGCTCAATAACAGCACGAGATCCGAGATAAGAGCCTCCGATACCGATAACGATAAAAACATCACAGCTCTTTTTAATTTTCTCCGCAGCCGCCTGAAGCCTTGCATACTCATCCTTATCGTATGCGCAGGAGGCAGTCATCCATCCGAGAAAATCGCTTCCCTTTCCCGTTTTGTTTCTGAGCATCTTGTCAGTCTCGACTACCTTTTCGCGGTATGCCTCGATCTCTGTGTCCGTAATAAAGTTCTTTACGTACTTGTCATTAAGTTTTATGGACATTTCTTATTCCTCCCATAGATAAAATTTTTATTTATTGTTCTTTAAAATTATTATACTTTAAAAAAAGCAAAAAGTCAATATATTTAAAATCTATTTATTCATTTTTTAAGTAAAAAATATGCAAAAACATTCTTAAGTATCCCAAAAAATCCTATCTTGCTTATATTTTCGGATGAAACGACTGGCGTTTCCCCTATTATCTCATTTCCAAGCTTATATTTTACAGTTCCTATATTCTGCCCCTTTAAGGTCGGAGCTGAAAGCTTTTCGGGTATCGCTGTTACGGTTTCTATTTTGAGAGCGCTTCCTTTGGGAAGTACTGCGCAAAATTCGTCCGACGTAATTCTGCAAAGCTCCTTTTCTCCTCCTGTTATTGTCACGGACATCGGTATTTTAGGTGTAATTCTGCAAAACTCATAATTGGCGTATCCCCAATCAAGAAGTGTCTTAGCCGCGGCATTTCTCTCGTCTCTTGACGGAGATGCCATAATTACGGCTATAAGTGACATTCCATCCCTCTCGGCAGTCGCGCTTATACAGAATTTCGCCTTTGCTGTCGAACCTGTCTTAAGTCCCGTACAGCCCTTATAAAATCTGACCAGGCGGTTGGTATTGGTCAGTCCGAACTCCCCGTTCCTTACGGTATCCATCCAAGTGGAGCTGTATTCAAGAACCTTCTTATGCTTTATAAGCTCTCTTGACATAATGGCAATATCACGTGCCGAAATAACGTGATTCTCCGCAGTGTCGTCAAGTCCGTTCGTGTTTTCAAAGTTTGTATTGTTCATTCCGAGCTCTTTTGCTCTCGCGTTCATTCTATCGACAAATACATCCTCGCTTCCGGAAATATGTTCCGCTAAAGCTACGGCTGCATCGTTTGCGGATGCTATAACTACACTCTTTACCATATCCTCGACTGTCATCTGCTCACCTTCCTTAAGATATATCTGTGAGCCGCCCATAGAAGTTGCGTGAGCGCTTGCGGTAACTGTATCGTCCCATTTAAGAGTGCCTGCATCTATTGCTTCCATAACCAAAAGCAAAGTCATGATTTTAGTCACCGACGCGGGAGGTAAGGCTTCATCCGCATTCTTTTCATAAAGAACGGTTCCCGTTTCAGCCTCCATAAGAACAGCGCTGTCGCAATTAAGTTCAAACGATGCTGATCCTGCTGTATCTGCGTCAGTCGAGTAAACGCAAACCGACATTGACAAGAACATCAAAACAATACATAAAGCCACAGCTAAAAGCTTTATTTTCATTCGTTTATTCCTCCAAGCAATATTTATTATATAATATATTATGAAAATATTGCTTTTAATATGTCAAAAGCTCTCGCCAAAAAGCGAGAGCTTTGATATAATATTGATTTTAATTCTTAAGCGAATGTATCGGCGCGGGAACGCGGCCGCCTCGAGAAATGAATTTCTCGGGAGACAGTGAGCTTATCTTCATAACGGGAGCGCTTCCGAGAAGTCCTCCGAAGTTAACGCTGTCACCTACGGTCTTTCCGTACGCGGGAATAACGCGAACCGCTGTCGTTTTTGTATTGGCAACTCCGATCGATATTTCGTCCGCGATAAGTCCGCAGATAACCGCTTCGTCCGTATCTCCGGGAACAACGACCATATCTATACCGACAGAGCATACCGATGTCATAGCTTCAAGACGCTCAAGCGAAAGCGCGCCGGATGCTGCCGCTGCTATCATTCCCTCGTCCTCTGACACGGGAATAAACGCTCCCGAAAGTCCTCCGACGTGGCTTGACGCCATAACGCCGCCCTTTTTTACAGCGTCGTTGAGCATAGCAAGAGCCGCTGTCGTTCCGCAACCACCGCAGGTCTCAAGACCCATATTTTCAAGGATCCTCGCAACGGAATCTCCGATAGCGGGAGTGGGAGCGAGCGAGAGGTCAACTATACCGAATGGTACTCCAAGTCTCTTTGCCGCCTCACTTGCGACAAGCTGACCGACACGGGTTATCTTAAACGCGGTCTTTTTTATAACGTCAGCAAGTGCCGAAAGATCGCAATCCCCAGCCCTCTTAATTGCAGAGGCAACGGTTCCGGGACCGGAAACTCCTACGTTTATAGCGCAATCAGGTTCACCAACTCCGCAGAAAGCGCCCGCCATAAAGGGGTTATCCTCAGGAACGTTAGCAAATACGACAAGCTTTGCGCAACCGATGGAGTTATTATCTTTTGTAAGATATGCCGCGCGTTTGATTGTTCCGCCCATAAGCTTTATGGCATCCATATTGATACCCGCCTTTGTCGTAGCTACGTTCACAGACGAGCATACCATTTTTGTTTCAGCCAATGCCTCCGGTATAACTGAGATAAGATTTCTCTCCGATCGAGTCATTCCCTTATGAACAAGAGCGGAAAAGCCTCCGATAAAGTTGATACCGACGGTCTCTGCGGCTCTGTCGAGCGTTTTCGCAAGCTTGATATATCCATCGGGAGTGAGCGCGCCGCCTATAAGTGACACGGGCGTAACGGAAACTCTTTTGTTAACTATCGGTATGCCGTAATCCTTTGATATCTCCTCGCCCGTTGCAACGAGATCCTCGGCATTTTTCGTTATTTTGTCATAAACCTTCTGGCAAAGGCGAGTTTCATCATCGCTTACGCAATCAAAAAGGTTTATACCCATTGTGATAGTACGTATGTCGAGATTTTCCTCGCGTATCATGCCAATAGTTTCAAGAATATCAGCAGTATTTATCATAATATCTGTGCGCTCCTATAATACTCAAATATGGTGCATCGTATTAAAAATATCCTCGTGAACAGCCGAGATCATAAGTCCCTTTTCGTCGCCAAGTTTCTTGATAACATCCGCAAAATCCGCGAATTTTACTTTAAGAGAATCTATCTCAACCAGCATTATCATAGCGAAATAATCCTGCATAACGCTCTGCGTTATATCCACTATATTAGCGTCATATTCGGCGCAAAGCGCGCTGACCTTTGCGATGATACCAACGCTGTCCTTACCTGTTACGGTTATTACTGCTTTCATTATTTTATATCTCCTTTATTTTTTGTGTTTTTTATATTTTTAAGAGCATCTTTAACCTTTATGCGCTTCCCGTAATGCATTACGGATGCCGTATATATCCTTATTGAAACAAACGCAACGATAAGAAGAGTTGCGGCAAGAATTCCGAGCGAGAGAAGTACCTGGCCTGTACTTACCTCACCGTTGAGCAGCTCGAACGGCATAATAAACGGCGCGCTGAACGGAATGTAAAGTGACAGATTTACAAGATAATCATAAGTCGTACCCATTATCGCCGTAAAATAACTGAGGTAGAATGAACCCATCGAAATTATCATAACCGGCATCATCACCGTGTTGAGGTCCTCTATCTTATCAACCGATGCGCCGCTGACTGCGTTCATAAACGCGTAAAGCATATAGCCGAGCATAAAGAATATAAGTATCAGTATCGCGGATTTCGGTGTAAACGCGTCAAGACTTAAGGTCTGTCCCATAAAGGTAAATCCTTCGGGAATAAAGATGATCCAACAAATTATCGCGAAGATTATCGCTCCTCCGAACTGCGTAAGTCCGACAGCACCCATGCCGAAGCACTTTCCGACAAGTATCTTCCAGGGCTCAGTCGAAACGACAAGCGTTTCCATAACTCTCGACGATTTCTCACTCGCGACTGACGAAGCGACACCGTAGCCGTAATAATAAACGGCGAAAAACGTCAAAGTAATAAGAACTATTCCGATTGCGTATCCGGACATCGTCAAGTTTCCTTCACTCTCGACGGTACAAACAAGCTCTGTTTTTGAAACGTCTATAAGCTCTTGGTCAATGCCCGCATCTTGCATTACCTTCTCAGCATAAACCTGACTTAAAACGGCTCCGACTGTTTCGTAATTCCCTGCCACCCCGTTTAGAAAGTCCTTTGCGACAACGGATATAACGGGTTTTCCGTCTTCACCATTTGTTATATGTATCAAAGAATGTCTGGCATTGTTTTCTATATCTGAGCGAAGCACGTCAAGCTCATCAGGATATTTTTTGTCAAACCGTGTATCTGTAAGCTCAACGGAAAGGCTTTCAATACCCGCATCAAACATTCCCGTTTCATCCACGAAATAACAGGTATAAAAAGTTCCCTCCGTAAGGCTGTCAACATTCCCATCGGTAAATACGATCAAAAGTCTCGGAACAGTACACAAAATCAGTATCACAGCCAAAATTATCACTGTCGTTATAATAAAGGCTTTTTTTCTTACGCCCTGACTGTATGTAAAGGCAAAAATATTGAGTATCTGCTTCATATCTCGCTACCTGCCTTCTCTATGAAGATCTCATTGAGCGACGGCTCTCGAAGCTCAAATTTCGTAGGAAATACTTGAGCTTCAGTCAGTGCCGACAAAAATCGTTCCGCATCCTCTTTTCCAGACACGGAATATTCAAGTCCGTCAGCACGGCGTTCTCTTAGTTTAATTCCGACCTTCTCTGCAATTTCCTCTGCCGCTTCGGGCGCATCTATCAAAAGGCGCGTATGCCCATATCCCGCCTTGATCTTCTTTAGGTTTCCCGAAAGCACGGTCTTTCCCCTATGAAGCAACACGAGATTTTCGCAATATTCTTCAACGGTTGCCATTTGATGACTGCTCATAACTATATATTTCTTACTGTCAACAAGTTCAGAAATAAGTATGCGAAGCGCCTCTGTGTTGACCGGGTCAAGTCCCGAAAACGGCTCGTCAAGAATTATAAGCTCGGGATCATGTATAAGTGTTGCCGCGAGCTGTACTTTCTGCTGGTTTCCCTTTGAAAGCTTGTGCGCAAGCATATTTTTGTATTCAGTAATACCGAGCCGCGCCATCAGCTTGTCAGCTGAGCTTTTAGCATCGGTCTTATTCATTCCTCGAAGCATTCCGAAATACACAAGCTGTTCAAAGACCTTAACTTTTGGATATATTCCGCGTTCCTCAGGCATATATCCAAAGCTCAACGTTTCTCTTGATATGGGTTTACCGTCCCAAAGCGACTCTCCGAAATCGGGTCTCATTATGCCAAGCATCATACGGATCGTGGTGGTCTTTCCCGCTCCGTTGGTTCCGATAAGCCCGAAAACTCCGGGCGACTCCATTCCAAATCCGATACGATCCACCGCTATTTTATCGCCAAAGCTTTTGGTTAAATCTTTTACGATTAGTGACATCATCTATCCTTTCGACGTGTAAATACTTCTTTAATACATATTATTATATTACATTTCTCGTTATTTGTCAATAATGATACTATAAAACTGAATGTAATACTTGAAAAATAAAATTTTCTGTTGTATAATATACCAGAGAAAAGAAGAAAGGATATTTTAAATGAAATACGTATTTAAATATCTAAAAAAATATACTGCCGAGTCAATAATCGCGCCTCTTTTTAAGCTTATTGAGGCGTTGCTTGAACTGACTGTGCCCATCGTTGTCGCGCTTATCATAGACAAAGGCATAGGAAACAGTGACAAAGCTTACATAATAAAAATGTGCCTGCTTTTGCTTCTTATCGGTGCTGTTGGTCTCACGTTTTCACTTACCGCGCAATATTTTTCTGCAAAAGCCGCAGTAGGTACGGCCTCGGATCTCCGCTCCGGCCTTTTCGCGAAGATACAGACTTTTTCTTATTCAAAGCTTGATAAAATAGGAACGTCAACTCTCATAACCCGTATGTCAGGCGACATCAATCAGGTTCAAACAGGTATAAATCTCACTCTGCGTCTGTTGCTCAGGTCTCCTTTCGTCGCATTCGGCGCTATGATAATGGCGTTTATCGTCGGTGCGGGCGCGTCTTACGCAACAGTCAGCTTTGCCTTTGTTATTCCCATTCTGCTCGTCGTAATTTTTATAATTCTTCTTGCGGGAATTCCGATTTACGGAAAGGTTCAGAGAGGACTTGACCGTGTTACGGGATCTCTTCGAGCAAATCTTGACGGTTCAAGAGTTATACGCGCGTTTAGACTTGAAGAACGTGAATCCGAGGAATTTTCCGACCGAGTCAAGCTTCACAAACGAATGAGCCTTGCCGCCGGACGAATTTCGGGACTTCTAAATCCTCTGACATATGTCATTATAAATCTCGCCATAATCTTGCTTCTTCGAAACGGAGCTGCCGAGGTCAATTCGGGAAATCTTACGCAAGGCGAGCTAGTCGCTCTTTATAATTATATGACTCAGATACTCGTTGAGCTTATAAAGATGGCAAATCTAATAATTACGGTAACAAAGGCTATCGCTTGCGCGGGACGGATCTCCTCAGTTATGAACGAGGCCGAAGATATGTCGCTTGAGGTTTCAACCGCGGTCGTCAGTGAAAAAGCACCGCTCATAGCGTTCAAAAACGTAAGCTTTGCTTATCCCGGATCTTCCGGTGAAGCGCTTACCGATATAAGCTTTGAACTTCATTCCGGCGAAAGTCTGGGCATTATAGGCGGTACGGGCTCGGGAAAATCCACGCTTATAAACCTCGTTCCCCGTTTTTATGATATAACTTCAGGTTCCATTGAGATAAACGGAGTAAACGTTCGCACAATAGAGCCTTGCGAATTGCGAAAAAAGATAGGTTTAGCATCGCAAAAAGCAACTCTTTTTGCGGGCAGCATCCGAGATAATATCAAATGGGGAAAGAACGACGCAAGCGATGAAGAAATTATTTCTGCACTCGCAACCGCCCAAATATCAAACATTATAAACGAAAAGACGGATGGACTTGATTCAAATATCGAACAAAACGGACGAAACCTCTCGGGAGGTCAGCGTCAGCGTCTGAACGTTGCCCGTGCGCTCGTCCGCAGACCCGAGATCCTCATTCTTGACGACAGCTCTTCCGCTCTTGACAGAGTTACGGACGCGGCTCTCAGACGAGCGATACACGAGCTTGATTACTCCCCCGCCGTATTTATCGTTTCTCAGCGTGCGGAAAGCGTTGCCGAGTGCGATAAGATCCTTGTGCTTGACTCAGGTCACGCCGTAGGACTTGGAACGCACGAAGAGCTCTACTCTGCCTGCGACATATATCGCGAGATCTGCGATTCACAGAAAGGCGGTGAATCGAGATGAAAAAAATGAACATCAAAGGCTCAACGCTCAAAAGAGTACTGAAAGCTGTAGGAAAGCGCAAGGTTCTCTTGGTTCTTACTCTCATCTGCGCCCTTATCTACGTCGTTTCATCTGTAATAATTCCCGTGTTTGTCGGTGACGCCATCGATCTTGCCATCGGAAAGGGTAATGTGGATCTTGCCGGAATCGGAGTAATACTTCTCAAAATAGCCGGGTGCGCCGTCGCCGCGGGTATTGCGCAATATCTTATGAATCTTCTTAACAACAGAATAACCTACGGAACTGTTGCCGACCTTCGCAAGGACGCGTTCAACAAGCTTCAAAAGCTTCCCTTCTCTTATCTCGACTCAACCCCGTCGGGCGATACGGTAAGCCGAATCACGACAGATGCCGATCAGCTTGGTGATGGACTTCTGACGGGATTCACACAGTTGTTTACAGGTATTCTTACAATAATTATAACCCTTGTCGTTATGCTTCTAAACTCCCCTGCGATAGCAGCGGCGGTGGTCATTATGACTCCCCTTTCTCTTGTCGCGGCCAGGCTTGTCACAAAGAAGACTTACGGATTTTTCAAGGATCAGGCAACGATAAGAGGCGAACAAACAGCTTATACCAATGAGATCATCAGCGGTCAGAAAACAGTTAAAGCATTCTCAAGAGAAAACGAATGTCAGGCGGAATTTGACAAAGTAAATATAAAGCTCAAAAAAGCCTCTCTCAAGGCTACTTTTTGGTCATCCTTGACAAACCCCGTAACACGCTTCGTCAACAGCGTAGTCTACGCGGTCGTAGCTCTCGTCGGAGCGCTTACCGTAATTGCCGATCCTGTAAATTTCACGGTTGGTATGCTCACACGTATGCTTTCTTACGCAAATCAGTACACAAAGCCCTTTAATGAGATATCGGGAGTTTTTACTGAGCTTCAGGGAGCAGTTGCCGCCGCGGAAAGGCTTTTCTTGCTGACCGATGCAATAGCTGAAGTACCCGATGCCGAAGGTTCTCTTGGGAACGTCAAGGGAGAGGTCAGATTAGACTCAGTCAATTTTTCATATTCTCCCGACAAAAAGCTTATAGAAGATCTCGATCTTGAAATACGTCCCGGTATGAAGGTCGCTATAGTCGGACCAACGGGTTGCGGAAAAACTACTCTTATAAATCTTCTTATGCGATTCTATGACACGGATTCAGGTACTGTTTCGGTTGACGGAAACGACATAAAAACCGTTACAAGACATTCTTTGCGTGAATCTTACGGAATGGTGCTTCAGGAAACCTGGCTAAAGCCGGGAACTGTTAGAGAAAATATAGCGATGGGCAAACCAGACGCAACCGACGAAGAAATAATCGCCGCCGCGAAAAATGCCCGCGCTCACGGGTTTATTTCAAGATTGCCTAAGGGATACGACACGGAAATAGGTCAAACAGGAATGCTCTCCGAAGGCGAGCGTCAGCTACTCTGTATCGCGAGAGTAATGCTCCTCTCCCCTCCTATGCTCATTCTTGATGAGGCTACATCATCTATCGACACGAGAACGGAACGCAAGATAAAAGAATGCTTTGATAAGATGACCGAAGGCAGAACAAGCTTTATGGTCGCTCACAGACTCTCAACTATACTTGATGCCGATCTTATCCTCGTAATGAAAAGCGGAACTGTCATTGAGCGAGGTACACACGAAGAATTATTAGATCAAAACGGCTTCTACGCAACACTTTGGAACAGCGGTAAAATATAAAAATGAAATTAACGGTTTTAGTCGAAAATATTACGAAAAAAGACAATATCTCAGCCGAGCACGGACTTTCTCTTTATATCGAAACAGGCTCTCATAAGATCCTTTTTGATATGGGGCAGACCGATATGTTTGCAAAAAACGCGAAAGAACTCGGAATTTCGATCGAGGACGTGGACATAGCCATTATATCCCACGGTCATTACGATCACGGCGGAGGCCTTAAAACCTTTCTTGAGCTAAACAAAAAAGCCCCTGTATATATAAATCAAAACGCATTTTTGCCGTATTACAACAACGCTCAAAAATATATAGGGCTTGACACGTCATTAAAAAACGATCCTCGACTCATATATACTAAAGACTTTTGGCGTATATCGGACGGATTATGTCTTTATTCCCATAACGAAAAGAAACCAAACAACAGCTTCGGAAATTTCGGGCTCACCAAAAAGATCGAGGACCGCTTTGTTCCCGATGATTTTAAGCACGAGCAATATCTTTTGATAGAGGAAAACGGAAAGCGAATACTTCTCAGCGGTTGTTCTCATAAAAGCATTATAGATATTGTTGATTGGACTCTCCCGGACGTCCTTGTCGGTGGATTTCATTTTTCAAAAATGCCGCTTGACGATGAGCTTAAGAAAGCCGCGATCAAGATCGGTTCTTACAAAACGTCTTATTATACGTGCCATTGTACCGGGATCGAGCAATTTGAGTTTATGAAAAAATATATAAAAGACCTCTATTATATATCCTCGGGAAATGAATATTTAATATGAGAATCAAATAAACACGGCGTATCAAACAGTTGTTTGATACGCCGTGTTTATTTGATTTAACGCTATCTTTATCAGAGCGTTGATTAATATGCTACGCCCTGAGCGAGCATTGCATCCGCGATCTTGATGAAGCCCGCGATATTTGCGCCGGCAACAAGGTCGCCCTCGCATCCGTACTGCTTTGCGGCAGCGACGGAGCTCTCATAAATACCCTTCATAATGTCGTGAAGCTTTGCGTCAACCTCTTCTGCAGACCAGCTGTAACGCATAGAGTTCTGAGACATCTCAAGTCCGGAAACGGAAACTCCGCCCGCGTTAACTGCCTTGGAAGGAGCAACGACTACACCGTTAGCCTTAAGATATGCGACAGCCTCGTTGGTCGTAGGCATATTGGAAACCTCAACATAATACTTTACGCCGTTAGCAACGATCTGCTTTGCCTCCTCAATGTCAACCTCATTCTGAGTTGCGCAAGGCATAACAACATCAACCTTTTCACCCCAAGGCTTCTTGCCTGCGAAGAAAGGAACGCCGAACTTGTCTGCGTAGTCCTGAACCTTGTTACGGCAGGATGCGCGCATTTCAAGCATAAAGTTGATCTTTTCCTCGGTGTTAACACCGTCCTTATCGTATATGTAACCGTCAGGACCGGAAATAGTAACTACCTTACCGCCAAGCTCTGTGAGCTTCTTAACAGTACCCCAAGCAACGTTACCGAAGCCGGAAACCGCAAAGGTCTTGCCCTCAACGCTCTCACCGAAGGACTTGAGCATCTCGACAGTGTAATAAACAGCGCCGAATCCAGTTGCTTCGGGACGGATGAGAGAACCGCCATAAGGTCTTCCCTTTCCTGTAAGTACGCCTGTAAACTCGTTGCGAAGTCTCTTGTACTGACCGTAGAGATATCCGATCTCACGTGCGCCAACGCCGATATCACCCGCGGGAACGTCGGTATCAGCACCTATATGCTTAGAAAGCTCTGTCATAAAGCTCTGGCAGAAGCGCATGACCTCACCGTTGGACTTACCCGTAGGATCAAAGTCAGAGCCGCCCTTACCGCCGCCCATGGGGAGACCTGTGAGGGAGTTCTTGAAGCACTGCTCAAAGCCGAGGAACTTCATAATGGAAAGGTTAACGGATGGGTGGAAACGAAGACCGCCCTTGTAAGGACCGATAGCGGAGTTGAACTGTACGCGGAAGCCGCGATTTACCTGAACCTTACCGTTATCGTCAACCCAGCTTACACGGAAGCTGATAACTCTCTCGGGCTCGACCATTCTTTCAATAACGCCTGCCTCTACGAGGTCGGGACGTTGTTCAATAACGGGCTCGATACTTTCGAGAACCTCTTTTACAGTCTGAAGGAATTCAGACTGATCGGGATCTCTTTTTGCAACTTTGTCATAAACACTTGCAAGATAGCTGTTTTTGAATGACATATTTTTCCTCCAAATATAATAAAAAATTTTATTCTTAAAACTTAAAGAATTCTGAATTTTGAAACGAGATCCATATCGCATTTTGCGACAAGCTCATCTGCGTCCTTTTCGGTCATAAAAGAAGTTACGAAAGAGATCTTTCCTTCATTTACGACAAGCTGACCGATATTGCCGAACACAGCTTCAATTTTATTAACATCAGTTCCCTCAAATGTGAACACGCGACGGCAAGAATATTCAGAAATATCTGCAACATCTTCGGCATCAGCTCTCTTCCATTCGAGCTTTTTGATACTGTCAAGTCCGGAAACGATATCAAGTATATCCGCGACGACCGCGCCCGCTGTGGGAAGCTTACCCGCGCCTCTTCCGTAAAACATCGTTTCGTCAAGCATATCGGAGCTGACGAGTATACCATTGAAAACGTCATTGACTGTATAAAGCGGATTATTGGCGGAAACAAATCTGGGACTTACCATACAAAGGATCTTTCCGTCCTTTGTTTTCTCAAAACGACCGATAAGCTTTATCGAGTATCCGAATGTCTCAGCAACATCCATATCATACTCTGTGATCTTAGTAATACCCTCGCAGTATATGGAATCCGCATCAACTATGATACCCGTGGCAAGAGCCGTAAGAATAACGATCTTTCTTGCCGCGTCAAGCCCGTCAACATCAGCAGAAGGATTGCGCTCGGCATATCCTTTCTCTTGAGCATTTGCAAGAACCGTAGCGAAGTCAACTCCGCCCGCGGACATTTTTGTGAGTATATAATTTGTCGTTCCGTTGAGAATACCTGAAATAGCTGTCACATTGACCGGAGTCAAGTCGTTCATCATAGGACGAATGATCGGGATCCCGCCACCGACACTTGCCTCAAACATATAGCGGCAACCGTTCTTGGCGGCAATTTTCAGAAGCTCGTCTCCGAATTTAGCGACGCACTCCTTGTTTGACGTGACAACGCTCTTCCCTGCCTCAAGCGCTGCTTTTGAAAATTCGTAAGCCGGATGAGAGCCGCCCATCATTTCCGCAACGACACTGACATCGGGGTCGTTAAGTATTATATTGAAATCATGTACGATAAGCTTTTCAAACGGGCTATCCGGAAAATCTCTGAGGTCAAGGATATATTTGATATTAACCTCCTGACCGACACGCTTTTTTATAAGCTCGCGGTTCTCGGTAAGTATCTCCGCAGTACCGCTTCCAACAACACCGAAGCCGAGTAATGCTACGTTTAACATAAATAAAGCATCTCCTAAAAATAATATGCATAATTATAGCACACTTTTTTAAAAAATGCAATTATATATTGAAAAAAATTCAAAAAAGTGTTAGAATATATAATAATGATTTTAAAAAATTGGGGGGTTAATATGTATTCACCTATTGGAAGCAAGAAAAATGTTAAGATTTTCGTGCTTTATTTAATGGCAAACATCAATTATCCGCTTGACTTTATCACACTGAACGATATAGTTATGCAAACAGATTACGTTATGTATCTCGATCTTGCTGAGGGATTCCACGAAATGGTTGATGACAGTCTTATTGCGATCGTCGGAGAAAATAGTGACGGAGATAAGCTTTACGCAGTAACCGATAGGGGGCAGATCGTAGCATCTGAGCTTAAAAGCGATATTCTTGACTCAATACTCGATCAAAGCCTTGCATCAGCACTTCGTTATCTTGACTTCAAGCGCAGAGGAGTTAAAACAGAAGCAACAACAGAACGTCTTCCCGACGGAAAATGTATATTCCGTTGCTCCTTTAAAGAAAAGGACGTAGTTCTGTTCAAATCAGAAATAATTGTTGACAGCGTCAACAGAGCGGAACGAATGAAACAAAATTTTAACGAAAGACCTGAGGCAATTTACCGAGGGATCAACGCTCTTTTTGCCGGAAATGTTAATTTTTTGTTTAATTAAAGAATTTTTTTACCAAATTGCAAAAAAATATTAAAAAATCTCTTGACAGAAAGAAAAATAATGATATAATGATATTATGTAAATGTATCAATAAATTTTGGTATTTGATGAATATATATATAAATATTCACCAAAAGTTCAAGGTTAACCAAGGCAAGGGGCTTCAATGAGTGCTGAAAAAAATTCTGAAATTAACGAATTGATCCTCAGCGCAAGAAACGGTTGCGAGGATTCTTTGAACGGTCTAATTGCAAATTATGAGCCTCTTATGAATTCCCTTCTGTCAAGATTTTCCTCAATTGCTTTAACCAAGGAAGACCTTGAGGATCTAAAACAAGAAATACTTATAATTTTCTGCAACGCGGTAATGAAGTACGATCTTGACCAAAAGGAAGTCGATTTCGGGCTGTATGCAAAAATTTGTATAGAGCACGCTCTTGTTTCCCAACTTCGAGCCGCTAAGCGCAGGATAAAAATTGAGCCTATTCCTGTCGGGGACGGTCTTGATCTTAGTGATGCTGACGACCCGTCTTTAAAGATCATTGAGGCTGAACGCATACGCGAGATGTGGAAGCTTATAAATGAAAATCTCTCGGAATATGAAAATAAGGTTTGGAATCTTCATCTTTCGGGGCTCGGTTCTTCTGACATCGCAAAAGAAATGAACCGAGACATAAAATCTATCGACAATGCCCTTTTTAGAATTCGCGCCAAATTAAGAAAGGCGCTTAAAGGTACTGTCGATCAATAATCAATGTTATATGTCCTGTTTAGCTCAAAAAGAGCGCCGTAAACGGAGATGGCGGTAAAATCCGCCGACGGGCAAAAAATACCTATTTTACAAAGCGAGGAAAAGCAATGTACGACGAGAACGTGGTAACGACCAATGAAGAATTTCAGGATGAAACTCTTACCTGCAGAGAATGTGGAAATGAATTTGTTTTCAGCGCAGGTGAGCAGGCTTTCTACAAGCAGAAAGGTTTCCTGAACAAGCCCAAGATGTGCAAGGCTTGCAGAGATGCAAAGAAGAACGCGGGAAAAGCCCCCCGTGAGTACTTCGAAACAACTTGCGCAGACTGCGGCGGTGTTGCTAAGGTTACATTCCAGCCTTCGAGCGACAGACCCGTTTACTGCAGCGAGTGCTTCGAAAAGAGAAAAAACGCACAGTAAGGCTCAATAATCGGTATCAAGTTTAACTCGATATAGATTGTGGTCATCAACAGCGTACGCAGAACAGAAATGTTTTGCGTACGCTGTTGATTTGGTGTGTGTTTAAAAAAGAAAAGAGATTATTGCGACTGTTCCTCCACCTACCAACGCGCCGGATAACGCGCTCGTGGTAAAAAGGAGAACTTTTTTTATTTTCTCAAGCCGCTGTTTTTTCTTTTTAACGGCAGGCAACCGTTCATTAATTATTCTATCGGCTTCTTTGATAATATCGTCTCCCCCAAGGCACAAGGATTCAGAGTTTTCACGAAGAACAAAATAAGCGGTTTCAAAAGCACTGTGCTCTGCTCCCGCGACAAACAGTATTTTTTTCTGACAAGCTCTTATCATATGATCCCCCTAAAGTATTTTCTTATATTATTTCCATTTATATCCCAAAATAATCAATGCCCTCAATATTCGACATAAAAATTGTAAAAAAAACTTTAATATATCTAAATCGGCATTGACAGACATTTTTTGGCAGTGTATAATATAATTGTAAGTAATTACAAAAAAAGAAACAGGGTAAAATATCAATATATTTGTTCAAGGAGAAAAGAAATGAAATCAACAGGTATTGTTAGAATGGTAGACCAGCTCGGACGTATAGTACTTCCTATAGAAATCAGAAAAACTATGGACATCAGCGAAAAAGATCCGCTTGAGATATTTATCGATGACGGAAAAATAATCCTTATGAAATATCATCCCGCTTGCACGTTCTGTAGCAATGCCGATAATATAGTATATTTCAACGGTAAAAGAATTTGTGCCGATTGTCTTAAAAAGATCAAAGAACAGCTTTAATAAAAAACAGCTTCGGAAGGGGTGCCTTCCATAAAGCAGGTTTACCTGCCGAAACACAAAAGGAGTACGAGCATTTTCTCCGTTGTCCTTAACGGAGAAATACAGAAACCGCAGATTGATTTTCTGCGGTTTTTGTGCTATAATAGGGGTATGGGCATAGCCCTATGCCTTGCGGAGATATGTACGAGCAAGAAGAAAAGTTTTTTGCATTCGCAGAAAAAAGAACTCCCGAAAAGATTGAGGACTGGCTGAAAACACTATCGCACAAAGTCCTTCGACTCGATGGGACAAAACCGA
>SVUA01000035.1 GCA_015063485.1 Oscillospiraceae bacterium | reverse complement strand
ACGAATGATTATTTGACGATATACAATGCGGTGAAAGAAGATTACTGCAAGCGCAAGTAATAAAATATATACCTTTTGGCTTTACAACCCCCGTTTTTGGCACAAAAATATACCTTTTGATCTTATGCCCCAATTTTGAATTGGGACAAATGTGCTTTTTTAGCGAAACTCGAAAATGCAATTTACAGCAGTTTAGTATAACATTTCGAAAGGTGCAGTAAATGAAAAAAGATAAAAAGAAACTTAAAGAAGCGTTTTTCGAAGGACTGTTAGAACTCGTATTGACCTTAATATTCTTTGGCATAGGTGCTCTTATTTTCAGCGCGTTCGGCGTTGAATTGGACTCGCCAAACATTGATTTTGATTTGATTGTTTTGCTCGGTATTATTGTTCCTATTGTTGTTTTTGGACTTATATGCGCATTAGTTAAATGGTTAAAGAAAATAATCAAAATCAAAAAAAGCTCTGATTTTACGCAGGGACAAAAGTGATTTTCGAGCAAACCTCGAAAATACAATTTGAAGTAGTACGGTATAACATATCGAAAGGATAAAAAACATGACATCTATTATAGGCATACTCGCAGAAATTGATAATGACTTTAACACGAGGGTACAGCCCCCATATATCAAAGCGATAGAGTTAGCGGGAGGACTTCCTGTGCTTTTGCCTTATGTTAGTGAAGATGAAACAATAGACAGCTTTATCAGCATTTGCGACGGTTTCTTTTTTACGGGTGGCGCAGACGTAGACCCAAAGCGTTATGACGAACGACCCAAAGCTACATGCGGTGAGATCCAATATAATCGTGATGAGCTTGAGTTTAAGGTCTTGGAAAAAGTACTGAACACCTCAAAGCCTATTCTTGCTATCTGCCGCGGCGCGCAGCTTGTAAATGTCGCGCTTGGCGGTACGCTTTATCAGGACATCTCAAGTGAGATAGGTACACAGATCTCGCACAGGCAAAGCGAACCGAAATTTGCGCCCTCTCACGATGTAAACGTTGTTGAGAATACTCCGCTTTATACGTTAGTCGGAACTCAAAGGATACACGCCAACAGCTTTCATCATCAGGCGATAAAAACGTTTGGACAGGGACTTGAGATCATGGCTCTTGCCGATGACGGAGTCGTGGAGGCGGCTTATTTGTCGGGAGAGAGATACCTTCGCGCTTATCAATGGCATCCCGAGCGGTTATGTGAAAATGACAAGCATAATCGACTTATTTTTGACGATTTTATAAAAGCTTGTAAAATGGTTCAAGAAAAATAAAGGGTCAAAATAATCAAAGCAAAAAATATAAAGGAGCTAATAATGAAAAAACACATTGCCGAATCGAACAAAGATTACGACATTGCGGTCTGCGGCGGAGGCTTTGCGGGAATATCAGCGGCTCTTGCGGCGGCTCGCGAGGGCAAAAAGGTGGTCCTTTTCGAAAAACAGTATATGCTCGGCGGACTTGGCACGGCGGGACTTGTAACCATTTATCTCCCGCTTTGCGACGGATACGGACATCAGGTCTCCTTTGGTATTGCCGAGGAGCTGTTAAAGCTTTCTATTACATATGGCGCGGAGGCTCGCTATCCTGAAAATTGGCTCGACGGAATAGGCACTCGCACCGAAAATGACAAACGCTATCTTGTGCAGTACAACGCGCAGGTGTTCGCGATACTTGCAGAACAGCTTTTGCTCAAAGAGGGTGTTGACATTATGTACGGAAGCTACGTTGTGGATGTTGACGTTGAGGACAAAAAAATAAAGCGTCTTTACGTAGAAAACAAATCGGGAAGAACGCCTTACGAGGTAAGAGCGGTCGTTGATGCTACGGGAGACTGCGATATTGCTTGGTTTGCAGACGCTCCTACTGATACCTTCAAGCAAGGCAACGTTCTTGCGGCGTGGTATTATTTCGCAAACGAAAACGGACATCAGCTTCAGATGCTTGGCGCGTCGGACATTCCCGACGAGGAACGCGAGGGCAAGGAAAGAAAGACACTCATAGACCGTCGCTTCACGGGTCTTGACGGCAAGGAGCTTTCCGAAATGACCTGCATTTCGCATAAAACGACGCTTGAGCATTGGCTCAAGAAGAGAGAGACTGATGAAAAAGCGGTCATCTCGACGATCGCCACTACTCCGCAAATTCGAATGACGAGAAAGATAGTCGGAGAATATACTCTCACTCACACCGAGGAGCATAAATATTTTGAGGATTCCATAGGTATGGTCTCTAACTGGAAAAAGCGCGGACCTGTCTATGAAGTGCCGTTCAGAACGCTTTACAGTGCCGAGATCAAAAACCTGATAACCGCGGGACGTTGTACGTCGGTAAATGAGACCTTGTGGGACGTTATGCGAGTTATCCCTTGCTGCGCGGTCACGGGTCAGGCGGCTGGAACTGCTGCCGCTATGACTGATGATTTTTGTTCGTTGGACGTTAAAGCATTGCAGAAAAAATTAAAGAAAAACGGTGTGATCTTGCACGAAAGTGAGCTTTGATAAAGATATGTTAAAACAGATAAAAAAGTCGATAGTTACACCGATAGGTAAGGTGTTTATTACAGATGGTGAATCTTCAATACCATTTACAGTTGATAAAAACGATTGTGACTATATGCTTGACATATATGATGAAAACAATAAACCTACGGGACGAAAAATTCACACCGAAACGAATTATCAGATAGCTATCAAAACGAACAATCTTGAAATAGGAAAAATATACAAAATAGTATTTTCAGGTGGAAAACTTGAGTTTTCGGATTCGGATGAAGGCACTGAAGGTTTAAGTATAACAAAGGACGGTTGGACTTTCGGTATTGGGATGTTTAATCCTAATGAATACGAAGAGATGGAGCAATCTATAAGACATAGCATAAATATTGGAAAGGGAATATACGGTAACCAAATACCTCGTTTTGAATATGATGAATCAAGATTTCGCAATTATATCATTGAAAGTTCCGATGATAAAAGTGGATATACCTTTAGGCTTTTGGACAGAGACAGAGACGAGATAATTTTTAAGATTGCATGGATAGAGCATAAGGATATTGATCCTTTAAGATGCGATGATGCTATAAGTTTTTGGATAGTTATGTAGAATAGTTAATAAATAAAAGATTACGAAAAAGGAAATAAAAAGATATGATTCAAGACCTTCATTCACATACATATTATTCATTTTGCGGAAAGGATTCACCCGAAGCGATCGTCGAAGCGGCGATTGCGGGAGGCATAGAGCTTTTCGGTATTTGCGACCATAACCACGGGATAGGATTTGGAAACAAAGCCGCATTTAAAGCACCCGCCGAAATAATTCCAAACGAATACAATGAAGTTATGCTTCACAGATATTACGACCATATGAATCTCGTCAAGGAGAAATACGCCGACCGCATAAGAGTGCTTTGCGGTATAGAGATAACGGCGCATCTTAATATCCCGAAAATAGCTTTGCCCAAGAGCGCGGATATATCGTTTTTTGATTATTGCATGATAGAAAATCCCGATATTGAAAATTCGATAATAAAGCGCGATCTTTTCAGCTTTGCCGAGCGTTGCGGCTGCAAGAATATCGGAGTCGCGCATACGGATATGTTTGCGTTTATCGAAAGTCTTGGTGAAGACCCGTACAGATATTTCAAGAAAATGGCGGAGCGGAATATTTTTTGGGAGATGAACGTAAGCTACGACAGCATACATAAATACCGTGAGCATGAATATATGCTTGAGTTTTTCAGAAACGCGGAGCAACAGGCGATAGTTCGTGAATCGGGCGTTCGATTAAGCGTCGGATTTGACGGACACAGAGTAGAGGATTATCTTCCGGAGCGCATAGCTGATTATTGCCGTCGTGTTACCGCTATGGGTATTAAGCTCGCGTTTGAGGAATAATCGTTTTATGTAATGTAAAAAATATTGCAAAATGGATTGACTTTTTGATAAAATTGATGTATCATTATACCGACAAATAAAATTTGGCAAAAACAAAAGGAGAATCGTTATGAACGAAAAGACATTATTGTATCAAATAACCGAAACAAGTAAATTTATGATGGGATTTGTTCTGGTTACCAAGCAGAATAACGTTATCGTCGTTGACGGAGGTCGCGCGGAGGACATGCCTCTTCTTAAGGAGTACATAGGCGGCAGACACATTTCCGCGTGGATACTTACTCACGCGCACGGCGACCATATAAGCGGAATAGTCCATGAGTTCAAGGAAAACGGCGGCGCGGATTTTGATATTGAAAAGATATATTACAATATGCCAAATTACGACGAGCTCATGAAAAAGACCGAGGGCGAAGTACCTGACCTCGAGTATTTCAGACGAGAGCTTTCCAATCTCGTAGGCTTTAACAGCATACTTCCTATGATAGGAGACCGAGCTCACGTTGTCGAGCAGGGCGAGACCTTTGAGGTCGATGAGTGCAAAATAGAGGTTCTTTACACCTATCATGACGGTCTTTACTCTAATCTTATGAACGATTCTTCTGTCGTATTTATGCTCACCACTCCAAACAAAAAGGTGCTCTTCCTCGGCGACCTCGGTCCTGAGGGCGGTGACGTGCTTTACGAGGAGTCAAGAGACAAGCTTAAAGCGGACATCGTGCAAATGGCTCACCACGGTCACATGAATGTTGGTATGGAGGTATATGCGGCTATAATGCCCGAAGCATGCATGTGGTGTTGCGCGGATTGGCTTTACAACGAGCCTGAGATACCGAAGTATCTTCTGAATCGTGAAAAGCTTCGCAAGATGCAGAGAGAGCGTATGTACGGAACGACCGTAACACGCAAGTGGATGGATATCCTCGGCGCAAAGACTCACTACGTTACCAAGGACGGAACAAACTGCATAGAGCTTTGATGCATAAAAAGAGTTGGAAAAAAAGCCAACTCTTTTTTACATATTTATTGAAATATTTTTTGTTTTGTGGTACAATGGATACAGTATAAAATATTACAAGAAAAGGTGAGATAATGACTGACGAAAAAACAGTTTTGATTGATTGCCACGCGCACACATCGGGAATAAGCACTTGTTGTAAAAAGACATCAGAGGAAGTAATTATTGCCGCAAAAAATGTTGGTATAGACGGATTGATCCTGACAAATCACTATAGTATATTTTATGTCAATAATTTAGCGATATACCCCGATGTCGAGACGATGGCTCGGTGCTATATGGAAGAATACCGTTATACCAAGGAGATAGGCGAGCGTTACGGTATAAAGGTGTTTTTCGGAATAGAAGTATCGATGGAGCTTTACGAATACGTACACTTGCTTGTTTATGGGGTGGGCGAGGATTTTTTGAAAAAGCATATGGATATGTATTTTTATACTCAAGAGGAGCTTTACCGTGCCGTTCATGAAGCGGGAGGGGTTCTCGTTCAGGCGCACCCTTTGCGAAAGGGCAAAAATGTATTGCTTGATCCCGCCTTTCTCGACGGTGTTGAGATAAGCAGTCACATCTATTATGACGGTACACATTATGAGGAGCTTTCCGAATTTGCCAAGGAAAACGGAATAATACTTACCTCGGGCGGTGATTATCACGGGGATACGCCGAGGTCATTTTGCGGAATGTATATCCCAAGCAGTATAGAAAATGAAAAGCAGTTTGCGGAATATCTCTGCACGACCGATTCGGTTCATTTGCGTATGCAGGAATCGAAACAAAGTGAAAGCTATGAAAAAATATTTACAAGAAATAAAGGATAATAAAAAATGAGCACTGTTACAAAAAACGTAGAGAAATATCGCGATCTTATGGTAAAAGCTGAACGCTATATTTGGGAACACCCCGAAACAGGATACAGGGAGGTAGAGACGACAGCATATCTGAAAAAGACCTTTGAAGAGCTTGGATATGAGGTGACTCTTGCAGACGGGATCACAGGATTTTATACAGTTCTTGATACGGGCAAAGAGGGTCCCGAGGTTCTTATGCTTGCCGAGCTTGACTCGGTCATTTGTCACTCTCATAAAGACTCGAATAAGGAAACAGGTGCGGTGCACGCTTGCGGACACCACGCGCAGTGCGCGGCTCTCGTCGGTATTGCCGCGGCTCTTAAAGAGCAGGGTGCGCTCGATGATCTTTGCGGTCGTATACGTCTTTGCGCAGTGCCTGCGGAGGAGCTTCTCGAATTAGAATACCGTTCGGAGCTAAAGCGTCAAGGCAAGATAAAATATTTCGGCGGAAAAGCGGAATTTTTGCGCAGAGGATACTTTGACGGAGTAGATATAGCGATCATGGTGCATACGGCAGAAAGAGCGCGTATAGACGGAGGTTCTGTAGGTTGCATTGCGAAAAATATAATTTACAAGGGAAAATCTGCTCACGCGGGCGGAGCTCCATGGCTTGGCGTAAACGCTCTTTACGCGGCGACCTGCGGTATCAATGCCGTAAACGCGATACGCGAGACATTTCGTGAGCCTGACCTCATAAGAGTTCACCCGATAATGACGAGCGGAGGCTCGATGGTAAACGCTATCCCCGAGGAAGCGCGTATTGAAAGCTATATTCGCGGAGCAAGCTTTGAAGCTATCGCCAAGGCTAACAAAAAGGTAGACAGAGCGCTTATTGGCGGTGCGCTTTCTTTGGGCGCGAATATTGAGATAATCGATATTCCCGGCTACTCGCCCTTTAAGAATGATGAAAATATGAGAGACGTAGCGATAGAAGCCGCAGAGATAGCAGGGATCGAAGATCTCTTTATCACAAGAAACGTAATAACGGGAAGCACCGATATGGGTGATCTTTCGTCTGTTATGCCTACTGTTCAGCCCTATTCTGCGGGCTCTCGCGGAGCGGGACATTCAAAGGATTTTGTTATTGCGGACGTTGACGCGGCTTGTGTCAAGAGCGCGAAATGGCAGATAGCTATGCTGGAGCTTTTGCTTTCGGACGGAGCAAAGAGAGCAAAGAAGGTCATAGATGAATTTACCCCCATATTCGCGACAAATGAAGAATTTTTTGCATATCAGGATTCTCTTTGTACAAGCGGTGACCGCATCGTATATAACGAGGACGGAACAGCGGAGATAAAGCTTTAAAAATATGAAAAGAACTTTGATAACACCTCAAATAGCCGAATTTCCAAACGAGTTTCGCTCGCTTGTATCGTCAGCCGACGTGTACGACAGCAGTTGCTCGCCCGAGGCGAGAGTGTGGTTCATAGACAAGGACAGTGGATATTACCTAAAGACATCGCAAAAGGGAAGTCTTTCAAAGGAAGTGGAACTTACCGCATATTTTTGCAAAAAAGGACTTGGGGCTCACGTTTTGGAATATATCTCAAATGACAAGGATTGGCTATTGACCTCTCGAGTTATGGGCGAGGACTGTACTTATTCTCAATATCTTGACGACCCAAAAAGGCTTTGTGATACGATTGCCGAGCGTTTGCGTATTCTGCACGAGACAGACCCGTCGGACTGTCCTGTGGACAGAACGGTCGAGTATTTTGCGGGGGCGGAGCACAATTACAAAGCGGGTATGTTTGATCCGTCTTACGCTTACAAAGGTGATAGCTTCAAAACGCCGAGTGACGCGTGGGAGGTAATAGAGAAAGGTAAGCATCTGCTGAGATCGGATACTCTTATACACGGAGATTACTGTCTGCCGAACATAATGCTTGATAACTGGGATTTCAGCGGATTTATCGACCTCGGAAACGGCGGAAGAGGCGATCGCCATATCGATATTTTCTGGGGTGCGTGGACGCTTGAATTTAATCTTAAGACCGACGAATACAGAGAAAGGTTCTTCGACGCTTACGGCAGAGAACGCATTGATATCGATGCGTTGCGCGTTGTCGGCGCGGCGGAGACCTTCGGATAATTTTGGAGACGCAAATGTTGAGATTTATACACTGCGCCGATATTCATCTCGGCTCTAAAATGGAGGCAAAGCTCCCTGAACAAAAGGTTGAGGAGCGTCGCCGTGAGATTCGCATGACCTTTAATAAAATGATCGACTACGCAAAAGCGAACGGCGTAAGAGCGATACTTTTGTCAGGCGACGTGTTCGACTCCGACCGTCCCTTGCGCCGTGATAAGCTCTTCTTTTACGAGGCGGTCAAGGGAAATCCCGATATGGATTTTATTTATCTTCGCGGAAATCACGACAGTAAGGAATCTTATACCGAGGAGGGACTCCTGAATCTCAAGACCTTTTCTTCGGAGTGGTCGTCGTATTCCTACGGAGACGTAGATATAACGGGACTTGAATTGAGTGAGGAAAACGAGCTATCGTTATATTCAACGCTTAATTTGGACTCTGATAAATTGAATATCGTTATGCTTCACGGAACTGTATCGGAGTATACGGGGAGAGGAATGATAAACGTGCGCGAGTTAAAAAACAGAAATATTGATTACCTTGCGCTTGGTCATTATCATTCTTTCAGAAAAGAAGCGATAGATATGCGCGGAATGTATGCGTACAGCGGTTGTCTTGAAGGCAGAGGCTTTGACGAGACTGGAGAAAAGGGCTTTGTGCTCTTGGAGATAGACGAGGAGAACAAGAAGATAAAGGATACCTTCGTGCCTTTTGCTTGTCGAACTGTGCGTGAGCTTTGCGTGGATATAAGCGATTGCGAAGGCTCTTACTCCGCGTACAAAAAAATATGCGATAGCTATGAATGGAGCACGGGCGACCTTTTGCGTGTCATACTTTCGGGCGAGATAACGTTTGACAGTGACGGGCTTTCGAGCGAGATAGAGGAGCTTCTTTCGGATAAATGCTATTTTGCATCGGTAAAGGATAAGACGCATAGGAGGATATCTTTGGCAGATCACGAAAATGACACGACGCTAAGAGGTGAGTTCGTACGCTCGATACTTTTGGCAAACGGCTACACAGACGAGGAAAAGCAACAGATGATAACCTACGGTCTGCGTGTCCTTGATGGAAGGGAGGCGGAGCTGTGAGACTGATATCCTGTCATATAGAGAATTTCGGGAAATGGTCGGACAAGGATATAAGCTTTTCTGACGGAATAAACGCCTTTTGCATGAATAACGGCGAGGGAAAAACTACGCTTGCCGTATTTATAAAGGCTATGTTCTACGGCTTAAAGGGTTATACTGAGAGCACCAAGGTTTTTCTTGATCGCCGTCATTTTGCGCCCTTTTCGGGAGGAGCTTTCGGCGGTAATCTCGTTTTTGAACATAACGGAAGTGAATACAGGATAGAGCGCCGCTTCCATGAAAAGAGCAAGGCAAGAGATACTGTAAGCGTGTTTTGCAACGGAAGTGTTGATGCCTCGCTTTGTAAGGATTCAATAGGCGAAGCACTTTTTTCGCTTGATGAGGAATCCTTTGCGCGTACTCTTTTTGTTACCTCTGACGATATGGAGCTTTGCGCTACGTCGGGAATAGGCGGAGGACTTAACGATTACGGCGAGAACAGTATAGACGTAAAAAAAGCCGATGCGCTTATGCTCTCGGCAATAAAAAAATATAAGTCGCTAAAGGGTAGTTCATCGGGACTTATCAACGAAAGCGAAAAGAAGATAAAGCAGTACAGAAAAGAGATAGAAAACTTCGAAAAGGTAGATGCAACGCTTGGCGCAAAATACGCACAGAGAAGTAAATTAGTATCGGAGATAGATTCTCTCGAAAATAAAGCTTCGGCTTGCAGAGATACCGCTCTGCTTTTGCAGAAATGGCAGAACTACGACGTTTACGTAGCGGCGCAAAGCAAGGCAAAGGAAGATATTGAAGCGATAACGGAGAGATATCCGCGAGGTATTCCGAGCGACTCCGATATAGTGGCGGCAGAAAACACGCTCGATAATTTTTACAAAACTGACGAGCGACTCTCGGTTACCGATTTTGACGAGCAAAAGCAATTACGTCTTGATACTCTCAACGAATATTTTGCGAACGGTGAGCCGTCCGAGGACGAACTCGCTTATATCCGCAAGAGCCATGACGAAGCGAGAGAATATGATGTGAGAATAAAGGCTCTTGAAAACAATTTCAATAATCCGAGAGATACGGAGATACTTTGTCGCTTTAAGGAGGGAGTGCCAAGAGAGGAGTCACTCGCGCACGTATACGAGCTTGAAGCCGATTACCGAAATAAAAGCGCAAGACTTACCGAAACTAATGGTGAGCAAGGAGAAATCTCGGAAAAGAGCGGTGTATCAAAGGAGCGTAAGCAGCTATTGACAACGGTTGCTCTTGTGGGCGTTGCGGCTATCGCTGTGGGTGTTGCCCTTGCATTTGTTCTGTCTATGCTTGTTGGTGTTGTAGCTGTTGCGCTTGGAGTTATAACGCTCGTCGGCGTTGGCTTTGCTTATATTGTCGGAAGAATGAACGACATTGAAAAAAGCAGGGAACAGGGAAGAATTTCGCTCGTTGACGTTCAGCTTGATATAAAGAGAGCGGAGAGTGAATTGAGGACTGCTCTTGCGCTTTTGGGGTATGCGGAGGGAGACGTTCTGTCCGAACTTGCGCATATGCGTTCGGATATTGAGCGATACCGTGAGCTTACCGATGCCGAAGAAAAGCGCAGAAACGAGATATCGAAGCTTACTCTTGCCCGCGAGGATGCGTTTGAGCGTGTAAAAAAAGAGCTTTCGAAGTATTCTATGGACTTATCAAGTCTTGGTGAAGCGATAAGACGTCTTGAGCAAATGAAGGACGAAAGAGGTATGCTTTTGGACGCAAAGAAAAAAGGCGACGAAGCAAGGAAAAATGATATAGAGCTATTGTGTAGGTTAAACGACGAGCTTGACGCTTTCTTTGCCTCTTACAGAGATACCGCGCCCGACGAGCCAAAGCTTGAGCTTGATATGCTTAAACAAGATTTATTTAAGCTTTCACAGTATGAAGAAGCGTTTGATAAAGCCAAGCTTGAAGCGAATGCATATATGGAAAGAGAAGGACTTTCGAACAGACCCGCGGGAGCTTTGGACGACGTAAACGAGCTTGAGCGCGAATTGTCCGAAAAGCGCAGAGAGCTTTCGCAGCTTGATCGACAGATATCCGATGACGAGGACCGCACGGTAAAGCTTGACGGACTTCGCGCGTGTCTTGCAAATGAGGAAGATACGCTTGAGGAATACAAAAAGAGACACAAGCTGCTCAACGATTGCAGAGAATTTTTGAGAGTATCCGATGCTCGATTGACCGAGCGGTATATAGCACCTGTGAAAAACAGCTTTAACAAGTACGCAAACGCTATAAAAGAGAGCATTGGCGAAAGTATTTCTCTTGACCGAGAGCTTAATGTGAGCTTTGAGAAAAACGGAATGATACGCGATTCAAAGCATTTGAGCACGGGTCAGAGGGCCGTATGGGCACTTTGCCTGCGTCTTGCTTTTATAGACGAGCTTTTTAAAAACGATGCGCCTTTTATAATTCTTGACGATCCATTCGTGGCGCTTGATGCTGAGAACATGACAGGCGTTTCAAAGCTGTTGTCAAAGCTTTCCGAAAATAGACAGATCATATATTTTACCTGTCACGAAAGCAGATTCATAAATGAATAAAATTTGTGATTAAAAACAAATTGCGGTTTATCGGGGAGATCGTTATATCGATTGATTGGTTAAAATCGTTTGTATTAGGACCGTCGAGGACGCCGGTCCCTACAAAATAAATTATGATCGTTAGGGTTTCCCATCGCCTCACGGCGAGGTATATGTGTGCAATTTTTACACACTGTAGGGACCGGCGTCCTCGACGGTCCATTGCCGTTCGGTTAAATTTATGCGAACATTAACACACCGATAAATCAAAATTTGAAACTACAAGACATAATAGAAAGATCCCCACGGAATTTTTCCGTGGGGATCTTTCTATTTTAAGTAAAGCTTACGAATTATTCGTAAAGATCAGCCATCTTAACGAGTCTGTCGTACTTAGCCTTTGCGTTTTCCTCACCCTTAGCGAAGAGAGCTTCTGCTTTCTCGGGGAAGGTCTGAACGAGACGAGCGTAACGGTTTTCAGACTTGATAAAGTCAACGTAGCTTGCCGTTGCGGGCTTGGAGTCGATGGTCAGCTTCTTACCTTCAGCGGTAGGATTGTAACGGAACATCTGCCAGTAGCCTGCCTCAACTGCCTTCTTCATTTCGAGCTGACAGTTCTGCATCGTTCCCTTAATGCCGTGCATTTCACAAGGAGCGTAGCCGATGATGATGGAAGGTCCGTTGTAAGCCTCAGCCTCAGTGAGAGCCTTGAGGAGCTGATTCATATCTGCGCCCATAGCGACCTGAGCAACGTATACGTAGCCGTAGGACATAGCGATCTCTGCAAGGTTCTTCTTGCCAATCGCCTTACCTGCAGCAGCGAACTGAGCAACCTGACCGATGTTGGAAGCCTTGGAAGCCTGACCGCCCGTGTTGGAGTAAACCTCGGTATCGAATACCATGATGTTTACGTCCTCGCCCGAAGCGATTACGTGGTCAAGACCGCCGAATCCGATATCGTATGCCCAACCGTCTCCGCCGAAGATCCAAGTGGACTTCTTGCCGAGGTAGGTCTTTTCAGCGAGAACTTCGGGAGCTACAGGGCAACCTGCAGCAGCAGCCTTTTCAAGCTCTGCGATAAGTGCCTTGGTAGGCTCAACGTTAGCCTTTGAGCTATCCTTTGTATCAAGGTAAGCCTGTGCGGCAGCCTTGAATTCGTCGGAAGCCTTGTCGGAAGCCATCATAGCTTCAACCTTGCGGATGAGCTTTTCGCGAATGGTCTTCTGACCGAGGTGGATACCGAGACCGTGCTCAGCGTTGTCCTCGAAGAGTGAGTTAGCCCATGCAGGACCGCGTCCGCTTTCACGGTTTACGGTGTAGGGGGTTGCGGGAGCAGAGCCACCCCAAATGGAAGAACAACCTGTTGCGTTGGATATATACATAGACTCACCGAAGAGCTGTGTGATAAGACGAGCGTAAGAGGTTTCAGCACATCCTGCGCAAGATCCCGAGAACTCGAGAAGCGGCTGCTTGAACTGTGAGCCCTTAACGGTCGTGTTGATAAGCTCTTTCTTTTCGGATACGTTAGCAACAGCGTAATCCCAAGGAGCTTGCTGATCTGCCTGAGTAGCGGCAGGAACCATCTCGATAGCAGTTCCCATCTTAGGATTGTTATTTACAGGACATGCCTTTACGCAAAGCGTACAACCCATACAGTCTGCGGGAGAGATGGACATTGTGAATTTGTAGTTGGTCTTGATAACGGGCTTTGCGGAGAACTTCGTAGCCTCGGGAGCGTTTGCAGCCTCCTCCTCGGTCATAGCGAAGGGACGGATACAAGCGTGAGGACATACGAATGCACAGTTGTTACACTGGATACAAGCATCGGGATTCCAAGAAGGAACGGATACTGCAACGCCTCTCTTTTCGGAAGCGGTAGAACCCTGCGGGAAAGTACCGTCAACGTACTCGGTAAATGCGGAAACGGGCAGCTTATCGCCTGCCATTGCGTTTACGGGAGCAACTACGTTGTTAACGAACTTGTTGAGATCAGCGCGAGGACTCTCGAAAGCAGCCTTGGGAGCGTCAACTCCTGCGTTCTTCCAAGAAGCGGGAACGTTTACTTCAACGTAAGCGTCAGCGCCTGCGTCGATAGCCGCATGGTTGAGGTCAACGATAGCCTGACCCTTCTTGATGTAGGACTTGTATGCTGCTTCCTTCATGTACTTGATAGCTTCGTCCTTGGGAAGAATGTTAGCAAGTGAGAAGAATGCAGACTGAAGAACTGTGTTCTTAACCTTTGCGTTACCGATCTGCTTTGTAGCGATGGTGGTAGCGTCGATGATTATGAACTTGATGTTGTTGTTAGCGATATAGCCCTTAACCTTTTCCGGAAGCTTTTCGTCAAGCTCATCTACGCTCCAAGCGCAGTCAAGGAGGAACGTTCCGCCGGGCTTAACGTCGCTGATCATGTCATACTTCTTAAGGTATGCGGAGTTGTGGCAAGCAACGAAGTCTGCCTTGTTTATGTAGTAAGGAGACTTGATGGGGTTATTACCGAAACGAAGGTGCGAGATGGTGATACCGGAGGTCTTCTTGGAGTCATACTGGAAGTATGCCTGAATGTACTTGTCGGTGTGGTCACCGATGATCTTAATGGAGTTCTTGTTAGCTCCAACGGTTCCGTCTCCGCCAAGTCCCCAGAACTTACAAGCGATAGTACCTGCTGCTGCGGTGTCGGGAGCGGGCTTTTCGTCAAGAGAAGTTCCCGTAACGTCATCAACGATACCGATGGTGAAGCCGTTCTTGGGAGCATCCTTAGCGAGCTCGTCGTAAATAGCGAAAATAGAAGAAGGAGGAGTATCCTTAGATCCGAGACCGTAACGACCGCCAACTACCTTTGCGCTTACGCCGCCCTGTGCGAGAGCAGTAACAACGTCGAGGTAGAGAGGCTCACCGAGAGAGCCGGGCTCTTTGGTTCTGTCAAGAACCGCGATCTTCTTAGCGGTTGCGGGGATAGCTTCGATGAGCTTCTCTGCAACGAAAGGACGGTAAAGTCTTACCTTAACAAGACCAACCTTCTCACCCTTAGCGGTGAGGTAATCGATAACTTCCTCTGCTACGTCGCAGATAGATCCCATAGCGATGATAACTCTGTCAGCATCGGGAGCGCCGTAGTAGTTGAAGAGCTTGTAGTTTGTACCGATCTTCTCGTTTACCTTGTCCATGTACTCTTCAACGATAGCGGGAAGAGCAGCATAGTAACGGTTGCAAGCCTCTCTGTGCTGGAAGAAGATATCGCCGTTTTCAGCAGATCCGCGGAGAACGGGATGCTCGGGGTTGAGCGAACGAGCGCGGAATTCAGCGACTGCGTCCATATCTACCATTTCCTTGAGGTCAGCGTAGTCCCAAGTCTCTATCTTCTGGATCTCGTGAGAAGTACGGAAACCGTCGAAGAAGTTTACGAAAGGAACTCTTCCCTTGATGGTAGAAAGGTGAGCAACAGCACCGAGGTCCATAACCTCCTGAGGATTGGACTCAGCGAGCATAGCGAAGCCTGTCTGACGGCACGCATAAACGTCGGAGTGATCTCCGAAGATGTTGAGCGCGTGAGAAGCTACGCAACGAGCGGATACGTGAATAACGCAGGGAAGAAGCTCACCTGCGATCTTATACATATTAGGGATCATCAGAAGAAGACCCTGAGAAGCCGTATAGGTCGTAGTGAGAGCACCAGCTGCAAGAGAACCGTGAACGGTACCTGCCGCACCTGCCTCAGACTGCATTTCCATCACCTTGACGTTTTCGCCCATGATGTTCTTGAGTCCCGTAGCCGACCAAGAGTCAGTCAGCTCTGCCATTACGGAAGAAGGCGTAATGGGATAGATAGCAGCAACCTCGGTGAACGCATAAGAAACGTGCGCAGCCGCGGTGTTACCGTCCATGGACATTTTTTTTCTTTGGATTGCCATGTTAGAATAACCTCCATTTAGTTATTTATTTTTTTCCACCCTTTATGATACCACAAATCTTCAAATAAGTAAAGAGGGAAAACGATATTTTTAATTAATTTTTTAAAAATTTTAAATAAAAACGCCATTTTTGTGCATAATTATTCTTTTATACATAAAAATTCCCACTCTTGACAAATTACTGTTGGCGGTATATAATATTATTGAAGTCTGCGGCAAAAGAGCGGAAGGAAATAATAATTATGAAAAAGAAAAATTTAATAATTTTAATATGTGTTTCGGCGGCTGCGGTATTAATGGCTGTCATATTGACTTTGATATTGAAAAAGGATTATATAGATAAGATAAAATATGACCACGTCGCAAGTTTTAGCTATAATGGCGCAAATGTCGTGGGAGAGGACGGACTTTTTTATCTTGAAAAGGACGGAAAAAAGATAAGCGAGGGCTATATCTTTTTGAAAAGCGTCAACGATTATTACGAGGATATAGAGGAGGCGGGCGCTAAAAGCGAAAATGATCTGATCCTGTTTGACTTTTACATAGCGCACAAGCCCGACAGTCCGAGCTATTATCTCGTCACCACGGCAGGCGAGGAATATACGGTAGTCGGAGATAACTATTCGCTTGACGAGGTAAAGCTTCCTTATATTATTTTCGTTAACAATACGACCTCTCGCAAGGCGGCTATATCCCTGTTAAAGATAGATTCGGCGTTGTCTCGAAAATCGGGAAACGATTTAACTCTTACGCCGTTTTTGACTCTTTCGGCAGAAAAATACGACGACAAAATACTTTATACACATCTTATAGCTACCGACGAGGCTTCGCGGAAAAGTCTGTTTTGCGATGACGGTACACACGTCGTAAGCACTTCGTATCTTGAAACGGCTGTTTTTACCGATGGTAAAAAGCAGAAAAAGACCTACTTTATAGATGCGGAGCAGAACGCTGTATATTCATCACGCGGAGAATTACTTGCCAAGGGTAACGAGCCGATGAAAAAGGTGTCGGAGATATTCGGAACTATCGTCAGATTCGACGAAAAGCAGAACTGTAACGTGCTTGACGTATTCTCGGTCAAAGGAGTGCTTACTTTTAGCGACTCTAAATACGATATCTCGGCAGTGCAGACGTATTTCGGCGCGTTGTCGCTTCCTTTGCGTGAGAGCGGAAGCGGTATAGCTATTTACAACGTGCTTGACGGAAACGAGATAAAGTGCGCGGAAATAGAGCTTCAAGCAAACGGTATCATACGGGGCGATCTAGGAAACAGCGAATACGTATACGTTAGCGATAACGGAAACGTTTTGATACAGACGCCCTACCAAGACCTTGTTTTGCAGACTGAATTGTCGGGCGGCAAGACCTATGTATTTACGAGCGAAGCGTATAATTCGGCAACGAATAACGCAAACGCGTATCATTTTACAAAGGTCGGACAAAAGGCTTCGGTAATGAATCTCGGCGTTGACGAGAGCATTTCAAAGCTTTACGCAAACAAACAGACAGAAGCGGTAGAAGGCTCATTTCTTTTAACAGAGAAAAAAGACGGTAAAACAAGTTATCGCATATGTACTCCGTTTGCCGCAAATCCGTGGAGCGACACCTTTGATAGCGTTGAGACCTTTTTACAGGCAGGAATATACTGGTCAAGATGCGTTTCTTACGTCCGCGGCGGATATGATATCATAGACCCTATTTCGAATCAAAAGGCGGGAAGCATAGCTTGTACCGAGAGCGATTTTGCAAAGTTAAGCTTTGAGTTCGAGGGATACGAGCAAATGGTGTCGGATGTTTATGATGATAAGAGCGGCGTTCCCGTATTGCTTTTGAGTATCCGCAGATACGAGGATGACGAGGGAACGACGAGCAGCGTAAGATATTATGCGTTGTACCGTTCGGCATCTTCTTCGTCAGAGGATTTCAACAGCGGAACGTTAAGGATCGCGGAGGTAGGAATGAATCTTCTCCGTTCAGACCCATTCACCTTCTTCCCAAAGGATAATTGCCTTGTTCTTAACGGTACAGGTACTTCACGTGTGTTCAGATTGAACGATTCAAACATACTTGCGGAGGCGGCATCTATTCCTTATCGCATTAAGCGTATAGTATACGACAATGCAGACAGTACGCTTCTTTATTACCTCGTTGAGTCAGAGGGCGGAAATAAGGGTCTTTACGATAAGGACGGAAATATGATACTCGCGCCTTATTACGACGGTATATACTCGCTTGAAAACGGACGGTTCGTCGTATCTCTCAAGGGCGGGGTCGGCGTTCTCGAATATAGAAATTCTAAAGTCAAGCAGATAATAGACTATTCGTACGTTACGATAGAGGCTCTTGCCGACGGCGGATATATAGCGATCGACGGAAACGGAAACTGCGTTTTGTATGAGGGCGACTATATTATCAAAAAAGACCCGATACAGTCGGCAAGTATTATTACCAAATATTCGATAGCGGACGACGGAACGCTTGAAATACGATACGACACTCTGCTTTCGATAAACGGAGACCTCTATATCCATGAGTCAGAGACGGTGTATAAGCCGAAATGCGAAAGCTTTGAAGCTCCCGCACTCACTTATGAGAATATAGGAAATGACAGAGCAAAACTTATCCGATATTACGTAGACGGAAAGGTGGAAGCTACCGAAGTCATCTATCCTACCGAGCAATACGTAGAGGCGTACGTTATAAAGCAGTCGCCGAACGACGCGGGCTGGTACTTTAGTACCGAATCAGCAAAACAAATAACGCCCGTTACTAAAGAGGATATATTGACCTCGTCAGATTATATGATATCGGTGTACGCAAAGACTGTTGAGAAATAAAATATAAAATCACGCTATCGCATTTGCTTTTTTGGCAGATACGATAGCGTGATTTTGCTTAATGTGAGTTTTTAAACAAATTGCGGTTTATCGTGGAGTTTGAATTATTAAAATATCGAGAATAAAAGTAAACGGTTAGTATCAAAGGCTTCTCCAGCGGAGAAGCTGTCACCGAAGGTGACTGATGAGGAGAGCAAATT
>SVUA01000034.1 GCA_015063485.1 Oscillospiraceae bacterium | reverse complement strand
TAGCTGACCGATACTAATAGACCGAGGGCTTGAACTTATATGTTAGTTTAAGCTTTACACTATAAAATTTCTTGAGTTTCGCTTTCGAGCTCTCATCTCTTTCTTCGGTTTTCAATGGGCATGATCCCCAAAAACACAAGACAACCCAAGCGGTTGTCTTTTTTTGTGCATAAATTATATTTTTATGTTGACTGGTAATTTGTGGATAAAAACAAATTAGGCGGTTTGAGTGAAAATTCAAGCCGTCTTATCTTTTTTTGATTGACAAATTCTCTAAAATGTGGTATAATACACTTGCTACACAGTTTAATATTACGCTCGAAGTTTACGTTTGGTAAAAACGTAGGCTTTGCTTGTCATATCTTCGAGCGATGTGAACTGTGTAGCAACAGAGGCGAAACTGCGTTTTTCGGTGCGTGGTTTCGGCTACGCACCTTTTTGATTTGGAGAAACAGACAATGAAAAAATCACTATGGATCGTGTTGCTCTTGGCGTTAATCTGCACACTCGCTTTGTCGGCGTGTGATGACAATAACCAACCGCAAACACCAAACAATGACCATGTTCACGCTTTTGGTGAATGGTCAACCGTTAAGAAAGCCACTTGCACCGTTAAGGGCGAACAAGAACGCTCCTGCTCTTGTGGTGAAAAGGAAACTCAAAGTATTGATGCAACTGGTCATACCGAGGCTATTGATGCTGCTGTAGCCGCTACTTGCACCACGGACGGCAAGACCGAAGGTAAGCATTGTTCCGTTTGTAGCGAAACGCTCATAGCACAGAACAATATTCCTGCAAGCCACACCGATGGCGAGTGGGTGATTGACACTAATGCTACTTGCATCGAAGATGGTAGTAAGCACCAAGTATGTGCTGTTTGCTCTACTTCTATTAAGACGGAAAAAATTTCCGCTACTGGTCATACCGCTGGCAAGTGGGTAACCGATACCAACGCTACTTGTACCGAGGATGGCAGTAAGCACCAAGAATGTTCTGTTTGCTCTACTTCCATTAAGACGGAAAAAATTTCCGCTACTGGTCATGCTGATGGCGAGTGGATAACCGACACCAACGCTACTTGTACCGTTAATGGTAGCAAACATCAAGTTTGCTCTGTATGTAACGATACGATAAAGATCGAAGTTATCACAGCTAAAGGTCATGATTGTTCTGAAACTCTGACAATCAGAGATTGTGCCAATCCTGCTAAAATCAACTACGCTTGTTCACGATGTTCTTACACCTATGAGGAATTGGTCAAGTCGCCTAAAATTACTTTGGAGCACAAGGGCACATCATCAGCTACTATGAATGGATATGGGCGTTTTTCATTCAGCTACACTGTTACCGCAAGCGACGGATATGGAAAGATATTATATAAATATGAATTATTTGGAAGCTCAACCGCCACTGTCCCTGCTACCACTATAGATTTTACCGAAGAGACAAGTGTTTCTGTCAGTTATACTGGATACGAATATACGATAAATGAATATATCTATAAGATCTCTGCAAAGGACGAGGCTGGAAACTTAAGCATTTACTGGTTTAAGCTTGAGGATTGTTCCGTGATGAAAACCGAAGATGCATCTACTGTTGAACATTCTTACGAGAACAAGACTTGCGTTTGCGGTCGTGATGTTACCGCTGATGCGATAGCAACCTATGATCTTTCAAAAAATCAAGACGGCAGTGTTATTGGTTATCTAACAAACATAAACGGTGGACAAAAACTGTACATATTAGGCAGAGGGGAAATGAAAAATTACTCCAACATCACAAGTGCGGGACATACGTTAACTCCGTTCGAACAAAATGAAAACATTACCGAAGTATATGTTGGGGAGGGTATAACCTCCATAGGTGATTATTTGTTTTATTTCTGTACCAATTTAAAGGTTGTAAATATACCCCAAGGTATAACATATATTGGTTCGAATAGTTTCTATTATTGTTCTTTAACAAATATAACACTTCCAGAGGGTTTGTTGAAAATAAACAATCGTGCATTCCACTACAACAAATTGACAAATATAGCTTTTCCAGAAACTTTGGAATACATTGGTGATGCTGCTTTTTATAACTGTAGTATAACCAGCGTGCATATTCCAAAAAATGTTTCGTACATAGGTGAAGGTGCATTTTTGCATAATAATGATTTGTGTGAAATAACCGTTGATGAAAATAATGCCACATATCATAGTAGCAATAATTGTATTATTAACACCTCTACTAAAACTTTGGTCGTTGGATGTAAAGATTCTGTAATACCTATTGACGGAAGTGTGTTAAATATAGGCAATAGTGCATTTAGCGGTTGCACAAGATTTACGAGTATAATTATTCCCGACAGTGTAACGAGCATAGGCGATTATGCGTTCTCCGTTTGTACGAGTCTTACGAGCGTAACGATACCTGACAGTGTAACGAGCATAGGCGTTTGGGCGTTCTATGGTTGCAGAAGACTTACGAGTATAATTATCCCTGATAGTGTAACTAGCATAGACCGTGGTGCATTCTATGAGTGTGAAGGTCTTGAGAGCGTAACATTTGAGAATACAATAGGTTGGAAATGTGGTAGCACAAATATGGACGTAACTAATTCAGCGACAAATGCGGCGAATTTGACAGGTAATTATAGTGATAAGTGGACACGCAGTTAAAATTACCGTTGCTAAGTTTTTAACTTAATAACAATTGCGGGGGACGAAAGCCTCCCGTTTTTGTGTTTGTCAGATTAAATAATTTGGAGTTAAATAAATTGCGGTTTGTCGGTGAGAGTTAATCACGATTAACTCTCACCTCCGTCAACAAATCGTTTCGCGGTTGCGTCCCGCGAATTGCTACGCAAACCGATTTGTTGCGTCGAGCGGCTTTGCAGTGCGTTTGGCAGGGCAAGTCGCCACCCCGCGTGTAATTCCCCCGCGGTGTCGCCCCAAAATTTTCATTCTTCTTTCCATCGAGATCCTTTGCGTTGCTCAAGGATGACACGATGGAGGGAGAGGCTTGCGGTGGGGCGACATAGCGAAGAATCTTGCGGCGGCAGACGTAAACGGTTATCACCAATCTCTTCTACCAATCCAAATTTAAAACTCAACTATTTTGGACTATCAATTATATATAATAAAAATTATCAAAAAATTATTGAAAAACCTTTACGAATGTGATATAATATAATATCATGAAAAAATAGGCTTTCTTTGGGCTTAAAAATAAAGGAGAAAAACTATGTCAAACTACAAAATAGAAACAAAATGTGTTCAGGGCGGCTACACCCCCGGAAACGGCGAGCCGAGACAGATACCGATAATTCAAAGCACTACCTTTAAGTACGCGTCAAGCGCGGACATGGGCAAGCTTTTCGACCTTGAAGCTTCGGGATATTTCTATACAAGACTCCAGAACCCCACCAACGACAGCGTTGCGGCAAAGATCTGCGACATGGAGGGCGGAACGGCGGCAATGCTGACCTCGTCAGGTCAGGCGGCAAACTTCTTTGCTATCTTCAATATCGCGTCCTGCGGTGACCACGTTGTTGCTTCCTCTACTATATACGGCGGAACTTTCAATCTTTTCTCGGTAACTCTTAAGAGAATGGGGATCGATTTCACCTTCGTTTCTCCCGACTGCACAGATGAAGAGCTTAACGCGGCGTTCAGAGAGAACACAAAGGCTGTGTTCGGTGAAACTATCGCAAATCCCGCGCTCACCGTTCTTGATATCGAGAGATTCGCAAAGGCGGCTCACGCTCACGGCGTTCCGCTGATAATCGATAATACCTTCGCAACTCCCGTAAATTGCCGTCCTTTTGAGTGGGGAGCTGATATCGTAACTCATTCTACCACGAAGTATATGGACGGTCACGGCGCGGCTGTGGGCGGTTGTATCGTTGACTCGGGTAAGTTCGATTGGACGAAGTACCCCGAGAAGTTCGCGGGACTTTGCTCTCCCGATGACAGCTACCACGGTGTTACCTATACCGAGCGTTTCGGACTTGAGGGCGCGTTTATTACAAAGGCTACCGCTCAGCTCATGCGCGATTTCGGCGCTATTCAAGCTCCGCAGAACGCGTTTTTGCTCAATCTCGGACTTGAAAGCCTCCACGTAAGAATGGCAAGACACTGCGAAAACGGTCTTGCGGTTGCTAAATTCTTGAAGTCCGACGACAGAATTTCTTGGGTCACCTATCCGTCTCTTGAGGGCGATAAGTATTATGATCTTGCCAAGAAGTATATGCCTAACGGTACTTGCGGCGTCGTAAGCTTCGGCGTAAAGGGCGGCAGAGAAATGGCTGAAAAGTTCATGGGTAACCTTAAGATAGCGGCAATTGAAACTCACGTTGCGGACGCGAGAACCTGTTGCCTCCACCCCGCGAGTGCTACGCACAGACAGATGAACGAGGAAGAGCTTGTTGCGGCAGGCATTTCGGGCGATCTCGTACGTCTTTCATGCGGAATAGAGAACGCCGAGGACCTTATTGCCGATATCAAGCAGGCTCTTGACGCATTGAACGATTAAAAATTGATTTTTAGGAGGTTGACGTAATGCCCATTAAGATACCAAATCTGTTGCCCGCAACGCAGGTATTGCTCAACGAAAATATATTCGTCATGACCGAGACACGCGCCATGACGCAGGACATAAGACCATTGAAGATCCTTATGCTCAACCTTATGCCGCAAAAGATCACGACCGAGACGCAGATAGCGCGAGTTATCGGAAACACTCCTCTTCAGGTCGAGCTTGAGCTTTTGCAGACGGCAACGCATAAGTCAACGCATACGTCCGAGGAGCATATGCTCGCGTTTTATAAGACCTTTGACGAGGTACGAGATAAGAAGTACGACGGACTTATTATCACGGGTGCGCCCGTTGAACAGATGGAATTTGAAGAGGTCGATTATTGGACTGAACTTTGCGAGATAATGGAGTGGAGCAAGACCCACGTAACGAGCACGTTCCATATCTGCTGGGGCGCGCAGGCGGGGCTTTATTATCACTACGGAGTGAAAAAATATCCGCTTGAAAAGAAGCTTTTCGGCGTGTTTGAACACAAGCTCGATCATAAGCAGTCTATCTTGTTCCGCGGATTTGACGACACCTTCGTCGTACCTCATTCGCGCCATACGACGTGCAGAAGAGAGGACATCGAGGCAGTTCCCGAGCTGAAGATACTTGCAAGTTCGGAGGAGGCGGGCGTGTTCGTCGCGGCTACCGATAAGGGAAGGCAGATATTCGTCACGGGACACTCGGAGTACGACGCAGACACCTTGAAAAAGGAGTATATGCGCGATAAAAACGCGGGGCTTCCCATTGAAATTCCGAAAAATTATTTTCCGAACGATGACGATACACAAGAGCCTGTCGTGCGCTGGAGAAGCTGCGCGAATCTGTTGTATACCAACTGGCTCAACTATTTCGTTTATCAGTCCACACCGTACAATATAGAGGATATAGAATAAAAATGAAACACACAAAAAAACTTGTCCTTACCGCGCTTTTTGCCGCATTGACATTTTGCGCTACATTTGTAATGAAGATCCCGACGCCTACCGGAGGTTATGTAAATCTCGGTGACAGTTTTGTGCTGACAAGCGCATGGGTGCTTGGCTCGGGCTACGGTATAATTGCGGCGGCGCTTGGCTCGGCGCTTGCTGACCTTCTCGGCGGATATCCGATATACATATTGCCGACGTTTATTATCAAAGGTCTTATGGCGTTTGTCGCATGGGGACTTTTTAGGCTCATCGCGATAAAAAAGACCTTTGTTTCACGCATTATCGGAGCGATAGTTGCGGAGATAATAATGGTCGGTGGATATTATTTGGTCGAAGCAGTTTTTCTTGGATACGGCTTTGGAGGAGCGCTCGTCAGCGTACCCGCAAACGCAGTTCAAGCTGTGTTCGGTGTGGTCAGCGGTGTGCTGATAACAGAAGTTCTTATGAACGTTAAGGCAACGCAAAGATTTTTGAATCAGTAAAGAAAAAGCGCGAGGGAATAACGTAAAAAGTCTTTCCTCGCGTTATTTTTTCTTTTCATTTCTCCAAAATTAAAAAGCAATTTTGACAGTACGAAAAAAGCAAAATGGGATAAGAGTTGTGCGGTACGCCGAAGTGTGCTGCGACATTCATTTTTTTCGTGATTGCCCTTGACAAAATTCGTCCTTTATGGTATCATATAAGAGTATTGAAATGGGTTTCTGCGACTGACGGGAAATATGGATCGACCATAGTGGAACAGAAATCTTTCACGGGAAATATTCCCGTTAAGCCGACCGTCTGGGCACACTTGTTTCTTATGGAATAAGTGCGCCCTTTTTTGATTTTTTTAGGAGGTTTTTTATGAAAAAAGTTGGAATCGTTATGGGAAGCGACAGCGATCTTCCTATCGTGCGCAAGGCGATAGATACTCTCGCGGCGTTCGATATCCCTTATGAAGTACACGTGTACTCGGCTCACAGAACACCTGTGGAGGCGCGTGATTTTGCCGTATCTGCAAGAGAGAACGGCTTTGGAGCTATTATCGCGGCGGCTGGAATGGCGGCTCATCTTGCTGGCGCTATCGCGGCAAACACCACTCTTCCCGTTATAGGAATACCTTGTAAATCATCAAATCTTGACGGCATGGACGCTCTTTTGTCGACCGTACAGATGCCAAGCGGTATCCCCGTGGCAACTGTCGCTATAAACGGAGCAGTTAATGCCGCTTTACTTTGTGCGCAGATGTTTGCTATCGAGGACAAGGAACTTGCGGCAAAGCTTGACGCAAAGCGTAAGAGCGACGCGGAGGGCGTTCTTGCAAAGGACGCGGCTGTCGCTGCTGAATTTAATAAGTAAAATATTTTATTTAAATAAAAGGAGAATATAAAAATGAAGCTCGTTTACACTGGAAAAACAAAGGACGTATTTGCACTTGACAACGGAAATTATCTTCTTAAGTTCAAGGACGATTGCACGGGAAAAGACGGAGTATTTGATCCTGGTGAGAACTCGGTAGGTCTTACCATCGACGGTGTCGGTGACGTAAACCTCCGTATGTCTATCTATTTCTTTGAAAAGGTCAATGCGGCAGGTATCAAGACGCATTACGTAAGCGCAGACCTCGCTAACACCACCATGGAGGTCCTTCCCGCAAAGGTGTTCGGTAAGGGACTTGAGGTCATTTGCCGTCATAAAGCTGTTGGTAGCTTCTACCGCCGTTACAGCGATTATATAGAGGAGGGCGCAGACCTTCCCGCATACGTAGAGATGACCTTCAAGAACGACGAAAAGGGCGACCCGCTCGTAACCAAGGACGGACTCGTTGACCTCGGTGTTATGACCTCCGAGCAGTACGACGATATGAAGGCTATGACACAGAAGATCACCAAGATCGTTGCGGACGACCTTCTTGAAAAGGGACTCGTGCTTTACGATATCAAGTTTGAGTTCGGTTATGACGCAGACGGAAAGGTAATGCTTATCGACGAGATCGCATCGGGCAATATGCGCGTTTATAAGAATGGCGAGTATATCGATCCCATGACGCTCTCCGAGCTCTTCTTTGCGTAAGATAAATAAAATAGGATCTTGAAAATATGAGTGGATTTTTTGGAATAACCTCCGAAAAAGATTGCCTTATCGACGTGTTCTTCGGTGTGGATTATCATTCACACCTCGGAACTCGCCGAGGAGGACTTGCGGCGTACGATAAAGAGATAGGTTTGCAGAGAAAGATACATAACATCGAAAATTCTCCTTTCAGAACCAAGTTCGAGGGAATATTCGACGAAATGCGCGGAACGTCCGCCATCGGTTGTATAAGCGACTCTGACCCCCAGCCTATGCTCATACGCGCCAAGCTCGGAACGTACGCCATAAGCGTCGTTGGAGCTATAACCAATTCAGAGGAGCTCATAGACGAATATCTCTCTCACGCGGGTTGTCATTTTGACGCTATGACGGGTGGAAAAGTAAACTCCGTCGAGCTCGTTTCCGCAATGATAAATCTTAAAGAGGATTTTTGCGAGGGAATTAAGTTTGCGCAGTCGGTCATTAAAGGCTCTGCGTCTATCCTTATATTGCGCGATAACGGTAACTTGATAGCCGCGCGTGACCGCTTGGGAAGAACTCCCGTTATAATCGGTAAGAACGAGCACGGACATTGCGTGACCTTTGAGTCCTTTGCGTATAAAAAGCTTGGCTTTGAGGACGTTAAGGAGCTGGGTCCTGGCGAGATAGTCGAGCTTACTCCCCACGAGATGATACAGCTTGCAAAGGCGGGAGAGGAGATGCGCGTTTGCGCGTTCCTTTGGTCGTATTACGGATATTCTACCTCTAATTACGAGGGCGTGAACGTAGAGGTAATGAGATATCGCAACGGCGAGATACTCGCGGAAACCGATGAAAAGAACGGCGTTCTTGCGGGTATTGATTACGTCAGCGGAGTGCCCGATTCGGGAACTCCTCACGCGATAGGATACTCAAATAAGAGCCATATCCCGTTTGCGCGTCCGTTTATAAAGTATACGCCTACGTGGCCGCGTAGCTTTATGTCGTCAAAGCAGAGCGATCGCCAGAAGGTCGCTAAAATGAAGCAGATACCCGTCCACGAGCTTATTCAGGATAAAAATCTTCTTTTTGTAGACGATTCGATAGTCCGCGGAACACAGCTAAAGGAGACCGTTGACTTCCTTTACGATAACGGAGCAAAGTCAGTGCATATGCGTTCGGCTTGTCCTCCTATTATGTTCGGATGTAAATATTTGAGCTTTTCGAGAAACACGAGCGATATGGACCTTATCGCAAGACGAACTATCATGGAGCTTGAGGGAGAAGAGGGCTTTAAGCACCTCGACGAATACAGCGACGCGTCTACCGAGAGATGCAAAAAAATGAAGCAGGCTATCTGCGATAAATTTAATTTTGAATCCTTGGATTTTCAGTCCCTTGAGGGACTCATAAAGGCTATCGGTATAGAGCCGTGTAAGCTTTGTACTTACTGTTGGAACGGTAAAGAATAACTGTTTAAAAAACTGAAGTTTTTTAAACGGTAACTTTGGCTTTTGCGTGAAAACGACGGCGCGAATTTCCGTTCGGAAACCGTACAAAGTTGCATTTTTAAAGGAAAGGAAAGATATTATTATGCATAACGATTCGAGATCTGAAAGCTACGCGGCTGCCGGCGTTGATATAACGGCGGGATACAAGGCTGTTGAGCTTATGAAAAAACACGTCGCCCGTACTAAAAACGAGGGCTGTCTTGACGACGTGGGCGGCTTTGGAGGCTGCTTTGGGTTAAATCTTGCGGGAATGGAAGAGCCCGTTTTGGTGTCGGGAACTGACGGAGTAGGAACGAAGCTCAAGCTCGCTATCCTTCTCGATAAGCACGATACTATCGGTATCGACTGCGTGGCTATGTGCGTAAACGACGTTATCTGCTGCGGAGCAAAGCCCCTCTTCTTCCTTGACTATATCGCTTGCGGTAAAAACGTTCCCGAGCGCATCGCAGAGCTTGTTGCGGGCGTTGCGGAGGGTTGCGTTCAGTCGGGAAGCGCACTTATCGGCGGCGAGACCGCGGAGCATCCCGGAATGATGCCCGAGGACGAATACGACCTCGCGGGATTCAGCGTAGGTATCGTAGATAAGAAAAAGATAATCGATAACACCAAGATGAAAGCGGGCGACGTAGTCATCGCTCTTGCTTCGAGCGGCGTTCACTCAAACGGCTTCTCGCTCGTTCGTAAGGTATTCGATATTGATAATAACAATCCTGAGCTTACAAAGCCTTGCGCAGAACTTGGCGGTAAGACTATCGCGGAAACTTTGCTTACACCTACCAAGATATACGTAAAGTCTGTACTTGCGCTTCTTGAAAAGGTCAACGTAAAGGGTATCTCGCATATCACGGGCGGAGGCTTTTACGAGAATATTCCGAGAAGTATTCCCGACGGACTCGGCGCGCGTGTACGTAAGGCTGACGTAAAGGTGCTTCCTATCTTCGATCTTATCGCAAAGACGGGCAATATTCCCGAGAGAGATATGTTCAATACATATAACATGGGCGTCGGAATGAGCATCGTAGTTGCTCCCGAGGACGTTGATACGGCTCTCGAGATACTCCGCGCTCACGGTGAGGACGCATATCTTATCGGTGATATAGTAGAATCCGACAATAAGATAACTATTTGCTAAAATAACTTTTTTACGGTCGCAGGAGAGGATTTTTTCTTGTGACCGTAGATGGCGTAAAAAAGTAGATCAAAAAAACAGAAAAAAAGGAGATCGATCATGGAAAATACCGCAAGGATCGCGGTTCTCGTTTCGGGAGGCGGAACGAATCTGCAGGCGCTTATAGACGCGCAGGGGCAGGGGATAATCACAAGCGGAAGGATCGAGGTTGTGATCTCCTCTAAAAAAGATGCGTACGCTCTTGAACGCGCAAAGATGGCGGGTATCCCGTCGGCAGTCGCTTCAAGACGTGAGCTTGGCTCTCGCGAAGCTTTTGAGGGCAAGATACGCGAAATACTTAACGAGTACGAAATAGACGTTATCGTACTTGCGGGCTTTATGTCCATTTTGAGCGAGGAGTTTGTAAAGGCTTATCCCAAGAGGATATTGAACGTACACCCTTCGCTTATCCCGTCCTTTTGCGGAGAGGGATTTTACGGTCTGCGTGTGCATGAGGCGGCTCTTGAATACGGAGTCAAGGTCACGGGCGCAACCGTTCATTTTGTAAACGAGATAGCCGACGGGGGAGAGATAATAATGCAAAAGGCAGTGGCTATCCGTGAAAACGATACCCCCGAAACCTTGCAGAAACGTGTAATGAAATTGGCTGAATGGAAGATATTGCCGCGTGCAACGGAAAAGGTATGCGCCGATATCCTCAAAAACAAAAATTGATCAAGGAGAATTAAAAAATGAATATTTACGAGATCCATGATATTGCAGAGCTTATAAAGGATAATTCTTACGTTGGAAGAGGAATCGTTATCGGTAAGACCGCAGACGCAAAGAAAGCGTGTGTCGCATACTTTATAATGGGAAGAAGCGCAAACAGCCGCAACCGCGTGTTCGTTGAGAGAGACGACGCGCTCTTCACCGAGCCTTTTGACGCATCAAAGGTAGAAGACCCCAGCCTTATTATTTACGCGGCTCTTCGTGAGCATGAAAATAAGCTGATCGTCACTAACGGCGACCAGACCGATACTATATGGAACGGCTTGAAGCTCGGCGCGTCCTTCACGAGCGCGCTCGCAACCAGAGAGTTTGAGCCCGACCACCCCAACCTCACTCCCAGGATCAGCGGAATGGCAACCTTTGCAAACGGTGATTTTACTTATGAGATGAGCATTCTTAAGAGCGCAGACGCAGAGGGAAGCGCGTGCAACCGCTATACCTTCGCATATCCGTCACTTGCAGGACTCGGACATTTCATTCACACTTACGTTTGCGACGGCAATCCTATCCCTACTTTCCAGGGTGAGCCTGAGAGGGTAGCTATCCCCAACGATATCGACGAGTTTACAGATAAGCTTTGGGGCGCGCTTGACGCTGACAATAAGATCTCGCTTTACGTACGCTATATCGACCTTGAGAGCGGTAACGTAGAGAACAGACTTATAAATAAAAACAAATAAGAGAGGTACTGAAAAATGAAGGAATTTGAACTTAAATACGGTTGTAACCCGAATCAGAAGCCCGCAAAGATATTTATGCACGACGGAAGTGAGCTTCCTATCGAGATACTTAACGGCAGACCCGGATTCATCAACTTTCTTGACGCGTTCAACAGCTGGCAGCTCGTAAAGGAGCTCAAAGAGGCTCTCGGACTTCCCGCAGTTACCTCCTTTAAGCACGTAAGCCCCACCTCCGCGGCAGTAGGCGTAAAGCTTTCCGATAACTTGAAGAAGGCTTGCTTCGTTGACGATATCGAGGGACTTGACGATTCTCCCTTGGCTTGCGCTTACGCAAGAGCAAGAGGAACTGACAGAATGTGCTCTTTCGGTGACTGGGTAGCTCTCTCCGACGTTTGCGACGTTACAACCGCAAAGATGATACAGAGAGAGGTATCCGACGGTATCATCGCTCCCGGCTACGAGCCCGAGGCGCTTGAAATACTCAAATCAAAGAGAAAAGGCTCTTACAATATCGTAAAGATAGACCCGAATTTCGTTCCCGCGCCCGTAGAGCATAAGCAGGTATACGGCATCACCTTTGAGCAGGGAAGAAATAACTTTGAGATAAACCGCGAGCTTCTTTCGAATATCGTAACGTCGAATAAGGATATGCCCGAAAGCGCTATCCGCGACCTCATCATCGCTCTCATTACGCTTAAATATACGCAGTCTAACTCTGTTTGCTACGCGGTAGACGGACAGGCTATAGGTGTTGGAGCAGGTCAACAGTCGAGAATACACTGCACAAGACTTGCGGGAACAAAGGCTGATACTTGGTTCTTGCGTCAGCACGAAAAGGTACTCGCACTTCCTTTCAAGGAAACGCTTGGCAGACCCGACAGAGATAACGTTATCGACGGTTATATCAACCGCAACGAAGAGGACGTATGCGCCGACGGAAACTGGCAGAAGTACTTCACCGAGCAGCCCGCTCCCTTGACCGACGCGGAGATCAAGGAATACCTTGCTTCTATCGACGGCGTAGCTCTCGGCTCGGACGCGTTCTTCCCGTTCAGTGATAACATCGAACGCGCAAAGAGAAGCGGCGTAAAATATATCGCAGAGCCGGGCGGCTCTATCCGCGACGACGTCGTTATCGAGTGCGCTGATAAGTACGGAATGGCTATGGCGTTTACAGGCATGAGACTCTTCCACCATTGATCTCTAAAGATTCAACAGAGGTATAAATAATGAAGATATTGGTTATAGGAAATGGCGGCAGAGAACACGCCATTATCAAAGCCATCAAGAAAAATAAAGATGTAGAAAAGATATACGCTATCGCGGGCAACGGCGGTATCGCAGCCGATGCGGAGTGCGTTACTATCGGTGTTAAGGATATTGAAAAGATCGTTGAATTTGCAGTCGCAAATAAGATAGATTACGCTGTCGTCGCTCCCGACGATCCCCTTGTACTCGGCGCGGTCGACGCGTTGAGCGAAGCGGGTATCCCTTGCTTCGGTCCTAACAAGAACGCGGCAATAATCGAGGGAAGTAAGGTCTTTTCCAAGGATCTTATGAAGAAATACGGTATTCCCACCGCGAAATATGAGGTGTTTACCGAAGCGGAATCGGCTATCGAGTACCTCAAGACCTGCGATTTTCCGACCGTCGTTAAGGCGGACGGACTTGCTCTCGGAAAGGGAGTTATAATCGCGCAGAGCTATGACGAGGCGGTAGACGCGGTGCGCTCCATGATGGAGGACAAGGTATTTGGAAAGAGCGGAGACAATATCGTTATCGAGGAATTTTTGACGGGACCCGAGGTCTCCGTATTGAGCTTTACCGACGGAAAAACTCTTGTGCCTATGATATCGTCAATGGACCATAAGCGCGCAAGAGATAACGACGAGGGGCTTAATACGGGCGGTATGGGAACAGTCGCTCCCAACCCTTATTACACCGAGGATATCGCTAAAGAGTGCATGGAGACTATCTTCATGCCTACAATGAACGCGATGAACGCAGAGGGCAGAACCTTCAAGGGCTGTCTTTACTTCGGACTTATGCTCACGCCCAAAGGACCTAAGGTAATTGAATATAACTGCCGCTTCGGAGACCCCGAAACGCAAGTAGTTCTTCCTCTTCTCAAGAGCGATCTTCTCACGGTCATGCAGGCGGTCACCGAGGAGAGACTTGACGAAGTCAACGTTGAATTTTCAAACGGCGCGGCTTGTTGCGTAATTATGGCGTCGGACGGCTATCCCACGGCTTACGAAAAGGGATACGAGATAACTATTCCCGCGGACGTTGCCGACCACGTTTACGTGGCTGGCGCGGAAATAAAGGACGGAAAGCTCGTAAACTCGGGCGGACGAGTTCTTGGCGTTACTGCGGTCGAGGACGACCTTCGCACCGCGATAAAGTCTGCTTACGCATTGACCGAAAAAATACATTTTGCTAACGCATATTACCGCAAGGATATCGGAAAACGCGCCCTTGCCGCATTGACGGAGGAAAAATAATGGTTTATAGAATATTTGTAGAAAAAAGACCCGAGCTTGCGCATGAAGCAAACGCTCTTTGCTCCGAGCTTCGCAACCTCGTTGGAATAAACGCTCTCCAGAGCGTTCGTATTATCAACCGTTACGACGTTGAAAATATCGCGGACAAGCTCTTTTCCGAGGCAGTAAATACTGTTTTTTCAGAGCCTCAGCTTGATAACGTATCGACCGAGATCGACGCTATGGGCGGCAAGGTGTTCGCGGTTGAATATCTCCCCGGTCAGTTCGACCAGAGAGCAGACTCCGCGGCGCAGTGCATACAGATAATCTCTTGCGGAGAGCGTCCTATCATAAGGACCGCAAAGGTCTACGTTCTCGGCGGAGAATTGAGTGACGCAGAGGTTGAGACGATCAAGAAATACGTTATCAACCCTGTTGAAGCAAGAGAAGCGTCCTTGTCTCTTCCCGAAACTCTCGTCGTTAATTATGAGATCCCCACCGAAGTTGCAACGCTTGACGGCTTTTGCGATATGAAAGAGGAAGACCTTGCGGGATTCATCTCGCAGTACGGTCTTGCTATGGACGCAGACGACCTTCGCTTCTGCCGTGACTATTTTATCACCGAGAAGAGAGATCCCACCATCACCGAGATCCGCATGATAGATACTTATTGGTCGGATCACTGCCGTCATACCACCTTCTTGACAACGATAGATAACGTTACCTTTGAGGACGCGCTTTTGCAGAGCGCATACAACGATTATCTCGAAACGCGTAAAAAGCTTGGCAGAACAAAGCCGCAGAACCTTATGGATATCGCTACCATCGCTACGAGATACTTGAAGAGCGAGGGCAAGCTCCCGAAGCTTGACGAGTCCGAGGAGATAAACGCTTGTACCGTAAAGATAGAAATTGAAGTTGACGGAAAGAAAGAGCCTTGGCTGCTTCTCTTCAAAAACGAAACTCATAACCACCCCACCGAGATCGAGCCTTTCGGAGGCGCGGCTACCTGTATCGGCGGAGCTATCCGCGACCCGCTTTCAGGACGATCCTACGTTTACGCGGCAATGCGCGTAACGGGCGCAGGCGACCCCTTGACTCCCGTTGCTGAAACGATAAAGGGTAAGCTTCCCCAGCGTAAGATAGTTCAGACCGCGGCGGCGGGATATTCGTCGTACGGTAACCAGATAGGACTTGCTACGGGTATGGTAGACGAGCTTTACCACACGGGATATGCGGCAAAGAGAATGGAGATAGGCGCTGTTATCGCGGCAGCACCAGAAGCTAATGTTCGCCGCGAGAGACCCCTAGACGGAGATATCGTCATTTTGCTTGGCGGTCGTACGGGACGTGACGGTTGCGGCGGAGCTACGGGCTCTTCAAAGAAGCATACCTTGCAGTCGCTTGAGACCTGCGGAGCAGAGGTTCAAAAGGGTAACGCACCCGAGGAGCGTAAGCTTCAGAGACTCTTCCGCAACGCAGAGGCTTGCAGAATGATAAAGAGATGTAACGACTTCGGCGCGGGCGGTGTGTCGGTTGCGGTCGGCGAGCTTGCGGACGGACTTGATATAGACCTTAACGCAGTTCCGAAGAAATACGACGGACTTGACGGAACAGAGCTTGCGATAAGCGAATCTCAGGAGAGAATGGCAGTTGTTATAGAAAAGGAAAACGTAGAGCGCTTCATGGAGCTCGCGCTTTCCGAAAACCTTGAGGCTACCGTTGTCGCTCACGTTACCGAAGAGCCGAGACTCCGTATGCATTGGAACGGAAAGACGATAGTTGACATCTCCCGCGAATTCCTCAACTCCAACGGAGCAGAGAAGCATATCGATATCGCTCCCGCAGCTCCCACGGCTTACGCAAAGGAGCGTGTCCAAAGCTTTGAAGAGGGATACCGCGCGCTCGTTGACGATCTCAACGTATGCTCTCACAGAGGACTTTCCGAGCGATTCGACTCCACCATCGGCGCGGGAACTGTTCTCATGCCTTTCGGCGGAAAGTATCAGCTCACGCCTATTCAGGCAATGGTACATAAGATCTCGGTAGAGCAGAAGCATACCGACGATTGCTCTTATATGGCATGGGGCTATAACCCTTATATAACAGAGAAGAGCGCATATCACGGCGCATATCTCGCGGTCGTTGAAAGCGTATCGAAGCTTGTCGCTACGGGTGCTTCCTTTGAGGACGTATATCTTACCTTCCAGGAGTATTTTGAGAAGCCCAATAAGGACGCAAAGCGTTGGGGCAAGCCCATGGCGGCACTCCTTGGCGCATTCCGCGCACAGCTTGACCTCGGAATCGCTTCTATCGGTGGTAAGGACTCAATGAGCGGCTCTTTCGAGGACCTCGACGTTCCTCCCACGCTCGTTTCCTTTGCCGTAACGACGGGCAAGACTGACGAGGTAATTTCCAACGATTTCAAGGCGGCAGGACATAAGGTAATTGCTCTCTCGCCTGAATACGACGATAACGGACTTCCCGTTGCGGAATCTCTCCTTGACCTTTACGATAAGGTAACAGAGCTTATGCGCGACGGCAAGGTCTACGCGGCATACACTCCCACGTATGGCGGCGTAGCCGAGGCTGTATATAAGATGGCTATAGGTAACGGCTTTGGCTTTAAGTATGAGGACGACGTCGAGCTTTCCGAGATATTCGGTTACTCTTACGGCGCGTTCTTGCTTGAAGTTGACGCAGAGCTTGACGAGGGAAGATGCGTAGGATTTATTACCGACGACGCAAAGATGTCAAAGGGTGAGACCGAGATCCCTATGGCAGAGCTTTCAAAGACTTACGAAGAAAAGCTCGAGGGCGTATATCCTTGCATGGAAAAGGCAGAGAACACGCGTATAGAGACCTTCTCTTACGCGACCGAGAGCCGCGTAGCTCCCGCTATAAAGGTAGCAAGACCCAAGGTCCTTATTCCCGTATTTCCGGGAACTAACTGCGAGTTCGATACCGCAAAGGTAATGCGCGACGCGGGTGCGGAGGCGAAGATATTCGTTATCAATAACCTCACGTCCGACGGGATCGCAAATAGCGTAGAGCAGTTCGCAGAGGAATTAAAGACCTCTCAGATGGTATTCGTTCCCGGCGGATTCTCGGGCGGAGACGAGCCAGACGGTTCGGGTAAATTCATCATGGCGTTCTTCCGCAACGAAGCTATAAAGGAAGAGGTACATAACCTTCTCAACAACAGAGACGGTCTTATGTGCGGAATCTGTAACGGATTCCAGGCTCTCGTAAAGCTCGGACTCGTTCCTTACGGAAAGATAATCGATGCCGATGCAAATACTCCCACACTGACCTTCAATACCATATCGCGCCACCAGTCAAAGCTCGTTCGCGTACGTATTGCGTCCAACAAGTCACCTTGGCTTGCGGCTACGAACGTTGGTGACGTTTACACAGTTCCGATATCTCACGGAGAGGGAAGATTCCTTGCTTCCAAGGAGATCGTCCGTGAGCTTGGCGCTAACGGACAGATAGCAACGCAGTACGTTGACCTTAACGGAAACGCGACCGACGATATCCGCTACAATCCAAATAACTCGACCTTTGCAATAGAGGGTATCACTTCTCCCGACGGCAGAGTATTCGGTAAGATGGGACACAGTGAGCGTATCGGAAGCGGTCTTTACAAGAATGTTTTAGGCGAATTCGATATGAAGATGTTTGAGTCGGCAGTGAAGTATTTCAAAAAATAAAAGATTGAAAGAGGTATAAAAATGGCATATATGTCGGATATTGAAATAGCGCAGTCCACACAAATGCAGCCTATCACCGAGATCGCCAAGACGGCGGGTGTTGACGAGAAATACCTTGAGCAGTATGGCAAATATAAAGCAAAAGTAGATTACGCGCTTCTTAATGAGTCTTCACGTAAGAACGGAAAGCTCATTCTTGTTACCGCGATAACGCCTACCCCCGCGGGTGAGGGAAAGACTACCACGACCATAGGTCTTGCCGACGGTATGCGCCGTATCGGCAAGAACGTTGCGGTCGCTCTCCGTGAGCCCTCCTTGGGACCCGTTTTCGGAATCAAGGGCGGCGCGGCAGGCGGCGGATATGCGCAGGTAGTTCCGATGGAGGATATAAATCTTCATTTTACGGGCGACTTCCACGCAATAGGCGCGGCAAACAATTTACTTGCGGCAATGCTCGATAACCATATCTATCAGGGAAATTCACTGAATATCGACCCCAGACGTATCACTTGGAAGAGATGTGTCGATATGAACGACCGTCAGCTCCGTTTCGTTACCGACGGACTTGGAGGACGTGTAAACGGAACGCCCCGTGAGGATGGTTTTGATATCACCGTTGCGTCCGAAATAATGGCTGTATTCTGCCTTGCGAATTCCATAAATGACTTGAAAGAAAGACTTGCGAGAATAGTTGTTGCTTATACCTACGACGAGAAGCCCGTTACGGCGGGCGATCTCGGCGCGGTAGGCGCTATGGCGGCACTCCTCAAGGACGCATTGAAGCCTAACCTCGTGCAGACGCTTGAGGGAACGCCCGCGTTCGTTCACGGTGGACCTTTCGCTAATATCGCGCACGGTTGTAACTCTGTTATCGCTACGAAGATGGCTATGAAGCTTGCCGATTACGCAGTGACCGAAGCAGGCTTTGGCGCGGATCTCGGAGCAGAGAAGTTCCTCGATATCAAGTGCCGTTACGCAGGACTTAAGCCTGATGCAGTAGTCGTAGTTGCTACCGTACGCGCTCTTAAGATGCACGGCGGTGTTGCAAAGACCGAGCTTAACAGCGAGAACCTTTGTGCTCTTGAAGCGGGAATCCCCAACCTTCTCCGTCACGTATCGAATATCAAGAACGTGTATAAGCTTCCTTGCGTGGTAGCCGTAAACCGTTTCCCGACCGATACCGACGCAGAGATCGAGCTCGTTATCGCAAAGTGTCGTGAGCTTGGCGTAAACGTTCGTCTCTCTACCGTTTGGGCAGAGGGCGGCAAGGGCGGCATGGAGCTTGCCGAGGAGGTCGTCCGTCTTTGCGAGGAGAAGAACGACTTCTCGTTCAGCTATGAGCTTGACGGAACTATCGAAGAAAAGATAGAAACTATCGTTCGCCGTATCTACGGCGGCGTGGGAGTAACCTTTGCTCCTCTTGCTAAAAAGGAGATAGCAAAGCTTACTTCTCTCGGATTCGATAAAATGCCCATCTGTATGGCAAAAACGCAGTATAGCTTTTCCGATGACCAAACAAAGCTCGGCGCACCCGAAGGCTTCACGGTCACCGTTAGAAACGTCAAGGTGTCGGCGGGAGCAGGCTTTATAGTCGCGCTCACGGGCGATATCATGACTATGCCAGGACTCCCAAAAGTTCCCGCGGCAGAGCGTATCGACGTTGACGAGAACGGTAAGATTTCGGGATTGTTCTAAAATATAAAAACACGCGTATCGTAAGCTTGTCTTGCGGTGCGCGTGTTTTTTTGTAGAATATTTTTTATTTTAATAGTATTTTTAAACAAATTGCGGTTTATCGTGGAGTTTGAATTATTAAAATATCGAGAATAAAAGTAAACGGTTAGTATCAAAGGCTTCTCCAGCGGAGAAGCTGTCACCGAAGGTGACTGATGAGGAGAGC
>SVUA01000033.1 GCA_015063485.1 Oscillospiraceae bacterium | reverse complement strand
GATAATATTTTTAAGAAGCGGACCTTCTGTGGCGTCAATATTTCGATTTTTCCTTAATAAATGCATCTTTTTTTCAGATTTTGTTATTCTTAAAATATTGATAGAGGTTACAAGGGATCATTCCGTTGTAAAGCTTACGTACTTTATCGGCTCTTTTGCCGTAAAGCCCTTCAAAATCAAAGCAAGACGATAAAATATATACTTGCCAAGGAGCAAGTGACGCAAAATTTTTACCTACTTCCCTGTAAAGAACCTCTATTTCCTTCGGGGTCAAAAGTCTTTCACCGTAAGGAGGGTTACAAACTATTGTTCCTCGTCTGTCTTCCGGTTTCTTTATTTTTCTCGCATCAGCCTCAAAAAATTTTATTCTGTCCGAAACTCCCGCGCGTTTTGCGTTTTCTTTGGCAAACTCAAGAACGTTTTTGTCTATATCGCTTCCAAATGCTTCAAAAGCATTGGAATCGTCTATGAGCGCTCTTGCTTCTTCCCTTGCCTCTTTCCAAATGATTTTGTTGAGAAAATCAAATTTTTCTGCGGAAAACTCGCGGTTAAGTCCCGGTGCGCGATTCGTCATGATCATAGCCGCTTCTATCGGTATAGTACCCGAACCGCAGAACGGGTCCCAAAGAAGCACGTTTTCACGAGGTCTTGACGTCAAAACCATAGCGGCAGCCAAGGTTTCGCGAAGAGGAGCCGCACCTGCTGCAGGTCTGTACCCACGTTTGTGAAGTCCGACACCCGACGTGTCGATCATAACTGTAACTTTATCTTTAAGTATAAAGAATTCAATTTGATAAAGTATGCCCGTTTCCTCGAACCACTTTATCCCGTATTTTGAGGAAAGACGCTCAACAACTGCTTTTTTTATTATACTCTGACAATCGGGAACAGAAAACAGCGTACTTTTTATCGAATGTCCTTTTACGGGAAACGCATCGTTTTTGCCTATATAATTCTCCCACGGCAAGGACTTGACTCCGTCAAAAAGTTCAGTAAAAGTACGCGCCTCAAAGGAGCCAACGCTTATAAGTATTCTCTCAGCACATCTTAAATTTATATTGGTTTTGGCTATATCCTTTTCAGTAGCCTCAAAAACAACTCGTCCGTCAATCGTTTCTATTCTCTTACAACCGAGAGCATCGATCTCGTCTCCGAGAAATCGCTCAAGACCGAACATACAGGTTGCCACCAATTGCATAATAAACCTCTTTTTTGAAAAAATTACTTCAAATAATTATATATCAAATTATAATTAAAGTCAAGTTTTTATCATAATATTTGCAGAGCGCCGTAAAAATTTGCCGACTTCTTGTAAAAAATTGCTTTTTTTGTAAAAACGTTAATTCAGATTTTTGAAAAACGCTTGTTTGCTTTTGGAAGATATGATATAATGTAAAAAAACAATTTATATTTGAGGTGGATTATGATAAAAACACGCTTGATATCTTCACTCGAAAAATGTTTTCCCGACCAACAAATAAATGATTTCAAAGAGCTTTCAAAGCTCTCTGTTCTTAAAAACGAAACTTTTTCTTTTCAGCTAATAGTTACGGAAGACGGTATTCCCGAGCCCGCGCGTCACAGATGTCTGAATACGAAAATAGAGCTTTCAGGTGAGCTTGCAAAGTTTGCGACGGTAAGAAACGTTGAATGTATTGCGTCCGCTATGCCTTGTTATCCGGGAGATCATGATGATAATTTTCTCAGAACGGAGCCCGGACTTTTTCCGGATCTTCTGAAGCCCTTGCGAGCTGACGGAAGACTTCCCATTATAAAAGGATACCTCAGTGCTTTTTGGATCACTGTTGAACTTGACGGCAGTATTGTGGGTGATGAGGAGTTTTCAGTTCGTATTCTTGATACAGAATCAAACGTTCTTTCCGAAGATGTACTTAACGTAAAAATAATAGGTGCAGAGCTTCCCGAGGTGGATTTCAAGGTAACACAGTGGTTCCATCCCGACTGCCTTGCGAATTATTACCATTGTAAGGTCTTTTCTTCCGAATGGTGGAGGATCGTTGAGAGTTTTATGAAAACGGCGGTCAAAAACGGAATCAATATGATCCTGACTCCCGTGTTTACTTCTCCTCTTGACACCGCTGTCGGCGGCGAGCGTCTTACAGTTCAGCTTGTTGACGTTACGGTTGAAAACGGTAAATATTCGTTCGGATATAAAAATCTTGATCGTTGGATAAGAATTTGCGACCGAGTTGGCGTGAAATATTTTGAAATCTCCCATTTCTTCACCCAATGGGGAGCGGCGCACGCGCCCAAGGTAATGGCAACTGTTGACGGTGAGTACAAAAAGATATTCGGTTGGGAAACCGATGCCACGGGAGAAGAATATCCTGTTTTTTTGAGAAGCTTTATAAAGGATTTCCTTGATCATATGAAAGCCCGCGGTGATGATAAGCGTTGCTTCTTCCATATCTCGGACGAGCCCAATATGAAGAATATCGATCAATATACGAAGTCCAGAAACGTAGTAAAGGATCTTCTTGAAGGCTATACCGTAATGGACGCTCTTTCAAACATTGAATTTTATAAAAACGGTCTTGTAACGACACCTATTCCCGCGAATAATCATATAGAGCCTTTCCTTGAGGCAAAAGTTGAGGGGCTTTGGACGTATTACTGCTGTACTCAAGCAAAAGAAGTCAGCAACCGCTTTTTTGCGATGCCTTCTTGGCGTACCCGTTGCATCGGAACTCAATTCTTCAAATACAATTTAGCGGGATTCCTTCAGTGGGGATACAATTTCTATAACACAGCTCTTTCAATAGAAACGCTCGATCCTTATCTCGACAGTACGGGCGGAAAGTATCATTTCCCTTCAGGCGACAGTTACTCCGTATATCCCGCACCGGACGGAACAGCTTATGAGTCAATACGAATCGTTGCTTTCCACGAAGGACTTTCCGACAGACGTGCGTGTGAGCTTTGTGCAAGCCTTATCGGCAAAGAAAAAACCGTCGCTATACTCGAAAAGCATCTTGGAAACATCACTTTCAGAAATTGTCCCCAATCCGCGGCTCCGCTTCTTGCCGCGAGAGAAGAAATAAACGCTGCCATAGATGAAAACACTCCTAAAATGACGGCTGAAGAAAGAAAAGCAATAGAGCGTTCGTATCTCGGCAAAAAAGCAACTATAAAGATCGACCGACCTATCGGTTATGTTCATAAAAAAGGCGAAAAAGTTTTGAACTATCCTATAAATTACGGTTATCTTCCCGAAGTTATAGGCGGAGACGGTGAAAACATTGACGTATATCTTCTCGGCGTAAATGAGATCGTGGACACCTATAAGGGCAAGATCATAGCCATAGTTCACAGAGAAAACGATAGTGAAGATAAGCTTGTTATGGCTCCCGTTGGTATGAAATTCACAGAACAAGAGATCGCTGACGCGGTTGAATTCCAAGAGAAATACTACAAAACCTACATTGAGCTTTCAAAGAAATAATGAATAAAGAAAAGTTTTTACAAGCGATTGCCGCTGCCTCAAACGACAGCGGCATCGGAACATTAGGTGAAAAAACTCTCCACTCGGTTATTAAGCGTTATATTGAGCCAAACGGAGACAACCGCGAGGTGAATGTTATTGGACGCATTGTTGCGGATATTTATAATGCTGATGGCATAACGGAGGTTCAGACGAGAAATTACGCGGCTCTTCGAAAAAAGCTTCCTAAGCTTCTTGAGATCGCTCCGGTAACTGTGGTTCTTCCCTTGCCCGCGACCAAATGGGTATCTTGGATAGATCCCGAAACAGGTGAAACGTCAAAACGCAGAAAGAGCCCAAAAAGCGGAAGACCGCACGACGGGCTGTCCGAATTATATAAAATAAAAGAATGGCTTACCGATAAACGGCTCACCATCCTTATTTTGATGATAGATATGGAAGAATACCGCAATCTCGACGGTTGGGGTAACGGAGGAAAACGAGGATCTACTCGAAACGAGAGGATTCCCCTCGAACTCATTGAAGAATATAAACTTACGTCTCCCGATGATTACAAGATGTTCGTTCCCGAAGGACTTGGCGAGTCTTTTACACTGAAGCAATTCGAAAAAGCAATAAAGCAAAGTCACAGACGAGCTGCGGGGGCGCTTTATCTTCTTCGTGAGCTTGGGATCGTCGCGCTTGTCGGAAAATCCGGGAGAGAAAATTTATATCAGCTTACAAATTTTTCTATAAGTCCGTCAAAGACAAGCATAGAGCAAAATCCCGTCAGTGCGGAATAAGATGCTATCTTTCCGAATCCGTGGCCGTGAGTTTCGGGCACCATTTCATCAATTATAATGTAGATCATACTTCCTCCCGCAAAAGCGAGCGCAAACGGCATAATAAAGGTCGCTACGCTTACAGCAAAAAATCCGAAGAAAGTACCGAGTATCTCCATTCCTCCGCTTATAAGCGCTATTACCATAGCTCTTTTTCGGCTGATTCCGGATTTTAGCATAGGCGCGATTATAACCGCCGCCTCGGGAAGATTTTGTATCGCGATACTTCCGCATACCATAAAAATATCCGATACGCTTCCCGTACCAAAGCTGACACCGACGGCTATTCCCTCGGGTAGATGATGAATAGCTATCGCGGCGACGAACAGAAGCACCCTACCCTGTCCGTTTGACGAATTAACCCCAATTTTTTCGTTAAGCTGTGGCATAAGCTTGTCGATAAAACCGAGGAACAACGCGCCTGCAAAGATTCCCGATATAGCAATAAGCTCACCCCATCTTCCGCCGTATTCGATAGAGGGCTCTACAAGTCCAAATATAGCGGCGCATAGCATTACGCCCGCAGAAAAGCCGATGACGCAGTCATTGGCTTTTTGTGATATATCCTTAAAAAGATATCCGATACAAGTTCCTATAACGGTTGCAAGAGCAATAACCCCCGCCGCCAATAATACCCATAACATATTGTATTATCCTTTCCGGTAAGATTGTCGATATAAATACCGACAATAACACAATATGCAGAATGTTGTCAAAAAGACACCAAAAAACCAAGGTGTCTTTTCTGTTATTTGAGATCTATCAATATAGCCCTGCAAGGTGCGCCCTCGCATCCTCCGAGATTGAGCGGTGCGGCGTTTAGCAAATACACACCTTCCTCAACGCCACCAAGGCGTATTCCTTCAAGGAGAACTATCTTCTTGCCGAGCAGAAGCTTGTGAACCGCCATAGGAGCATCCTCGGGGCCTACCGTTTGCGATTCGTTTCCGAAAAGCACAACGTCTGACGCGGCGATCACTTCCGCGGCTTCAAAGGAGAGCGTTGCCCTGCCATTTATAAGTATTCTTTTTGCCGCTTCGGGGTATATTCCTTCGGCTTTTTCTAAAATACTTTTTATATCAGAGGCGTTTATCGTTCCGTTGTGCTCGGCAACGTAGGCATATCCTACTGTTTTGCTCAGCGGAATAGAGTCTATATTTGCTCCGTCATCCATAAAATGCGACGGCGCGTCAATATGAGTGCCGTTATGGGCGCACATTGAAAATGAGGTTAGATTATAAAGGTCGCCGTTATCCATTGAATTCAGCGTTTCTTTCTTAGGCGCGGGATCGCCCGGAAAAACAACGCAAGAAAAAACCTCTTGAGATATGTCGTAAATTTTCATAGTGCTTCTCCGTTAAGCTTTTTTATAATTATAGCATTTATTATAGAAAAATTCAACACAAAATATAAAAAAGAAAGGTGAGAATAAGCTTATCAACGCAGAGGCGGTGGGTAAGCCCCTTGGAATTAATCCGAGGGGCTTTGTTTGTTTTATTCTTTCGATATGGTTCCGTCTGTGCAGTAAATTGTGTAATTTCCTGTATAATAGTCCCACTCACTTCCTTTTGAGATTGCATTCCATTGGGCTTTTGTTCCGTTGAAATTGATCTTCGTAAGTCCCGTGCAGCCTAAGAACGCATAATTTCCAATGCTTGTGACACTGTTGGGAATAGTTATGCTTGTAAGTTCCGTGCACTTACAGAACGCAAAATTGCCGATGCTTATGACACTGTTGGGGATTGTTATGCTTGTAAGTCCTGTGCAATCACTGAATGCATAATCGCCGATGCTTGTGACTCCATTAGGGAGCGTTATGCTCGTAAGTCCCGTGCAACCAGAGAACGCAGAATTTCCAATGCTTGTGACACCGTTGCCGATAGTTACGCTTGTAAGTCCCGAGCAACCATCGAACGCATCATCACCGATGCTCGTGACAGTGTCGGGGATTGTTATGCTTGTAAGTCCCGAGCAACCATTGAACGCAGACTCGCCGATGCTCGTGACACCGTTTTCAATAGTTATACTAGTAAGTCCAGTGCAATCATAGAAGGCATAAGAACCAATGCTTGTGACGCTATCAGGGATCGTTATACTCGTAAGTCCCGTGCAACCCCAGAACACAGACTCGCCGATGCTTATGACACTGTTGGGGATTGTTATGCTTGTAAGTCCCGTGCAACCCCAGAACGCTTGCATGCCGATGCTTGTGACTCCGTTGCCGATAGTTACGCTCGTAAGTCCAGTGCAATCATAGAAGGCATAAGAACCAATGCTTGTGACGCTATCAGGAATCGTTATGCTCGTAAGTCCCGTGCAACCGTAGAACGCTAGATTATCGATAATTGTGGCACCATTACCGATAGTTGCGCTCGTAAGTCCCGTGCAACCGTAGAACGCAGAATTACCGATGCTTGTGACTCCGTTGCCGATAGTTACGCTCGTAAGTCCTGTGCAATCTCTGAACGCAGAATGGCCAATGCTTGTGACTCCGTTGCCGATGGTTACGCTCGTAAGTCCTGTGCAATCTCTGAACGCAGAATAGCCGATGCTTTTTACACCATTAGGAATCGTTATGCTCGTAAGTCCCGTGCAATATCTGAATGCATCACTAAAGATGCTTGTGACACTGTCGGGGAGCGTTATGCTCATAAGTCTCGTACAGTCCTCAAACGCATAATAGCCGATCCACTTAACTCTGTACCACTTTCCTTTATTTTCAAACACGGCAGGGATAACAAGATTTTCGTTAGTCTCTCCCGTGTATCCTATCAATGTGCGATTTTCTGCTGTAATCTCGAAATCAATCGGAATGATAGATTTGGTATAGGAATCACCACAACTACATGTATATGTAGTATATCCGTTCTCAGTAGCGGCAGGAGCGGTTACTACAGACTCGTAGTTATGTCCTTTAGCATTTACATAATTTGCTATATATGTAATACCACAATGACAAGTATAAGTTGTATATCCCTCTTCGGTACATGTGGGAGCAGTAACTGCTGAACTGTAGCTGTGGCCATTTGCGGGAATGTACTGCTGTGCTATAAGAACTTTCTTACATACGGAACAGTGCATACCTTTAGTAAAGCCTGCTTCGGTGCAATTAGGCTCAACTGCTTTGTCTATTACTTCTGTGTGGCCGAGTGCGGGGATTTCATTGTAAGTTGTATAGTCACATCTGTCGCATTCGACATATTTGTCCCAACCGATTTCGGTACAAGTGGGTTTTTTTGCAGCGAAACCAACTTTATCGTGACCGAGTTCTTTAATCTCCTTATAGGTTGAGAAATCACAATTTGAGCAGGTAACGTATGCATCCCAACCAATCTCAGTACATGTAGGCGCCTTAGCTTCGTGAGATGTTTCGTTGTGACCGTTAGCATTTACATAGTCAGCTATATATGTATCACCACAATAACAAGTATAAGTTGTGTAACCCTTTTCGGTACAGGTGGGAGCAGTAACTACAGCGCTGTAACTATGTCCCTTCGCTTCAATAACCTTAGTTTCAGTGTTTCCACAAGCACAAGTGCGTTTCTGTTCTCCGTTTTCAGTACAAGTGGCATTCTTAGTTGTTTGCCATTCACCGAAAGTGTGGCCCTTGGCATCAACGTAACTATCTACATAAGAATCTCCACACGCACATGTGTGAGTGGTATAGCCCTTGGCTGTGCATGTAGGAGCTGTTACAACATTGGTATATGTATGGCCTTTCGCCTTTATAGCTTGAGTTTCGCTATAGTTACAATTCTTGCAATCACGTTTTTCTGTGCCGCTCTGGGTACATGTAGGAGCAGTTACTGTGTACCATTCACCCAAGCTGTGTCCGGTTGCGGAGACATAGTTATCAACGTAGGAATCGCCACAAGTGCAAGTATACGTTGTATATCCTTGCTTAGTGCAAGTAGGAGCGGAGACTATAGAGGAATGACTGTGACCCTTTGCTTTTATTACTTGAGTTTCGTAGTGGTTGCAATTTTTGCACTCACGCTTTTCGGATCCTGAGCTTGTACAAGTGGCAGGCGTTACAATAGACCAATCACCGAAAGTGTGTCCGGTTGCCGAAACAACAGTTTGGGCTGTAAGAACTGTATCACAAGCAGAACAGTGTTTACCTTCTGTAAGACCTGTCTCTGTGCAAGTAGGAGCAACGGCTTTGTCTATTACTTCAGTATGACCCTTAGCCTTAATAACCTCTTGGGCTGTAAGAACTTCTTTACATACAGAACAATGCTTACCCTCAGTAAGACCTGTCTCTGTGCATGTATGATCTACTGCTTTGTCTATTACTTCAGTATGGCCCTTAGCCTTAACAACCTCTTGGGCTACGAGTACCTCATTACAAGCAGAACAGTGCTTTCCTTCCGTGAGACCTGTCTCAGTACAAGTTGCATCCACGGCTGCGTCTACAACCTCGGTATGAGCAATCTTATCTATAGTCTGAGATTCTTTCTCACCACAAGCGCAAGTTCTCTCTTGAGATCCTTCAGCAGAGCAAGTAGCATCCTTTACCGTAATCCACGCGCTCCAACTGTGTTCGTGAACCGGAGGCTGTTGCTGTTCAGGAGGTGTGGTCTCTTGAGGTGCGGTCTCTTGAGGTGTGGTCTCTTGAGGTGTGGTCTCTTGAGGATTGTCTGCGTTTGACGGATCACATGCGACTAATGTCATGCAAAGCATTAGGGCAACAGCAAACAACAGTAGCATTCTTTTAAACTTCATAATTTAAAAGTCTCCATAATAAAATATTTCATATAAATAACATACCAATATAATTATAGCACTTTTATAAAATTCTTTATATTCGCATAATTACCAAAATTAATGGGGAGCATTTGTTTACATTGTTGTATACACATATATATAATCAAGAGTTAAGCATGAAGAGAAGCATAGAAACAAAAGCCCTCGGATCGGTTTCCGAGGACTTTTTGTATGTAATTAAATAAAATTATTTAATTTCAAATTCACCGAGCGCGGTTGATTCGATATAATCATTCTTGAACTCACGGAGCTTTGCCATATGGGGCTGGGCGATGTGGATCTCCTGATGGCGCTTTGTTTCCCATTTTTCTATAAGAAGAAGCTCGTTCGGATCTTTTTCGGAGAAATAATAGTCGTACATATAGCAACCGTCTTCGGACCTGACGGCATCAACTATTCCCTCTTTTTTTACTCTTTCGATAAAAGCTTCTCTTTTTCCCTCGAAGCATTTGAATACAACGTAAATGTTATACATAAAAAATCCCTTTCTTTGTAAACAAGCGGCAAGAATGTGTTTCTTACCGCTTTGTTTATTAATTAAATATTAGTCGCAGTTTTCCCAGTTGTGGTAAACGTTCTGAACGTCATCATCTTCCTCGAGATACTCGAGAAGAAGGTTCATGTGCTTGATATCGTCCTCGTTATCAAGGTTGACGTAAGTGGACGGAACCATATCGGGCTCTGCGGACTCGATCTCGTATCCGAGAGCAACGAGAGCATCACGAACCGCGTAAAGATCGTCGGGCTCGGTGTAGATCTCGTAAACGCCTTCCTCACCGGAGAAATCCTCTGCACCGGACTCCATTGCGTCCTCCATCAGCTTGTCTTCATCGATCTCGCCATCTTCATCAGTGATAAGGATAAGTCCCTTTTCTGCGAAAAGGAAGCTGACGCATCCGCTGGTACCCATATTTCCACCGAATTTATCGAAGTAGTGGCGAACATTTCCGGCTGTTCTGTTACGGTTATCCGTTGCGGTCTTTACGATAACGGCGATACCTGCGGGACCGTAGCCCTCGTATGTGATCTCCTCGTAGTTTGCGCTGTCGTTACCAAGTGCCTTTTCGATAGTACGCTTGATATTATCGTTGGGTACGTTGTTGGATTTAGCTTTTGCGATAAGCTCGCGAAGCTTGGAGTTGCTGTCGGGGTCGCCGCCTCCTGCTTTGACCGCGATAACGATCTCCTTGCTTATTTTGGTAAATACCGATGCTCTCTGTGCGTCGGTCTTACCTTTCTTGTGCATAATGTTTTTCCATTTGCTGTGTCCTGACATTTCTATATACCTCTTTTTTAAATTTTTTCGGGTTTCTTAAGGCAAATAAGACCAAATGCGTTTCCGAGAACGGTCTTTGTAGCCTTTGTAAGAAGGATTCTCGTATTTCTTATCTTTTCGTCGTCTGCCGAAAGGATCTGGCAATCGTGATAGAAGCGGTTGAACGCCGATGCTACGTCAAGAATATAACGTGTTATTACAGACGGCTCATACTGAGAGAGCGCATCGTTTACCTTTTCGGGGAATCTTGAAAGTGTTTTTACAAGAGCGGATTCGGATTCCTCGGTCAAAGAAAGCTCAACGCTTTCGGGAATAGCAGTTGCTTTTTCAAGGATCGAGCAACAACGTGCGTAAGTGTACTGAACGTAAGGTCCTGTGTTTCCGTTGAAGTCAAGAGCCGCTTCAAGGTCAAAGCTTATATCCTTGATCCTGCTGTTGAGAAGGTAATTAAATACGATAGCGCCTACACCGACTTCCTCGGCGACCTGCTCCTTGTTGGGAAGATCGGGGTTCTTTTCGTTAATAACGTCGCGAACCTTGTCGATAGACATATTAAGAAGCTGCTTGAGCCATACAACGTTGCCCGAACGAGTTCCGAGCTTTGCTCCGCCGATCGACATAGTGCCGTAAGGAACGTGAACGAGTTTGTTTGCCCAATCGTATCCCATAAGCTCAACTACCTTGAACCACTGAGCGAAATGGAGCGACTGTCCTGCGGACGTAACGTAAACGCAACGATCAAAATCAAACGTATCATGACGGTAAACCGCGGCGGAGATATCACGGGTAGGATAAAGCGTCGAGCCGTCACGCTTAAGGATAAGACAAGGAGGCATATTGTAGTCGGCAAGATCTACGATAGACGCGCCGTCATCGAGCTTAAGCAGCCCTTTTTCTCTCATACGCTCGACTTGAGCGGGCATCTTGTCGGTGTAAAAGCTCTCACCCGTATAATAATCAAACTCTATATCAAGCTGAGCGTAAGTCTTCTGGTATTCCGCGATACTTACGGCAATACAACGCTTCCAAAGCTCTGTATTTTCGGGATCTCCGTTCTCAAGCTTTGTAAATTCGGCTCTTGCTTCATCAAAAAGCTCGGGTCTTGCCTCTGCTTCTTCGTGGAACTTCTGATAAAGAGTAACGAGACCGTCTACTCCGTTTTCTTCTATCTTAGTCGTGTCGCCCCAAGTCTTAAGCGCAACGATCTGTTTACCAAACGACGTTCCCCAGTCTCCGAGGTGGTTTACACCGATACACTTATATCCTGCAAATTCGAAAAGACGTCTGAGAGAATGTCCTATAACCGTTGTACCGAGGTGACCGAGGTGAAAAGGCTTTGCCACGTTGGGAGAAGAATAGTCGAGAACGACAGTCCTTCCCTCTCCGACATCATTTTTGCCGTAATCATCGCCCTTTGCAAGGATCTCGGATACGACCTTAGCAGAGAGAAAATCGTTTGAAATAAAAATGTTGAGATATCCGTTGACCGCCTTACATTCGGCAATAGCATCGCACGAAAGCCCTTCGGCAAGCTGTGTCGCTATCTGAACGGGCGACCTGCGGAGCGAGCGGCTGAGCTTAAAGCAAGGAAGCGCGAGGTCTCCGAGAGTTTTATCCGGAGGATATTCCATCATAAGAGAAACCGCCTCTGCGTCAAGTCCCGTGTCGGGATTTATGAGATCAATTTGTTTTTTCAGCTCTTCAGCTATTTGTGTTTTGATTTTTTGCATGATTTTATATGTCCTTAATTTTTATTTTTCGATTTTTACCGTTACGGAGCAAAGCTTTGCACCCGTAAATTTTATAAGTGTGTTTGGATCAAGTAAAAGCTGCATTCCTCGCGTACCTGAGCTTACTGTTATTTTACCATAATTTACAGCACTTTCGTCGATGTACGTGGGATACTTCTTTTTCATTCCGATAGGAGAGCAACCGCCTCTTATATATCCGGTGTTAGCCAAAAGCTCACTTGTCGGGAGCATTGAAAGGCTTTTGTTGCCCGTTGCTTGCGCAGCCGCTTTGAGGTCTATTTCAAGATGTGCCGGAATACAGATCACATTTATCCCGTTCTTATCGCCTCTCGTTACAAGTGTTTTGAACACCTGTTCACAAGGAAGACCTATCTGCTCGGCGATATGAACGCCGGAGAGATCCGATTCGTCCGGAATATAATCCATTATTTCATAAGGTATCTTTGCCGCATCGAGCTGACGCATTGCATTAGTTTTTTGAATTTTACTCATGATTTTATAAGGCTCTTAATTCTTTCGCTTATATCTTTGGACGCTTCGATATCACTTGTTACGGCTATTATAGTATCATCGCCCGCGACACATCCTAGGACTGTGTTAAGATTAAGCGAATCAACTCCTGCCGCCACTGCGTTCGCAAGTCCCGGATAAGTTTTGATCACCACAATATTAAGCGAATAATCTACGTTTATTATTGAATCGGCAAGAGCCGAATTAAGTCTTACGTTCAGACCGTTATCCTTTTTGTGAGGAAGCGTATATCTGAATCCGCCGTGACCCGTTGTAACCTTGATAAGCTTAAGCTCTCTTATATCTCTGGAAACAGTTGCCTGCGTGACGTCGCATCCAGCCGCTCGGAGCTCCGATATAAGCTCTTCTTGCGTTTCTATTTCTTTGTTTGTAACGATATTAACTATAAGATCCTGTCTTTTTGATTTCATTTGCGTTTATCTCCTTTAATCGGTAACTATTTTTGAGCGCAATCTGTTGTAGAAATCGTTTTTCTTAAGGCGTACGAGCTTTGCCTTAAGATTGAATTTTGTTATTCTTACGACATCGCCGTAAGCGACCTCGTAATTAGATTTGCCGTCGATCGTAAGGAAAAGCACCTTTTCACGCTGGCATATGTTTTTTATTTCAATTTTTGCATCATCGGGCAAAACAAACGGCTTTGATACAAACGAGTGAGGGCAAATCGGCGTTACGCATACGCAACTGAGCCTCGGGTCAACGATAGCTCCGCCTGCTGACATTGAATATGCCGTTGAACCCGTCGGGGTTGCCACTATAAGTCCATCCGCTCTGTAACGAGAAACCTCGCGTCCATCCTCATAAAGCAAAAGGTCGACAATTCTCGCGACGGACCCGTTTGAAATAACTGCATCGTTGAGAGCGAAAGAAACATTTTTAGGCTTACCGTCTTTATCAACAAGTTCAACCTTCAGCATCATACGCTCATCGAGCTCATATTTTCCGCTTACAAGATCCGAAAGTCTGTCAAGCTCGTTTATTTCCAGCTCTGCCATATATCCGACACGTCCGAGGTTTATGCCGAGCATAGGCTTTCCTGCGGGAACGGCACGGCGCGCCGATTCAAGTATAGTTCCGTCACCGCCGAGTATGACGATAATTTCTGCGATGGAAAACAATTTTTCAAGCGGAACAAAATTAAGATATTCTCGATTGGTGTTTTTACAGTTGCGGTCTATTCTTTCTTTGTTAAAAGATGCGACGTATATCTCGCAACCGAGTGAATATAATTTATCAATTACATTCATCGCGGCGTGAGCCTTGTCGGGAATATTAAAATTTGTGATAACCGCTATTTTCTTCATTATAAACTCCATAAAGCTTTATGTTTTTACTGTTTTATAAGCTTTTTTATTTGTTCTTCGGAAAGAATACTTCCATCTTGCTTGAAATATCCGAGAAACTCTACGTTTCCGTCGCCTCCCGTTATGGGGGATATTATCAGTCCTGTCATATAAAGACCAACCGATGCTCCGCTATCGCGAACGCGCAATATTGACGCAAGGCGGTCTTTTTTATCCTTAACGATCCCGCCTTTTCCGATTGCGGCGCGGCCTGCCTCAAATTGAGGCTTTATAAGGCTTATAAGGCAACCGTTTTCCGTCAGAACGTCTTTTACTCTCGGCAAAATAAGCGTTTGCGATATAAAAGAAACGTCCATAACGGCAATATCAGCTCCGTCTGAAATAATATCTCGCGACAATTCTCTTGCGTTATATTTCTCTATGTTCTTAACTCTTTCGTCGGACGCAATACGTGTATCAAGCTGACCGATACCCGAATCCACGCACACGACAGATTTAACGCCTCTCTGCAGAAGGCAATCGGTGAACCCTCCTGTTGACGCGCCTATGTCGATCGCTCGCATTCCGTCTACGTTAACCGCGAAGGCATCAAGCGCCGCTTCGAGCTTAAGTCCGCCTCGGCTTACATATTTTTGGGTATCTGTTATCTCGACCCTATGCTCGGTTTCCAAAATGTCGAGAGAGGGTTTATCTATTACTTTTCCGTCTATCTTGACAGAACCCTCGTCTATCAAATTTTTTGCGTGACTGCGACTCTTTGCAAATCCGTTTGAGAAAAGATATATATCCGCTCTCATTTATCGCGATTCAAAAGATACTCGGCAAAAGCGATAAGTACGTCGCTGCCTTCGTATTTTTTTATTGCCGCAATAGCTTTATCCGTAAGGTCTTTTGCATATTCAAAAGCCTCGGATTCACTCATAAACTTGAGGAAAGTAGTCTTTTCGGGTGCTTCCTCTCCTGCTCGGGCATCAAGAATATCATCTATTATCTGGAACGTAAGTCCTATGTTCTTTGCGTAAAGACATGCGTTTGCATATTCTTCGCTGTCGGAAGCGACTCCGGCGGCAAGACAGCCAAGCTTTACCGCGGCACCGATAAGCGCCCCCGTTTTTAGTGAATGCAACTTTATAAGCGTATCAAAATCAAGCGTATGAGTATCTCCGTAAAGGTCAATTACCTGCCCACCTACCATTCCGAAGTTTCCTGTTGCTTTTGCGAGAACTGCAATAGCTTCAAGAGCAGTTGACGGTTCTACGTCCTTGTTTTCAGCGCAAAGCTCAAAAGCGTAAAGCAGAAGAGCGTCACCCGCAAGGAGCGCGTTTGCTTCACCGAAAGCAATATGACACGAGGGTTTTCCTCGCCTCATATCGTCATTATCCATACAAGGAAGGTCGTCGTGAATGAGAGACGAGTTATGAATTACCTCTACCGCCATACCGAAAGGCAGAGCTGCCTCTGTTTTACCGCCGAAAAGATGACAAAACTCAAGAGTCAAAAAAGGTCTTACTCTCTTTCCTCCAGACATAACGCTGTAATGCTCTGCATCGAGAAGGATAGAAACGATAGGCTCATTGGTTTTGAATCTTTCCTCAAGAGCCTTATCCATTATTGCATTGGATTTGCTTATTTCATTAAAAATGTCAATGCTCATTTTTGTTCTCCGATAAAATCTGTTTCAACTATTTGCCCGTCCTTTGATTGAAGAATCTTTATCTTCTGCTCTGCGGATTCAAGTCGTTCGTTGCAAATTCTTACAAGGGATATTCCCTTTTCGTAAAGCTTAAGAGCCTCGTCGAGAGGGGTGTTGCTGTCTTCAAGCTTTGCAATAACCGTTTCAAGCTCAGAGAGAGCAGTTTCAAATTTTATATTAGTTGCCATTTGTAGCCTCTTTCTTGTTTATGATCTCCGCCGTCACGGAGCCGTCTGAAAGCGTAACGTCAATTTTTTGACCTATGTCAAGTGACGAAACGGATTTTACTATGTTGCCGTCAGCGTCAGTTACTGCGCCGTATCCTCTTGAAAGCACTGCCAACGGACTTAAAGAGGATAACTTTCCGGATGCAGTTTTTAATTCCGATCTGGATAAGGTCATTTTGGATTTGATGGATGCGTCAAGAATATCTGAATTTCGGTCGACCCGAAGTTTTAAATTATCAAATAGTGTTTCGGGGGAGGTCAAAACTCTTGATCTCGAAAGTATTCTTAATCTATCGCTCCCGTTTGAAAGCTTCCTTGAAAGCAAGGTGCCGACTCGGGATTCGTAAGCTTTTATTCTGGTATAAAGCTCATAACTGTCGGGAACCGCAAGCTCTGCCGCCGCAGAAGGCGTCGGCGCACGTCTGTCCGCTACAAAATCACATATAGTAAAATCGGTTTCGTGTCCGACCGCCGATATTACCGGAATTTCGGAATTTGCAATAAATCGTGCGAGTTGCTCGTTATTAAAAGCCCAAAGATCTTCTATCGATCCGCCCCCGCGACCTATTATTATAACGTCGGGGTGATTCTCGGAATTATTAAAATATCTGATGCCCGCCGCAAGACTTCTCGGAGCATCGCTTCCCTGCACTAACGCGGGATATATCGTGATCTCAGCCATCGGATAACGCCGTCCCGTAACGTTGATCATGTCTCTTATTGCCGCTCCCGTAGGAGACGTTATTATTCCGATCTTTGACGGAAATCTCGGCAACGGTTTCTTGCGGCTTTCATCAAACAGTCCTTCCGCAGCAAGCTTATTTTTCAATTGCTCAAAGGCAACGTAAAGAGCGCCGATACCGTCAAGCTCCATATCATCTGCATAAAGCTGATACTGTCCGTCACGTGGGAAAACAGAAACCTTTCCGCGCGCTACAACTCTCATTCCGTTTTCGGGCTGAAAATTAATCTTCATCGCAGAGCTTTTGAACATTACTGCCTTGATAAGAGAACCTTCATCTTTAAGTGTAAAATAAAAATGCCCCGAGCGATGATTGACAAAATTGGATATCTCGCCTCTGACAAGCAGTCGATTAAGCGTCGGCTGACTGTCAAACATCATTTTTATATATTCATTCAGTTGGGTAACGGTTAACGCATTTTTCTGTTCCATACTGATTTATGATCTTTCTTTTAAGTATTTCTCGCGGCAAAGAAGCGCTACTCCGGCGGCATTATCTGCCGAAAAAGCGGGTTTTGCAAAATAAACGCCGTTTCTCTTGTACCTCAATCGTTCTCCGATATAAACACTGCTCATAACTCCGCCTGCGTATATTATAGGAATATTCGGATACTTTTCCCTTAACGCATCCGTCATCTTGTAAAGACTTTTAGCTATATATTCAAACGCAAACGCCGATACAAGCCGTTTGTCTTCGGTCTCACGGTATAGCTTTTGAGTCAAATTCTCAAGTCCGGAAAGATTGCAGGACATATCCTTTACAGCCGTTTTTATTGGAGGAAGCTTAGCTTCAAATTCAAGAGCAAGCTTATCCATCTCGGCACCGCAAGGAAACTTGAGCCCCATCATAACTCCGGTTCTGTCAATACATTGCCCTGCGTTGAGATCGTTGGTCTCGCCCATAAGCTCAACGGAAAAAAACGTATCGTTTTTCTTTACGTACACCAATTCCGTTGTTCCGCCCGAAACATGAAAAGCCGCGAAATCTCCGCCTATATCAGCCCCCGACGAATAATACGCTGCCTTAATATGCCCGTCTTGATGGGAAAATCTATATATCGGCAGATCCATTGGGGCGGCAAAAGAATGCGCCGCGGCAACACCGGCAAGGAAACAAGGCATATAAGAGCCTTCGGCATCTCTCGGCTTGTCTGAACAACCTACGGCGATCGGAGTATAGTCTTTCAATACCTCCGTAAGCTTTTCCATAAGGTCAGGCAGATTTTTCGTATGAGCGAAAAGCGCATCGCTCTGACGAAGACCCCGCTCTCCTTCTTTTACAGGTAAAGGAAGTTTAAGATTTGCGACTATATCCCCATCGTAGTTTGAAACCGCAACAGACGTCGTATAATTGCTTGTATCAATTCCGACGAAGCAATAAGGCTTCATCTTTCTTTCGATTCGGGAAGCGTTTCCATAACGGCATTAAGTACGCCGTTAACAAAAGGTCTTGCTTTGTCCTCGTCAAATTCACGGCAAAGGTCAAGAGCCTCATTTATGGAAACTCTCGCGGGAATATCGTCGACATAAAGCATTTCATAAACCGCAATTCTCAAAACGGTTCTCGAAACTCTGGATATTCTCTCGGGCTTCCAGCCGCGAGAATGCTTGCCGATCGTAGCATCTATATCCTCGAGATGTTCAATAACACCGAAGAATACGGAGCGCAGATAAGTATCATTTTCAAGCTCACGGTTCTCTGCGGAAACATCAAAAATATCGAGTGCTTTTTCGTCGCTTCTGAAGCCACTTTCAAACAGCAGCTCGAAAGCCGCTTTTCTTGCATTTTTTCTTGTCATATGGAAATCCTTCCGTTATAAACATATTTAGCTATTATATTATTATACTACATATTTGCGAAAAGTCAAGAATAATTATGAATATTCTCAAATAAATATTCATCAAATAATGTTACAATTTTTTGTTGAATTTTTTCCGATATTGTGGTATAGTATTATACAGTAAATTATTTTAGGAGCAAAAAATGGAAAAACATTATTGGAAAAAGGTATTTACGTCAGCAGCCGTTTATTTTTCGGTAGTATCGGCTGTTATATTTATTATTCAGATGGTAACTTCAGACCATCTTTATGCCTCGGCGTTTTCTGCGACAAGGATGCTGTTCGTGCTTGCATATTGCGTGATATTTTCGATGGCAAACAGTTTTCTTTCTTTCCCTAAGCTTGACGGATTTTGGAAGCTTATTCTTCATTCTGTGTTTACGATCGGCGGTTTCTTTGCTTTGATATATGCACCGATGAACGCGGATAACAGATATCAGTTGAGCCTTTCCGGAAAGCAATATGTCCCTGCAAATATTTTTGTTGTGATCGGTCTCGTTGTTGTCATTTATGCCATCGGTTACGGTATTTACTTTATGATATCTTCAAAGATCAACAAAAAGAAAAATTCTAAGGAAGAATATAGGTCTGTTTACAGAAAGTAAAAACACAAAAAGTCGTGAAAAGCAAAATTAATTCACGGCTTTTTTTGTTTTTTGCTTGACATTGTCTTTCGAATGTAGTAAAATACTAAGGTAAAAATAATTTTATGAGGTGATTTTAATGGATCTTCAGAAAATCTTAAAAAATCTTGAAAACTGCCCCTGCGGACGTACTCACACCTTTGATACAAAGGTAGTCGAGATCGGAAGCGGCGTTACACAGCGCGCGGGCGAAATTCTTGATAAAGCCGGCTTCCCCAAGAACGTTCTTATCGTTGCAGACGATAACACGATCAGAGTCTCAGACGGACTTCTCGATTCTCTCAAGGAGGCAGGCTTTAACGTCAAGAAAAAATACATATTCGACAATATGACGTATGCAAAGATCGAGCAGCTTCGTGAGATCGAAGCTATCGCGACCGATGTTGAGGGTATCATATCCGTTGGAACAGGCTCACTCAACGACCTTTGCCGCGTTGCATCCTTCGAGCTTGATAAGAAGTTCTGTATCTTCGCAACAGCTCCTTCTATGGACGGCTTTGCATCCGACACTGCTCCTATCGTTGAGAACAATTTCAAGACGTCTTGGTTCGTTCGTCAGCCTATGGTAATTCTTGCCGACACAAAGATCCTCGCAAAGGCTCCCTCTGAGCTTAAGGCGGCAGGCTTTGGCGATATGGTAGCTAAATACTACGGAATCCTTGAGTGGAGAATTTCAAATATCCTTACGGGCGAATACTACTGCCCCGCCGTAGCTCAGATAACACTCGACGCGCTTCAGAAGTGCTGGGATCTTGCCGATAAGGTTCAGGCAGACAACGAGGAGTCCGCAGGCGCCATTATGGAAGCTCTCGTTCTTTCGGGCCTTGCTATGAAGCTTGCTCTCTGCTCCCGTCCCGCATCTGGGGCTGAGCACGTCGTTTCCCACTATTGGGAGTGCTATAAGCTCGCAAGAGGCATCTGGCCCGAGTTCCACGGTAAGAAGGTCGGCGTTGCGTCTCTCGTTATAAACCGCATTTACCGCAATCTTGCAGACAGAGTTAAGACAGTTGAGCCTCATGCTGACGTTATCGACTGGGATACTGTTCTCGGCGCTTTCTCGGATAAGCAGG
>SVUA01000032.1 GCA_015063485.1 Oscillospiraceae bacterium | reverse complement strand
CACCATTTAGTTTGTGCTTTATTTGCTCTCCTCATCAGTCACCTTCGGTGACAGCTTCTCCGCTGGAGAAGCCTTTTATTAGTGCGAACATAGTGCTCGACAAATCAAAATTTGAATCCGCAATCGTGTTTATCCGGTCTCATTTTTATTAATTTTACCATAAAAAAGTCGTATAGTAAAGATTTTTGGCAACAAAAGTTTCAAAAATAGCGATATATCGGTATAAACTTAAAAAAAACTCTTGACAATTGGAGATAAATAGATTATAATATGTATTGTCGCATTTTGTGTCATCACATACGACTCACAAAAATTACCGCATTTTTTGGCAGGGAGGTACTATGGTCTTAGATATTTCGCCGCTTCTCAGAGGAGAGGTCAAGAAGATCGATATCGACTATATGCTCACCCCCGAGCGCTTGGACGGAGTTGAATTTGCGTCCGACGTTCACGTGGTCGGAAAATTAACGGACAACGCAGGTTATATGAAGCTTACGCTTCAAGCGGAGCTGCCGTATAGCAGTGAGTGCGCCAGATGTCTTGCTCCCGTAGAAGGAGTTTTCTCTCTTGATTTCGAGCGTACGGTTGTCCTTGAAAACACACTTACCGAAGAACAGCTTGACGAGTTGTCCGACGAGTACGTAGTGGCGGTTGACGGTGAGCTTGACGTTGATGAGGCGCTCAGAGAGGAATTGCTCCTCGGATTCCCCACGAAGCTTCTGTGCGAAGAGGATTGTCTGGGATTATGCGAAAAGTGCGGAAAGCCGAAGCGCGACGGCGATTGCGGTTGCAGTAAGAGGGAGATAGACCCAAGACTTGCGATCTTGAAATCATGGTCCGAAAAGCACGGCGAAGAGGAAAAACAATAAATAATATATAAACGAAAGATGTGTTTTACACACTCAAGGAGGTGTAGAGAATGGCAGTACCGAAGAAAAAAGTATCGAAGGCTCGCAGAGACAAAAGACGTTCAAATAACTGGAAGCTTACGCTTCCCGGCATGACGAAGTGCCCCAAGTGTGGCGCAGACGTTCTTAGCCACCGTGTTTGCAAGGCTTGCGGATATTACGACGGCAAGGAAGTTCTCAAGGTTGAGAGCAAGTAATTCCTGCACAAAAAGAAAAAGCGTTCGTTTTTTACGGGCGCTTTTCTTTTTTGTCAAGCGGTAAAACGGAATTCAATTTTTGATTTATCGAGCACTATCTCCCTACAAGGTTATATTAATTTTTATATTTTGTTTGTAGCCATTTCAATATTTCAAACTCTCTGCTAAACCGCAATTTGTTTGAATATCGGTCTTTTTATGAAAAAAGTTGCAAATATGTTATAGTATGTTAACAAAGCTGTATTTTTTATGAAAAATAAATGTATTATAATATAAAGTAGTTATTTTCATTTCAAAAAGGAGAAAATATTGATTTTATGATAAAGACTCTCGCGAAAAGCATACGCGAATACAAGATATACGCTATATTAGCGCCTATATCGGTCGCGTTTGAGGTCATCGTGGAATGTTTGATACCGCTTGTGACCGTTAAATTTATCTCAATACTTAACGCAGTTCCCGAAGGACAAAAGCCGGATATGAGCATCATACTCAAGTTCGGATTTATACTTCTCGGAATGGCGATGCTATCGCTCGTTTTTGGTGCGTTAGCGGGTCGAATGGCGGCTATCGCGTCTTGCGGATTTGCCAAAAATCTGCGTCACGACCTGTATTATTCTATTCAGAAATTTTCGTTTTCCAACATTGACAAGTTTTCAACGGCGGGGCTTGTTACCAGACTGACGACCGACGTGGCAAACGTTCAGATGTCGTTTATGATGATCGTAAGAACGGCGGTGCGTTGTCCCTTGATGCTTGTGGTGGCTCTGTCCATGGCTATTATCACCAGCCCGAAGATGTCCGTTATGTTCGCGGTGATCATTCCGATACTCGCCATAGGTCTTTCCCTTGTCGTAAGAGGAGCGATGCCGATATTCAAATCGGTATTTAAAAAATACGACAAGCTTAACGAGTCTATACAGGAAAATGTTAGCGGAATGAGAGTCGTTAAGGCTTACGTTCGCGAGGAATATGAACAAAAGAAATTTGAGAGCGCATCTGAAGAGGTCAAAAAAGATTTCACTAAGGCTGAAAAGATCTTGGCACTTAACAATCCGTTGATGCAGCTTTGCTTTAACCTTGTTATGCTTTCGGTAAGCTTTTTCGGTTCTCGTCTTATCATAAGCTCAAACGGCAGAGATCTTGATATCGGCGGTTATTCCGCTCTTATGACCTACGGTGCGCAGATCCTTATGAGTCTTATGTTTTTGTCAATGATAATCGTTATGATATCTATGTCGATAGCGAGCGCGCAAAGACTTTGCGAGGTCTTAAACGAGGAAAGCTCGATAAAGAATCCCGATAGCCCTGTGACAGAGGTTCGTGACGGGAGTATTATTTTTGACAAGGTAAGCTTTAGTTACTCGGCAACCGCGGAGAAGAAAGCACTTTCGGATATCAATTTCTTTATCGCATCCGGAGAGACTGTTGGGATCGTCGGCGGTACGGGAAGCGGTAAAACGAGCCTTGTTCAGCTTATCTCACGTCTTTACGACGTGAGCGAGGGAGCTGTAAAGGTTGGCGGAGTTGACGTCCGCGACTACGATATCGAAGTGCTTCGCGATCAGGTGGCAGTGGTACTTCAAAAGAACGTTCTTTTCTCCGGAACTATCAAGGAAAATCTCCGTTGGGGCGATCCTGATGCGACCGATGAGGACATGGAACGCATATGCCGTCTTGCACAGGCGGACGAGTTTATACAGAATTTCCCCGATAAATATGATACCTATATCGAGCAGGGAGGAACTAACGTTTCTGGCGGACAGAAGCAGAGGCTTTGTATTGCCAGAGCGCTTCTCAAAAAACCGAAGATACTCATTCTCGATGACTCGACGAGCGCGGTTGACACGCGTACCGACGCGCTTATAAGACGTGCGTTTGCGGAAGAGATACCCGACACTACGAAGATAATAATCGCGCAGCGCATATCCTCTGTGGAGCACGCCGACAAGATAGTGGTCATGGACGGAGGACACATCGAATCTATCGGTACGCATGAGGAATTGCTCGAAAAGAGCCCCATTTACCGAGAGGTATACGATTCTCAGGTGAAGGGAGGTAGCATGAAATGAAAAATCAAGAAAAGACGAACGATATAAAGAATTTTAAGGGCAAGCCTCCAAAACGAAAGGGAATGCTAAAGCGCATATTAAAGCTTCTTTTCGGATATTATAAGCCTTTGCTTATCGTGGTTATAATATGCATACTTCTCACCTCTATCGCATCGACTGTTGCGAGTTTATTTATGAACCGATTCCTTGAGTATATCAATCAAGGTCTTAAGGAGGGACTCGGCGCAGTAAGCCGCGGCATTACTCTTTCTGTCCTTACGATGATATGCATTTATATCGTCGGACTTGTTGCGAACTTTACCTACACGCGCCTTATGGCGATAGTTACTCAAGGATTTCTTAACAAAGTGCGCGGAGATATGTTTTCAAAGATGCAGAAATTTCCGCTTCGCTATTTCGACACGCACCCTCACGGCGATATCATGTCACATTATACGAATGATATCGATACGCTCCGAGAGCTTGTATCGAATACGCTGCCGCACTTTTTGAACTCTGCGCTTATCATAATCTTTCTCGTTATAAACATGGCTATATTGAGCATATGGATGGAGCTCGTCGTATTCCTCGGAGTTATTGCTATGATATTCGTTACCAAAACGATAGGCGGCAGAAGCGCGCGTCACTTTATGGGAATGCAGAAATCTATCGGTAAGACTGAGGGCTTTATCGAGGAAATGATGAACGGGCAGAAGGTCGTCAAGGTATTCTGCCACGAAAAGCAGAGCGGAGAGGACTTTGACAGAGTCAACGAAGAGCTTTGCTCCGAGGCAACGAAGGCGCACCTTTTCGCAAATATACTAATGCCTATCATGGGAAACATCGGAAATATATTATATGTTTTATTGCTCTTTACCGGAGCAACTCTTATAGCTCTTGATGTCCCTAATCTTTCTCTTTCCGGAAAGCTTATGTCGCTGGCTGTCGTGCTTCCTTTCCTTAATATGAGCAAACAGTTTACCAACAACGTAAGTCAGCTTTCACAGCAGATGAACACTATCGTCATGGCTATGGCGGGTGCGCACAGAGTTTTCGAGCTTCTTGACGAAGAGGTCGAGGTCGATGACGGATACGTTACCCTCGTAAACGCGAAAGAAGTCGATGGCGAGCTTGTCGAATGTGAGGAACGCACGGGTATCTGGGCGTGGAAGCATCCTCACTCGGCTGACGGAAGCGTGACTTATACTCGCCTTATGGGTGATGTGCGTATAGAGAACATGGATTTCGGCTATACGCCCGAAAAGACGGTGCTTCACGATATAACGCTTTACGCAGAGCCCGGTCAGAAGGTCGCGTTCGTCGGAGCTACGGGCGCGGGAAAGACGACTATTACAAACCTTATAAACCGATTTTACGATATCGACGACGGAAAGATACGCTATGACGGTATCAATATCAATAAGATAAAGAAAGCAGACCTTCGCCGTTCGCTCGGTATCATTCTTCAGGACACGAATCTCTTTACGGGAACTGTGCTTGACAATATCCGTTACGGAAAGCTTGACGCAACGGACGAGGAGTGTATCGCGGCGGCTAAGCTCGCGGGCGCGGATAGCTTTATTACCCGTCTGCCAAAGGGCTATAACACTATGCTTACCGCGAACGGAGCAAATCTTTCGCAAGGTCAAAGACAGCTTATATCTATTGCTCGTGCCGCGGTTGCCGACCCGCCCGTAATGATAATGGACGAGGCGACATCGTCAATAGATACTCGAACCGAGGCAATAGTTCAACGCGGTATGGACGCGCTTATGAAGGGAAGAACAGTGTTCGTCATCGCGCATAGACTATCTACTGTCCGTAATTCCGACGTTATTATGGTGCTTGAGCACGGTCGTATCATCGAGCGCGGTAACCACGAAAAGCTCATCGCCGAAAAGGGTAAGTATTATCAGCTTTATACAGGCGCATTCGAGCTGGAATAAGGACGCGGGGATGCGTTCGAGAACAATCTTTTCAAGAAAGTTCTCGAGCTCTCAAAGAACTTCCTAAAGGAGTTTTATCTTTTGCGTAAATTTCGCACTGAATAATGTTAAGTAATTTATACCCCCTGCAAATGTTTTCTTTTGGTTACTTTTCTTTTTTAAAAGAAAAGTAACCGCGTCCTTATATATGAAAGGAGCTAATATGACAAAAGAATATTCACTTGGAATAGACATAGGCTCAACTACGGTAAAGACAGTTTTACGCGAAAACGACAGCGTCGTTTATGAAAAATACGAAAGACACATGTCGCGCGTTCGATTAAAGACGCTCGAGATGCTTGAAGAGATGCGCCCAATACTCGAGGGCAAGGAATTTACCGTCGCGCTTTCGGGCTCGGCGGGACTCGGTCTTGCCGAGGCTTGCGGAGTTCCTTTTGTACAGGAGGTCTTTGCCACGGGAGAGGTCGTAAAGAATCTCGAGCCCGACGCTTCTGCCGTTATCGAGCTTGGCGGAGAGGATGCGAAGATAATCTTTTTCGAGGGCGGAACGGACGAGCGCATGAACGGAACGTGCGCGGGAGGTACGGGCGCGTTTATCGACCAGATGGCGACGCTTCTCGACCTCGACGTCGATACGATGGACAAGTTGAGTCTTGACTGCCGCCGTATCTATCCCATCGCCTCGCGATGCGGAGTTTTCGCAAAGACAGATGTCCAACCGCTTCTCAATCAAGGAGCGCGTAAGGAGGACGTTGCGGCAAGTATATATCAAGCGGTAGTAAACCAAACTATCGCGGGACTTGCGCAGGGAAGAAGCATACGCGGAAAGGTCCTTTTCCTCGGCGGACCTCTTTATTACTGCCACGGACTTCGAGAAAGATTCAAGGAGACCTTGAAGCTTCGCGACGAGGAGGCTGTATTTCCCGAGTACGCGCGCTTCGCGGTAGCTTTGGGAGCGTCATTTTACGCGGCAAAGACGGGACATTATACGGAGCTTGACACGCTCGTTGACAAGATACGCTCAAGTTTATCGGGTGTCGTTAACACCAACCGTTTACCCGCGCTCTTTGCAAACGAGGACGAGTACAAGGCGTTCAAAGACCGTCACGCAAAGGCGGACGTACGTTACGCGGAGATAACTTCATATTCGGGCAGAGCGTATCTCGGTATCGACTGCGGAAGCACCACGACGAAGATAGTGCTTCTGTCGGAGAACGATGAGATACTTTATACATATTACAGTTCAAACCGCGGCAACCCCGTCGAGATCGTGCGCGAGCAGCTGTTCGCCATTTACGACCTTTGCGGCGACCGTGTAAAGATCTGCGGAAGCGCGGTCACGGGTTATGGCGAGGAGCTTATCAAGAACGCTTTCGGCGTTGATCTCGGCGTGGTCGAGACGATAGCGCATTACACGGCGGCAAAGTTCTTCTTGCCGAGCGTCGATTTTATTCTCGATATCGGCGGTCAGGACATAAAGTGCTTCCGTATACGCAACGGCGCGATAGACAGTATCATGCTCAACGAGGCTTGCTCGTCGGGTTGCGGCTCGTTTATCGAGACCTTTGCGAAGTCAATGGGCTATTCTATAGACGAATTTGCGAAAAAAGGACTTATGAGCCCCGCTCCCGTGAATCTCGGAAGCCGTTGCACAGTATTTATGAATTCGTCGGTCAAGCAGTCGCAGCGTGACGGCGCGACGGTCGAGGACATCTCGGCTGGACTTTCTGTAAGCGTTGTCAAGAACGCGATATATAAAGTCATTCGCGCGGGAAGTGCCGACGAGCTCGGCGAGAACATCGTAGTTCAGGGCGGTACTTTTTACAACGATGCCGTTCTCCGCGCCTTTGAGCAGGAGCTTGGAAGAAACGTCATTCGACCCGCTATCGCGGGACTTATGGGAGCGTATGGCGCGGCGCTTTATTCAAAGAGAATAAAGAAGAGCACTTTAATGCCAAGAGAGGAGCTTGAGAAATTCGAGCATACCTCACGCTCGGCGGTCTGCAAGGGTTGCACGAACAACTGTCACTTGACGGTAAACACCTTTAGCGGCGGCAAAAAGTACATTTCGGGCAATCAGTGTGAGCGCGGACTCGGACTTGAAAAAGTATCCGAAAACATACCGAATCTCCACGCTTTCAAGCGTGAGTATCTTACGAATCTTCAAAAGGAAAACGGAAACGCAAAGCGCGGAACGCTCGGACTTCCGCTTTCTCTTGGAATGTATGAGCTTTTGCCGTTTTGGCATTCGCTGTTTTCGGAGCTTGGCTTTGATGTCCGCGTTTCTTCAATGTCGACGAAGCGAACCTACGAAAAGGGTCAGTTCTCGATACCATCGGATACTGCGTGTTACCCCGCAAAGATAATGCACGGACATATTGAGGAGCTCGTTGAGGGCGGTGTTGACGCAATTTTCTACCCCTGCCTTACATATAATATAGATGAGGGCGTTTCGGACAACCATTACAACTGTCCTGTTGTGGCATATTATTCCGAGCTTCTCGGCGGAAACATGGAGTCGCTCGAGCGCGTTAAATTCTTATATCCGTATTTGAATATAAACTCGAAAAAGGAGCTTGTACGCGGACTTTTTGAGTATCTATCGAAGTTTTATCCCGATATCAAGAAAAATGAGATACGCCGCGCGGTAAAGCTTGGCTTCCTTGAATATGATAAATATATGGCGGCTATCCGAAAGGAAGGCGAGAGGGCTCTCGCTTTTGCAAAAGAGAACGGAAAGAGGATAATGGTGCTCGCGGGCAGACCCTATCACGCGGATGCGGAGATAGGACACGGCATCGATAAGCTTGCCGTTTCACTTGGTTTCGTAGTCGTAAGCGAGGACAGTATTTGCCACCTCTCCGAGCCTGTGGCCGTGCGTGTGCTTAACCAGTGGACCTATCACGCGCGTCTTTACAGAGCGGCAAAATACGTATCGGAGCACAGTGACACGGAGCTCGTTCAGCTCGTTTCGTTCGGTTGCGGAGTAGATGCTATCACTACCGATGAGGTTCGCTCGATACTCGAGGAAAAAGGTAAATTTTACACCCAGATAAAGATAGACGAGATAACAAATCTCGGAGCGGTAAAGATACGTTTGCGCAGTCTTATCGGCGCTCTTGAGCAGTAAGGGGGAAGTATGAAAAAAGAAACGACTTATATTCCTTTTACAAAGGAAATGAAGAAGGACTATACTATACTTATACCCAATATGCTTCCCATGCACTTCAAGTTTATTGAAAAGGTATTTGGACTTTACGGAATTAAATCGGAGCTTTTACTAACGCAGGGACAACACATAAAGGATACTGGACTTAAATACTGCCACAATGACACCTGTTATCCCGCTATCCTCGTTATCGGTCAGTTTATAGATGCCCTTCAAAGCGGCAAATATGACCCCGAGAAGACGGCTCTCATTATGTTCCAGACGGGTGGCGGCTGCCGCGCATCGAACTACATAAATCTTATTCGCAAGGCGATAGTAAAGGCGGGATATCCGAACGTTCCCGTTATCTCCTTTAGCTTTTCGGGACTCGAAAAGCATTCGGGTTTTAAGTTGACTCTTCCCATGCTTCACAGAATGATGTATGGTATATTTTACGCCGATCTGCTCATGCTTCTGCGCAATCAGTGCCGTCCGTATGAAATAAAGTCGGGTGAGAGCGAAGAGCTTGCGGCAAAATGGATGGAGCGTCTTGTTAAGGAAATGGACAGCTCTCATATTTCCTACAAGAAGGTCAAGAAAAATTATAAACAGATAATCGAGGATTTCAACAAGATACCGCGCAAGGAAGTCAAGAAGATACGCGTTGGCGTTGTTGGTGAGATATTCGTAAAATATTCTCCGCTCGGAAATAATAATCTTGAGGATTTTCTCGTCAGCGAGGGCGCGGAAGTCACAGTTCCGGGACTCCTTGATTTTATGCTTTACAGTCTTTATAACGGGCTTGTTGACAAAGAGCTTTACGGCAGAGGAAAGGCAAGCTATCCCGTAAAGAAGCTTGCTTATAAATTCTTGACTGGAAAACAGCGGGATATTATTAAAGTAATTGAAGAAAATTCCGAGTTCGATCCGCCGACCCATTTCGATCATACGGTATCGCTCGTGCAAGGGTATATCGGAATGGGTACGAAGATGGGAGAGGGCTGGCTTCTCACTGCTGAAATGCTTGAACTTGCCGATAAGGGCGTCAAGAATATAGTTTGCACCCAGCCATTCGGCTGTCTACCGAACCATATCTGCGGCAAGGGTATGATGAAGCCTTTGAAGGAAAAGAATCCCGATATCAATATCGTCGCCATAGACTACGACGCAGGCGCGACCGCCGTCAATCAGGAGAACCGTATCAAGCTCATGCTTGCGAACGGTGAGTAAGGGGACGCGTGTTACTTTTTTCTTTTAAAAAAGAAAAAAGTAACCAAAAAAGAAAACTAAACAAGGGTATTAATTATTTTCGGTTACTTTGTGCGTGCTTTGCATAAATAACAAAAAATAAAGCAATATAGTGAAAAAGAATAGCAATATAGTGTATTGCAAAATTTTGTTTTCTGTGCTATACTATAAGGTGCAAATATTATAAAAAGGAAATCTTGCCCTTTGGCAAGGGAGAATCAAATGGAAATCTTTAGTTTAACACTTCAACAAATGCTGATGATGTTCTTACTTATCATCGTCGGATTCGTTCTCAGGAAAAAATCCATTCTTCCCGATAACGCACAGGCTACTATGTCGAAGCTGGAGACTTTTCTCTTCGTTCCGGCTCTTTCGCTTTATGCTCAGATGACGAAATGTAACGTAAAGACCTTTACGGAAAACTCGTCACTTCTGTTGTATAGCTTGGTGCTCGTTCTTGTCGCGATAGTACTCGCGTACGGACTTGCCGCTTTGTTCGTAAGAAAAGCGAAAGGCTCTCCCGAACGGGAATATCAAAGAAACGTATACAAATACGCAATGACCTTTGGTAACTTTGGATTTATGGGTAATTTCATAATCCTTGGCATCTGGGGGGAAGAAATGTTCTTCAAGTATTCGCTTTTCACGCTCGTGTTTTCTATCGCGTGCAATAGCTGGGGGCTTTTTGTGCTCATTCCTAAGGACAAGAGCGCGGGCGTATTACATAACCTCAAAAAAGGCTTGCTTACTCCTCCCGTTCTCGCACTTGTAGGCGGTATAATCCTCGGACTTACTGGTGTAGCAAATTATGTTCCCGATTTTATAGTAAACGCACTCAATAACGCAAGTAAGTGCCAAGGACCTGTCGCGATGGTTCTCGCGGGATTTGTTATAGGAGGATACAACCTAAAGGAGCTTTTGCTTAATAAAAAGGTCTATGTTGCTTCTTTGTTCAGACTCGTTCTGATCCCCGCAGTGTTTATGTTTGCTCTTAAGCTTGTCGGCGCGAGCGAAGAGATACAGTTGCTCTCTTTGATATGCTTGGCAACACCTCTCGGACTCAACACGATAGTTTTCCCCGCCGCATACGGCGGAGAAACAAAAACGGGCGCATCAATGGCGATGATATCACACGTGCTGTCGGTCATTACGATCCCGCTTATGTATCTTGTGTTTATGGTTTGGTTATAATAAAAAACGAAACACCGTATGTTCGGTCAAATGATCGAACATACGGCGTTTTTTATTATTTAAAAAGTGTTTTCTGAAAGCTGATATGCAGACAAATTTGTGACGATTTTTTAATATAATTTTATCAATATATGGTTTTTACAAACAAAAATCTTTATATAATATTGTTGTTTAATTATATAAATGGTATATAACAACAACTTTCGATGGCTTCGATATGTTGATTGTAAAAATCATCACAACAATAAAGCAAAATTTCTACTCTGCATATATAGATGTTTGATTTTTTGGCGTGTCTATAATTTCAAATTCCCCGACAAACCGCAAATTGTATTATCGATCATTTTCCTTGAATTTAAATTTCAAGAAGGTCTTATATTCCTCAAAGGACTTGAGAACAACGTATTTATCGTTATCAACAATATTCTGACCGCCGAATCTTGTTGTTCTCGGTTCAAGACCGACGACGTATTCGCTCTCGCCGAGCATCTTCCAGATAAGGAAATCTTGGAGCGTGTCGGACTTGTAGGTCAGATACGCCGTGCGCTCGCCGTTGTCGATACCCACTGTGATAAGGTCGCCCTCAAGGTCAACACCGATACATTCCTCTTCCTTTGCGTGAATGGGAGCGGTTATGTCACAGACGTCCTCCGGAACGCCGAGTATCTTCGCGCCTTCGCAAACGAGAGGATAACCGAAATTACAGTGATAGCAAAGCGCGATGTTTTCATCCGCAAAGCTCTCGTTTATTACTGTGTCCTCAAGCGTAAATTCGTCAGAGAAGAGCTTTGTCTCGATAGTTCTGTTGATAACGAGATTTTCGCCAAAAACAGCCGCGTCGCGCATTTGAGCGGAGATTCGCATAACGTAATCATCACCCACCCAATCGGCAAAAACGCTGACCTTTTCGGCAGGAGTGTTCGCCGCTCTGCCGTGCAGACCGTATTCACCGACAGGCCCGCCGATGTTTTTGAGTCCGCAGGTCGTCACAAGACCGCCGTAAAAGCCGCGCAAGAAGTTTTTGCCGTCCTTTTCGTAAAAAGTCGGAGCAACTATTCCCGTTTTTGATATCCAGCTCACAGCCTCGCCGCGAAAGAAGCATTGCGCGATGTCAAGTCCTCTGTCAACGAGTACGGTAAAGCAGATGACGCCCGTGTTTACCTCGATAGCGCGCACGCCCTTGCCCTTGCCATCGTTCAATGTGTAGTCCTTTATTCCGCCTATCTGTGAAACGCTGCCGACTCTTTGAAGCAATTCTTTTTTAGTCATTTTTTTCATAATAAACGCACCCCCCTTTGCGTAAAAATTGATTTCAAATATAATATACCATAAAAAAAGAAATATTTCAACCTATATATTGCTATTATTTATCAATATATTGCTGCTTTTGAGAAAAATATAGGTTAAAAAACACCAAATAAAACGGCGGGAGAAAACTCCCGCCCGAAAACTGTATTTTATGTAAAATTATTTATCAAAGGTCGCTTGCTCGTCTGCCTTTTTTATGTGTCTTGCATCGTTGATGACCTCTACGTGAGGAATGATAACGCTGCCTTCGTCTCCCCAAAGGTCTAACGTTGTGATAGACGTAAAATCGGGTCTTACCATGGCGCAATAATGAGGAAAGGCAACGTTGAGCATATGAGATATTACCGCGCTCGACGAGCCGCCGTGGCTTACAACGAAGATAGTATCAGCGCACTTTTTTTCGACCTTGTAATAATAGCCCTCTCTTACATATCCGTATTCGGCGAGCATTTTATCGAAATTCTCGTAAGCAGTCTTTACGCGCTCTACCGCGGTATTGTTCGAAAAAGGTTCTTCAATATCCCACGTATCTCTCATTACACTTTTACCCTCTGTAACGAGATCGTCCGCCATGTACCACGGGTGTCCGTTTCTGTTTATCGGTTCACCGTTAATAGAGCCCCAGCCTATCTCGCGCATGAAATCCAAGGTCTCGATGCTCATTTTGAGTTTTTTAGCGATATGCTCTGCCGTTTCTTGCGCGCGACCCAAGGGAGACGCATATATTTTTATCGGTCTTTCTGCCGATAAAACCTCGGCTGCCGCCTTTGCTTGCTCGTGTCCAAGCTCGGTGAGGCAGTCGCCTTTATAATTTGGGTGACCGTGTCTTATAAAAACTATTCGCACAATAAACCTCCAAAGGTAATTTAATGACGGTATAATTTTAACATAGCGGTGAATACATGTCAATAGATTTGATAGAATAAAAACCTCAAATTTTGATTTATCGGGGAGGACGCGATTACTTTCTTTTTCGCGAAAAAGAAAGTGGAGTTGCAAGCAACTCTGTCAAAGAAAAAGCAATACAAAAAATTATTATGTAGCCATTATGGCTATGCAAAACCTTGTTTTTGAAAGTTTTTGAGGGGAGTTTGAGGGGGACTTTTTTCAAAAAGTCTCCCTCATCGCGTCCCCCGCGTCCCCCGCGTCCCCGAGAAACCGCAATTTTTCATCATGGAAGAGAACAAGGCGTACTTTTATACGCCTTGTTTAAGTTCTAATTAAAAGCTTGAAATTACCACTCTACGAGCAAAACGGTATCTTTAGCGATAGATCTTGCGTCGAATGCCATTGAAAGCAGGTGGTTTTTGTCAAGGATATAATATCTCGCGTCGGAGAGGTCAACGCCCTCGATGTTGAGCTCCTGCGTTTCTCCCGTTCTGTTCACGATCATAAGCGCGTTTCTCTTGCCGTTGGTCGCGGATACCGCGTAGAATCCGTACGCGTCGCAGTCGATAACCGTCTCGGTCTGTGTTCCGAGCTCGTAGAGCTTACTGAACGCGACGAAAGAGTAATACGTAGCGGTGGGCTCATTCGTGAATGGAGCAAAGAATCCGCCGTAAGCCGTAGCCTCAACTCTCGTGTCGTAATACATAAGCATATCGGCATGTCCGTTCTGGAGCGCAAGCATCATGGCAGCCGCCGAGGACGCCGCAAACGAGCTTCCGTGATTTTCGGGAACAAAAGCGGGAGCGTTATTCCACTCGTTTATATGTATCTCAACATCGCCGTATCCGTACTCGGAAAGAGTTTTATGTACGTATTCGTCCATTGCGACGGTCTTGGATACACCGCGATAGCTGTGCCATGAGAAGAAGTCCATCGGTGAGCCATGTTCTTTTATATACTTGAGGAAGCCGTTGAAGAATACGGTGCGCCAGTCGTATTTTTCTTTAAGCGCGTCAGGCTCTATCTTTCTGCACTTGATACCGAACTTTTCGGGGTCGTAGAAGATACCGCAAAGCTCACAAGAGCCGTAGCCGCCGACCTTTATGCTATCACCGAAGCAAGCTTTGAGGTGCTTTGAGGTAATATCGTAAAGCTCGTAGAATTCTTCGGGCGTACCTCTCCACATCTGGTTCATCTCAAGTCTCGGGTGACCGTCGGGCTCGTTCCAGATCTCCCAATATTCGATTCCATAGTTAAAGCCGTCTGCCCAACCCTCGTTATAGTGGCGGATGATATGCTCGCAGATACGCGCCCATTTTTTGAAATCCTTGGGCGGATATATGTGATAGGGCTTTATATTAGCCTGATTTTCAATGGTAACGCCAAGACGGAAAACGGGCTTTACGTTGTACGAATACATTTCTTTTATAAGCACGTCGGTAAATACGAAATCGTATGAAGCGGGATCGTCAACGTCGGCATCGAAGTCTCTGAATATGTTGGGGATATCGACAAATCGACCGCTGCCGAAAGCTCCTCTTACGTCGTGCAGACGGGAATAAGGTATCTTTGCGTTGGTCAAATGTCTCATGTGAGTGAAGTCGAATTTGAGGAAGCCTCCCGTAAAGGGCGGTTGTCCTACGGCGTGCATCGGCTTTATCTTGCCGAGAGCTTTGCTTGTATCGATCTTAATGTTTACCATGGCTTTTTAATAATACTCCTTTTTTAGTTTTATGGTATATTTTTTAATTCAAATTTCGATTTGTCGGTGTGTTTGATTTGACGAAATGGTAAGGCACGAACGAAACGATTACCACCAATAGCCTTCTCCAGCGGAGAAGGTGTCACGAGTTTACGAGTGACGGATGAGGAGATCGCCATTTAGTTTATACATAATTTGCTCTCCTCATCAGTCACCTTCGGTGACAGCTTCTCCGCTGGAGAAGCCTTTGGTTCTAAACGTTTACTTTTATTCTCGATATTTTAATATTTCAAACTGCTCGATAAACCGAAATTTGTTCGGCTATTAAAATTCCAGAAGAAGAACCTGATTGTTCGCTATCGTGGTTTTTGGCGGACACCAAGAGAGAAGTCTCTCCTGATCTATGACGTGCCAACGAGCCTTTGAAATATCAATGCCCTCAACGTTCAATTCTTGTCTTTCGCCCGTGATGTTGGATATCATCAAGGCGTGATGCTCACCGTCAGACGCGGCGACCACGTGAAGTCCATCGGTGTCACATTCGGAGAATATTTGTGTGCCAAGCTGATAAAGATGATTGAACGCGACCATAGAGTAATACGCGTGGATAGGCTTATGCGTAATAGGGTTAAAGAGAGGGCAGAAGGGCGCGTTTGTAGTACGCATATCGTAAATACAGCACATATCGGTGTATCCATTTTGCATTCCGAGCATCATCGCCGCGCACTCTGCGCTGTGGTGTGCTGTTCCGAACTCATCGGCATAAGGATCCCATTCGTTGAGGTGAGTCTCAAGATCGCCGTAGCCGTAAGCAACGAGCTGCTCATGAAGCCATTTATCCATCTTCAGAGCATACGAGGCGGGAGCGTAGCAGTGCCATGAGAAGAAATCGAGGGGCGTGTTGTTCTTTTTGATATATTCCATGAAAGCGTGGAAGAAATCAATGTAGTATTGAGTTACGGAGACGTCTTTGCTCCAAGGATAACCGCCTCCCGCTATCGCGTAAAAGCCGTGGCTTCCGAAAGTACCGAATTTGAGGTGCGGGAATTTAGCCTTCAAGTGTGTCGCAACAATGTGGTAAAAATCGAAGAATTCCTCTTTTGTTCCCGTCCATAGCATATTGAATGTTCCGTCGGGCTCGGGCCATATCTCCCAATAGGTTATTTTATGATGGAAGCCGTCAGCCCAACCCTCAGTATAGTGACGGATTATATGCTCGCAGATACGCGCCCACTTTGCTGGGTCTTTGGGTGGGTCAACGTAATAGGTCTTGACGTGCGCGGCATTCTCAATAGTAGGGCCGAGACGGTAATAAGGTTCGACACCAGCCTTTATGAGCTGATTTATCAAAAGATCGGTAAATGTGAAATCGTAATTTGCGGGATCGTTCTCGTCAGCATCGATATTACGGAAGACATTTTGAATATCAACGTACTTACCACCGCCAAACGCGCCGCTGACATCGTGAAGTCTGGAATAGGGAATACCTGCTTCGGTGAGATAGTGGAAATAAGTATCTCTTGCGGTCGATATGACAGGCGGCTGACCGCCTGCGTGCATGGGTTTCATTTTCTTTACACTTTGTGTAAGATCGATCTTAATGTTTGCCATGATTGTAACTGATCCTTTCTTTGAACTTAAAGTTTTATGGTGTGTGGTTGAAATTTTAAATTTTGATTTATCGAACAGTTTGATTTAACAAAACGGCAATGTACGAGCGAAACGGTTTTCACCAAAAGCCTTCTCCAGCGTGAGAATCTTGTTGCAAGCAACAGCCAAGTCCGACAAGTCGGACATTGGGTGGATTTTGCGAAGCAAAAGACGGATGAGGAGATCGCCGTTTAGTCTATGCATAATTTGCTCTCCTCATCAGTCACCTTCGGTGACAGCTTCTCCGCTGGAGAAGCCTTTGGTTCTAAACGTTTACTTTTATTCTCGACATTTTTATATTTCAAACTCCCCCGATAAATCGCAATTTTGGTTGATGTGTGTCTCTATTATATGACCTATATATTCGTTTCCCAAGCAGGAATATCCTTTAGCTTGCTCCAAACGAACTTGCCCATGTTTTTTCCGCCAAGCTCATTGAGGTGTATGTTATCAAGCTGGTATTCTCTTGCTTTTACACGTCCATATCCAAGCCCCGACTCGCAAAATACGTTTATAACAGGGACACCGTTAAGTCTTGCGACACGCTCAATGATCTCGGCAAACTCAAATTGAGGTATTCCTCTACTGTTATTTGGTTCTCCGGGGTCATGATCGTTTCCGCCTATCATGATTATAACAACGATCTGCGCTTTTGTATTCTCTTGCAAATATCTTATACATTGATTGAAGCAGCCGCAAAAGGATCCGTCATCGGTATCGTATATGTTACCGACCGTCGCGCCCTCATTTGGCAAGACCTCAAGCGTGATAAGGTCGGCTTTTCCCTTGCCGTCGTCCATATTCATGACCGCGCGTTTGACGTTCCCCTTTCCATAACCGTCGGGGGTCAGACAACCGCCCGGAATGCCGAGATTCACAACTTTCATTCCCGAAAGTTCTTCCACAATGGGAACGTATTTTCCTTGTTTAATGCTCGTCATGGAAGTTCCGTATGCGTACCACAGCTTGCCGTCCCAGTGATTACTCATTTTTATACAACTCCGTTATATATTTTTTTATAAATACTGTAAGATTACTCTTCAAACATGGCGTTTATTTCCTGAATGGTCTTACGAACGAGAAGGTCGCCGCCTACGTGACCAGAGTGTCCGCTTCCGACGAACGCGGAATAGTGGCTTCCTTTTTCCGCCTTTTCGGTGGGGAGATATCCGTAGCAACCGCAGCAAAGCTCAACGAGGAAGGTCTGCTTTGCCTTGCTTCTTGCACGGATCTGGTTGCCGTAATTCAAGAAGAGCTCATAGGGACTTGTCGCGAACGCAACGTCGCCAAGACGCATGATATGTACCTCGATGGGATATACGTCAACCCTCTGCTGAAGCTTATATCTGTTGATCGTACCGCTGTGTATCAACATTTTCGCGTTGTCCTGGAAGTTTATCGTATCGGGACAGGTAGCAAAGAAATCGCGAATAGTTTTTTCCGCTTTTTCGTATTCCTCGATAGTTACCTTGCGCAGAGGCATATCGACTGTGAGATTCTTGTGTGTGAAAGTGGTTTCGGTAAAGTATTCGGTGACGTCCTCAAGTGCCCAGAATATCTCGGTAGCGATACGCTTTGCCGCCTTTTCACAGCCCTTGATCTCAAACATAGAGGGGTCTGCGCGACGCTCGATAGCTTTATCCTGCGGGATATTGGGGTCGTTTTTGCAAACAGGGGAGGGGACCCAACGGATAAGGTCTATGGGACACATATCGCCCGCGGGAGAGATAAGTCCCAAGAAGTTTACGTCTTCACCGTACTTCTCTCTGATAAGTCCCTTTACCTTGCCCATGTAGTCGGACGAGATAAAGTTCTGATGCTGAAGTACCTGAGCGGGACAAGCTACGTTTGCGACAACGCCCGTGAGCTTTTTGTCTGTGTCGTAGGTGAACATCAGCTCAATTCCCGAATCGTTGCCCGACTCAAGCTCGGTGAAATTTGCGTCGTTAGATTTGCCCCACATCTTCGCAGAGCCGTCGTCGTAGCAAACACGTCGGCAAAGACCGACAGCCGCGCGGCCAAATCCAAAAGCGAACGCGCCTTCTTTGCGGGAGTTCCAGGCTTCAAGTGCCGCGCGAACTATTCTTTCTATAAGGAAATCTCTGGCTTCCTCGCCCTTTATAATATCGTCGGATTCGTCGTGAGTTAAGGGAACGTACTTAACGCGATCGGGCTTTAATTTGTTAAGTATCTCAAGAGCGCGTCCGCCCAAAGCGTCGGCAATGTTCGCGTATCCCATAGAGGTATGGGTATGGATAGCGTTTATCAAAAGCTTGCTCTTATCAAAGCCGCAGTTCTCGGGAAGCGCGTTTCTTACCATATTCAAGAAAGTGCTGCTCGTAGCCGAGAGGTCACAGCCGACGAATACCATTTGCTCGTCGCCGCATTCAAGCGCGAGCGCAGTCACAGCGATAGGCGTTTCTACCTCGCCTGAAATTCTTTCGTAAAACTGACCGTCAAGGTTAACTCTTCTTCCTTCGGGAACGATACTTACCTCGCTCCAACCGATCTTTATCTTGTTCATGTTTTTGCTCCTTTTATTGTGTAAAACAATTTTATGTTTTTAACGTGATTTTGGGTTGGTCAAATCATATGTTATTACAGAATTTACGTATTCTTTCTATTGCCTCGATAACGCTTGCTTTCTCTCCCGAGTAGCTCACGCGCATATATCCCTCTCCGCACTCACCGAATGCGTTACCTGGAACGCATACGACCTTTGCCTCATCAAGCAGACGGTTGCAGAATGTAGTGCTGTCCATTCCCGTTCCCTTGATGTCAGGGAAGAGATAGAACGCGCCCTTGGGGGTGTTGGGGGTTATTCCATTTATAGAAGAGAAGCCCTCTATCGCTATCTTGCGGCGCTCTTCAAAGTCCTTGCGTATTTCCTCGATAAATTCGGGGTGCTCGAGCGCAAATACCGCGCCATGCTGTGCGGGGGTGTTGATGCAGGAGTTGAAGTATTCCTGAACCTTGGTCATACGGTCGATTATACCGCGAGGACCTGCAACGTATCCGAGTCTCCAGCCTGTCATCGCGTACGCCTTTGAGAAGGAGTTGACAACGATAGTTCTTTCCTTCATTCCGGGGAACTCTGCTATCGACAACGGCTTTGCGCCGTCGTAAAGAAGCTGTCCGTAGACCTCGTCGGAGAGAACGAGGAGGTCAAGCTCAACTGCGACCTTTGCTATCTCACGGAGCTTATCCTCGGGAACGACCTCACCTGTGGGATTGTTCGGCGAGTTTACGATAAGCATTTTTGTTTTGCCTTTGACGTATCTGCGTCTTATCTCCTCTGCGTCCATGCAGAAGCCGCTCTCAAAGGTAGTGGGAACAGGAACTGCAACGCCCCCGCAATAGCTTACGGTCTTTTGGAAGTTGAGGTACTGCGGGTCTTGTATAAGAACCTCATCCCCCGGCTCTAATATTACCTGCATTATAAGCGCAAACGCGCCCATTCCGCCGTTGGTTACCATAATTTCGGTCTCGGGGTCAAAGAAGTCCTTTGCGATAAATCCGTTTTTGGAGATAGCCTTTCTGAGAGTCAAAATTCCCGCGTTGGGAGCATAATGAGTGTTACCCGACATAAGTGCGTCGGCACACGCCTTGCATATTGCAAGATTAGTGTTCTGGCAAGGCTCGCCGATACCCATACTGATAACGCCCGTCATTTTTGCGGCTTTATCGAACATGGTTCTGATAGCGCCTTGGTCTGTGTTTTGCGCTTTTAAATTTAATCTGTCAAATCCTGTCATTTTTATTATAACTCCTTGTCATTTACACGTTTTACGTATTCAACGAACATCGTCATTGCGGTCTTCATAGCGGGCTCGTATATTTTGAATTTGCAGGTGTGCGCAACGTAGCCCGAGTCATAATCCTTGTCGTATACTCCGTATCTGAAGATGGCACCAGGAGCCTTGGCAAGATACCAACCGAAATCCTCCGAGCTCATGCGCGGGGGTAATTCGTTTATAAAAAGACCGAGTCCTTTAGCAGCCTCACGCACGTCTTCAATGATATGAGGCGCGTTTATTACAGCTCCCGTGCTCATATGCCAATCTATCTCCACGCGTCCGCCGTAAGCATTTGCGATCCTGTTGCATATTTCAAAGGTTCTTTTTTCCATTCTTGAAGCAAGAGCCATATCGTAAAAACGGAAGGAAATAGCCATCTCGCAATTGTCGCAGATGATATTATGAACGGTTCCGCCCGTAAATTTTCCGACCGACCAGATATAAGGAGCTTCGCCCGCCTCCTCTTTGATAGCCGCTTTAAGCTCCGAATAAGCTTCATTTGCCATGGCGATAGCGTCGATACCCTCGGAAGGAAGAGCCGCATGAGCGGATTTTCCAAAGAACGTTATCGTCATGGGAATGCAAGCCGCCATGTATTCGCCTACTTTCATTCCTACTTCAAAAGCGTTCATTTTTGCTTCGCAGTGTGTTGTAATAATATGGTCAACACCGTCCATAACTCCGTTGTTTACCATCATTTCAGCTCCGCTGACAGCACCCTCCTCACTGGGCTGGAAAATAAGGCGAACGCGGATATTCAAGGAATCCTCTATCTCCTTTAAGCATCTTGCGACACCGAGCAGAACGGCAGTGTGTGAATCGTGACCGCACGCGTGCATTATACCCGGCTTCTTGGAAGAAAAGGGAACTCCGCTCTCCTCTTGAATTGGAAGAGCGTCCATGTCCGCGCGGAGAGCTATGCACTTTTTACCGTGTCCAAGCTCCGCAACAACGCTGCATTTGCCGTATTTTTCGGTGTACTCGATGCCTAACGCGTCAAGCTCCGCTTTAACGATAGCCACCGTTTCGTCAAGGTCAAAGCCGACCCCCGGAACTTGATGTAATTCTCTGTAAAGCTCGATGACTCTTGGAAAAATCTTGTCGTAATTCATAGAAAACCTCCTTTACCACTCTATGAGCAAAACGGTATCTTTAGCGATAGATTTTGCATCGAATGCCATTGAAAGCAGGTGGTTTTTGTCAAGGATATAATATCTCGCGTCGGAGAGGTCAACGCCCTCGATGTTGAGCTCCTGCGTTTCTCCCGTTCTGTTCACGATCATAAGCGCGTTTCTCT
>SVUA01000031.1 GCA_015063485.1 Oscillospiraceae bacterium | reverse complement strand
CTCAACGCGCCGCAGCGCAATTCATGGCGAAGCCAATTCATAAGCGTTTACGCTTAATTCATGCAATCCAAAGGTTGCAATTCATTGCGAGAATGTCCCTTTGGGACATTTCGCTAAACCGCAATTTATTTAATATCTAATTTCATTTCAAGAAGTCCGTCTCTGCCGCCCGGGATAAACATTCTGCCGCCAACGAACAACGCTCTTTCGGGAGATGCCGTAGTCTCAAGCCGAGCAAGTACGCACGGAGCGTTTACGTCGCTTATATCAAGCGCCCAGATAACACCCGTAGGACGAACACAGGTCACCATCAAATTATCATTCAAAGAAATAAGTCCTCTGAATTTCGGCGCGATCTTCTGCTGCGGCATAGCCATAACGTCCGTTACGCCTTGACGATCGGTATCCAAAAGGAAATATCTGTCAGAATATGAATAGAAGATATTTTCTCCGTCGGTATCTATTCCCTCTCCCGCGCAATAACCGCAAAATCTATTAGTAGCTACGTTAAAATATTCGACAGTATGGAACTCTCTGTCGCCCTTGTCGGGATTTGTATATATCAAGCCGTCAACGTGGCAGAAAAGAAGCATAGTTCCATCGGAAAGATTGTGCAAAGCAAAATTGTTTCCGTATAACAGACCTATCTTAGTGCTTGTTGAGTAAAGCTTTTGAGGATCCTTAGGATCGCTTACGTCAAACACGCCAAGTCCCATTCCCGATAGTGAGCACATAAGAAAACGACCGCTGTTACTTATGGAAAGCTGATAAATATTTTTCTGATCGTGAATAATGCCAACGAGTTCAGCTTCGAAACCGTCAAGGTCAAATATCTCTACTCCGTCTTCGCCCTCGGCTACATAAAGTCTGTTGCCGAATATTCTTATGGTTTGAGCAAGACCTTTAGTTTTGATGACCGAGCGAAGCTCCAAGGTATCCTTATCAAGAAGATGCACACCGCCCTCAACACAAGCAAGAGCTATCGCACGCTCGGTCTCGACAGCGCAAAGCACAGGAAAGCTTCCGCTATATTTTACTGAAAGCTCCGCGCCCTCTCCGCTTACCGCAAACGGCGTTTTTGAAGTTTCAATATAAATATCGCCTCTGTTTTCCTCTTGATCTCCGATTTCCAAGCCACGCGCGGCAAACAGATCCACGTTCGTAGCAACGAACAGATCTTTTCCAACGCCCGTTACTCCCGTTACGGCATTAAGCGGCTCAGCGAGAGGCGGCAAAAATCTGAATTTTATATCGAGTGTATCTGGGTCAAGACCGTAAACGCCAAGGATCGTGTCATTTACTACCAAGGTATCCCCATAAAAAGCCGCCTCCCACATATCTATGGTCATGCAATAGCCCTTTTCAAAGAGAATTCCGTTTATACGCTTTGGCGCAGAGGGGTCACTAACGTCAAACACCTCTAATCCGTTACCCATTCCGTATGCGGGATCGTCCTTGTCGTGTAAGTTTACGATGCCTCTTCCGTGCTGTCCCGTAGCCGCATACAAAATATTCCCCCTTACGCAAACGCCGTCACCGCGTCCCTGAAGAGGTATTTTTGTCAAAACGCGCGGATATTGAGGCTCGGATACGTCAACGATAACGACCTCCTTCGTTCCCCAGACGCCGCAGTAAAGTATATTATCGGAAACAGTTGCCGACTGCACCTCGCCAACACGAACGATGCTTATATGCTTTGGCTCTTTCGGGTCAGAAATATCTATTATCTGTACGCCGTACTGACGACAGCTTATAAACGCGAGATTTCCATAAAGAGCAATTCCCGTTGCGTATTCAACGGTCTGATAATGGCAAAGCAGCTTTGGTTCTGTATTTGAAACGTCGAATATCCAAAGTCCGTCCTCACGTGCGGTGATAAACGCGGTATCATTTACAATTTCTATCTGACGCGCCGTTCCTATACCCTCATAAGAAGCGCAAACAGACAGCTCGGGAGTAAGAACCACTAACTTTCCGCCATGTTCATCACATATTCTTTGAATTGCATATATACGCCCCTTATAAGACTTTACGTCGGTACAAGGTCCTATGCCTGCGCACTCACTTAAATACTGCTTTTTCTGTTCCATTTGTTTCCCCTTTGAATATTTGTTTTTTATAATTATACCACACTTCCATAAAAAAGTCCACATCTTTATAAAATAATTCCAATTTCGGAAAAATATTTTCTAAAAACTATTGACATATCATGTTTATGGGTGTATAATGGCACTGTAGCACATCGTTTTTGATGTTGCCTTAAATATTTGTTCATAATTCATTTATTTTTTATTAATTTGTGAGGTATGTTATGGCATCTGCACCTAAGAAAAAGCTCGAACTTTTGGTATCCCCCGACAGTGACAAGGAAGCAAAGAAAAAAGCCCTTAAAACCGCTCTTGCAAGTATTGAGAAAAAGCACGGTGAAGGCTCTGTTATGCGCCTTGGCGATAATACAAGAATGGAGGTTCAAGCAGTGAGCACAGGCTCTATCGCCCTCGATATCGCTCTCGGTATCGGCGGTGTGCCGCGCGGACGTATCATTGAGATCTTCGGACCTGAATCCTCGGGTAAAACTACGGTTGCTCTTCATATAGTTGCCGAGGTTCAAAAGGCGGGCGGCGAGGCGGCGTTTATTGACGCAGAGCACGCACTTGACCCCGTTTACGCAAAGGCTCTCGGTGTTGATATCGACAATCTTCTCGTTTCCCAGCCTGATTGCGGAGAGGACGCGCTCAATATCACAGAGGAGCTCGTTCGCTCGGGCGCTATCGACGTAGTTGTCGTTGACTCGGTGGCGGCTCTCGTTCCCCGTCAGGAGATAGAGGGAGATATGGGTCAGGCAACTGTCGGTGTTCAGGCGCGCCTTATGTCACAGGCTATGAGAAAGCTCTCTGCGGTTATTTCAAAGAGCAATACCGTACTTATATTTATCAACCAGCTTCGTGAAAAGGTTGGCGTTATGTATGGAAATCCCGAAACTACCCCCGGTGGACGCGCGCTCAAATTCTACGCCTCCGTAAGAATCGATGTCAGAAAGACCGATCAACTCAAAGAGGGCAAGGAAGCATACGGAAACCACGTTCGCTGCAAGGTAGTAAAAAACAAGGTAGCCCCCCCCTTCAAGACTGCCGAGTTCGATATTCTTTACGGAAAAGGGATCTCCCGTTCGGGCGAGATAATCGACTACGCAATAAAGCTTGATATCATAAAGAAGAGCGGCTCGTGGTTCTCTTATAACGGTGAGCGCCTTTGCCAAGGCAAAGAAAAGGTACGTCAGTATATCGAGGCTCACCCCGAAATGCTTGGTGAGCTTGACGCAAAGATCCGAAGCATGAAGGATCAGATAAATACTGCCGAGGACGAGTTCGAGCTTGATGACGAGGACGACGAATTTGATATTCGCACCATGGACGAGGACGGAGAGCTTTAATGAACGTTTTTATCACCGCGCTCAGCGTTTACGGAACGGACGAGATCGCGGTATCTGTTGAAATATCCGACGGAGAGCATACGCAAAAGGAACGTCTCGTTATATCCTCCGCGCAGTGCGCTGACCTCAGTTTGAAATACGGAGAAGCGGACGAAAAAACATATGACACACTGCTTTACGCGTCCCAAATACATACGGCGGTAAAGCAAGGGCTTTCTATTCTCTCCTATGGCATATGCTCCGAAAACGCATTGATACGAAAGCTCATATCGCGCGGGAATTCACGCGATATCGCCGAAATAGCGACCGAAGAATTGAAGCAAAACGGATATATAGATCAAGACGAGGATGCCGCGCGAGAGGCTGAACGCGGAGCGATAAAGCTCTGGGGAAAGCTCCGCATAACCGCTTCCCTGCGAGAGAAAGGCTATTCCGACGATTCTATCCGTTACGCGCTCACCTATCTGCGCGCCTCGGGCGTAGACTATATAGAAAATTGTGCCGTTCTTATCCGTCGAAGATGGGGAAAGATACCGAGTGACCCTATCGAGCGCAAAAAAATGGTCGCCGCGGTAATGCGCTACGGCTACACCACCGATGAGATACGCGCCGCGTGCAGAAGACTTTAAGAAAGGGGAAACGCCAAAATGAAGCTATTATTCAAGCAAAGAATGTTCTCGTGGTTTGACAGCTACGACATTTTCGATGAATTCGGAAATACCGTTTATACCGTAAGAGGCGAGCTTTCGTGGGGACATCTTCTGCGCATATATGACGCTTACGGTCAAGAAGTCGGCTGTATAAAAGAAAAGGTTTTTACTTGGTTTCCGAAATTTGAAATGTATATTCACGGAAATTACGCGGGAAGCATAAACAAAGAGTTTTCCTTTTTTAAACCCAAATTCAATATCGATTATAACGGTTGGATGGTTGACGGCGATTGGTTTGAATGGAATTATACCATTTTGAACGGTACGTATCAGTCGGTCGCCTCGGTCTCCAAAGAGCTGTGGAATTGGACGGACACGTACGTTATCGACGTCTACGACCCTAACGACGCCATCTACGCCTTGATGCTCGTTCTTGCCATAGATGCGGAAAAGTGTTCGAGAAATTAAAAAAAGAGCGAAATTTCGCTCTTTTTTTATTTTCTCATTTCAAATATTCCTTAAGCTCACTCATTCTTGCGCGAGCCGCGTATCTTCCCTGTCTGTAAAGCTCAAGATTTGCCACTATATCGGAATTGGTTCGTTTAAAATGCGCCGTGTTTTCGGGCGCGATGATAAACACCTTGCCCTCTGCCTCGCGCCTGAAAAGCTGCTCTCTTTGCAGATTATAAATTCCGCCGCGCATTACGAGCTTTTTGGCAAACGCGGGAAAATTTCTGTAATACGCCGCCGATAAGTCAGTGAGTATCTCACGTCCGCCCTTTCTATAATCGCGCTCTCGCGTTAGAACGACGATAACTCGGTCACAGCCGTCGCGTATCGCTTTTTCAAACGGCACGGGATTCGCAACTCCTCCGTCCATATAAAGCTCTCCGTTTATCTCTACGGGCTGGAACAAAAGCGGAAGCGAACAAGACGCGACAAGCTCACGCCATTTCCCGTTCTCTCCCGTAACGCGAAGATACTCCGCCTTGCCCGTGCAAATATTCGTCACGCAAGCAAAAACGTTGCCTTTAAACGCACGGAAGGTATCGTAATCAAACGGACAGTAAATATTGGGAATTTGATTAAACACGAAATCAATATTATAATAGCTTCTATTGTCTCGCTTGAACAGGTATTTCTTTCCCATATAACGCGGGTCGGGCAGATACTTAACACTTATCTCAAGATTTCTTCCGTACTGCTTTGAAACGAAATTTATTCCGTTTCCGATACCCGCAGACGTACCGATAACATAATCGGCTTCTATTCCCTCTTTGAGAAATTCATCTATTACACCGTTTGTAAAGGAGGTGCGGCTCGCACCTCCTTCAAATACTATTGCAGTTTTCATATTACTCTACTGAAATAATGTAATCGTAGATAGGCTGACCGCCGCATATAAGTGCGATGTCGGCGTCTTTTGCCTTTGCGCGTACAGCAGCTTCCGCCTTCTGCGCATCGCTCTCCGAAACGTCATCACCGTAAAAGAGCATAATGTACGAAGCATCGGTCATTCTATCAGCAAGCTTTGCGATACACTCTATCGAGTTATCTCCAACGCACTCGATATGTCCGTTCACCATGCCGAGCATCTGACCGCTTATTATCTTTGCGCCCTCTATGGTGGTATTGCGGATAGCGTGAGTTACAGACATACTCGTAACGCCCGCGATAGCCGTTTCCATAGCATCAAGGTTTACGTCCTCCTCGGCATCGGGATTGAAAGCTATCATAGCCGTGATCCCCTGCGGAACGCTGCGCGTATTCATTACGATGACCTTTTTACCGCTTACAAGCTTTGCCGCCTGAACGGCTACGAGGTAAATATTTTTGTTATTCGGAAGAACGTACACGTACTCCGCGGGAGTCGCGTTAACGCCGTCGATAATATCCTGCGTGGAAGGGTTCATGGTCTGACCGCCGTGAATAACGACGTCTGCGCCAAGATCCTTAAACGCTTCTGTAATACCCTCACCCATGCAGACCGACACGAATCCGTATTTCTTTACGGGCTTCATGACTTTTGAAACGTACTCCGCAGAATGTGTCGGAAGCTTCTCTGCCTCCTTGGTCTGCGCTTCGTTAGCTACAAGATTGGAGTGTTGCTTCTTCATATTTTCTATTTTAGCCGTAGCAAGCGCGCCGTACTCGATAGCCTTTTCAAACACTTGACCCGGGTGGTCGGTATGAACGTGGAGCTTGATTATATTTTCATCGTCGATAAATACCACACTGTCACCAATGGAGCATATAAGCTCGTGAAGCTCACGCGCCGTTCCCTCGCCCTTGAATTCATCGTTTTTCTCAACGACACATTCGGTGCAATAAGCAAACGTAATGCTTTCGGTATCAAAGTCGCCAAAGGTTGCCTCGCTTGTCTCCGAGGAAGAAGTATCAAGAAGCGCTACGGGGTTATTATTAAGCGCCGCCGTCATTCCGCTAAGAGCGGTAACGAAGCCGTATCCGCCCGCGTCAACAACGTTGACCTCCTTGAGTATAGGCAACTGCTCGGGAGTCTTATCAAGAGCCTCCTGCGCGATATCCATAAGGTATGAAAACATTCCCTCAACGTCGCCCGCAAAGCGAGTCTTCGCGATCTCCTCTGCCTCTTCCGCTGTCTTGCGCATAACGGTAAGTATCGTTCCCTCGGTAGGATTCATTACGGCCTTATACGCTTCATCCGTACCTTTTCTGAACGCCTTTGCTATATCGGTAGCATCCGCGGAGTCAAGTCCTGAGAGCGCCTTTGCCATTCCGCGAAAGAAAAGCGAAAGGATAGCGCCCGAGTTACCTCTTGCCGAACGGAGCACCATGTCCGCGATCTTACCTGCGCATTCAGCTACCGAGCCGTCAAAGCCTTCGAGATTTCTGACCGTGCTGAGCGTCAGCGTCATATTGATACCCGTATCTCCGTCGGGAACGGGAAATACGTTCATATTATTGATCGCCGTCTTATTGTTGTCAAGAGCATTGGCGGCAGATATCATCATATCGTAAAAAATATGTCCGTTTATAACCATAAATTATTACCTCTGTTTTCCATAGAAGAACAATGCGAGCGTTCCAGGACCCGAATGAGCGCCTATAACGGGACCTACGTAATCGATAACCAACACCTCTACGCCGAACTCCGTTTTGATACGTTCTGCAAGGTATTCCGCATCCTCAAGGCAGTCACCGTGAGAGATAAACACGGGCTGTGTCTTGATATCGGTGTGAGACTCGCGCATATTTTTGAGGAGCGCCTCGATAGCCGCCTTACGTCCGCGAGCCTTTTCAACGTTGATAAGCTTACCCGCGTTATCAACGTGCATAACGGGCTTTATTGAAAGCATCGTACCCATTACCGCAGTAGCCGCGCTGACTCTTCCGCCTCTCTTCAGGAAGAAAAGGTCGTCAACGGTGAACCAATGGCAAAGATTTAGCTTGTTATTCTCAACAAAATCTCTTACCTCTTCTATCGCTGCGCCATTCTCGCACATCTTTGCGGCAGAGTAAACGATAAGTCCCTGTCCAAGACTTGCGCAAAGCGTATCTACGGTGAATATCTTTCTGTCGGGATATTTTTCCGAAAGCTCTGCCGCGGCAACCGCACCTGCGTTATACGTACCGCTGAGTCCTGAAGAAAATCCAAGGTAAAGCATATCGTTACCTGCGGAAACGATGGGCTCGAAGGCTTCTATAAAGTTGTTGATACTCGGAGTTGAAGTCGTAGCCGATTTTTTAGTACGGAGTGCGTCATAAAACTCCTTGGTGTTTACAAGATCGTTCGTTTTGGGATCTTCTCCCTCCAAGGTTACGGTGAGCTGTACCATTTTTATGCCAAGCTCATTAATAAGAGTTATCGGCAGGTCTGACGAAGAATCGGTAAAAAGCACGAATTTCTGCATTTGTTTTTCCTTTCCCTGCTCCCATTCATAAACATGAGAGCGGCGGGAACTGTGTTCCCTTTTTGTCATTTTAAGATTTTTGAGTTGAATTATTTTACAAGATGGCGCTTGATCTTCTTGGAAGTAGTCTTTTCAAATTCGGTTTCGCGAAGCTCGATCTGCTTGACCTGCTTGTGAGAGGGCAAGGTCTTGTTGATCTTGTTTATTTCCTTTTGGATATCCTCTTGAATAGTCTCTATTGGAGTATTTTCGGGATACTGCGTAAAGTTAGGATAAATAAGCGCGACAAGATTTACTGCCTCTCCGCTTTGTCTGCCAACGACTACGCACTCGGCGATCTTGTCGATAGCAAGGTATTCCTCGATCTCCTCGGGGAAAATATTTTTACCGTTTTCAAGAACGATAACCGTTTTCAAACGTCCCGTGATATAGATATATCCGTCCTCGTCAATATAACCCATATCGCCCGTACGGAACCAGCCATCGTCGGTAAATGCCGCTTCGTTGGCTTCGTCGTTGTTATAATATCCGAGCATTACGTTATCGCCCTTTACCTGTATCTCGCCTTCGATAAATCCGCGGGCATTCGGCTCACTTCCCTCGACTCTTGCCTGACAGCAAGGAACACAAGGTCCGACAGAGCCGTATTTACGCGCGTAATAAGGCGTTACACTGACAAGAGGCGAGCATTCGGTAATACCAAAGCCCTCGTAAATGGAAATTCCTATATTTTCAAAGAACTCTATCATTTTAGGATTGAGTGCAGCTCCGCCGCAGATTATCTTCTCAAGTCTTCCGCCGAAGCTTTCGTGTACGTCCTTGAATATAGCGCGTCTGCTGTCTACACCGACGCTCTTCAAAGCCTTTGATGCTCCAATTCCGACTTTGAGTATCTTGTCTCTGCCCGTCTTCTTTGCCTCTGCCCATATCTTCTTATAGATCGTATATATGAAGAGAGGAACAAGAACGAGTCCTGTGGGCTGGAATATCTTGAAGTTTTTGAGAACGTGAGTAAGCGAGTCGTTTATACAAACGTGCATACCGTATACAAGAGCAGCGAGCATTACCGCAAGCTCATACGTATGATGAAGCGGCAATACGGAAACTATCTTATCATCGGGAGTGAAGTCAACCGTTTCTGCAGCCGAATTTACAACCGAGAATATATTGTTCTGGCTAAGCATTACGCACTTGCTGCTTCCCGTAGTTCCCGAAGTAAAAAGGAATTCCGCAAGCGAGTCTCTGTTCTCGACCTTTGGGAAACGGTATCCGCGGCGAACCGCAATTTTTCCGTTTTCTATTATTTTTGCGAGAGGAATTACCTTTTCCTTCTGCTCTTCAGCTTCATCGGGATCTATCGCGATAAATTTCGCAAGGCTCTTGTGCTCCGCCATAAGACCGTCAAATTTTCCGTTGAACGTACCCGCGTAAACTATTGCGTCTGCGTCAACGCTTGCGAGGAACTCTCCGATAACGCTTATTTCAAGCTCTCTGTCCATGGGGATCGCGATACCGCCCGTTACGAGAACCGCAATGTAAGATGCTACCCACTCTACCGAGCTCGGTCCTATAATTGCTATTCTCTTCTTTGCAAGTCCCGCGTCGGTAAGTCCCGCGGCAATTCGGAGTATCTTCGCGTTAAGCTTTGAATACGTAAGATCCTGAACCTTACGTTCTTTATCAAAATAAGAATATGCTATTCTGTCTCCGTGCTTTTCAATAACGCGGCAAAAGTCAACTACGTCGTTTACTCTTTCGTAGCGTCTCTCAGTCTTTGGTTTGCGATGCATTTTTATAGGTTCTATCTTTTCGTATCTCATAATATTTTCCTCCATAACGCATGAGCGTTCTTATCTTTTATTTTTATTTTATAATTTTAGTTTGATATATTGGTATTGCCAAGGGGCATATCTTCTGCCCTTTTTAGATTTTCGCATATAGTCTCAAGAGTTTTATAAAGAACCGTTATCTGTTCCGGCGGTATATCTCCGCTTACATACTCAAGTACCTTTCGAACCTTTTGCTCGACCTCGTCAGCTACTTTTTTTCCGCTTTCGGTCAAAACTATCTTGTTTCGATATCCCGCTGTTTCGGTTTTATCGCGAACGTAGCCCTTTTCACTTAACTCTCCGATAAGTCTTGATATCTGCGCCTTGTCGATCTCACATTCTATCGCAAGCTCTTTTCTCGTAAGTCCTTCGGGAGAAGCGTTAAGCCTTTTTAAGCAGAGCGTATGCGTACTGCCGAGTCCGTACGGCTCCATTCCGTGATTTTTGATCTTTTGCAGGCTCTTCATAGCCGAGCCTATCAAAGTGCTGAAGTCCTCAAACCGATCTCGGTTTTCTATCTCCATAGTTATCCTCCTTTCGCAATTTTTTACTACTCGGATATATATTACCACAAAATTGTTGAGTTGTCAACATTTTTTGAATATTTTTTGCCTATTACATTCTTCCACATATAATATACGGATATTCAATACTATTTTTTGGGGTATTTGTAAAAAAAGCGTCCGAATTTTTCGAACGCTTTTCAGTATTTATCAATATTTATCGCTCTCGTCCTCGGGAATGACCTCTTTAAACGCGGTGAGCGCGCATTCTATCATATCGTCGTCGGGCTCAAATACGGTCAGGTGCTGAAGCCACATACCAGGAGCGGAAATTATTCGCGTAAACGCGTTATCGTGTCTGCCCGCAAGCTTGATAAGCTCATATCCTATACCCATAGTCAAAGGGAGCAGGAGAAGCTTTATAAGAACTCTCACTATCGTATGAACGTTCTCTATTCCGAACGCCATAAATATCGGGTCGATAAAGAAGGATATTACTATTCCCACGATTAGCATGAGAATAAGGAACGACGTTCCGCATCTTGGGTGGAAGCGGCGCTGCTTTTTAACGTTCTCAACGGTAAGCTCAAGTCCGCTCTCATAACAGAAGATAGTCTTATGCTCCGCGCCGTGATACATAAAGGTACGGCGAATATCCTTCATTCTCGAAACGAGGACCATATATACAACAAGTATAGCTATTCTCAAAATCCCCTCAAAGACCGATTTTATAAGCGAATCAAGTATCTTATTGTCGGTCTTTATAGCGGGTACAAGCATTGTCAGCCACTCGTAAAGCTGAGCGGGAAGCCATACGAAAAGCACGAGCGCGAGGACTATTCCAAGCACCGACGCCACTACCATGAGCACATTCATAAGCGCGGACGAGCCCTTCTCTTCGTCTTTTTCCTCTTTTTCGTCTGTCGCTTTTGTCTCTTTTATTTCTTCCGAGATTTCAGCATTTGAAACGGGAACTTCTTTATTTTCCTCAACCGCAGGGATCTCCGTAACGGTTTCGGTTGATTCGGTTATATCTTTCTTTTCGGATCCCTTCTTTTTCTTTTTTGACGGCTCTTCGTCTTCAAGTCCGGCTATCTCCGCAGAGCGCATGAGACATTTATATCCGAATCGCATTGAATCGATAAAGCCAAACACGCCTCTTATCAATGGAAGCTTAAAAAACTTCGCGCGATTCGTTCCCTTTGTCTCCCATTTTTCGAGGACTATCTCTCCTTCAGGGTTTCTGACCGCCATAGCCGTCATTTTAGGTCCGCGCATCATTATTCCCTCAATGAGTGCCTGACCGCCTATTGAGGTCTTTTTCGCGCAAGACGTCTTTTCACAATCTTTATTTTTCACACTTTTCTCCATTTCTACTATAATGTTTACGATAGAAAAACAATTAACAGTAATAACTATACTCCTGCAAATGCTTTCTTTTTGCGGAGTTACCGCAGGTTACTCCTGTTTTCTTTCGCGAAAGAAAAAGTAAGTTACCACTCGCGAGGAGTACCATCGACCATGTGCCAAAAGCTTCCGCTTTCTGTCGGCTTCTCCTCGGAATAAAAGCTCGTTTTCGCGTTCTTAAAGCTATCGTTTCCGCTTGATACTCGCGCAAGAATAGAATCGCTCTCGGCTTTTTCACCATAGAAGAACACCGTCTTTACCGAGGTACATTCGCGAAATGCTCCGTTGCCTATTACGGTATCCGTTCCGCTTTCAACGGGGTGCATGACTATAACGCCAAGTGACGAGCAGGACTTAAAAGCGTCCTCATCGATGTATCTTAAGGTCTTGGGAAGAGTTATCTTCGTCAATCCCGATTCAATAAAGGCTTCGGGGGAAACGATCTCAAGTCCCTCGCCCAAAACTATCGAGGTAAGCTTGTTGCAGCTTCCGAAAGCGCACATACCGACCGAGGTCAGCGCACCTTTTACCGTTATGGTTATATCCTTGCAGTTCTCAAACGCCTGCTTTCCTACGCTAACGATATTTTCGTGAAGCACGATAGAGCTAATGTCCTCGGAAGAAAGGTCTTTGAAAGCTCCCTCTCCGACAGCCACAACGTTAAGTCCGTTTATAATTTTTGGCAAAACTATATTTTGAGGCAATGGAGAGTATCCGTCCTTAAAGCCCGTGATACACGCATTTTCGGTGTTCTCGACAGGCGAATATTTGAACAAACTGTCAGCGGATATCCACTGCGCCGTAAGTGTCATATCTCCTTTGACAGTATCATTATTAAAATCCCACGCCTTTCCGTTATACGTCCATTCGTCGAAAACATAATTGTCGTAGGTCGGCTCTGCGGGAATCTTGACCTTTGCGCCCGCCGCCGACTTTTGAGACGGTATCTCGCTTCCTCCGTTCGAATTAAAGGTAACGGTATAATAGACGGTCTGCGTTTCTTCTCCTTCGCCTCCTGTTTTGCAAGATAAAAGCATCATTGGAAGCAAAAGCATTATTACCGCTAAAAAAATCGAAGTTATCTTTTTCAAAATCGTTTCTTTTAACGCGAATTTTTCGCGTATTCCTTTCAAAATTATATTCTAATTATATCTTATTTTATCATTTTTGTCAACAGTGACATAAAAATAGAGAAAAAATGTAACACGGCGTACACAAAGAAAAAACATTTAAAAAGTGTCGTTTCTTCTCTTTCCTATCTTCCATAAAAGCTTTCTCAAAAACTCGAAAGGAAATACGGATAAGGACACAAGCATCGTAAACAAAAGCTCTTCCATAGTCAATGGAGCTGTTCTCAAAACGCTTCCGCCAAGGTAAACGAAGGCTATCTGTACGCAAAGCACTGCTATCATTATAAATACGAATCCGCGATTTTTACCTATTCCCGAGAACAATCGCAAACGGTCGGTCCGCGCGTTAAAGCAATTAAAGACAGACGTAAAGATGAAAAGCGCGAAAAACGCCGTAAGCAGATACAGCTTATCAGGATCGCTTCTGAATCGTGCCGTAAAGAACGGAGATAGCAGAAAGCTCAAGCAAAGCGTTACGGTAAACGCGCCGAGAAAGACTATCTGGTTTACCATATACCTATTGAGTATCGGCTCGTCTCTGCGTTTCGGCTTCTCCTTCATATAGGACGGAAGCGGAGCTTCGCCCGCAAAGGCAAGACCGCCCAAGGTGTCCATGATTATATTTATCCATAGCATCTGCACGACGGTAACGGGCGCGTCGATGCCTATAAGCGGACATATCATTGAAACGCCAACGGCGCAGAAATTCATGGTAAGCTGAAGAGTTATGAATTTTCTTATGCTCTTGAAGATAGTTCTGCCGTACAATACCGCCTTTGCGATCGAGGCAAGATTATTGTCAAGAATGATTATATCCCCCGCGTCACGCGCCACCTGTGTTCCGCTTCCCATAGCAAATCCTATGTCAGCGCGTTTTAGCGCGGGCGCGTCGTTTATACCGTCGCCCGTCATTCCCACGACGAGCTCCTTCTCTTGCGCTATACGCACAAGACGGCTTTTGTCGGTCGGCAATGCCCGTGCGACGACCGCAAGGCGCGGAAGCGCGCGCGCAAGCTCCGTGTCGCTCATTTTTGCCATCTCCTCGCTCGTGATTATAATATCGCGATCTCGATCAACTATACCGCACGAGCGTCCGATGCTCTCCGCAGTCGCCTTGTTGTCTCCCGTTATCATGACGACCCCTATCCCCGCACCCTTTAACTCTTTGACAGCGACCTGCGCTTCGGCTCTCAACGGGTCGCTCAAGGATACCGCGCATATAAGCGTAAGCGCGCCAAAATCTCCGTTTTTCGAAAAGCGTTCCCCCTCGCAAAGCAGAATAACGCGCTCTCCCTTTGCCGTCATTGAATAAAGACGTCGAGAGAACTCGTAATGATGAGGTGAGAAAGACTCGACCGAGCCGTTTTTTCCGTATGCGTAAACGATACGCGGCAAAAGCCTTTCGGGCGCGCCTTTTACAAGGCAGAGCCGCCTTTTTCCGTCAAGCAAGACCGCGGAAAGCTTTTTCTCACTGTCAAAAAGCGATCTGTCTGCTACACGGTAGCCCTCGCCGCTTCCACTCCCCTTTGCCGATACGAGCAAAGCGCGGTCGGTAGCGTTTCCGCCGACAGCGCCGCTTACCGAAAGGTCGGCTTCATTGTTGTATATACACGACAAAGAATAAAGCTCCCCTATCCGCTTTGCACTACTTTGAAGTTCAGATACTCCCGAATATTCGGAAGAGTCGGCACAAATGATCCTGCAAACGTTCATTTTACCCTCGGTAAGCGTTCCCGTTTTATCGGTAAACAAAAGATTCATGCTTCCAGCCGCCTCAATACCTACGGGCTTTCGCACGAGCACTTGATCCTTTACCATTCTGCGTATATTCGCCGATAAGACCACGGCTATCATCATTGGAAGTCCTTCCGGGACGGCAACCACGACGATAGTTAATGCTAACATAAAGGCGTGAAGAAGCTTCTCGAGCAGGTACGGAATGTCCGATATCTTCATCATCACAAGAGGCATATGAAATCCGCTGTCTATAAGGAAAACGTTAAAAAGATAAGCTACCGCGACAAGAGCCGCGGCAACGTAGCCGAGAATACTTATCTGTTTCGCAAGCTTTGTAAGACGTATCTTTAGCGGACTTTCTCGTGTGTCTGTCTGTACCTCGCGCGATATCTGACCGAGAAAGGTCGCGTCGCCCACACAAAAAACGCATATCTCTCCCTGTCCCGACAAAACGGTCGAACCGCGAAATACCGCGCTCTCCGAGTCGGGCTTTTTACTTTTATCTCGGCTTTTGCGTTTTCTCACCTCGCGATTCTCTCCCGTCATAGCCGATTGATCTACCGAAAGCTCACCCGAAATAACGAACGCGTCGGCGGGTATCTGCTCTCCCGCGCCGATAAGCACGACGTCACCGACAACTATCTCCGATATGGGTATCTCGCATATATTTCCGTCTCTGCGAACGCGAAAGCTTGATAGCTCCGAATCTGCGGAAAGCCGTCTGAACGCCGCCTCGCTTCCCCTCTCCGATACGGTGGAGATAAACGCCGCAAGAAAAACAGACACCGCGATACCGATAGTCTCTATCACATCACCGCCCCTGAAAACAAAGAAAAGATTTACTATAAGAGCGCAAATCAATATTCGCGTTACGGGGTCACCGAGATTTCCAAAAAAATGCCGCAAAAAGCTTTTCGGTTTGCTTTTGCTCAAAATATTCTCACCGTTTTCCTCGCGCGAACGAGCTGCCTCGGCACTGCTTAATCCATAGTTTTTTTGATTTACCTTTTCTCTGCTCTCTATCATGTCCAAGCTCCGTTCTGTTTCATTAGTTTATTTATATGAAAATAGCTCTTAGGAAATGAAACGTATAAAGCAAAAAAAGAGTTGGCTCATTGCTTATGAGCCAACTTAAACAAATATTTTTATCTTCCCGCTTCCTCAAAGGGATCAGTAGCATCTATAAACGACGGCTTCAAGCGGAATGAGAAATCAAATTCTCTCTCGTCCAGTCTCCATTTTTCGTTAAGAACAGGACCACAAGAATTCGAACCTATTCCCGAATGTCTGTAATCAATGTTCACGACCGTCTCTTTAAGAGGAACAAGCTCGAAATCATGCGCCGTTTTTGTAAGCTGGGCTGACGTAAAATGCGAACAGTTAAAGCTGAATGACTTATCTGCGGAAAGCACTAAAAGACCGTGTCCCGAAAGGTTAGAAACAGAGACCCATTCTGTATCTGCGTGAGCCATGTTCTCCTGCGGACGAACGTAATGCTCGAAATGCTCGGTCACAGATGTCGCAAATACGCCTTGGAAAGACGCGAGTCGCTTGTCGACATAGCTCTCAACAGGTCCTCTGCCAAAGTATACAAGACGCTCGTTATCGGCAGGCATCAAAAACTCATACCCAAATCGCGGCAAGAACGGTGATTCCTTTTCATAGGAATAATCAAGCCTTTGCGCATGAGTGTCTATAACCATTCCCTCACCAGAAACAACGGTATATCTTACCTTCAATTTAAGGAAATTCATTCTCGCATACGCACCCATGACAAGCTCGGCTTCTATACAAGCGCTATTTTCATCGAAAGAAACGAGTGAGCAAGAATGGCAATTCACCTGCGCCTTAGCATAGCCTGCGGCTATCCAATCAAATTTGATCTTTCTGTCATTATCGGTAGGCGCGCGCCAAACGGTAGGACGTATGGGCGAGGAAAGCATTTCTCTGCCGTGATCAACGATAGAAACGGGTGTGCCGAGAGCCTTATCGAATACATATACGGTATTCGCATCGATTATGCGAATATATCTTTCGCTATCGAGTACCTCGATATTACCCTTTGACGTTTCCAAAAGCGACGGCTTCTTTTCTTCCGAAGCAAGTCTGAATTGCTCAAATCCAACCTCGTATCCAACTTCTGCCCAAACAGATGCGGTATTCTTACGCATCGAAATATAAAGCTCTCCGCCAAGTGTCATATCGATATTTGAAAGGTCGATATTGAACTTTCTTGATATCTGTGGCTTTATCGCAACACTCTGTATTCTTCCCTTTTTCAAAAGCTTACCGCGTTGAGTAAAGCTCCAACAAAGATCAAGGTCGGAAAGAGTTGTAAAATAACGAAGATTTTTTATGCGGAAGCTTCCGTTCTTTATATCGACATCACTAACCGCAAAAGGCTTTATAGCCTGTTTATATTCAAGAACACCCGTGTGCAAACGTCTGTCGGGGTATACCAAACCGTCAACGCAGAAGTTGCTTGTGTTCGGCTTTTCTCCGAAATCTCCGCCGTAGGTAAATTTCGGATCACCGTAAGCATCATCTCCGATAGCAACCGAATGATCGGTAAATTCCCATACGCAGCCGCCAAAGAACGAATCATACTTGTATATGATATCCCAATATTCCTTTAAATCTCCGGGTCCGTTACCCATTGCGTGAGAATATTCGCAAAGGAAGAGCGGTACATCAAGAGACTTGTTTTTTATGATATTAGTAACACATTCTTCGGGCGATATATACATAAAGCTTAACACGTCGGTAATGTCGTGATAATCTATCTTGACCGCCTTTGCTTCATTAGTAACGCTTTGGTAATTCAATTTATTCCATTGAGCAAAGCGGCGAGAAGCGTCCTCACCGTGAACAATTATATCGGGAGTTCTGCTCTTGAAATAATTTCTTATAGCAACGTGGTTTCTTCCTGTTCCCGATTCGTTTCCGACCGACCACATAATAACGCATACATGGTTCTTGTCTCTCTCAAGCATACGCTCGGCACGGTCGAGATAACTTGCGGTCCATTCATCACTGTCAGTCAGATTGTCCCAATAGCCTATCTTTTGCGCTCCGTGGCTCTCGATATCAGCCTCGTCGCAAACGTAAAATCCGTATCTGTCGCAAAGCTCAAGGAAACGCGGGTCATTCGGATAATGGCTCGTGCGTATCATATTCACGTTGTGCGCCTTAAGTATATTCAGGTCACGTATCATATGATCCATAGGCGTCGCAGAGCCTAAAATATGGTGGCTGTCGTGGCGGTTCACGCCCTTTGCCTTGACCTTTTTGCCGTTGATATAAACAACTCTGTTCTTTATCTTTATGTCCTTAAATCCTACAGGAATAGCGATATATTCGCTTCCGCAGTGAAGAACAAGAGAATAAAGTTCAGGCGTTTCATCGCTCCAAAGCATCGGAGAATCTACCTTTACGGAAAGTGCCTTATCGGTCTTTCCCTTACCCGACGATATCGTTTTTCCATCGGGTGAGAGCAATTCATATTCGTAATCAAGCTCTACATCAGAAACAAGCTCGGGAATGAGGGTTGCTTCGGTATATCCGTCATTCAAGGACGTGCGAATATGTATATCCCGAATACAGTTTTTATCCCGCGCAAGCAGATATACCTCGCGGAAGATGCCCGAATAGCGATACTTGTCTTGATCCTCAAGATAAGTTCCGTCACACCACTTAAAAACGAGAACTTTAATATTGTTCACTCCCGCCTTCAAGACAGAAGTCACGTTAAATTCGCTCGTCATGTGGCTGACCTGACTGTAACCAACAAAAGCGTTATTTATAAAGAGATAAAAGCAAGAATCGACCCCCTCGAAGTTTATGTAAATATCCTTTTTGAGCGTCTCGCCGTCAATATAAAAATCTCGCGAATAAAGTCCGCACGGATTCATAACGGGAACGTGGGGCGGGTCGTAGGGTATGGGGTAGTCTAAATTTGTGTACATCGGCGTATCATAACCCTTATCGAGTACGGTCTGCCAGCTTCTCGGAACGGTCAGCTTATCAAAACCTTCCGTTGAAAATACTTCCGAAAGGAAATCGTCAAGATCAAACTCACTTTCGTAAAATCGGAAATCCCAATCTCCGCAAAGCGATATAAAGTTTGCGCTTTTCGCTCTGTTGCCACAAAGAGCCTTTTTCTTATCCTCGAAAGGAATATAATACGCTCTCGGCTTTTCAGTTCCTACGTGAAGATGCTCAAGTGATTTATGATATTTAAATTCAAAGTCCATAATGCTCTCCTTCTCTTAAAGTGCGTTATTCCGCAAAATTCTTGAGCATATTGATGATAGTGCCGAAATAGTCGCTATCGATGCTATAAAACACCACGCGTCCAACGTTGCGCGTTTTTATCATTCCCGTGCGGAGCATAAGGCTCAAGTGATAGTAGGAGTTCGTTCCCGTAAGTCCAAGCTCCTTTTCGATATCACGGATAGTTACGCCTCCGTTTTTCTTCATAAGCTCAAGGATCTCAACTCGATTCTTTTCGGATATTGCGTTACCGAAAGAATCAAGTTCGGGGCGCTTTCTGTACTCCATCGACTCAAGAGCGCACATATAGTCCGCGCCGAGTATAAGCGTTACGTCCTTGCCGTCAGTGACAAATTCCACGGTATTTTTCGCCGCCGCGCAGAAGGTTATATAAAGCTTTTCGGGAAGCTTTGAAAAGCTCTTTACTCTCGCGATCCTGTTCAAAAGCTCCTCGGAATTTATGTCGGGAACTCTTGAATAAAGCTCGGATACGCTCTCTTTTCTTCTCTTTTCTATTATCTCGGCTCTTTCGCGAAGCGCGGAGCACAAGAGATCCACCGATGAATCGGGATCGATAAAGAATGAGAAAAGTCCGCTCTTTACGGTATCGTCAAGTGAGGATTCGCGTATAAGTACACCGATTTTCGCAATATCGTTTCTCGTAAGCGTTGAAACGTCGGCGCGCGAAAAATAGTATTCAAGCATTTTTGAAAATACTCCGTCAACGTCCGAAAGCTCTTTGAGAAGAGAATCAAGCGTATCGCCCTCCGACAGCTTATTCTTTCCGAAAAAGCAGGTCAGCATAAAGCACTGCGAATTATCCTTTTGTGCAAAAAACGGTGCAAGAGATGGCGCAAAAGGACTGCATTCGTCCACAAGCTCCGAGAAAAAATCCGAATCCGCTATCGGCTTTTTGTAATTTACAAGCTCGGAAAAGCCCTTATCCTTATTATAATGTAAAATAAACGGAAAATAGAGGTCGTAAATATATCCTACACTGTTTATCGGTATAAATCGATCGTTTTCCTTTTTCATTTTAATTTACCCCTTTCGGAAATAATTGTTCTTACGCTTTCATTATACCCGAAAATTTACCGATTGTCAACCGCTGTTAATGAGTTTTTTTCAAAAGTCACTAAAAATTCATAAGCTTATATATTGAAAAACATTTTCGCATAAATACACACCCGCCCCGACAGTGCGGTTTGATTCGATTACATAATCCGCGATACCGACACCTATACCTATCACGATCGTTATACCGATCATTATTATATCCCATTTTTTTATCTTGAACGTCCGCCTGTAAACGATATACGCGACAAGCATAGCTATTACGCCAATAACCACTATGAGAGGATCATACGCCACAAGCATAAAACTTATAACGTAAAACGGTATAAGGAATTTGTATCCAATAGGAGAATTTGAGATATCCTCGACCTTTTCCACTCTTTGCTTCTTGAAGGTGAAATAAAGCAAAACGAGACATATAATGCCCATGACACACCAAAAAGCTACTCCTATATTGGATTCAATTTTATCTATGTTCATATTCTTTATCGAGTTTGACGTATATGAAGATTCAATTTCCATCAATTCCTGAAATACCGCGGTTATTTTGTCGAACGGAGAATAAAATACCACCGAATTAATTATTCGTAAAAGCCAATAACTTACTGTATTGCTTGCGGTATAATTGACATATCCATAAAAACGCAAATCACCGTTTATTGCTTCCACAATCCAAAACGGCATAACAAACGCAAACATCCACCCTGCCATAAAAACCATACCGTCTATTATCGTATTGCCTTGAGAAAAGACGAATGAGAAAAACAGATATATGGCAAGCCCAACCGCTAAAAGCACAAAATAATATCCAAACAAAAAAGATTCATCAATCAATTCTTTTTGCTGGCGCAATGCGGCAAAGATTATTACAGCTTCCGCCGTAAAAGCAAGCATTATGTGTATCCAGCCGTTAAGTAAATGTGCAAAAAGCATTTTTGTACGACTTACGGGAAGAGTGAACATAGTATCAAGATTACGTCTGCTCTTAAAACCGTAAAATTCCAATATCGGCATAAGCGTGCAAAGAACCGCTAAGATAGTTGTGTAATCTCCCAATATAACTCTCATTGACTCTACATAATGGCCGTTAGGAATACCATATTCGTTTATATACGAAATATACCTATGACCCATTTTTATTATCCCGTCTATATTTATAAACGAAACCACCAAAACGATAGCCATCATTATGATCAATCTCAAAAACGTCGATCTGAAATGATATTTAAAATACTGTCCAAAGCTTTTCATACGTTATGCCTCCTTTCCTGCCTCGTTGATAAACAGCTCCTCGAAGTTCATCGGCAGTTCCTCAATCACCGCGGGAGAAAGAGCCATCAATCTTTCCTCCATTTCCTTGCTGTCGCCCTCAAGGACTATGCGCACGAAGCGGTCGCTCCTTGATATCGAGCTTACGGGAAGTCCGTCGAAGATACTGTCGGGAACTTTTGTTAAAAACGCAAGCTGGAATTTGCAATATTTCGACACCTTTTCCTCAATGTCGCCCGATGCCGCGACCGTCTTGCCGTCAATAAGCGTATAAGTATCGCAAAAATCCTCAAGCTCACGGAGCGAGTGGCTTGAAATTATGACAGTCGTTCCCTTTTCCTCGACAAGCTTTATAAGTTCGTCCTTGAATCTCTTTCTTGAGAGAGGATCAAGTCCGTCAAAAGCCTCGTCAAGAAGCAGGTATTTCGGGCGGA
>SVUA01000004.1 GCA_015063485.1 Oscillospiraceae bacterium | reverse complement strand
GCTCTATTACTGCACGGCAAAAAATCTTACGCACGAGCAAAATTGGTTTACCTGCTCGACTTCAAGACTCAACAAGGATAACTGCTCGGCGCATTTCGTCAGAGAGGTACACCTTGAACAAGCCGTCCTGCAAAGTATGCAACGTGTCTTTTGGTATGTGCAATGCTTTGAAAGGAAGTTTGCCGAGCAGATGCAAAGCCGTTCTATTGAGGAAAGCCGCAAGGAACTATCCAAGAAAAGACGGGAGCTTGAAAAGACCGAAAAGCGAATAGCCGAGCTTGACACACGTTTTATGCGTATTTACGAGGACAACCTATCGGGAAAATTGTCCGATGACCGCTTTGCTCAGATGTCACAAATGTATGAGGACGAGCAAGCGGAAAAGAAAAAGCTTGCCGAAACACTTCGCGCAGAGATCGAAGCGGGCAAGCAGCAAACGGACGATATTGAAAAGTTTATTGCCAAGGTTAAGAAGATTACCGAGGTAAAGGAGCTTACTCCCGAACTTGTCCACGAGTTCGTTTCCAAGATCGTAGTCCACGCTCCGTACCGCAAGGATAAACGCAGACATCAACAGATCGACGTGTATTATCACGGTGTCGGCATTGTCTATATCCCCACAGCCGAGGAAATAGAGGAAATGTTCGAGGAGCATTTGGAAGATGTGAAATGGAAACGAAAACAAGAAGTAAATATAAAAGAGAAAACGGCATAACCGAAATCTCGGTTACACCGTATCTCATTCTTAGAAAGGTCGCTCTTGGGCTATCCTACCTGCTTTATGGTAGGTAGCCCAATGCGGTCTGCTTTTTGTTTATCTTTCTTTGATGTATTTAGACCAACGGCTTCGTCGCGGGGAACAGACTGGCGAGCGGAACGAAGCAGCAGCTGCTCTTTTTGAAGCCGTATTACCGAGCGATATTCGGATATGCAGAATCCTGTGTCTTGCTTGAATATACGAGAGAGATGCTCACACCTTACTATAAGTTTTACACTTTTTGTTGAGTTTTCTTTGCTTGAATTACACGGAATGGCGGTAGTCAGTTGTGAGAAATGTGAAAAATCAGCCCCAAAATATATAAAAAACACTAATTTATTTACGAATCGTATCTATATTTTTAAATATGTCTTGACATTTGGTTCTAAATAAGTTATAATAATGTCCCAAGATGAAATACATATCCAAGGATCGAAAAAACTATAAAGGATCGTAGTTTTGTTTTGGGAGTAATGATGTTTGATCTGAAATAGGTCATAAAGTTTTTTCAATAAGCATAAAATGCTAAATGGTCGGAAATATTCGAAGCAAATTTAAACTGAATACCAAAAAAACAGATACCCAAAATGTCGCAAAATGTAATAAAACCAAGGCCTTTGAGGAAAAGGCGATTTTTTAAGGGAACTTTGTAGTAAACACTACTAAATTTAAGTTTTTGAGGTGGAAATGATGAAAAACGGTAACGTGATTCGAGAGGCGCTGCTCGAAAATACAATCCGTTTGATCGGAGATTGCGGATTTGAGAAAGCGACAACGAAGGGAATAGTGTCTCTCGGAATAGACGATCCTAACATTCGTCTTAACGAGGTGTATATCTATCGCATATTTGGAAGCAAGGAGCTTTTGTATTCGGAGGCTTTTTCCGTATTGGATAAAGAGCTGTTCGCTTTTGTTCGCAATTCGGCGGCAAATTTCTTTGATGATCCCTGTCCTTTCGTAGAGCGTATACGTAATCTCTTTAATAAATTATGGAGATTCTTGCTTGGCAACGAATGTCGTTGCCGCTGTTACGTTCGATTTTATTATTCCGCATATTTCCACGAGCAAACGTTAAGAAAACACAGGGAGCTTTTGGACTCACAAGAGAGTGTGTTCTCTCCCATATTTAAAGACGAGGCTGACGTTATCACGATTATCCACACTACGTTTATGACGCTTATGGATTTTGCTATCCGCGTATATAACGGAGATATTGAGGATAACGAGGACAACGCGTATCATATATTCAACCTATTGTATTACTCACTGTCCAGCTATTTTGACCCTATCGTATTGGAGGGACGTCGCAAGAGCGAGAGGTAATACGCAACGAAAAGGAAACGAGAATGGCAACGGTAAACAGAATTTCAAGACAAAAATTGAATAACAAGCTCAAAGAGCTTCCGATTCCCGTTCAGGAGCATTGCAAGAGATGTAAGCTGATTGCCGTATTCTTGTTGGAACGTATCAAAGGAGAGGACTGGTTCTTTGATGCGAAATTAAACGCCGAGCATATTGCTTCCGCGGTATTCTTGCACGATATCGGAAAGGCGGCTATTCCGAGAGATAATCTATACGCCGAGCATAACGTAGTAAAAGCCAAGCAGGCGATATACCGCAGTCACGTTGAAAAGGGCGTTGAGATAATCGAGGATATGTGCGAGTTAAAGCTTGCGGAATTTGACGAACGAAAATTTGAGTCGTACGTTTTACAAGCTATTACAGAGCATCACGAAAGCGTGGATGGCTGCGGATTCCCTCATGGAGCGAACGATAAAAAAATATCGGTAACGGGAAAGATAACCGCTATCGCGGATACGGTAGATAACCTCTTCTTCGTGGGAGCTGTCGAATCGCGCGACGCGGAGGAGCTGACAAAGCAGCTTGAGGCTATGTCTGGCAAGGCGCTTGACAAAAAGCTTCTCAAGGCTATGCTCTCTGACCGCAAGGCGTTTATAGAATTCATTAATTACATAGACGCGAGATACAGAACAAAGCGAAAGACCGACAATTACGGTCTGCAGCTTCAATTCAGACCCATTAGGAATATAATTGAAAACGAGACTCGCGAATTTATAGCGGATTTTATAATAAACGACCCGTTCTACGGCGTTGTTAGATCAGAGGTCTTCTTGCCTGTTGCGAATATGTCCTCGCAAACGGCGCGGCTTACTCTTTTGATGGTCGAGCGGCTTTGCTTGATGCTTGACAGAGTCAGGGAGCGCGGAGGGGAGATAGAACCCGTTACGATCCCTATCGAAGCCAAGTGCTTTGAATCCAAAAAATTCGTATCGGAGCTGCTAAAGCTTTTGGAGAAATATTCGATACGAGACGATATTATTTGCCTCGTTGTCGACGAAAAGGGACTTGCGGAGCTTGAGGGTATCGATTACCAAAGTCTTTTCGCGGTTCTTCGAAAGGGCGGATATCGAATGGGGCTTACAAGTATGAGTGAGAATTCAAGCCTTGTGACCTCGCTTGATACGCTGGCGATAGACTATCTTTTCATTCATCAAAGCTACACGCGCAGACTAAACCTTAACGCAAACGCGTATGGAGTAGCTTCGGGCGTTTTGGAGATAGCACACAATCTGCATATTTCCGTGGTATTTCTCGGAACGGACTCGCATTCGACCGAGAAAACACTTTTGAAGATGCGAGCAAGACTTGCGACAGGTGAGCTTTACGGCGCGCCCATCAGCGAGTCGGAAATGGTGTCGGCTCTCGCGCGCGGCGGAGGTGATGCCGTATGAGGAAGTTTCTTGCCTTTTTTGAGGGTATTTACGACGCCTTGATCATTTGGGCAAAAAGCGCTCAATGGTTAAAGATAGCCAAGATAACGGTCTGCACGCTTGTCGCGTTGCTTACGGTCTTTTACGGCGCGTCTATGCTTTTCAAAGAAGAAGGAGTATTTACCGTTAGCATTTTGCCAAAGGCAGATGAGGAAGAGGCGGCGATATCGCTGTCGGAGACGGCGGATTTTTCGCAGCCTGTCACGATGCTTGGAGCGGACGGTATCGATCAGATGACCAATATCTCGGTGAATTGGCTTCCCGAGGGTCTTGACGATACAGACGGTTCGCATAACGGAGCTCATTATATAGCGTATACCTTTTATTTAAGAAACGTAGGCGATATTACGTGTGACGTAACGGAGCGCTTTACTGTGGAATCCGCAGTTAAAGGCGCGGACGATGCGGTGCGTGTTCGCTTATATAAAAACGGCGAGATGACCACTTACGCAAAGCTTGGCGCAAACGGTGAGCCGGAATTTGAAACAGAGCCTTTTAAGGACGGCGGCGTGGTATTTGAAAATGTCAACGAGCGTCTTAAGAAGGACGAAACAATTAAATATACACTTGTCATTTGGTTGGAGGGCGACGATCCCGAATGCCTCGATAACATCAGAGGAGGAAACGTAAAAATGTCGATGACGTTTACAACCGATTCGACGCAGGATAAATAGCCTCAATCTTGCGCGGAAAACGTTTTAGACTTTTTACCCTCGGTATGTACGCATTCTCAATCAAAAAATGACAAGTAAGTATATATAAAAAACGAAAAATAATTTAAGGAGAAAAAACAATGAAAAAGACAATTAGAAGCGCTATGATCTCTACTATAGCAATGTTGGTCGTAGCAGTAATTTCTTTGACCGGCGTAACTTACGCGTGGTTTACTCAGGGTACTGATGCAACTGTATCTACATTTAATGTAAATGTTCAAGCTGCTGATGGTTCTCTTACCATTGCTATTCCTGGAACAGATGGAGCTTTGACGTGGGGTACTACAATTACACCTTTCTCTGCTACCCCTGCTAATCTGCTTCGTCCCGTATCTTCTGTTGCAGCAGATGTAAATGCAACAACAAAGTTGAATTTTTATCATGCAACAGTAAGTACAGTGGATGACACTAAGCTTGGAACTGTTACAGAAGTAGATTCGAATATTACTGGTGAATATGCTAACTACTACACATTCGATTTCTATGTAAACAATATGGGTAATGGTACTACTATGAACGTAATGTTGAAGGAGAATAGTGGTTTTACCGGAATCTCTGCCAAAGCATTGAGAATCGGATTCATTCAGTATGGATACATGAATGCTACAAGCTTTACTGATGCTGATGAATATAATCAAGGACAAACGCCTAACACAATAAAGGTATTTGAACCTAATAAGGACGCAGACCACTCTGCTCTTGCTCAAGTAAATGTAGCAAACAACGGCAACGTTGACACCACCTATGCTTTGAGCGGTATCCCTACTGCTGATACAGAAGCTATTTACGGAAGTACTACTAACAAGACTGCACAGGTTACTTTTGATGACAATTATACCAGTACCAATCCTACTGTGATTACAAGTGTACCTGCTAACAGTGTTGCTAAAGTTACTGTAGTTATCTGGCTTGAGGGTCAGGACGTTGACTGTATCAACGAAATCGCATCGGGTACAATGGAGCTGCCGATTAAGTTGACTGCTGTTTTTGATATGCCTGCTCAGGGTTAATATTACCTAAATTAAAATAACCATTTATCGAGGCTAACGATTCGTTTCAACTAAAATGAAATGAGAAAGCTGGGTAACCCACGGCGGTAAAGACCGCCGTGGGCATTCGCCCGTAAAAAAGGACATTTTTAAAATTATATCTTATCAAGTTAAAAATCCCCAAAATATATAAAAAATGAGGACGTAACTATGAAAACGTTAAAAAAGATCGGCAGTATTGCTTTGGATATCCTGATAATTCTAATATTTTTAATATCGGTACTTTTGGTCGTTGCGAATATTACGGCAGACAAGGAGAACGGCGAGCAGGCTAACGTTTTCGGGTACGTTATTAACAGCGTTCAGTCCGATTCTATGTCGGGCACGTTTGAAAAGGGTTCTCTTGTCGTAGGTAAAATGGTGGACGACAAGACTGTTATCGAAAAGGATACTATAATCACATTTACGCAGAAGGTAGGCTCGACCTACATTCAAAATACTCACCGTATCGTAGACGTACAAACTGTCGGCGGCACGAATATCTATCAGACACAGGGCGACAACAGAGAACGTTGTCCGATTCCCGACGAGGAGTGGAAAACGGTACATGACGTGAACGCCGTGTATAAATTCCACATACCGCTTTTGGGTGGATTTATCGACTTTTTGAAAAAGCCCGTCGGATTTATCGTCTGCCTCGTTCTTCCCATGCTTGCGTTTATCGCATGGCAGGTCTATAAGCTTATCTCGCTCTATCTCCAAAGCAAAAAGGAGCAGATGCTTGAAGAGGCGAAGGATAACGTCTCCGACGAAGCAAAGGACGCGATAATCCGCGAGTATCTTGCAAAGATGCAGGCTCAGACGGAAAGCGCGGAAAAGACCTCTTCCGCAGAGGAAGAAATTAAAACAGAAAACAACGCCGAAAACGGCGACAGCAATACATAAACATATTTTACACTACATTAAGATAGGGGACGTATCATGGCATCTTACGTAGAATTTTTATATCAAATATTAAAGCAGTTTTTCGGGGGATTCTGGAGCATTTTGGCGGGGATCTTCGGAGGATTGTTTGCGCTGGTGGACGTTCCCGATTATATCGAGATCTTTGAGGAATTCAGCGGCGGCTTTAATGTTTTGGCGTGGATAATGGCAATTTTGACGGTGCTTATCGTTCTTGCTCTGCTTGCGGGCTTGATAATGCTTGTCGTTATTTTCGTAAAGCGCAGAATACACGCGTATCACGCGGTCAAAAACCAGCTGGCGCTCGTCGGCGAGGTCAGCAAGCTGAACGCGCAGGTCATTCGCTTGACCAAGGAGAAGGACAGAATACTCGCTATCAAGGCGGGCGCGCCTGACCTTGCGTACATTCCCGAGGGCTCGGGAGGAGAGAACGCCGAGGGCGGAGAAAACGCAAGCGTACTTAAAGAGGGCGAGAGCCGATTCTATAAGCTTACTCAGGTAGACGCGCAATACAAGGATTATGACAGAGAGTCCGAGGTGTTCGACAACGAGATCACTCTGGAGGGCATTTGCGAACAATTCAGAAATTACGCCTGCTCGCGCATGGGTCTTTATTACGAGCCCCGTGTTATCCGTCTCTTCCTTGCCGCATTCTCCTCAACAAGACTTATAATCCTTCAGGGTATTTCCGGTACAGGTAAGACCTCTCTGCCGTATGCCTGGGGTAAATTCCTTGAAAACGATACGCAGATAGCGTCGGTACAGCCTTCTTGGCGTGACCGAAGTGAGCTTTTCGGATACTTCAACGAATTCACTAAGAGATTCTCGGAGACCGAGGTCTTAAAGAGAATGTACGAGGCTACATACACCGACAAGGTATATCTTACGATACTCGACGAGATGAACATCGCGAGAGTTGAGTATTACTTCGCGGAAATGCTCTCAATTCTCGAAATGCCCTCGAGAGACGAGTGGATAGTTGACCTTGTTCCTTCGGGTTGGCCGACTGACCCCAAGCATATCGAGAACGGACGTTTCGTTCTTCCCGAAAATATGTGGTACGTCGGTACGGCAAACAACGACGACTCTACCTTCGCGATATCCGACAAGGTCTACGACCGTGCGATACCGATAAACATTGACTCAAAGGGTGTAAAGTTTGAAGCGCCCTATACGGAAAACCTCAATCTTTCATATAAGCACCTTGAGGCTATGTTTGCCGAATGTAAGGAAAAATACAGAGTCGGCGAAGAGACCATGGAAAAGATAGCAAAGCTTGACGACTACGTTATCGAGCATTTCCGATTGGCATTCGGTAACCGTATCGTAAAGCAGCTCCGCGATTTCGTTCCCGTTTACGTAGGTTGCGGCGGAACGGAGGTCGACGGACTTGACTACGTTTTGACCAACAAGATATTCCGTAAATTCGAGGGCTTGAACCTCGCGTTCATCCGAGACGAGATAGACGGACTTATCGCGTACCTTTCCGAGCTTTTCGGAGAAGAGAATATGCAGGAAGCAAAGGCGTACCTGCGCAGACTGAAGAAGCTCGTTTGATCTTAAAGTATAAAATCAGATAGGAGGTGAGCTTGACATGGCAGAATTCAAACGTTCCCACATTGAAGAATATTACGATCGGTTTAACGAAAGCTTCCTTGCCGAGCTTTCCTCCGATGAATTTCATCAATATTTTGTAAATTCCATTCGCAGCGGCGAATGTAACGTTTCGCTTTATGAAAAGTTCATTGAGCGAAATATAGATCTTTCATGGGTCGAAATGATAGAGGACAGTATCGTTGCGCTGGATACTATCATCAGAACTCCGCAAAGATACATAAAAAATGAAGAAGAGATCGTTCCTATCGAGATGGTACGAACGGTCAGCACCGAATCTATCCGACACCTCGCGCAGCATACAAATATGATAGCTATGGTGAAGGGAGACGAGGTCACACCCCAGAGAATGTTGAATATCGTCAAGGAAGAAAGCTTTGACACGTACGAAAACAGATTTATTTTTACGCTTTTACAGAAGCTTGAGTATTTCCTTGATAAACGTTTGCAGGCTTTGGCAGCAGGTTCTAATACACAGGACCAGTTCGAACTGAAGCTTGACGGAAACTGTGAGGCAGGACACGACAGATTCCAATACGATCTTAAGATCGTATGCTTAACACCTCACGTTGATCTTAGAGATGAGGATATGCGAGTTGACGCGGATATTACACAGCTTAACTCGTTGCAGAGAATAGAGAGAGTACGAAAGATACTTTACAGCTTTCAGGGCTCGGCTCTTATCAAGTCACTTGCGGGATGCGCTTTAGTGCGTCCTCCGCTCAACATGACTAACGTACTTAAGAAAAATCCGAATTTCCGTAAGGCAGTTGACCTTTGGATGTTCGTGGAACAATATGACGAGGTCGGATACAGCGTAAGCCACGTAGAGAGGCAAACAGCTCCCTCTGATGAATACATTAACGAGTTGTTTTCCGTTTTGGCGTTGCAATACGTAATGTTGAAAAAGAATACGGGATCCTTTGATGATCTTGGCGACTATTCCGAACATAAGCAGGAGTCGGAGATAAATATCGTAAAGAAAGATATAGACGATATAATCGACAGCTACGATATGGAGGTCGATGAGATACGCCGTATATTTGTGGATCGACTCGAACGAAAGAAGCAGAAGGAACGTACGCAGTTTAATAAGATAAAAGACGTTATTACACGAACGATCAATCTTGAAACAGAGAAGATCGCCGAGGAAAACCGTCAACGCGCTATTCGAGCAAAGAGACGCGAGGAAAAGCGTAAGCAAGAGGAAGCTCGTTTGGCGGCTCTTGAGGCAAAGAGACTTGCCGAGGAAGCAAGACTTGCCGAAGAAGCAAGACTTGCCGAAGAAGCGAGACTTGCCGAGGAAGCAAGACTTGCCGAAGAAGCGAGACTTGCCGAGGAAGCAAGACTTGCCGAAGAAGCGAGACTTGCCGAAGAAGCGAGACTTGCCGAGGAAGCAAGACTTGCCGAAGAAGCAAGACTTGCCGAGGAAGCGAGACTTGCCGAGGAAGCGAGACTTGCCGAGGAAGCGAGACTTGCCGAGGAAGCGAGACTTGCCGAGGAAGCGAGACTTGCCGAAGAAGCAAGACTTGCCGAGGAAGCGAGACTTGCCAAGGAAGCAAGACTTGCAGAAATTGCGGCAAAAAAGGCAAAGCGGGAAATGATAGTCGGAGCGGTAAAGGGAGTTTTCGTGAGAAAACGTCCGACGCCTCCCCCACCTCCACCTCCGCCACCGCCTCCGCCGCCCCCCAAGCCTCAGCCGCCTAAACCCGTAAAGAAGGAATATGATCCTTCCAGAAAGAAGCAACGAAATAAACACAGATTGCAAAAGAGGCAGAATGATGAAAATAGATCGTGAGAGGGCACTCAAACGAAAAAAAATAATATTCGGTTCCATGTTTGTAATTTCTTCGTTACTTATTATGATAGCCGTAAGCTTTTCTTGGTTTTATAACGGTAAGACCGCGTCTGTTTCGGGAATTACGGTCGATGTTACCCCCGCAGACAACCTGATGGTCAAATTCTCATCGGATACCGATTGGCAAAAAAAGATAAGCTTGAATTTTCCGAATATTCCCATGCAACCCGTATCGGGAGACGGAAAAGAATTTTTTACAGCTGTCATTGGAAGAAATTCCGAGACTGAGGTGAAAGAGGTACAAGGCTTTGAAGCTATCGCGAATACAGCGGAATACGGTATATTCGAGGCAGATTTTTCCATGGTAGTGGAAAATCAGAACTATTTGAGACTGGCAAACACCTCGTATCTTACGCCCAGCGAAGGCGACATACCGTATGCGTACGAGGGTGTTGATGCAGGACAGATTTGCGCGGCGATGAGAGTGGCTTTTATGGTCAAAGAGGAGGACGAATATCGCTTGAGGTGCATTTGGATACCAAATGCGCAAACCGAGATAACTCCCAATGGTGAAGGCGGATTGACTGTTAACGAAAGCGGATCGGTGGAGGAATCTTATAAATTCCGATCCTCAGCAGAGGAAGAGCCTCTTTTGATAGAAACAAACGGAGAGCATTATGGCGTTACAGAGGTTGACGGCATTCGGTATGTGTGGGGAAATTTGGAAGAAGATCTTGTGATCTGTGAAATGGAATCCAACACGCCTATCGAGCTAAAGCTGATCATATGGTTGGACGGAGAAGACAGAGAATGCCGTAACGAGATGATTGGTGGTCAGGTCGTGGCAAGATTTGATTTTACCGTAGATGAAAAGGAGTCTGATACAGAGTGAAACGCACTGAAAAGAAAAGGCGGTATTCCCGCTTAGTGATAATTGTGAATATCGTTTTGCTTTGCGCTTTGGCAACGGCAACGTTTTCTTGGTTCATTTTTGACAAGAACGCATCGGTACACAGTGACGGAAATATGTCTATCATGGCGGGAAGCGGATTGGAGATATACTATAAAGGCAGTTGGGATAACTACCACAGTATAGGTACTAATATGGTGACATATCCCGATATTACGGGAGACGGAGTTCATTTTTACTGTCCGATAGTTCTTGACAATCACGACATGACATTAGATGACCCGACTACCTTTACGCATATAGATTCTGAAAACAAGGATAAATATTATATCAGCATAGACCTGAAATTCAGAACGTCGGAGGCGGTAGAGGTCTATCTGTCAAATGAATCGGCAGTGATAGGACCTAATATAGATGCTGAAAACCTTCCTGACGGAAACCAGTCTGTTAGCGGAAAGCATAGCCGTGACGGAATAGCGGGCGCTGTTCGCGTGGCTTTTGTGGAAAACGCGGATTCTACTTCGCCCTCGGCAAAGATATGGATACCTAACGATAAATATGAATTAATAAAGAATGAAGACGGAAAAACGGAGTTTACCACTAACAGTCAGGAACGAGAAATATTTACTACTGTTGAAACCGAAGTGGAAACGGATAGGAAAATAACAACCAAATATCCGTACGGATATCAGCTCAATGTCGAGAATAAAATGGAGGATCGTTATTGGACCGATAAGGAGTATTGCAACGGAAAGGTCGTGGTTGGTAATAATCTCGCAAAGGTAGCCGACTCAGACTCTACCGCAATGATAAACGACGCGGTTCCGGTCTTGGATTTTACGGATAACGAGGACGGACGCGTAAAGGAAAAAAGCCTTAGCGTAAGAATATGGATCGAGGGAACGGATCGTGAAGCGGATAAGGCTTTGCTTGGCGGACAGTTGAAATATATGTTTAAATTCGTTTCCATCAAGAAAAGCGCTGACGCTGAAAACGAAGCGAATATTCAAAACATAAGCTACGATAATGAAAGCAGGACCTTTTCTTTAAATGAAGCCACGCTTGACGATGCGGGTATTGAATACAGCTTCAACGGGATCGATTGGAATGACTATACAGGACAGTCGATCGAAACGGAGCTTGTTAACTCGAATGACGATATTCATATAAGATATAAGGAAACAAACGATAAAAAACGAAGCTCAGTTAAAACCTTTTCGCTGATCGCTTCACAGTAAAACGGTCAAAAAATGGATAAATATAATCGGAACGATGAGAAAGGAGGTCATTATATGGTTCAAAAAAGCGGATTCTGGAAAAAAGCGATACGCCCGATCATTACGATCGTTATAATGGTAGTGTTATTTACTTACGTCAGCTATTCATGGATAAGGAGAGAATGGACTCCGTATATTGAACAGAATAATATTATGATCACCACGGGCGGCTCATTGATGTTCCAATTTGGAGAAGAGAATACCTCCGGTAAGACTATCAACGATATTTTGGGAGCGGAATTTGCAGACTTTAAATTTAATCCTGTGTCCAACTGTACAGGAGAGTCCGACGATTTCTTTACGGTCAACAACCAAGGCGCAGAGGGAACGGAATATTATCAATATATCGACCCCAAAAGCCATACGGACTCAAAGCTTGTTGGATTAAACCACGGATATCTGGAATTTGACTTTACACTGTATGCTCCTGAAGATGAACTTAATGTGACTCGTTACGTTTATTTGGAGGAAGCATATATCAGGGACTCCAGGGAAAACGATACCGATCCTATCACAAAGAATTTTGCAAAAGCGATCCGTGTTTCCGTTACTTTTGACGATAAGACGATCATTTTTGCGGATATCGACGGTGCGTGGGAGACAGAAAACGGAAGACAATATCTTAGCAGTACCGCTGTGACTAATAAAAAAGACAATAGCGACAAGTTCATTATGGATGGACAGAAATTTTATAAAGAAAATAGAGATGAGAACGGTAACCTTGTAGAAAGAACCAACTGGGATGACACAGAAAATACCGATACGTTGATACTACAGGAAACGACACTCGAGCATTTTTCAAATTATAATGGCGGCACGAATAAGAACGATCATAATAAAGCCTTGTTCGCTATAAGCGGCAGCGATCCCAAAACGATAACCATTCGCGTTTGGGTCGAGGGAACAGATCCCGCTTGTGCGCCGGCTATCGCGGGCGGCGAGATAGACATGTTGCTGAAGTTCAGCTCGTTTACCGCTTAAGTAATTTTTGATATAAAAGGAAAGGAGCAGGAAGAGTATGGTAAAGAAAAGAATATTTAGGCTCTTTGTTTGTTTGTTGCTGTGCATTACTGCTTCTTTTTCTTGGATATTGAACAAGGATAAGATCATAGTAAAAAGTATTATTTTGGACTACGACAAAAAGGGAACTATCACGATAGCTCCCGAGAACATCATTATGGAGCTTTGGCTGCAGGAGGATGGGGAAGAAGAGCCCGAACTGATAAGCACTACAAAGGAGGACGTTGACCTTTCAAAACTTGCGTCTGTCAAGAACGTCGTTCCCAACAAAACTGTTTCATTCATAATTCGGTTGCAGAACATCTCCAAAAATATGATACAAATATCGCTTTCGATCCCTGAACTGTTGTGTGACGAGATGCTTTTGCCCGAGAACAGCGGAGTTATTGAGATGAGAACCTACCCCGGTACGTCTTACTCTAATTACCCTTCGGCTAAAAAACCCGACGAGCAATATGTTTCGCTTACTCAATCAAGGGTCACGGCGCGCGACGACGGAGCTTATTCGTTAACTATTTATGAAAGTGTTTTTGTCCCTCCGACAGGAAAACAAGATTACGTAGATATAAGGTGTTCTTTCTATTTTAGTCCAAATATGGATATAAGCTATCAGGGGTTGGCTTTTAAAATATTAAGTTTGAAGGCATTGGAGATCTGATGAAAAAGAAAGGTCTTATAAAAAAAGCGGTCGGCATATTAAGCGGAATCGTGATCTCGCTTGAGATCGTTGTTATTATTTTTATCGTTATAACAAAGATCAGCGGAGGTGTTCCTTCGCTGTTCGGACATCATATGTACGTTATTGTTTCCCCCAGCATGACCCCCGAGATCAACGTAGGCGACGTGATAGTTTCCAAAAAATATGAAAACGAAACGCTTGAAGTCGGCGACGTGATACAGTACGTGGGACGCGGAGGAGATATCGACGGAAAGATCATTACCCACAAGATCATAAGCATCAGCGGAGAGGGAAGCGGAGAAACGATCGTAACCAAGGGAACTGCAAATACCGAACCCGACCGACCGATAAGCAGATCGGATGTGATCGCCGTTATGAAGTACAAAACGGTTCTTATAGGACCTATTTATAAGATATGTACCAGTACGGCAGGATTTATTTTTCTCGTAATGCTGCCTTTGGCGGGAATGATCGTGTTTGAGATCGTAAATCTCGTAATAGAGCTGAAAAAGGAAAGAGAAAAGGAAGAGGAGGAGCAAGATGATCAACTCTAAGAAGACCAAAATACGTATCAGCAAAAAAGCGCTTGTTATATCGGCGCTTCTTTTGGCGCTTGTATTAGCTCTTTCGGTCTTTTCATACGCATGGTTCAGACATACGATAGCGATGAACGGCGCGGATATAAGTACGGGAAAGATAGCATACCGATTTACAGGCTATCAGGAATACAATGGACCCGTGATCAAGAAAAATTTTGCGTATAGTACGGATCCCGAAGATACTGAAACCATATTTGATTTCGATAGTCAAGCGGGGTATTATCCTATAGAAGTTGATGGAGAAGGAGACACGGATATATCCAAATATCCGAAATCTCCTGTAAGCGGAATTTCTCACATCGTTCCGAATAGCGAAGCGCCTAACGTTACTACGAGCAAAAACGGAGTATTTTATTACGTTATCGAGCGCTTGGACGATTCTGTCGATCTTGACTTGTCGCTTAGCTTTGGCGCTCAGATCGAGAATCTTCGCGTGGCGGGAGGCTTTTGGTACATTATAGAAGCAAAGCCGTTGGAGAACTTTGATAGTGCCAATATCGAGAATAACTTTGGCACGTCTGCCTCGGATATTCAAAAAAGAGAATCCTTAAGCAGTATTCAGAATTCGGAAAACGTCACTACCTTAGAGGGAGGACTTAAATATTGGTGCATCAAGCTGACCTTCGGTCTTCAGGAAAGAGCGGGATCAGAGGATTACACCGAGCAGAATATCGACCTTGTTCCTACCTTGTGCGTAGCGCAAAAGGGCGGACTTGAAAACAAGACCGAACAGGCTGAAAGACCTGTAACTACGTTGGAGGCTTTTGAAAGAGAGCTTGCAAATTATTCGCCTAATGAAACGATCGTGGTAAAAGGACCCATCGAGTACGTCGGTGACCTTATAATCAACCGTCCCTTGAATCTCAGGATAGAAAGTACGACGCTGACTGTGCGCGGAGATCTGCGATATAATTATACGGGTGTGGGTAGCTTTAAGATAGATACCGCTACAAACGGAAGCTTGCGCGTATTGGAGCATGAGAGCAGTCATACGGGAGGAAACTTTGATATCGAGGTCCCTTCTTCTACCTTTGAGATAGTTGGAATGGGAACGAATGATATCGTGGTCGAAGGAGATCTTACCGTAAGTACGGCGTACCACATTGACGGAGTCGACGGCAACGGAAACGAAATGAAATACGGTCTTACGATAGATAAGGCAAGGATCGTTCATACGAACGAAGCCTTAAAGGCGATCAAATTCAAAAATATGCCGTCCTTGCTCGTTAACAGATATACGAACATCGGAGATATCAGAGTTGCGAGTAACGCGCCTCTCTATCGCATAAAGATCAAAAACGAAGGTACGATCAAAAGGATCGACCTTGCCGCGATGACGGCTCAAAACCAGACTAACAGCTTTACGGGCTTGAGTATTCTTATAGAAAACCTGAACGAGATAACCGAGCCTATCGCGCTTCCAACGTGGTCTACTCCTGTTACCGAGACGATAACGGAAGGAAACACCAAGATATTAAGACACTTGAGCGCGAAAACTATGACGGTCGCGGAAAACGATGTCTGCGCGTTTAAAACCGAGCATATCGTTGTAGTTACAAAGGAAGTTTTGGTAGAAAAGGATCCTGACGATCCAAAAAAAATAACGCTTGACTACATGAAAACAAAAGAACAGCAGGAAAACGGGGAACAAACGTCTATCCGAGATATACTGACGAAATACGTAAACGCCGAGGACGAAACGAAGATACCCGCGTTGGATCAGATAACGCATCTTACTATCGTATGTAACAACGAAACGATGGATAATGATGATTACTTGTTTATCCGTAATAATCTGAAGGGTCTTACGTATCTCGATCTTTACAATGCTGAATCTGATAACGGCGAACTTCCCGCAGGCGCTTTCGTGGGACTCAGTGAGCTAAAAACGATAACGATGCCGTATTCCGATACGTCATGGGGCGGAAATCTGTTCAGCGGAACGCAGATAGACGAGATAACGGTACCCGTTACCGTTCAAACTATAGCATCAGGAGCTTTTACCAAGACAGAGGGCGGATACGTCAAATATATTTTCGTTGAGAGCGACGAGGTCCTTACTCTCGGAACGAACTCTTTGATATTCGTTCCGACTACTGAGACGATAGATAAATATCTGGCATCTAATGCAAGCTTAAAGGGAAAGGTCTTTGTAAGATCAGAGCGTTTTGATACCGAGTACGGAACGTTTTTCTTGAAATTGACGGCTACGGGCTGTGAATTCGTTACGTGGGGAGAGCTCAAGCCTACTTGGAAGGAAGCTTTCGTTTCTTCTGTGGAACGAAATATTACCGTGGACGGAACTTTGCGAACCTATTATGAGCTCGATATGTCCTCGATAAAGGCAGGATACGCGCAGACCGCGTACGATATCGAGGCGATAGGCAGCTACGCCTTTTACAACTCAAGCGCGAATACGGGCAGCTTTAACGGCACCGAAATGCGTTACGTGCTGAGATTCGGAGATAAGCTGAAAACTATCAACAGTTATGCGTTTAACAACTGTAACGATATTTACGCGATATACGCCGATAACGTTACTCATTGCGGAAGCATGGCTATCGCTAATTGCGGTCAGCTGTATCGTTTGGTAATGCCGTCGTTGAAATCGATAGGCGAGATGGACAGCACCTTGGAGATCATATCCAACTGTCAGAACTTGAATTATGTGGAAACGAGCGTACTGAACCGAAACCATACGTCGACAAAGTGTTCTTATTTCTCTAATAAATGTCCGAACATATCCCTGTTTTTGATAGATCCGCTGACGGACGGAAGCAGTTACGCTACGATAGCTGCCCCCGGCATTAGCAATGGCAACTCTAAAGTAAGAATAGTTGTTGATGACGAATATTATTCATATTACAGCGGAAGCAAGGTAAGTATGATGGAAGCGGAAAGAGACGATCTGACATTCGCTCCCGCTCCTGTTCAGTATGACGTATTTACCATTCCGAAATTCGTTATATATGATAAGACCTTGTTGGTAACGTCGTATACTACCTGCGAAGCGGATAACGTTTTCGACGGTCTTCCTGCGGATGTGCATACTATCGGACAAAGCGCTTTTCAAAATATGGCGATAACTACCGCGACGAATCCGAACAGCGTTTTGAGAATGCCCGACAGCGTTACGCAGATAGAAAGCTACGCGTTTTATGGTTCGAACAAAACGTACCATATACTTGATCTTAACAATGTTATCAACATAAAGAATCATGCTTTCACATATAACGTAATGATAGAGGTAAACGGACCTAAGGTAGAGAGGATCGGCGCGTATGCGTTTGCTTATACGAAGATGTACCGATTAGATCTTCCCGAATGGAGATACGTTTATGCTAAGCCGAGCGGAGTAGATTATCCGGCATATTTCAGAACGTGTTCTAACTTGAAATATGCAAATCTTGGACCCTTAGACAATCTCGGAACCGAAAAAACGTGGGCTTTTTGGCAATGCACAAGTCTTACTCTTGTTACCATAGACGGTGAACGCAGAGGAGAAGGAAGTACAAAAATACTGGAGTTGGGATGGTATGGTGATACAGCAAAATTCCTTGCCATTGTTTCGGGTGAAAACAGCGTAATTGCCGAATCAGGTAACTCAAGCGCATACGAGATACTTATTGAAAGCTTGAACGATCTCGCGTACGTTGATTTTGAGACTACCGATATCAGTATGAGCGGAATGACAGATTCTATAAATATACCTACTGTCATTCTTACTCAAAACGGAGAGGAGACTTACACCTACCGTAAGTACAACAAATCTACTATTTCAGGAAATTTTGTTATTCCTTCCACTTTGCACACAACAGGAGAAACGGTAGAGTTCTTGGGTGAAGAAGTCAACGTTTACGACTTTGATACGGGAGTTCCCGAAACACAGATAGGATATATAAACAATATACAGAGCGGAGCGTTCTCAAACGTAACTTTTACTAACTGTAAAAAGGTGACTATCTCGTCGCAGGTCAAGACGATAGGGTCTTCGATCTTTACAAACTGCGCCGCAGAGGAATTTGACCTTGCAAACGTTGAGGTGATCGGAGATTCTGCGTTCTCGGGAGCGAAAATGAAGAAGATCACGGCGGAGCACGTTAAGACTATATCGGAAAATTCATTTTACAACTGTACTAATTTGACCGAGATAGAGCTGCCGGCGTTTGAAAACTCGACAGGTTATCGTAACGGTCCATTTTGCGGATCGGCATTGACAACCATCACGCTCGGACCGAATACGAAAAATCTCGGAACATATATGTTCTATAACCTAAAGTCTTTGAATACGATCACAATTCAAAGCGCGGTCGTACCTACCGCAAACGACCCGTTCTATCTTGAAGGCGGGGAGACTGACGTTAAAAAGATCACGATGATAGTTCGCAAACAGGCGGGCTTCCTCGCTAACGACGCTACAAACTGGTGTGGCGTACCAAAGGACAATTTTGAATACTACGACAACAGTGTAGTTATCAATAATATTCTGTATTATTGGAATACTATTGACGGAGTTTCGGAAGCAAAGATCACGGGTGCGCAGCTGATAGAGGGTTGGGAATTGGTTAATACCGATACTTTGGTTATTCCGTCTGAGCTTAATTTCCCCGCTTCAGACGCTTTGCCCAGAATAGAGAGACTTCTCGAGAATCTTGCGGAGCGCTTGGGCGATGATAATATTACCTATGACGGCTATCTTGTAAATCTCGGCATGACCGAAACGAGTACCGATCAGGATATTGTCAGCGCGTTTTCTGCCGATGCAAATGCAGATTGGGCAAATCTTAAGGAATATCTCCTTGAAGTATTGACTACGGCAACCGAGACCGAGGGAGACGGCGAAGCTACCGAGGGAGAGGAGACCGAACCTTCGGGCGATCTCGTACTTAGCGAAGATGCGGCATACGCGCTTATCGCGGAAGTGATGACGGCTATGAAGGAAACGCTTGATGTTGCCAAGGATACCGCGTTGAGCGTAGGCAATTACAAAGTCGTTTACATCAACGGAGACGTTATAAAGAACATAGCTACCCTATTTAAGTTCAGTGAGCTTCAGCTTCCTTACGGTCTGCGTACGCTTGACTTCGGATATGATTCTGTTCCCTCTAACCTCGAGAGATTCTCGATAACGGACGCTCCCGGCGGAGAAACTTGTTATTTCACGGTAGATGAAAGAGGCGCGCTTTATAACGGCGACGGAACTATGCTATTGCTTTACCCTGTAGGCAACAAGGAAGAGAGCTATACGGTAGCTAACACCGTTAAGATAATTGCTTCCAGCGCGTTTAGAAATAACGCTTTCTTGGAGACGGTCACGTTCAACGGAGACGTTACGCTCTCAAGCAATGCCTTTGATGGTTGTATGAATCTTGTCGAAGTGATATTCGAAGATGACCAAAACGCAGAGGTTTCTCGGTTTATCGGATACGAGATATTCTATAACTGCGGAAATCTTAAGAGCATCGTTGTTCCTTCGGCGCAGTTGGACGCTTATAAACAAATGATCGTTTACGACAGGATAGTTATTGAAAGCTATCTGGTCGGACGACAGACGGCTGAAAATAACGGTTAAAACAAAGAAATGACCGCTTTCACTATCCAAACGGATAGTGAAAGCGGTTTTTGTGTAAAAGATTTCGAGAGAGCTCTGAAATTTCATTTTTCGGTGTTTTTTGCTTTCAAGAAACAGGCTTGAGCGATAATTTGAATTCGGTTGGAGTCATGCCTGTGATACGCTTGAACACACGGGAAAAATATTGAGGATTATCGAAGCATAATCTGTCGGAAATTTGCGCGAAATTAAGATCGCCCTCGCGTATGAGCTGCTTTGCCTTGTTTATTTTTTGCTTGGTGAAGAAATTGGCGATAGTTTCGCCTGTTTGTTCGCGGAAAAGCTTACTTAAATAGCTTCTGCTATATCCTAATTCTTGACATAGATCATTTACGTTAAAGGAGGAATCAGCTTTTTCGGTAAGTATTTGCTTTGCGGAACGCACTAAATGGGTCTCCATACTCTCTTTTGAAGGGAAAAAAGCAGGTGGATCTTTTTTTATAATATTACGTATAATAAAGATCAAAAGCTGCTCAAGATAGGTTTTTATAAGTTGTTCGCCGCCAATAGTTGAGGAGCTTTTTTTTACAAGTCTTGGTATGATAACGGTGTTTCTCGGAACGTAATAGGTGTCTTCCGCTTCCTTGATAATGGAAGAAATAAAGCCAATCAGCGTTTTATCAAGAACGGCGTGATATTTTTCAAGATATTTTATTAAAGGTGAGTTACAAACGAAAGAAATTATAAAATAATTTGGTTCTGAATCCAATGCCCTGATAGAATGAAATTCGTTAGGCTTATGAAAAATGATCTCTCCTTGAGAAAGCGCGATAGTTTCGTTATCGCGCTGTATCTCCACGCGTCCTTTATCAATATAGACCATTTCCCAAAAATCGTGCTTTTCTCCCTCAAAAACAAACAATTTATCATATTCGTTATAATGAATGGTTACGACCTTTGAGATGTTGATAACGCTTTGCAGTTGTGTTTTAACGTAAGAAACTTTCATATTTATCCTCGAAGCTTTTTTGTTGTGCATAAAAGTGAACGTACAAAATAAGTATATCACAAATAAAAAACAAAATCAAGAGGCAGAGGTCATTTTTACAAATAGCGAATTAAATTATCAAATTAGTACAAATCTATTTAATAGAGTAAAGATAAATTTCTATGTATTATAACATTGACATAAGGACTCAAAGCGTGGTATAATTAATTTAGTTTTAGGTCGCGGAGGAGAAAAGCCATGTTCACGGGAAATACTATTGTTCAATTAGCACAGAGCTTGATATGGTTACTTGCAGGTGTCGGTGTGTTCATAGTTGGAATGAACTTTATGAGCGACGCGCTTGAAAAGAGCGCAGGAAGCGGAATGAAAAAGATGCTTTCGAAAATAAGCAACAATCGGCTGTCGGGTATTGGCATAGGAGCAGGTGTTACTGCTATTATTCAAAGCTCGTCTGCTACCTCGGTCATGGTAATAGGCTTGGTCAACGCAGGCGTTATGACGCTTATGCAAGCAACGCCCATTATTATGGGCGCGAATATCGGTACGACTATTACAGGTCTGCTTGTCGCCCTGAAAAACGACTATTTCAATATGCTTATGTATCTCTTCGCTTTTGCGGGAGTTATGATGGGATTCTTCAAAAATGAGAAGATCAAAATTGCAGGTCTGCTTTGCTCGGGACTTGGATTAATATTCGTTGGACTTAACGTAATGAGCAGCGAACAGGCTTTTGGCAATCCTCTTGTTGAAGATCTATTTACCAATATATTTAAGACTATCGATTTCCCGCTTCTTTTGATTTTGGTCGGCATTATATTTACCTCGCTTATTCAAAGCTCATCTGCGGCTACGGGTATCGTTATTACGATGGTGGGTACAGGTGTGTTGCCGCTTGAACTTGCACTGTTTATTATACTTGGAGCAAATATAGGTACTTGTGTGACCGCCTTGCTTGCTTCCGTGGGCGCAAACGTTAATTCAAAGCGAGTAGCGCTTATCCACTTTACCTTTAACGTTATCGGTACGGTATTGTTTACAGCACTTATTTGGATATTCAAGGAGCCTGCCGTAGAGTTGCTCGTTTCCATGTTCCCCGGAAGCGATCCTATGTCTTTGCAGATGAGAGTATCTGTTTTTCACGTTATATTTAACGTTTCGACCACTTGTCTTTTACTTCCGTTTACAAAATATCTCGTTAAGTATTCGAGCCTTATTATTAAGGATAAAAAAGCGGTTGAGGAAACGCTTACGCTTAAATACGTTGACGACAGACTTTTATCGACTCCGCCTATCGCTTTGATGCAGGTAAAGAGGGAAATGAACTATATGCTTGGCTTGGTGGAAGAAAATATGAACCTCTCACTTGAGGCTATGGGGACAGGCTCTCTTGTCAGCGGTGAACGAATTAGAAAAAACGAAGAAATTATCGACTTTACCAACGGGGCTCTCACGAAGTTTTTGATCAAGCTTTCCGCAGGAGCATCTCAAAAAGACGAGAGAGCCATAGGCTCGTACTTCCACGTTCTTAACGACCTTGAGCGTATAGGTGACCACGCCGAGAATTTTTACGAGATCGGCGAAGAAATGAAGTCGAAGAAGATCGAGTTTTCCGAGAACGCACAAAACGATATAAAAAAGATGAGCGACACCGTTTTGCAGATGCTCACGATATCAAAGGACGCATTTAAAAATCTTAATAATGACAGACTATGTGAGCTATCAGATTTGGAAAATGAAGTTGACGGTATGAAAAAAGAGCTTACGGAAAGTCATTTTTCACGTCTTGCCGAGGGGAATTGCAGTATGGAGGTAAGTCCGTATTATTCCTCTGCCGTGTTAGGTCTTGAGCGTGTAGCCGACCACCTTGTTAACGTTGGATACAGTATAATAAACCCTGTTGGTTCTCAAAAAGAGGTATAATTATTTAACACGGAGGCTTATAATGCAAAAAAGTGATTCAAAAACAGTAGCGGGAAAAACTATAAGTAAATGGATAGACGAAGTTCCCGTAATTGCCGATATTATGGATAAAAGGGAAACGGTTTGGCTTAATACGGACCTTTTGCCTTTTGAGGAGGCGATCCTTAAGTCCGAACTTCAAAAGAAAGACATAAAGGACGCGTCGGATAGACTTCGCAGATTCGCAAGCTATTTAAAAAGGGTATTTCCCGAAACGGCGGAAAATGACGGAATTATAGAGTCGCCATTTTGCGCCATACCCAAAATGAAAGAGGCTTTAGAGGAAAAATACGGAGAAAAGATAAACGGAGAGCTTTTGATAAAGCTTGACAGTCATTTAGCCGTTTCAGGCTCGATAAAGGCGCGCGGCGGTATTTACGAGGTCTTGTGCGTTGCCGAAAGGATCGCGATGAGAGAGGGCGGACTTAAGGAGACCGACGATTACGCGATACTTGCTGACGAAAAGTATAAAAAGATCTTTTCAAAATACTCTATCGCAGTAGGCTCTACGGGTAATTTGGGACTTTCGATAGGTATAATGAGCGCAAAGCTCGGTTTTAGAGTGACTGTACATATGTCCGCGGACGCGAGACAATGGAAAAAGGATATGCTGCGCTCAAAGGGCGTCATCGTAAAGGAATATGAGAACGATTACAGTGTTGCCGTTGAGAATGGGCGCAGAGAAGCCGAAAATGACGAATTTTGTCACTTTGTTGATGATGAAAACTCAAAGACCTTGTTTTTGGGATATTCCGTCGCCGCCGAGCGATTGAAAAGACAGTTTGACGAGGCGGGAATAGCTATAAATAAAGAAAACCCCTTGTACGTTTACCTGCCTTGCGGTGTCGGAGGAGGACCCGGCGGAGTTGCATTTGGACTTAAGATGCAGTTTGGCGACAACGTTCACTGCTTTTTCGCAGAACCTACCGAGTCCTGCTGTATGATGCTCGGTATGGCTACGGGAAAGCACAATGAAATATCGGTAAACGATTTCGGGGTAGAGAACAAAACTATTGCGGACGGTCTTGCCGTCGGCAGAGCGAGCGGATTTGTAGGAAAGCAGATGCTCTCATTTATGGACGGCTGCTATTCGGTATCCGATGAGAGAATGAGCGCGCTTCTCAAGATGATAGCGGATACTGAAAATATAAAGTTAGAGCCAAGCGCTCTTGCGGGAATGTTTGGACCTGTCAGCCTTTCCAAAAAACTCGGCAAATTACCAAGAGGTTATCATCTTGTATGGGCGACGGGCGGAAGCATGGTGCCCTCTGATGAATATAAAAAATACTATGAGCAAGGCGAGAAGGTTATAGATAATGGGAATATTTGACGGAATATTGATATGTACCGATCTTGACGGTACGTTGTTAAAAGAGGATAAAACGATATCTAAAGAAAATCTTGACGCGATAGACTTTTTCAAAAGAGAGGGCGGATATTTTACCTTTGTTACGGGGAGAATGCCGTTCTACGCATCGGATATGTATAATATGGTAAGACCAAACGCGCCGTTTGGCTGTATAAACGGTGGCGGTCTTTATGACGCTGTTGCAGGTGATTATATATGGAAGATGGTTTTGCCTTACGACGTTGTTGATCTTGTAAAAAGCGTAGATGAAAAATTTTCGGACGTAGGCATACAGGTAAGCACCTTTTATAAGGCGTATTTTTCAAAAGAAAACTATACTATGGCGCATTTCAGAGAAATAACGAATCTACCCAACACGGTCGAGCATTATACAAGGATAAAAGAACCGATGGCAAAGATAATTTTCGGAAGCGAGGAAGATGACACTATCTTAAAAATAGAGAGTGTGCTAAAAGCTCACCCGTTGGCAGACAATTTTGATTTTATCCGCTCGCAATCAGACCTTTTTGAAATATTGCCCAAGGGCATAGGAAAGGGAGTCGCGATAACAAAGCTCGTTGAGTACTTGAATATTGATAAAAACAAAACGGTTGCCATAGGGGATTACAATAACGATATTTCAATGTTCCGTGCCGCAAAGGCGGGAATAGCCGTATCAAATGCTTGCGCGGAGGCGCTCGAGGCTGCCGATTTCGTGACCGTCAGCAACGAAGAAAATGCCGTCGCGAGAGTTATATACGATCTCGCGGACGGCAAATATATCTGAAGTCTTTAATATTTGGCGTAATTATAAGTCATTATCACTTATAATTACGTCAATTTTTTCCTTTGGGCAGAGGTTGTTTAAATAGACCTTGCCGAATTTGCTTTTGTCGCAAAGCAAAATGTTTTTCTTGGATCGTGCCATCATTACTCTGCGTACGTCGTTTTCCTCGGCAGAGCTGTCGGAGGGGATACCCTCGTCCGACAGACCTCTGCAAGAGAAAAACGCGACGTCGGCGTTATAATGCGAGAGCATCTCAAGGGCATCTCTTCCAACGTATGAGAATGAGCTGTTCAGCATATTTCCGCCCGTGCAGATGTTCTTTATTCCGAGATGCGCAAGCAAAAGAGCCGCTCTAGCGCCGCTTGTGATAACTATTATGTCCTTGAAATTTTTTAGGTGGGGAATTATACAATACGCGCTTGTCGAAGCGTCAAGCATGATAGTGCTTGAGTCTTTTATGTGCTTAACCGCTTCCTTTGCGATAGCGAGCTTTGCGTCACTCTGCTCGTCTATACGAAGAAAAAAGGGGATCTTTGTGTCGGCAGGCGCTCTTTTTATAGAGACCTTTCCGTGCATTCTCGTCACAAGACCGCGATTTTCAAGCTTGATAAGATCGCGTCTGAGGGTTGGCAGACTGATAAAAAGCTTGCTTGCAAGTATGTCGAGCGGCATGCTCTCTGTCTCCGATAAAAGTCCTATTATCTTTTCTTCTCTGTCGTATAATGGCATAAGCTTCTCCGATCAAAAAATGATTTATAAAATCAATTTAATTATCAAAACATGATCGATAATTCGTCTTTTAAATTATATATTGACAAAAAATGATTTATATAGTACTATTATAACAGTGAAAAGTAAAAAAGTCAACACACTTTGGGAGGAAAATATGAGTAAAGCAAGATTGATAAAGACCGAAAATTCGGATACTTTATGCGAATGCGGAAAAGTGCACAGATCGGCGCTTGAATATTTAGCGGTAGGAAACGGAGCGATATCGGAGCTTCCGACTCTTCTTGATATTTACGGAGCAAAGAAAGCTTTTTTGATATCCGACATAAACACCGACCGCGCCGCAGGAGACAAGGTAAGAGCGGCTCTTGCGAAAAAGGGAATAGCTTTTGGTGAGTACGTTTTCCAAAACAGTGAGCTTGAGCCTAACGAGTGGGCAGTAGGTTCTGCTACGATAAAGTTGGACAAGAGCGCGGATATTCTCGTTGGTATCGGCTCGGGAACTGTAAACGACATATGCAAGATAGTCAGCAAGACTTCAAAGATACCGTATATTATAGTGGCTACCGCACCGTCGATGGACGGTTACGCTTCGGGAACGTCGTCTATGATAGTTGACGGTCTTAAGGTGTCGGTGAACTCAAAATGTCCCGAGGTGATAATCGGGGATACCGACGTTTTATGTGAAGCACCCGTAAAGATGCTCGTTTCCGGACTTGGCGATATGCTCGCAAAATACATAAGTATCGCGGAATGGCGTATTGCAAACGCAATAGGCGGAGAATATTATTGTGAAAAGATCGCAAAGGACGTAAGAGATGCTCTTCTTGCGTGTGTGAAAAATGCCGACGGATTGTTGAGAGGAGACGTTGAGAGTGTCGAGGCAGTATTTCTCGGACTTGTTAAGAGCGGTTGCGCTATGGATCATGCGGGAGTGTCAAGACCGGCTTCAGGCGTGGAGCATTATATCTCCCACGTGCTTGACATGAGAGGTCAAGAGTTCGGTACTGCGGTAGAGACACACGGAATTCAGTGCGCTGTTGCTACGTTATCTGCAGCAAAGTTATATTGTAAATTGAAGGATCATACACCTGATCTTGACGTTGCGCTCAAATACGTTGCGGATTTTGAGTTTGATGCTTGGGCAAAGGAGCTTCAGACTTTGCTTGGCAAGGCTTCCGCGCCTATGATAGCGGCAGAAGCAAAGGACGGCAAATACGATAAGGAAAAGCATAGTGAACGAATCAAAGTGATAATCGGTAATTGGGATAAGATAATTTCGATCATAAACGAAGAGATCCCCTCTCCCGATACGTTGTCACAGCTGTTCAAAGCTCTTGGTTTGCCGCAGAATATCAGTGATTTAGAGCCCGACGTATCTCTGTTTCCGAATATATTTAAGGCTACAAAGGATATTAGAGACAAGTACGTTTTGTCAAGACTTTTGTGGGATCTCGGTATTATAGATGAATATTCAAATATGATAGTATAAAATTCAGAAGGATTCCGAATTTTCAAATTTGGGATCTTTCTTTATTTTTCCATAAACTATTGACAGAATGGTGTATATTTGATAAAATAATATTTGGATAAAAATTTCAAAATTTTCTTGTTTTGTTGAAAATTCAACATACTTTAGCTTTCATATGAGGTATAATAATGCCAGAGATCTAAAGGAGATTTTGAAATGAAAATAGCATTTTTTGATACAAAACCATATGACGTTCCTTCTTTCGATAAATTTGGCGCGAAAAAGGGAATAAGCTTTAAATATTTTGAGACCAAGCTGAATGAGGATACGGTAGACCTCGCAAGCGGTTTTGACGGAGTTTGCGCTTTTGTAAACGATACGGTGAATGATAAGGTCATAGACAGACTTTATGAATTAGGTGTCAAGGTCATCGCCCTGCGTTGCGCGGGCTATAATAACGTCGACGTAAAGCACGCGTTCGGAAAGCTCCACATACTCCGTGTTCCCGCGTATTCACCATACGCTGTTGCGGAACACGCTATGGCAATGCTTCTGACCTCGATACGCAGAATACACAAGGCGTATATAAGAACAAGAGATTTTAATTTCAGCCTTGTGGGAATGACGGGCTTTGATCTTCACGGTAAAACGGTAGGCGTTATCGGCACGGGTCGCATAGGCAGAGTTTTCATCGATATCTGCCGAGGCTTCGGAATGAACGTGTTGGCGTATGATAAATTTCACACGCAGGGACTTGACAACGGCGATACGGTGAGATACGTTGAGCTTGACGAGCTTTTTGAGAAAAGCGATATGATCTCGCTCCATTGTCCGCTTACCGAGGAGACCTACCACATTATTAATGATAAAACTATCGAAAAGTGTAAAAAAGGAGTAGTTATTATCAATACCTCGCGCGGAGCTCTTGTTGACGCGGAGGCGCTTCTTTCAGGTATAAAATCAAGAAAGGTCGGAGCCGCTTGTCTTGACGTTTACGAGGAGGAATCGGATTTCTTCTTCGAGGATTTCTCGGGGCATATATTAGAAGATGACATTCTTGCAAGACTCATATCGATGCCGAACGTTATCGTAACGTCGCATCAAGCGTTTTTGACAGAGGAGGCTCTCTCGAATATCGCAGAGACAACTGTGGACAATCTTATCGAGTTTTTTGAAAAAGAACAATGTGATAATGAGATCTGTTACAGATGCGGACTTGAATGTGATTGCAAAGGCGGCAAAAAATGTTTTTAAAAAAGAATAAAATAAATATATTTGGAGGACAATTATTATGTTAAACGCAAAAGTACACGAGCTTCTTAACGCTCAGATCAACAAGGAATTTTATTCCGCTTATCTTTATCTGGATTTTTCTAACTACTTCAAGGCACAGGGGCTTGACGGATTTGCTAATTGGTACATGGTACAGGCGCAGGAGGAAAGAGATCACGCGATGCTCTTTTATACCTATTTGCAGAATGAAAATATGCCTGTAACTCTTGAGGCAATAGCAAAGCCCGACAAGATCTTTGACAGCCACATGTCTGTTCTTGAGGCAGGTCTTGAGCATGAGAGATACGTAACGTCTCTTATCAACGATATCTATGGCGCGGCTTATGACGTCAGAGATTTCCGCACCATGCAGTTCCTTGACTGGTTTGTAAAGGAGCAGGGCGAGGAAGAGACCAACGCAAACGATCTTATCTCCAAGATGGAGCTTTTCGGATCTGATCCCAAGAGCCTTTATATGCTCAATCAGGAGCTTGCGGCAAGAGTTTACACAGCACCGTCCTTGGTACTGTAAAAAACAAATAAAATTAATAAAAAAAATAATAAATGGAGGAAAATATTATGAAAAAATATGTATGTGAGGTTTGCGGTTGGGAGTATGACGAGGCACTTGGAGATGCTGAACACAATATCCCCGCGGGAACGAAATTTGAGGATCTTCCCGATGATTTCGAGTGTCCTCTTTGCGGCGTAGGTAAAGACCAGTTTGCAGAAGCATAAAATATAAAAACAAAATATTTTAGGAGGAAATAAAAATGGCAGAGAACAAGTACAAGGGTACACAAACAGAAAAGAATTTGATGGCGGCTTTTTCGGGCGAATCCGAGGCGAGAAATAAGTATACCTATTTCGCGTCGGTCGCAAAGAAGGCGGGCTATGAGCAGATCGCGGCTCTCTTCTTAAAGACGGCTGATAATGAAAAGGAACACGCAAAGATGTGGTTCAAGGAGCTTGGCGGTCTTGGCGATACGGCAGAGAATCTCGTATCGGCGGCTAACGGAGAGAATTACGAGTGGACAGATATGTACGCGGGCTTTGCAAAGACCGCGCAGGAAGAGGGCTTCACAGAGCTTGCGGCAAAGTTCAGACTTGTAGCGCAGGTCGAAAAGCATCATGAGGAGCGCTACCGTGCGCTTCTTAAGAACGTTGAGACGGCGCAGGTCTTTGAAAAGAGCGAGGTCAAGGTATGGGAGTGCCGTAATTGCGGACATATCGTTGTCGGAATGAAAGCTCCGCAGATATGCCCCACTTGCGCTCATCCTCAGGCTTACTTTGAGATACATGCAGAAAACTATTGATAGATCAAAGAAGCTCCCGAAATTTTTCGGGAGCTTCTTAAATAACGGAGAAACATTATGGAACTTGTACTTCTGACAGCTCTCGGGGTCGGCGGAGCGACTATTATAGGAGCGATAATAGGATTCGTATTCAAGAAAATATCTCATACCTTTTCGGATATAGTTTTGTCGTTTGCGGCGGGAGTTATGCTCGCGGCGGCGGTGATGGGACTCATACTTCCGTCGCTTGAATACGGCGGGAAATACGGCTTGATCATCACTATCGCGGGGATCTTTGCCGGAGCGATCTGCTTAAATTTCATAGACAAGCTCGTACCTCACTTGCATAAGCTTGCGGGAGCTGAGGCGGAGTCGCATAACAACGCAAATCTTTCGAAGGTTCTTTTATTCGTAACGGCTATCGCTATACATAATCTTCCCGAGGGAATTGCCGCGGGCGTAGGCTTCGGTTCGGGGAACACCTCTCAAGCATTGATGATCGCGGGAGGAATAGCCTTGCAAAACATTCCCGAGGGTATGGTAATAATAGGGCCTATGCTTGCCGCGGGCGTTAAACCAAGACGGACGTTCATTCTTGCCATGCTCACGGGTGTCGTTGAGGTGGTGGGAACGCTTATTGGATATTTTGCCGTAAGCGTTGCGTCGGCTATCTTGCCGTTTGCTCTTGCCTTTGCGGGCGGAACGATGCTTTACGTCATAAGCGACGAAATGATACCCGAAACTCATGCTCACGGACATCAAAGAGGAGCGACGTACGCGCTTTTAGTCGGCTTTTGCCTAATGCTTGTGACCGACGTGCTGTTGGGATAATTTAAAGTCGGTGTGACCTGCATTTGTAGGGGAGGATATTATCCTCCCGCTTTCTTGGGTTTAATCTGTTTGTTGCGGGAGGCTAATAGCCTCCCCTACGAGGTTTGCACGAATAACGTGCTTCAAATTTTGATTTATCGGTGGGTTTAATTTTGCAAAACGGCAGAAAACGAACGAAGCGATTTTCACAAAAAGCCTTCCCTCACAAGGGAAGGCTTGGGTTCGCGATGACTTTTTACTTATTCTTCTCCCCGATAAATTGCAATTTGTTTGCCACCAATACAAAAATCCGAACCTTTTGGTTCGGATTTTTGCGTTTAATACGTAATATATTTTTCCTTTTTCGCGACCACTTGAGAAATGACGTTATAATCATTCGTGAGGATAACGTCGATGCCCATATCGAGAAATTCCTGCGCTTCTTTCGGGTCGTCCGACCAGAATACGTTACAGAGAATGCCGTGCGCATGCGCCTTGTCGACCATTTCCTGATTGAAACAAGGCTTGAATAATTGAACTTTTTTACAACCGTACTTGATAGCGCGTTCAACTATTTCCCACCTTGCTTTTCCACCGCCGCAACAACGGGGAATTTCGGGATATTCGCGTTGCAGACGCTCAAGCAGATCGTCGTCACCCGTCATAAAATATACGTATTTTTCGCAGTCGTACTTCTTTATAAGATCAACGACCTTGCCGAGATATTCAGGTTTTTCTCCACCTGTTTTCAGATGTATATTCATTATGCAGTGACAAGCAAACTTTTTGAGGATATCTTCAAAGGTAGGGATCTTCATTCCTGCAAAGCGTTCAAACGGCTCGCCCTTGATAACGCCGAAGTCGAACTCTTTGAGCTCTGCAAGGGTATAGTCGTATACCTTTCCCGTGCCGTTGGAAACTCGTTCAAGCGTGGAATCGTGTATCGATACTATCTCACCGTCCTTTGTGAACCAAAGGTCAAATTCTATCTCTTCTGCGCCCATAGCCACAGCCGCGCCAAAAGCAGGGAGACTGTTTTCGGGCAAAACCTTGTGCTTGTTGAATCCGCGGTGCGCGCAAGTTCTCGGATATGGCATTATTTCTTCAGGCTTGACGATAGCGCTTCCTGCGGGGCGGTATTTCCACGGACGGCGGCCTTCTTCGATGTATTCGTAATGCGCGGAGGGGGGATTTCCAAAGCCTGCAGGCTTGTAATATTTTTTATGGGGGTCAAGCTCGACCGTTGCAAGACCGACCTTGCTATAAAGATTAGCAAGTACCTCTCCCGTAGGAGCGACTATCATAGAAGCTCCGCCGATATCTGAGCTTTCGTCCATTGAGACAGAGGAGCGAACGACGTATGCGTTCGTGTTATAAGCAAGGTTTTGCGACATTATCTGAAGCGCTAGATGCGTGTCGCTTCTCTGGTGAGAGCAACCGATGATGATATCGGGCTTCTGACGTGCTATATTTGCGAAAGCCTCGTAAAAATAAAAGTCGTAGCAAGTAAGGAACGCAAAGCGCAAGCCCTCCATCTCAACGATGGTGGGAACAGACCACTCAAAAGTGTAGTCGCTGTCAAGTCGCATTTTCGTGACCTCACCGGGAGTCAGGTGCTGCTTGAAATATTTTCCGACTATCTCACCTTGTCTGTTTATAGCGTAAGTCGTATTTCTCGCACCTGTTTCTTCCTCTGAGCGCGCGCAAATAAAGAGCATAGCATTGCAACGCTTGGCAGTCTCTTTTGCCGCGTTAAGTATAGCCTCGTTATATTTAGAGACCGCGATATCCGCAAGCTCTCGTGTTTTTGCAAGACACGGAATGTCGCACATTTCGGGCATAACGATAAGATCCATGCTTTCATCGCACTGCGAGAGCAGGCGAAGCTCGTCCTGAAAATAATCGTCTATTTTTGAAAAATCGGTAGAATACGCGGGTTGGATAATACAGACTTTCATGTTTTTCTCCTTGGATATATTGATATTCAAGAATATTATAACATATTTTAAAGCAAAGTCAATACTAAAGCAGATAAAATGCCTATATGTAGATATAATAAGTATAAAAGAATAATTTATATATGGGTTTTAGAAGATGATAGATAAAGCGTACAGAGAAAAAGATGACACAATCGGCAGTAAGATGACCGATAATTTTATATCGATAAAAAAGGGAACAGACGTAAGGGGAGCTATGAGCGCGCTTATAGCGCAAGCCGCAGATAAGGACAACGTATCGATGATATACGTAGTAGATGATGAAGAACGCTTCGTCGGTACTATCGCACTGACCGATCTTATAGTCGCAAGGCAGGACACTTCGCTTGAAAAGATAATAAATACATCATATCCTCGAGTTTTTGAATATGAGCTTACTGACGAATGTATCGAGAGGATAAGAGGTTATTCGGAGGATCAGATTCCCGTGCTTGATGTAAACGGTAGGCTAATGGGTGTATTGACGGCAAATGAGATAACACAGGTAATAGAGGACGAGATAGGCGACGATTACGCAAAGCTCGGTGGTCTTAGCTCAGAGGAGGAGCTTCAAGAGCCGCTTATGCGAAGCCTTGCAAAGCGTTTGCCGTGGTTGTTGGCACTCTTTTTTATGGGATTTTTGGTTTCTGGCGTTATCGGTGCGTTTGAAAACGTAGTCGCAAGCCTTACGCTTATAGTATCGTTTCAGTCACTTATACTCGGAATGGCGGGAAACGTCGGTACGCAGTCGCTTGCGGTCACCATACGAACGCTTTCTGACGAAGAGCTTAACTCAAAAAAGAAATTTTCGCTTGTATTAAAGGAAGCGAGAGTCGGATTTTGTAACGGATTGCTTATAGGCCTGCTTTCCTTTGTTACGATAGGCGCGTATCTGTTTTTGCTAAAAGGCGAGATCGCATCTCTTGCCTTTTCGGTGTCGCTTTGTATAGGCATAGCCATGCTTGTTTCAATGCTTTTGTCAAGCATATCGGGTACGGCGATACCGATGATACTTGAGAAAATGAGGATAGACCCCGCAGTCGCGTCAGGTCCTTTTATTACAACGATAAACGACCTCGTCGCAGTCGTGACCTATTATGGTCTCGCATGGGCGTTGCTTGTGAAAGCATTTGAAATTTGAATTCAAATTTTGATTTGTCGGTGTGATGAAGTAATAAACAGGAGGCGCAACAAAGCGTGTTTTGCGTAGCAAATTCGCGGGACGCAACCGCGAATCGCTTTGTTGACCGAGTTGTCTTGCCAATGCAAGACAACTCGCGAAATCCCAATTTGCTTGATTTAGCGCAGATATTTTTTATTAAAAACAAATTTGTTATTGCAATATTACGTGCAAATATGGTAAAATATCTTTAAATAATAAAAAGGAGGAACATCATGCTTATAACAGACAGAAAAGAGCTTGAGCGTTTTGACTCATGTCACCGAATATGGCAGGGAATCCCCGGAATTGTAAGAACAAAAAAGGGTAGGACCTTTGTTTCGTTTTATTCGGGAGACGTAAAGGAAACTTACGGAAACTATGCGTTAGTTATAAAGAGCGATAGCGACAATAATTTTAGCGAGCCTGTCGCGGCGGCTTTTAAAACAGGAAAATACCGTTGCTTTGACCCTGTTTTATGGATAGACCCACTTGGACACCTTTGGTTTATATGGAACGTAATGCCCGGCGAGCAGGTCATGGCGGCAATTTGCGACGACCCCGATGCAGAAGCGCTCGTATGGGGAGAGGAATTTCTCATCGGCAGAGGTATTATGATGAACAAGCCCGTTGTTCTTTCGAGCGGCGAATGGCTTTTCCCAATAGCGATATGGAAGCTTGATATATACCACGAATTCAGAGCAAGCGCGCTTACGGAGGACGATATTGCGGGATCGTACGTATACAAGACCTCGGATAACGGCAAGACGTTTATAAAGCTTGGCGGCGCGGATATGCGCGACCGTTCCTTTGACGAGCATATGGTAATAGAGCTTGAAAACGGCGTTCTTATGATGCTTGTAAGAACAAATTACGGCATAGGAAGATGCTTTTCTTACGACAGGGGCAAAAATTGGAGCGTCGGCGAGAATTCAAGGCTCGGCGGTCCTTGCTCGCGTTTCTTTATATCAAGACTCAAGTCCGGCAGAATATTGCTTATAAATCACGTGAACTTTACGAAAAGAAACAATCTGACTGCTCTTCTTTCGGATGATGACGGCAAGACGTTTCCGTATTCACTTTTGCTTGACGAAAGAGCGCAGGTGTCTTATCCCGATGCCGTAGAGAGCGACGACGGATATATCTATATAGTTTACGATCGCGAGCGCGGTTGCTATAAGAAGTCCGTTGAGGAGGCGTATGCGTCTGCTCGAGAGATACTTACCGCCAAGATAACTGAAGACGATATCATAAACGGATCGCTCGTTAGTGAAAAAGGATTCCTTAAAAACGTTGTGTGTAAGCTCGAACGTCTCTCAGATAAGGATCCCGATCCGTATGCTGTTTGTATAGACAACAAAGACCTTGCTGAAGAACTTATAAAAAGCGGGGAAACGGATATTGTTTCGAAAATTTTTGAATTATATCCGATAGATTGCAGAGAAAGCGGAGAATTTGATCACAAAAAGCTTGACACGCTCATAAACCGATTTAACGAGACCGACAAAAAGGATGCGGAGCTTCTTGTGAATATAATCGATTTTATAAAGAGAGCGCCGAAGCGTACTGACGTAGAATATCCTATCGTAGATAAGGTAAAGAGTTATATAGACGAGCATCTTTGTGAGGATTTTTCCGTATCGGATATAGCGCAAAGTATAAATGTAAGCGTATATTATTTATCACATCTTTTTAAATCTGTTACGGGAACGACTGTCATAGAATACAGAAACGAGGCAAGACTTACAAAGGCAAAGCTTATGCTTATAAATACCGATGAAGCTATTGGAAACATAGCGGAAAGCTCGGGCTTTGGAGGTTCTGCATATTTTACGGAAATATTTACAAGATCGGAAAAAATACCGCCTACCGAATACAGAAGATTAAACAAAAGATGATCAGAGGTAAAAAATGCATATTATAATGGATATGGGAACGTCTAATACCCGTCTTTTTCTGTGTGATGGAGATATGGTCATCGCATCAAAAAAAGGCGCATTCGGCGCAGGCGTGACAAAGAAAAGCGGGAGAGATTTTTTGACAGCCTCACTCAAAGCATTGATTTTTGAGCTTTGCAGTGAAAATAAAGCAGATGCCGATCTGCTTGATGCGATAATCGTATCGGGAATGGCGGGGAGCGAGATAGGTCTTTTAGACGTGCCTCATATGAATATTCCGACGGGAATCGGCGAGCTTGCGGAAAACGTTGTAAAAGCAGATATTTCAGAGGTGTGTAGCGCTCCGTTTATCTTCGTCAGAGGCTTGAAAAAGACCGAAGGGGAGGACGTTTGCGATATGATGCGCGGTGAGGAGACCGAAACCGTAGGAATAATTTTAGCGCAAGGACTTCAAGCGGATTCGCTGCTCGTTCTTCCCGGGACACACAATAAGGTAATATGCGTAAATGCGCGCGGAGAGATAACCGACTTTGCGACTACTTTTAGCGGAGAACTTCTTAGCGGCATAATGCAACACTCTATTTTGTCGGGACAAGTATCATATGATTTTGAGATAGTAGAAAAAGAGATATTCAGAGGCGCGGAGTACTCAAAGGAAAACGGACTTAACGCCGCAATTTTTCACGTTCGCGTGGACGGAAAAAACGGAAAAAATAAAGATGAGCTTACGTCGTTTCTTTTCGGCGCGGTCATTGGCGAGGATATTCCTCTGATCACACGCATGGCAAAAGATAAGAATATATATGTCGGTGGAAGAGAAAATTTAAAAAAGATATATTCAATGCTTATTGGCGATGCGGCGGTTCCGCTTGAGGCGAGTGTAGCCGATGATGCGGTAAGGCGCGGATTGAGTGCTATATATAAATTAATTTAAATATAGAGTATAAATAAAAAGTATAGTATTCTTTCAAAATAGTAACTTGACTTTTTTGTCCTTTTGGAGTAAAATATATCTAAAGTATATATTTGTCTAATAAAGGATAAAAACAAATGGATTCTTTAATATTTTCAATAAACGCGATAGCTCCGATAATAATTATTGTGGCTCTCGGTTATTTTTTGAAAAAAATAGGTTGGATGGACGGAAAATTCGCGAAAATGGCAAACAAGCTCGTTTTTCACGTTTTTTTGCCGTCCATGCTTTTTTTAAACGTATATAAAATAGGCGGTCTTGGCGAGGTGGAAATAGGATATATAATTTATACTGTCGTGTTATTGCTCGCGGTATTCATTATATCCTTGCCCCTCGTTATGCTCGTTACCAAAAGATCCGAACGACGCGGCGCGCTTTGGCAAGCGGCTTTTCGCTCAAATTACGCGCTTATAGGTATTCCTCTTGCAGAGTCGCTTTTCGGTGTGGAGGGCGCGATGATAGCCACAATACTTTCGGCGGCAACTGTTCCCACACTAAATATCCTTGCGGTAATAAGCTTATCGGTGTTCAGTAAGGACGGCAAAAAGACAAGTGTCGGTAAAATTTTGTTAGGCGTTGTAAAGAATCCCTTGATACAAGGTGTTTTTCTCGGGCTTTTAGTGCTTGTTATCCGTGCGCTTTTCGTCAAAGTCGGTATAGGCTTCAGACTTTCGGACATAAAACCCGTATATACCGCGCTTGAATATCTCGGCAGAGTTGCAACTCCGATAGCTCTTTTGTGCCTTGGCGCGCAGTTTGAGTTTTCCGCGGTCAAGGAACTTCAAAAAGAGATAATTTTTGGTACTTTGGCTCGTACAGTCGCAGTACCTCTTATTGGAATAGGAATCGCGTTGCTTTTCTTCCGTGAGCATTTTTACGGAGCGCATTTCGCGGCATTTATCGCGGTCTTCGCAACGCCTGTATCTATCTCAAGCGTTCCTATGGCGCAGGAGATGGATTCCGATGTGACTCTTGCGGGACAGCTCGTCGTTTGGACGACACTCGTGTCGGCGTTTTCGATATTCCTCATAGCTTTTATTTTGAGATCGGTGGGCATATTTTGATATTTCAAAAGTGATTGACAAATTGTTTAAAACGTGATATAATTATTAAGATCGTTATACATAATAAAAAATCTTAAAAGAAGGCAATTTTAAATGATCTGCAATACGATATTAGACGCTATCGGAAATACTCCGATAATAAGGCTTCAACATATGACGGGCGAGAACGACGCGCAGATACTCGTTAAATTCGAGGGTCTTAACGTCGGCGGCTCTATCAAGACGCGCACGGCTTACAATATGATACTTGATGCCGAGAAGCGCGGACTTATAAATAAAAATACGGTGATCGTCGAGCCGACGAGCGGAAATCAGGGAATAGGACTTTCTCTTGTCGGCGCGGTTCGCGGATACAAGGTGAAGATAATCATGCCCGATTCGGTGAGCGAGGAGAGAAGAAAGCTCGTTGAGCATTACGGCGCGGAGGTCATTCTCGTACACGATAACGGCAATATAGGACTTTGTATTGAGGAGTGTGTTGAGCTTGCGCTCAAAATGAAAGCCGAGGATGAAAACGTTTTCGTTCCTCAACAGTTTGAAAATCCCGCAAATCCCGCAATTCAGAGAAGCGGAACGGGAATGGAGATACTCGACCAGGTGAACGGTGAGATACACGGATTTTGCTCGGGTATTGGTACGGGCGGAACTATCACGGGTATCGGCGAGACTCTTAAAGAAAAGAATCCGAACATGACGATATGGGCAGTCGAGCCCGAGAACGCGGCAATACTGTCGGGAGGCTCTATTGGTACTCACGTTCAGATGGGTATAGGCGACGGAGTTATCCCCGAGATACTTAATCAGAACATATATGATGACGTTTGCATTATAAATGACGAGGAGGCTATTCAGGCTTCCAAGGACCTTGCTTCAAAAGAGGGAATAATGTGCGGGATCAGCAGCGGAACTAACGTTGCCGCCGCAATAAAACTTGCTAAAAAACTTGGCAAGGGCAAAACGGTAGTCACCGTTCTTCCCGATACGGCAGAGAGATATTTCTCAACTCCGTTGTTTGAATGATAATAAAAAACGCGTTGGCTTTCAACGCGTTTTTTATTGCTTGTGATTTGTGTATTTTTATCTTCTTTTCGTGCAACTTTGTCTTTTTTTGTTGACAAGGATATGCTATTGTGATAAAATTGTAATGAATTTAATTTAATAAAAAAGGAGAAGAGCATGAAAAAAATGTCGGCTTTGAAAATAATACTTATAGCTTTGATAAGCCTTGTCGCGCTTGTTTCTCTCGTGCTTATCGGCGCGATAGGATACTTTAAGCTTTCGGTCGCTTCCTATTATTCTGCGTCGGAAAAGGCGTTTGTTATTCCCGATATCAGTGATGATTTTATCCCACAGGGAATGCATTACGACAAGGCGAGCGACAGCTTTTTTATCACGGGATATTCGAATGTCGGAGAGGCTTCTCCTGTATACATAGTAAACAGGCAAAACAGTGGTGAAAATTACAAAACCGTGCGCCTTGCGAAAGAGGACGGAAGTGACTTCAAAGGACACGCGGGAGGCATTGCCATATCTGGAAAATACGTATATATCGCGGGTGGTGACGACAGATGTCTTTATGTGTTTTCTTATGACGAAATTTGCAACGCAAACGACGGTGAAAAGGTGATTTGCAAGGGCGAATTTTCGACGAGATATTCAGACTCCGATTACGTTGATGTATCGTGTGTTTCGGTTGTCGGAAACAGAATAATTATTGGTGAATTTTACAGAGAAGTAAGCTATCCGACACTTGACTCTCACAAGCTTGAGACAAAGGGCGGTGACTATAATCAAGCAATTGCCGTAGCGTTCGAGCTTTCCGCAGAGGACGAATTTGGAATAGCTCCCACGCCCGTTTGCGCGTATTCAATGCCCGATCAGGTCCAAGGAATATATTTCACCGACGAAAAGATATATCTTTCAACCTCTTACGGAGTTGCGTTTTCGCACATTCTTGAATACGACGTATCACGCGTCAATGAATCGAAAATAAAAGTTCTCGGAGCTGAAACGACGCTTTACGAGCTTGACTCCTCATCGCTTTCTTACGATTATAAGATAGCGCCTATGTCCGAGGAGATAGAAATAGTTGACGGCAGACTTTACGTCATGTGCGAGTCGGCATCGAACAAATACATTTTCGGAAAGTTTACGGGCGGTAAGTGGTGCTATTCAACAGAGCTTGAAAAAATGAAAAAATAAATAATAGGAGATATACAATGAAAAATTTTGAGACCTTTGGCGTAATGATAGATATGTCAAGAAACGCTGTTATGAGTATGGACGGACTTCACAGATTTTTGCCCCTTTTAAAGAAAATGGGTTACAACTGCGTAATGCTTTACACCGAGGATACTTATGAAGTTGACGGAGAGCCTTATTTCGGATATATGAGAGGAAGATACTCAAAGGCGGAAATGAAAGAGATAGACGCTTTTGCGACCTCTCTCGGTATGACAGTAATTCCTTGCATACAGACTCTCGCGCATCTCAACGCTATCTTCCGTTGGGACAAGTTCCCGCGCGATTGTGACGATATCCTTCTTACCGATGACGAGCGCACATATGAGCTTATAGACCGTATGTTTTCCACTCTTTCGGAGTGCTTTGCTTCGCGCAAGATACACGTAGGTATGGACGAGGCGCACATGCTCGGCAGAGGAAAGCACCTTGATATCCACGGTTATGAGACGGTAAACGATATAATGAAACGCCATCTTGAAAAGGTTCTTGAAATAGCTAAAAAGTACGATTACGAGGTAATGGTCTGGTCGGATATGTATTTCAGACCTTGGAATGACGGTAAATACGTTGCTCCTAAATGCAAAATGCCCAAAGAGGTAGTGGACTCCGTACCCGCGGAGGTCATTCCTGTATATTGGGATTATTATCAGAGCGAAGAAAAAATATATAGCGATATGATAGAAAATCACAAGCAGCTCTCAAACAAGACGTGGTTTGCGGGCGGCGCGTGGAGCTGGTACGGTATGATACCTTTCAACCGCTTTACCTTGGAATCGATGATCCCCGCTCTTAACGCTTGTAAAAAGCACCGCATAAAGAACGTATTCATGACCATGTGGGGAGATGACGGAGCGGAATGTTCGCACTTCTCGCAGTTGCCCTCCTTGTTCTACCTTGCCGAGTACGCGAAGGGAAATAGAGACGAAGCGAAGATAAAGGCTAAATTCAAGAGACTTGTCGGAATAGACTTTGATGAGTTCATGAACATAGACTGTCCCAATGATGTTATCGCTTACAAGGGCGGCAGACCTCGTAATCCGTCCAAATATATGCTTTATTCCGATTACTTTAACGATTTTCTCGACTACACTATCAAAGAGGGAGTGGGAGCAAAGTATGAGGAATACGCAAAGCAGCTTCACGCGACGGCAAAGAAGAGCCGCAAGTACGGCTACGTTTTCGACGCTGCGGCAAAGCTTTGCGACGTTCTCGCGATAAAGTATGAGCTTGGCTTACGCACAAGAAAAGCATATGAGGCAGGGGATAAGGCGGAGCTCGAAAGACTTGCAAAAAATGAGTACGTAAAGGTCGCAAAGCTTATAGATATTTACGGAAGATCATTTGAAAAGCAGTGGTTTGCTGACAATAAGCCGCATGGCTTTGACGTTCAGGATCACAGAATCGGCGCACTTATCCGCCGTACCGATGCTTGCCGCAGAAGGATACTTGATTACACGAGCGGAAAGATAGACAGAATAGAAGAGCTTGACGAAGCGCTTCTGCCGTATCATGAAAAAGAAGAGAGCATAAACAAAAATAAAGTTATAACAACCGCTACCTGCAATATGGTATGTATGGGAGTTTCGGCAATATAAAAACAGAACCCGAATTTATTTACAAATTCGGGTTCTGTTTTTATATTCAATGTTTTTTCCAAGCAAAAGGTGATAAAAGTATTATAACGGGCATTATCTCAAGTCTTCCGATAAGCATATTTAAAGTAAGAAGTATTTTTGAAAAATATGAGAAATCTGAAAAATTGCTCATAGGACCTACTTCGGCAAAGCCGGGTCCTATATTGTTTATACAGGCGAGAACAGCGGTAAGATTGCTTTCAAATCCGAAATCGTCTATTGAGATCAACAGCGTGGTCATTGCGATCAAAACTACATATATAGCAAAATATGATGTCGCCGCATGACAGGTGCGTACATCGACTGTTTCTCCGTTAAGCTTTATGATATTTACGGAGCGTGGGCGAAGTATTTTGCGTATTTCTCTCAACATGGTTTTTAAAAGAATAAGGATCCTGGAGATCTTCAATCCGCCAGCTGTAGAGCCCGCGCAAGCTCCAGTTACCATAAGGATTATAAGCACGGTCTTTGAAAGGCTTGGCCACAGGTTGAAGTCGACAGTTGAAAATCCCGTGGTTGAGATTATAGTGCTTACCTGAAAGAACGCTTGTCTTATTCTTTCGCCGATCGGACCGCCCATTTCCATAAATATATTTACGGATATAACGCAGGTAGCCGCGGCAACGATAAGCAAAAAGGTTCTAAGCTCTTCATTTTTTAGCACTTCTCTCCAACGCTTTATAAGAATAAAGAAATAAACGTTGAAGTTCACGCCGAAAATGACCATAAATATTGCTATGACCCATTCGGCAGCGGGATTGTTATATCCTCCGATAGAGTTGTTTAATACAGAAAATCCTCCTGTTCCCGCGGTAGCAAACGCATTTACGAAAGCGTGATAAATATTCATTCCGCAGAACATCAGGGCAGCTGTCATTATAAGTGTCAAAACAAAATAGATAGCGTAGAGGATAAGAGCTGTCTGACGCATTTTGGGTACGAGCTTATCTTTGGTCGGTCCGGGAACTTCGGCGCGCATGAGATATATCGCCTGACCTCCCGTAGATGGAAGAAGGGCAAGCATGAATACAAGTACGCCCATACCGCCTATCCAGTGGGTAAAGCTTCTCCAAAAGAGTATTCCCATGCGAGAAGGCCCTTCGATAGCAGTCATTATAGATGCACCCGTAGTCGTAAATCCCGAAACAGTCTCGAACAGAGCGTCGATATAATTCGGAATAACGCCGCTGAAAACGAACGGAAGAGCACCAAACACCGACATAACTATCCAAGCGGAAGCAACACAGACGAAGCCGTCTTTAGTGTATATCTTTATGTTTTTTGGCTTGAAGATTATCAACGGCAGAGAAACCGCGAGAATTATAGCTATGGTGAAAAGGAAGGGAAGCGCGCTTTCTCCGTATATAAGCGCCACCAGCATAGGCAATAAAAGGAGAACGGCTTCTATCATTAAAATGATACCTAAAAGGTATCCTATCATACGGTAATTCATTATTTCAAGATATCCTTAAGGTCTTTCATCCGTCCCTCGGTCGCGATAACGATAACGGTGTCACCCGTGCTGATGATATCGTTACCTCCTGGGATAATTACTTTATCTCCGTGAACTATACAAGCAATAAGGATTCCCAAACGGAGTTTGAGGTCTTTGAGAGGAATATTTGTTATTCCGTCGATATTATCTTTTATAATAAACTCAAGAGCTTCGACCTTGTCCTGCATGAATTTATGAAGGGATTCTATCTCAAAGCCCTTTGCGTTATCCATCGACCTTACGTAGCGGAGTATCATTGCGGCGGTGGAGGTTTGAGGAGAAACGATGCTTTCAAGCTTCATGCTTTTGAAAAGCTCGGCATACCCCATAGAGTTTATACGCGTGATTATTTTCTTGGTGTTTTTTGTCTTTGCGTATATGGAAACGATGGCGTTTTCCTCGTCCGAATCGGTAAGTGCCAAAAAGGCGTCGGTTTTTTCAAGCCCCTCTTCTAAAAGAAGTTCCTGCTTCGTGCCCTCGTCGCATATAACAGTGCAGGGGAAATCCTCTGCAAGCTCGTTGCATTTTTCACGGTCAGGCTCAATAACGGTAGAACGCATCTTGCTCTTTTGCATAAGAGATTCAAGATAATAAGTAGTTCTTCCGCCGCCGATTATAAGAACGTTTTTAACGGGGTCTTTGTAAGCGCCTATTGCCTTGAAGAATTTAGTTATTTCTTCGTCGGGAGCGGTAACGCATATTATGTCACCTGCATTTAAAGTAAAGTATCCCGAGGGTATGTGGACCTCGCCATCACGCAAAACACTGCAAACGAGGAATCGTGTGTTCAAGCGGCTTCGAAGGTCATTAAGCGTACTTCCGCAAAGAGCTGAATCCTCCGTTACCGTGAGCTCCGCGACCTCGACTCTTCCGTGGCAGAAGGTATCGAGCTTTGCGGCGGCAGGGAAGCGCAACATACGATATAGCTCCTTGGCTACCGCATATTCGGGATTTATCGTAAGCGAAAGGTTCATTTCGTGTTTCATAAGCTGCATAAGCTCGTTATATTCGGGATTTCGAACACGCGCTATCGTATGGTCCGCACCTAGCTTTCGCGCCGCTGCGCAACAGAGGATATTAAGCTCGTCTCCCGACGTAACGGCAATAAGTAGGTCTGCGTTTTCAGCTCCCGCTTTGCGAAGCACGGATATTTCCGCGCCGTTGCCGAGAACTCCAAAAACGTCGTAAGCGTTTGATACCTCGCTTAACGCTTCATAATCTGTATCTATAACGGTTATGTCGTGACCCTCTCCAGCGAGACGTGCGCATATTGAAGAGCCGACAGTACCGACTCCAATAATGATTATTTTCATATATTTCCTCCAAAACAATGGTTTGGGAACTCGCCTTTTTATATTATATCACTTTTTTTGAAATATTGCAATACTTTGTAAAATGTTATTTTGCATGTATTTGATACTCAAACAAATTGCTGTTTATAGGGGAGATTGATAAATGCAAAATGCAAAGTGCAAAATGCAAAATAAAACGAAATGGCGATATACAAACCATAAGATTTAATCTAACCTTGTAGGGACAGGCGGTCTACTGCGGTTCGTTGTAACCGTTTAATTCGTGCATAGCCATTTCGTCAAATCAAACCCACCGATAAATCAAAAGTTGAATTTGTTAATCATATTTTGTGACAGAAGCTTATAAAAAGAATCGGTCTGCTCAATTTTGAGCAGACCAATATTGAATATTTAATTATCCGAGAGGTTTATATGCGTCGTTCTGATCGCCGAAATTAGCAACGCCCCAAAGCTTTGCGACCGTTTTGGGTATCTGTGTATTTTCTATTGTTTTGTTGTTAAACAGCTCAGCGCCTGCTCCGTGAGCGAATACGGGGACATTCGCGTTTGAGTGATTGCTACTTCCAAAATTGAAGCTGCTGTTAAGAGCTCCTGTCTCATGGTCAGCCGTTATAATAACGAGGGTATCGGGGTTGTAAAACGCATATTCCATAACCACGCCAATTACCTGATTGAAGCGCACGAGAGCTTGGAATGCCTCGGTTCTCTTATTACTATGGCAATGCTTGTCGATATGCGCTTCCTCGTACATCATAAAGAATCCCTTTTCATTTTCTGAAAGAGTTTTGAGTGTATTGTTGACTTTGCGTTGTATCTGACGAACGCCCATTTCGTCATAAACGTTGTAGTTACACTCTATTATAGTTCCGATATCTTGCTTGAGCTTTGCCTGATCGGCTAAAATACCGGTTGAATCGTTTCTGTCTGAAACATGCGCGGAGAAGCCGCCCGGTGTTGCGCCCGTCGATGCTTCGGTAGACATTACCGCTGTGGATTTTCCGAGAGACGCCGCAAGCTCGGTAAAGGATTTAATATCCGTTTTGTTTTTATCCTGACCGACGTATCCGTTGATAGTCTTGTATCCCGTGGAAAGAGCGGTAGCAGAAGCCGCGCTGTCCGTCGTAGAGTTGGAAACGTTGTTAGTACGAGCATATCCTGAATATGTAAGCATATAGCCGTAGAAGATATCTTCACCGTCACTGTAATTTATCCCCGAGGGAAGATGAGTGTTTACGTTGCAAACGTCGAACAATTTTGTCTGATAAAGACCCATTCCGTCTCCGATAAGGAGGATATAGTTGTTTGCCTTTTCCGCAACGATGGGTTCGCAAACGGTCTCTGTCGTAGGAACTTTAGCATCAAATTTTTCGCCCGTGATGTAGGTCTCAACAAAGAAGTAAGCCGCCGCCGCGATAACGAAATAATCACCCTCAAGAGCAACGCTTCCGCCGTCGGCAAGAAGAGCAAACTCGGTCTGCTGAGTATCCGCATCAAGCTTTTCCGAAATGCTTCGGGTAGTTTCACCAACGACTATCTCGTTCTTTTTTTGAGTTGCTTCGTCTGTGGAAAGTGTAAGCTCAAGACCCGTACGCTCTTTTATTTCTTTCTTTACGTATTCAGCGGCACGCTGGGAATAATCCACATCGTCTTTTCCGTAGATTATGGAGTACTCCGAAAGCAGTACTCCGTTGAGATAAGCAGCGTCAAGCTCTGGGGCAGGGGACTGCACTTCGTTTGACTGTTCGGAGGTGCTTTGTGCAGAGCTATTTTGTTCATTTTGCGGTTTGTCGTTTTTCAAGCAACCTGTAAAAGTAAGCAAAAGTGAGAGAATAAGCAATAGGGAAATGATTTTTTTCATAGTGTTTTTCTCCTTTTTGTTGGTTTTTTATTTTAAAGCTCTATCAGCTTTTTTGGACTTTTGGTAAAGTTTTTCACAGAGCCGTCGTGATCTATCGCTATCATGTCTTCAATGCGAACACCGAATCTTCCTTCAAGGTATATTCCCGGCTCGACGGTTACGACGTGACCGCGCTCAAGTCTTAAATCGTATTTTGCGTGTTGTGAAAGAGAGGGAGACTCGTGAATGTAAAGCCCCACTCCGTGACCGAGAGAATGACCGAAGCAGTCTCCGTATCCCGCTTTTTTTATGATATCCCGCGCAAGAGAGTCTGCATCTCTGCAAAGCATACCCTCGCGAATGTTTTCAAGCGCGTACTCCTGCGCTGAAAGAACGGTGTCGTAGACCCTTTTCATTTCGCTGTCTGCGTGTCCGATACAGACAGTACGTGTCATATCCGAGCAGTATCCGTCGAATTTCGCGCCGAAATCCATCGTGAGAAAACCTTTGCGGAGCTTTACGTTTGACGGAACTCCGTGTGGGAGAGAGGAAGCCGCGCCCGAGACCGCTATTGTTTCAAACGCAAGACCGTCCGCGTCCATTTTTCTCATGAAAAATTCAAGCTCCAAGGCTACGTCTGTCTCGGTCACGTCTGGCGAGATAAAGCCTAAAATATGCTCAAAAGCCGCGTCGGTAATTCTTTGCGCTTTGGCTATCTTTTCAAGCTCGACGGGAGTTTTTTTCTGTCGGAGCGAGGTTATCAGAGCGGAAGCTCCCGATATAAGCTCGCAGGGAAGAGTGTCCGAAAAACGCTTATGCTCGGCTACCGACATGCTTTCGTCCTCAATAGCGAGAACCTTTATATTTCGCGCCGAGACAAGCTCGGAGATCGCGCTTATGCGAGTACCTTTTGGGCAAAGTATCTCAAGCTCCTTTACGGTGTTTTTTGCCGCCTCAACGTATCGCGAGTCGGTTATAAGAAACGCGTAGTCGCTCTCGATAAGGAGATATCCGTCCGAGAAAACGAAATCCGAGATATATCTGCAATTAAGCTCGGAGGAAATGAGAATTGCGTCCGCACCGAGCGTTTTTATCTGTTCTTGAAGTCTCTTTAACGCGCTCATGAGTTGCCTTCCTTTTCCGTGAGCCACGCGTTTTTCATATACAGAGCGTCTTCTGCCATAGTTCCTGCCGATTCGCAGATTATGCGTGGGCAAACGCCCTCGCGCACTATCGCCTCGGCAAGAGGCTCAAAGTTAGGTCCGAAGACAGTGTCCTCAAAGGTAAGGTGCTTTTTTTCACCCGCGTTCGTGTATTCTATCTTTGAAAAATGGCAGTGCAGATTGTAGGCGTATTCATCGCCAAGAGAAGTAGCTATGCGGTCAAATATCGCGCGGTAGCTGTCGCGGTCGGTGAAATAATTACCGATATTACGGGCGTTGAGGTGACCGAAATCGACAACGGGGTGATAAAGAGGAGATATCTTGCAAAGTGTCAATACCTCGTCAAGTGTACCGAGCTGATTTATCTTTCCCATAGTTTCAAGTCCCATGCGGATAGAGGTGTTGCCGTTCACCTCAAGATTTTTTTCAAGCGTATCAGATGCGAGAGCCATAGCCTCCTCGCGAGTTATCTTTGCCGCGCTGCCCGTGTGTATAACTATCGTGTCGGCATTGAGCGCTTCTGCCGCCGCTAAAGACCTTGAAATGTAGTCTATGCTTTTAAGCCGTTTTTCCTCGACAACGCCCGAAAGAGAAATAAAGTAGGGCGTATGCAAGGACATGAGTATACCGTGCTTTTTAGCTTCCTCGCCAATCTTTTGGAGTGTAGCAATACCTGCGGTAAGACCATTTCCAGCTTGATATTCATAGGCGTCAAGTCCTCTCGCTTTCAGCCAAGCGGGAGCTTGAAGCGTGCTTTTGAATCCTTCGTCGTAAAAGCTTTCGCTGTTACCTCCCGGTCCAAAGGTCGCGTGATCTATTTTCATAAATTTATCTCCAATCTTCAATATTTAGGCCATTTCGGGAAAGACCCGTCGCCGTGATTCTTTTTGCGGTATTTCTTTACGAACGGTCTTTCAATGGCGCGTTTTACCTTGTAAAAAGCATTGGTTTTGTCCTTTATCGGCGGAACGATTATTGAGGGAAGCCCTAAATTGTGCGCCGCCGCCGTGTCGGTGAGTATCTGGTCGCCAAGCCCCGCTGTGTCAGAGATAGTTGAACCCATCTGCTCCATAGCGACAAGAAGCATACGGCTTTTAGGCTTTCCGCAGTCGGCATAGGCGATAAGTCCTAATTTTTTGTTGAAACGCTCGACTCTCGGTGGGTGGTTGTTAGAGATAAGCGCCGCCTTTATTCCCGCGTCTTTGAGAGTTTTGAACCAATTTATTATGCGCTCGTTCGCATCGGGTTGTTCGTAGGGAGCAAGTGTGTTGTCGATGTCGATAAGCAGAGCGTTTATTCCAATCGAATGCAAAAATTCGGGGGTCACTTCGTCAAATGAGCGGAACATATGGTCGGGCGTGAAAAAATTTGATATCGAAGCGTATTTTTTCATAATACTTCCTTAAAGTTATTTATATTAAGGTTATTATACCATGAAATCTTGATTATTTCAATAGAAATTTTGTCACTTTATATAAAAATCGGATACAAGGTATTTTTCCTTGTATCCGATTAAATTATTACTTTGTGGGAACGTAAATACGGAGGTGGGATATAAGCTCAAGATATTCAGCATCTGTGCTATACGTCGCATCACCGTGCTTTAAGTTAAATCCACGGTAAACGTAGTTGCCCCACCAAGATGACGTTACTTTTACGAAGTTGGTGGAGACTTCACCTTGGCGCGTAGGATTAGCGGATTTGTCCGTCAAGCTTACCCAGCCTTCAGGACGGTATGTATATCCCGAATCTATAATTATAACAGAACCGACGGGGATCTGATCTTTTGTAAAGAGCTTCGTTGCGGCAAATTTTTGAAGATTTGTACTTGAAGTGTTTGCGGAGGTGTTGAGAACGTTCCAGTTAGATGAGCTTGTGGAGTTATAGTAAGCGTTTTTATTCCAATCGTTTGCGGATAATAAAGATGTATATTTTGCGGGGTCTAAATTCAAGCTTTTCAAAATCTCGCTATCGCTTGAAGAGACTGTGTATTTTGAATTCGTTACGCTAAACGGAGTTTTCAACGCATCGCGGACAGTGTCCTTGATCATATTCAGATGCGAGGAAAGATAGGTATAGGAAGAGGGGACCCAATCTATCTCATCAAGCGCTTTTTCACCTAAAATAGTAGCTGTCCACGTAAGACCTACCGAATAGCGACCAAAGTCTTTGCTCATGTGATATCCGTCGCGGGTAAGAGTGTCGCCAAGGAACGAGGTGCGAAGATTCTGTATGGTCGTTCCCGAGGGAATTATACCAACAAATCGAGAATTTGATTGGATCTCCTTGGCGGTTGCATTTGTGATAGATTCGTACATAGTCTTTTGACTGTTGTTGTAGCTCGCAAAATCGTTATGAGTGCTATTTTGCTGATACGCCCAAGTCATGTGCCAATAGACCTTGGCTTGCGGATTGGTTGTTTCAACGGTGTTAAGGATATCGTTAACGTGTGAATACGTAGCACGTTTGCCGCTCGACCCGCTTGCTTGCTGGAGCGTGATAAGATCCCACTTTTCATCGTTTAAGCCGTGGAGAACAGTGCTGTTTTCGGTGTTCACAAACGAGCCGTTCGTGTTCTTTTTATAGGTATAGCTTGCGGAATTGTTTTGAATATTAGTGTAATGCTTGTCAAGCGTGCAACCTCCTATGTACAGGTTGGCGATTATTACTTGCTTACAGCCTGCATCTTTTAAAAGATTCCAAAGATAAGCCATAGCATCGTCACTGAAGCTGTTTCCTATAGCGAGTATTTTTATAGATTCGGGAGCTTTGAATTCTTCCTCGACCTTTTCCGATTCTTTGGGTGTTTCATTTGTATTGTCGGACGGTTCTTCTGTAACATTTGATGTCTCATTTGTATTTTGAGAGGTCTCTGCTTGATTTGCAGTTCCTTTGTCACAAGCGATAGCGAGCGACAGCATAGCAAATATCAAAACAAACGAAAGAGCGATTTTTAAAATTCGCATGATATTTCTCCTTAAAATATCTTTCTTTTTTCTTTATTATAAAGGATTTGAAGATGGTTGTAAATAATCAAATAATGTAACCTTACTTTAACTTTAAACTTAAACTGAATAAGACAATTTGATGTATTTAAAATAAAATGATATTGTTGTTTCACATAATGAAAGTGTGGAACTAAAAAAACAGTTTTTAGTGGTTATATAAGATATAAATAAAAAAGTTAAAAAAATTTTCAAAATACTATTGACAAATAAAGAGCTTTGAGGTATAATAATAGGGCAGTTTTGAGAAACCGCAAAAATGCGAGTGTAGTTCAATGGTAGAATCCCAGCCTTCCAAGCTGGTCGCGTGGGTTCGATTCCCATCACTCGCTCCATAAAATAAATGCCGCATTTATATGCGGCATTTATGCAGTATGTGCCTTTAGCTCAGTCGGATAGAGCAACTGCCTTCTAAGCAGTAGGTCGGGGGTTCGAATCCCTCAAGGCACGCCAAACAAAAAATCCGCGTTCGCAAGAATGCGGATTTTTTGTTTGTATTATTCATTTTTCATTATTCATCATTCATTATTCACTTTTTACGCGGATTTTTTAATGAAGAATGAATAATGAAGCCGCTTTGCTGATGAATAATGAATAATTGAGGTAGCTTTTCTTCTTACGTTCGAAAAGCATTTTTATATTGAAATGTTTTACAACTTATGTTATAATTATTTTAAGAATGGAGGTAACGGGCATGAAAGAAAATTTGTTGATCGATAAATCTATTGCATTTGCATCACGTATAATAAAACTTCACCAATATCTTATTAAAACAAAAAAAGAAACCATTATTTCAAAACAAATCGTTCGTAGCGGTACAAGTATCGGTGCGAACATAAACGAAGCAAATTATGGGCAGAGCAAAGCAGATTTTATTTCAAAGATGCATATAGCCTTGAAGGAGACGGCAGAAACTGAATATTGGCTCAAATTGCTGAAAATGTCCGAATATATAACCGAGGATATGGGAAAATCTTTGTTAAAGGACTGCTTGGAGATAAAAAGAATGCTCATCGCCTCTATCAACACGGCGAAGGAGAATAAATAATAAATATTTTATCTCGCGCGAACAGCCATACATCTCTTTTTGGTAGACCTTATATAACCAAATCAAAGAAAAAGATCATTTTTGTAGACAGCGGAAATGATCTTTTTTGATTTAAAGCGGTTGAAATGTATATGTTTCTGTGATATAATTGAAATGTTAAAATTATGAAATGTGAGGATAATCTTATGAAGCTTTTAAATCTTTCGTCGATCTGCAATTTTGAATATATCGAAAACAGGGAAAATAACAAGTCCTACGTGGCGACCTTTGATAATGTTGATAAAAAGGTATATTCTGCGTGCTGTAACGCGTTGATTGACGGCGGATTTGAGAAGAAAGAGGCTTATGAAAACGGAAATAACTCGTTTTGCTTTTTCTCAAAGGATAATTTCGGAGTGTTCGTAAATTACTACGGCGCAACAAGAGAGATGCGCATCGTTGAGGAAGAGGACTGTCTGTACTTTTCGTATTCGGACAGCTTTGGCGGAAACCTTGTTACACCTGAGATAACGCAAGTCAAACTCGAGGATTACGGAATGTCGTATGTTATTCGTCTGTCTGACGGCAGATTTATAGTAATTGACGGCGGAAGAGAGCTTGAGCCCGACAGAGACAGACTTTTCAAGACCTTGAAAAAAGGAGCGAACGGAGAAAAGCCCGTGATAGCTGCTTGGATAATGACGCACCCTCACGCCGATCATTTTAACTGCTTTAATCTGTTTATGGATAATTATGCCGATGAGATAATTCTTGAAAAGGTTTTACTCAATTTCCCTGAGGCAGACGACCTTGAACACTATCCAAAGCTTACGCAAAAGCATAAATTGTTTGCGGACTCCTCTCCTTTTACGAATATACCTATGATGTATGAGCGAATAAGCCAAACAGGCGCGCCCATATATATGGCTCATACAGGTCAGAGATACGTTATCGGTGACGCAAAGTGCGAGATACTCTCAAGTATGGACGATACCATTCACAATTCCGACAATATAAATTCAACGTCTCTTGTTATCAGAATGGAGCTTGGCGGACAGACAATACTCTGGGCGACAGATTCCTCATTTGAACACGCGCGCTTGCCCGAAAGATACGGAAGCTATTTAAAAGCAGATATTCTCCAAGTGCCGCACCACGGATTTGGAAACGGAGCGCACAGTGAGCAGATAAAGGGCTTTGAGCTTATACGCCCGTCCGTATGTCTTTTGCCCGTCTCCGATTATAACGCGTATGTAAAGATGTGTACTTACCGCGAGGGAACGAGCCACCTTATGAATATGCCTTGCGTGCGCGAGATAATAACGGGTGAGACACAGCGCTCTATCACTTTGCCGTATACTCCGAGTGAAAACGCAAGAGGCGAGATAGACAAAAAATTCATGTCGGGCAGAGCCGCGGGCGGATCGTGCGTGTGGGTATATTCCGATCTGTCCACCGCTTGCGAAGAGGATTTTGAATTTACTTTGTTGAATATGACAACCTATCCCGCGGACATTTCCATTGATCTTTACTTTGAAAATGCCGCAAACGAGGTGCGTTATATAAAATATCAGCTTTCAAAAAATGCTTTAAAGAGACTGAATATCGTCGGCGAAGAGGTCGACGGTGACGCGGTGTATTTCAATTGGCTCTCTCTCAAAGGACAGGGAATACCCGAAAACGCGCGCTTTTCGGTGCGCTTTATGAGTAGCCAACCCATAGTGGTATCACACGAAAAGCATAAAGCGGCGTATGTGTCACCTGTGGTTTAAAATATTCAAATTTTGATTTATCGGTGAGATGAAGTAATGAATAGAAGACGCAACAAAGGGTGTTTTGACCGAGTTACTTGTTACTCGTAAATTCGCGGGACGCAACCGCGAATCACTTTGTTGACGGAGGTGGCGAGTTAAAAACTCGCCACCGACTAACCGCAATTTATTTAAAATTTCTCTACAAAGGAGGGCAACGATGCTTGAAAAATCCTGCGGAACGATACCGTACACAATAAAAGACGGAATTGTTTATTATTTGCTTGTCAAGTCAAAGGGCGGGGAATCTTGCGGTTTTCCAAAAGGTCACGTTGAAGCGGGCGAGAGCGAAACAGAGACCGCATTGCGCGAAACGCTTGAAGAAACGTCCGTAACGGTAAATATAAACGACAAATTTCGATATGAGATGTCATATCAAATGGATAACGGAAATAAAAAAACAGTAGTGTTCTTTTTGGCGAATTTTCAAGACCAGACTCCAAAGAGAAACGGGAATTTCGAGGATTTTGATTATTTAATGTTGCCTTTTGACAAAGCGTATCAAGAATTGACATTTGAAAATACAAAGCAGATGTTAAAAGCCGCGAACGATTTTTTGATAAACGAGACAATAACATAAATAAATTTTTGTTTGTCGATGTGTTATGTTCGCATAAATTTAACCGAATGGTAACGGACCGTCGAGGACGCCGGTCCCTACAGTGTGAAAAAATTGTACACATATACCTCGCCGTGAGGCGATAGAAAACCCTAACGATCATAATTTATCTTGTAGGGACCGGCGTCCTCGACGGTCCTAATACAAACGATTTAAACCAATCAATCGATATAACGATCTCCCCGATAAACCGCAATTTACCACGCGTCTCCAAAAAACTCCCACAAACCGTTTGTTTGGTCTGTGGGAGTTTTGTTTTATAACAGCTTTTCAAGCTCTGCAACCTTTTCTTTACTCGCTTCGGGAATATCGGCAAAGGGAAAATCGATTCCCATTTTGTCGTATTTTACCTGACATATCTTGCGGAAAGGCAGAAGCTCTATTTTATCAACGCAAGCGTGAGCCTTTGCGATATACTTCAATTTCAAAATGTTTTCCTCGTTGTCGTTTAGCGTCGGGATAATTACCTGACGGAGCGTTACGGGGATATTTTTTTCGTTCAGGTAAGAGAGAAATTCAAACGGTCTTTCTATCGAGCAACCGACGTATTTGAGATAATCAGCGTCACTTGTGTATTTGAGATCAAGCAATACGCGGTCGGTCACGGTGAGCAGAGCTTTTACCTTGTCGTTCAATATACTTCCTGACGTATCAAGACAAGTGTTTATGCCTTCCTCGTGTGAAAGCTCGAATATTTCCTTTACAAAATCCGCCTGCAAAAGAGGTTCACCGCCTGAGACAGTTATGCCGCCCTCATTACCGAAATATTCACGGTAACGAGATGCTTTTTCAACTATCTCCGCGGGAGTATGGTCAGTGCCGCCTGCCATATCCCAAGTGTCAGGATTGTGGCAGCAGCCGCAACGGAGATTGCACCCCTGCAAAAAGACTACGAATCTTATACCCGGACCGTCGAGCGCGCCGAGACTTTGTATAGAGTGTACGCGCCCTACGGTCGTTTTTTTGTTTTTCATACTGTTTCGTGGAAGGTACGGCTGATAACTTCCTTCTGCTGTTCACGCGAGAGCTTGTTGAAGTTAACGGCGTAGCCTGAAACTCTTATGGTGAGGTTCGGATAAGCCTCGGGATCTTCATATGCTTTCATAAGCGTTTCTCTGTTTAGCACATTTACGTTTATATGATGCGCTCTCTTTGCGAAATATCCGTCAAGGATAGATACGAGGTTGCATATACGTTCGTCCTCGCTTCTTCCAAGTGCGTCGGGTGTTATTGAGAAGGTGTTGGAGATACCGTCACGGCAATCGTCGTAAGAGAGCTTTGCTACCGAGTTGAGCGAGGCGAGCGCACCGTTCTCCTCTCGGTTGTGCATTGGGTTCGCACCTGGGGCAAAGGGCTCGCCCGCGCCTCTGCCGTCGGGAGTTGCGCCCGTGTTCTTGCCGTACATTACGTTAGAGGTAATGGTCAGTACAGAGAGTGTATGCATCGCGTTTCTGTAAGTCGGGGTTTTTCTCAAGGCGGTGATGAATTTGTGCGTCATATCCTTTGCGATAAGGTCAACTCTGTCGTCGTCGTTTCCAAACTTCGGGAAGTCTCCCGTTGTCTCAAAGCTTACGATATATCCGTTTTCGTCGCGTACAGGCTTTACGTTTGCGTACTTGATAGCCGAAAGGGAATCGGCAACTACCGAAAGTCCCGCGATACCGAACGCCATAAATCTGTCGACCTTGGTGTCGTGCAGAGCCATCTGCGATTTTTCATACGCGTATTTGTCGTGCATATAGTGGATAACGTTCATAGTATTGACGTAGAGCCTTGAGAGCCAATCCATATAGATATCCATGCGGCGCATGACCTCGTCAAAGTCGAGCTTGTCGCCCGTCATCGCCTCCATTTGAGGACCTATATGCATATCGCTCAGCGTATCGTATCCGCCGTTTATTGCGAGACGGAGAAGCTTTGCAAGGTTGCCTCTCGCCCCGAAGAACTGCATCTGCTTACCTATCTTCATGGCGGAAACGCAACACGCGATAGCGTAATCGTCTCCGTAATATTCGCGCATAAGGTCGTCGTTTTCGTACTGTATCGAGTCGGTGTCAGCCGATACCTTGGCGCAGAACTTCTTAAATCCGTCGGGAAGAGCCTTAGCCCAAAGAATCGTAAGGTTAGGTTCGGGAGAAGAGCCGAGCGTGTAAAGGGTATTCAGCATACGGAAGCTGCCCTTTGTTACAAGCGTTCTTCCGTCCTCGCCCATACCGCCGACCGATTCGGTTATCCACATCGGGTCGCCGCCAAAAAGCTCGTTGTACTCGGGGGTGCGGAGGTGACGCGCTATGCGAAGCTTTATAACGAAGTCGTCGTAAAGCTCCTGCGCACCCTCTTCGGTGAGTATTCCGCGCTCGATATCACGCTCAACGTAGATATCAAAGAACGTGCTTACGCGGCCGAGCGACATAGCCGCTCCGTTCTGCTCCTTGATAGCCGCGAGGTAGCCGAAATAGGTCCACTGGATAGCTTCCTTTGCGTTACTTGCGGGTTTGCTTATGTCAACGCCGTACATAGCCGCCATATCCTTTATGTAGCCAAGGAAGGTTATCTGCTGGAAGAGCTCCTCGGTAATTCTGACCTCTTCGGTATTGAAATCGCCCGCGGCAAGCGCGTTTTTGTCCTTTACCTTTTCTTCGATAAGACGGTCGATTCCGTAAAGAGCAACGCGGCGGTAGTCGCCGATTATACGTCCGCGGCCGTAAGCGTCGGGAAGTCCCGTTATAATGTGACATTTACGAGCGGCGCGCATCTCATCGGTGTATGCTCTGAAAACGCCGTCGTTGTGAGTCGTGCGGTATCTGAAGCTCGTCTCTATCTGTTCGCCGAGCTCGTAGCCGTAAGCCTTACACGCCTGTCTTGCCATACGGATACCGCCAAAGGGGTGAACTCCGCGTTTTAAGGGAGCATCGGTCTGCATTCCGACGATAAGCTCGTTTTCTTTATCGATGTAACCCGGAGCGTAGTTTTTGAGCGACGACGTTGTCTGCGTGTCTATGTCAAGAACTCCGCCTCTCTTTCTTTCCTCTGCAAAAAGTGCTTGAACCTTGTCCATAAGAGCTTTCGTACGGGGAGTAGCCGAGGACAAAAAGCTTCCGTCCCCCGTGTACTCGCGGTAGTTCTTCTGGATAAAATCGCGTACGTCGATAGTATCCTGCCAAACCCCTCCGATAAAACCGTTCCAATTTTCGTGTTTCATGTGTAAATACCTCCTCTGTAAATGTTTGCCTTTGATTGCCCTGTAAACAAAACAGGGCAATCCAGTTTTTTTAAGCTGAATTGCCCAGACGGTCGGCATTAAATTGACCAATACGTTCCCCCGCGGTGCTCCGCGATTCCGTCAGTCACGTAAGGTCTATTTGATTACGATATCATTATACACTGTTTTTGTCGATTTGTCAATAGAAAAGCGGAGATTTGCATATAAAAATCGGTCAAAAAAATAAAAAGCAAAAAAATTGAAATTTGGTGTTGACAAATCGGGAGCTTTATGTTATAATATATCCCGTCGATTGACATGGTGGGATTGGCGCAGTTGGTTAGCGCGTCAGGTTGTGGCCCTGAAGGCCGTGGGTTCGAATCCCATATCTCACCCCAAACAAAAAATCCGCATTCGTAAGAATGCGGTTTTTTTGTTTGTATTATTCATTTTTCATTATTCATCATTCATTATTCATTTTTTACGCGGATTTTTTAATGAAGAATGAATAATGAAGCCACTGCGCTGATGAATAATGAATAATTGAGGAAACTTTTCCCTCTCACATTCGGCAAAATTATTGACTTTTTAATGCCCATATGATATAATGACTTTGTAAAATCAACTTAACAAAAAGACTTTTTTAGCAGATAAGGAGAACGGAAAAATGAAAAAGGTAACGAGCATAATTCTTGGTATCGTATTGGTAGCTGCGGGCGTGATATTCGCTCTGAATGCTTTTAACGTGACCGACATCGACGTGTTTTTTGACGGTTGGTGGACTTTGTTTATCATCATACCGTGTACTGTCGGTTTGTTTACAGAGAGGGAAAAATTCGGAAATATTATAGGTATTATTATCGGCGTGCTTTTGTTCTTGTGCTGTCAGGACATTTTGAGCTTTTCTATTCTTTGGAAGCTGCTCGTTCCCGCAATTATCGTTATTATCGGTCTGAAGCTGATATTTAAAGCCATCTTCGGCAAAAAAACTAACGAAATTATTAAAAAATTGAAATCGGAAGGCAAAAATATCAACAGGGGATTTGCCGCTTTTTCGGGTTCGGATATGAAATGTGACGGTGAGATATTTGAGGGCGCGGAGCTTTACGCCATATTTGGCGGTGTAGAGTGCGACCTGAGAAATGCGGTCATTGAAAAAGATTGCGCTATTCAAGCTTCTGCTATCTTCGGAGGCATCGATATTTTAGTTCCGAATAACGTAAACGTTAAGTTGGATTCGAACAGTATTTTCGGCGGAACTTCAAATGAAACGGCATCGCACCCCGACGCTCCGACCATCTACGTCAGCGGAACTGCTGTTTTCGGCGGTATCGAGATAAAATAAGGGTTCTATTATTGATTTTAAAGAGAGATTTCACAAGTGAAGTCTCTCTTTTTATTGACTATTTTAAGAATTTGTGGTAAAATAAATTAATGCATAATTGACGGATATTTTTTGTAGGTGGCATATGAAAAAACGACACATAAACATACCGATATTCATTACGCACATGGGTTGTCCCAATATGTGCGTATTTTGTAATCAACGAACGATATCTGGACACGCGAGTTTTGATCCCGACGAGCTTGACAGTGAGATAGAGCGCGTGCTCTCTACGGCGGGAGCTGACTCCGAGCGGGAGATAGCCTTTTTCGGCGGTTCGTTTACGGGCATCGACCGCTCTCTTATGATAGAGTTACTCACTCGTGCGCAGAGATATATAGACAAAGGCGCGGCTGGGTCTATAAGGCTCTCGACCCGTCCCGATTACATTGACAAAGAGATACTTGAAATTCTCGGCAGATACTCCGTAAAAACCATTGAACTCGGTCTCCAGAGCCTTGATGACAAAGTACTTGCCGCTACGAAACGCGGACACGACAGAGAGTGCGCCATTCGGGCGTGCCGTGCCGTTGTCGGCGCGGGCTTTGACCTCGTCGGACAGATGATGATAGGTCTTCCTCTTTCGACGCCTGAAACAGAACAGGAGACGGCTCGTCTTATATGCGAGCTGGGGGCAGTCGGCGCGAGAGTCTATCCGACCGTCGTTTTTCGCGGTACGGAGCTTGCCGATATGACAAAACAGGGAGCATACACACCGATCTCAAACGAAGAAGCGGTCATACGCACCAAAAATGTACTTGATATCTTTGACAGATCAAGTGTTCCTTGTATAAGAGTCGGACTTTGCGCCTCGGAAAATCTTTCGGACGAGAGCGAGGTCGTGGGGGGCGCGAATCATTCGGCTATCGGAGAGATGGCTATGGGAGAGCTTTATTTCGACCGCATATGCGCGGAGATAGAAAGATGCGGATATCGCGGCGGAGAGCTTAAAATTTTCGTCTCTCGCGGCTCTGTTTCGAAGGCTTCGGGGCAAAATAGGCGAAATAAAACGAGATTTTGCGAAAAATATGGCTTTAAGTCTGTAAAAGTCCTTGAAAAAAATGAAATTATAGGTTATAATATTATATTGGAACATAATTTGCGATAAAATACATTTTCCGAAGGGAGAAACATCGTGTATCTTAAATCTCTTGAGCTTCAGGGCTTTAAATCCTTTCCCGATAAAACGAAGCTGACCTTTGAGGGCGGCTCTACCGTAATAGTCGGACCAAACGGAAGCGGAAAATCAAATATTTCGGACGCTATGCGTTGGGTACTTGGCGAGATATCGTCAAAGAGCATACGCGGAACGAAGATGGAGGATATCATCTTCGGCGGTGCGGACAGCCGCAGACCTATGGGCTTTGCCGAGGTCTCCGTGACCTTTGACAACTCGGGAATGCTCGGCAGACTCGACTGTCCCTATGACGAGGTCACCGTTACCCGCCGTTATTACCGTTCGGGTGAGAGCGAATACTATATAAACCGCAGAGCCGTGCGTTTGCGCGACATTTACGAGCTCTTTATGAATACGGGTGTCGGACGTGACGGATATTCTATTATCGGTCAGGGAAAGATCGCAGAGATAGTATCTAAAAAGAGCGACGAGAGGCGCAGTATCTTTGAGGACGCGTCGGGAATCGCGAAATACAGACATAAAAAGAGCGAGACCGAGCGAAAGCTCGCGGCAACCGAGGACAACATGACGCGTATAAACGACGTCTTTACCGAGGTTTCCGCGCAAGTAGCTCCTCTTGAAAAGGAAGCCGAAAAGGCGAAGAAGGCTATCGAGCTTCTTGAAACGAAGAAAAAGGTAGATATCCAGCTCTGGCTCTACGATACCGACAAGATACGCGCCGATATCGCAAAATACGAGGGAAGCTTCCATGAGTCCGAGTTTGAGCTGAACACCGTAGAGGATTCGATAAAGTCGCTTGAGGTACAGAGCGAAAAGCTTTTTGAGATATCGCAGTCGAACAAATCCGAATCCGAGAATCTTCTTTCGCAGATACGAGAGCAGACCGAGATAAATCACGGTCTTGACAGTGAATATCGCATTACAGAGGCGAATATCCTTCATACGAGGGAGCTTATTGCCGAGGCAGAGGGAGCGAAAGGCTCGGCTCAAAAATCGGTTGCGGCGGAGGAGGAGAGCGAGAAGCAGAGAGAGGCTCGAATTTCCGACATGAAGCAAAAGCTCGATGCACAGGAGAGTGCTCATGAGAAAGTCCTTGCGGAGCAAACGCTTTTCGCCAAGGAAGCCGAGGAGCTTGGCTTTAACATAGACCGCGCTCTCGGTGATATTCGCGCGCTCGAAGCCGAGGCTGCGGACGTAAACGCGCGTATATCTCTTATCGACAATTCAAAGAATACCGACAGCGACAAGAACGAGGCGGCTATGCGCGAGATAGCGGAATACGAGGCGCAAACCAAAGAGTTCGAAAAGCAGATAGAAAGACTCAAGGCGAGCGTTGCTCAATACGACGGTGTTACCGAGGAGGCGGGCGCAAACGTAACGCGTATCTCCGCAGAGCTTGATACGCTTTATACCGAAGAGGAGGAGCAGAGCGAGGCTATCGCTTCGCAGAAGCTCCGCAGAGACTCGGCGCAGCAGAGAATAGACACGTTTCGCGCTATGGAGCAGCAGTTTGAGGGCTACTCGGGAAGCGTTCGCTTCGTTATGAAGAAATATGAGGAGGGCGCGATAACCGACCGCAACGGAAACAAGTGCGGCAAGATATACGGACCTCTCTCAAAGCTTATCAGCGTTGAGGATAGATATATCACGGCTATCGAGACGGCACTCGGAGCGAATCTCCAGCATATCGTAGTCGAGGACGAGAGCGTTGCTAAAGAGGCTATGTTTGCGCTCAAACGCGCGGAAGCTGGCAGAGCGACCTTTTTCCCGCTTACCTCAATGCGTCCGCAGAGCGCAACACCCGAAATGCGCGACGCGTCGGGATACGTTGGATATATCGGTGTCGCGGACGAGCTTGTAAAGAGTGATAAAAAGTTCTCCGACGTAGTATCAAGTCTGCTCGGACGAACCTTGATATTTGACAATATAGACCATGCGACCGCTATGGCGAAGGGACTTCGTTACCGTGTCCGCGCCGTAACGCTTGACGGTCAACAGATAAACGTAGGCGGTTCGTTTACGGGAGGTTCTGTAAAGCAGAATCACAATATCCTCGGACGCGCGGGAGAGATAAAGCGGCTCGAAACCGAAGTATCCGAGCTTGACGCGCGTATCGAGAGCGAAAAGCGTAAGCTTAAGGAAATTGAGGAAAAGATATCCTCGCTTGAGGACGATAAATCGGAGGCAGAACAGAAGATAAGTCTTATCAAGGTAATGAGAGACTCCGAAAACGCGCGACTTGAACAGCTTTGCGCAAAGCTTGACGCTAACGTAACGCTTACCGAAAAGCTTCGCGAGGATTACAGCGACCTTTTGCGCACCAAGGAGCAGTACGAGGAGGACCTCCGCGTTCTTGCGGTTCGTAAGACCGAGCTTGAAGCTCAAATTTTCGAGATAAGCGCGGCAAGGTCGGATATGGACGTTAAGCGCAACGGCGCGCTTGACAGGAAGGCTGAAGCGGAAGCCAAGGCAACGGCACTTCTTATTTCAATAAACGAGATAAGAAAGGATATCGAGACAGAGGAAAGACTTTCCGTTGAAAGCGCTTCCCGTATACAGAGCTTTGCTTTGGCGGCAGGAGAGCAAGACGAAAAGATAGCTGTTCTTAACGCGCGTATTGCTGAATATGAAAAGGAAAAATCCGAAAACCGCGAGAAATACAACGCGGGAGAAAAGGCGCTTTCCGAGCTTAACGAAAAGAGATCGAAGGTCGAGGCGGGCGGTACGGAGTTTGAGCGTAAGCTCAACGAAGTAAATATCCGTATGCGTGAGAAGCTTCAGCTAAAGGAAACTATCTTCCGCGAATATACGCGCCTTGAAAATAAGCTCAACAATCTCCGCGACGACGGAGACAAGCTTGCTTCAAAGCTTTGGGACGAGCATGAGATGACGAGAAGCGACGCGTTAGCACTCGGATATCCCGCTCTTGAGCCGTCAACGAGAGCCGAGGCGGCGCAAAAGCAGACAGAATGTAAGAATAAGCTCCGCGCTATCGGAAACGTTGACCTTGACGCAGTTAATAAATACAAGGAAGTTAAGGCAAGATACGATTATATGGCGGGACAGATAAAGGATCTTGAGGCGGCGCGCGCCGATCTTGAGGACGTTATCGGTCAGCTTGAGGGCGAGATGGAGACTGCGTTTATCGACTCGTTCCAGAAGATAAACGAGAACTTCAACAAGGTGTTTATAGAGCTGTTTGGCGGCGGTTCGGCAGAGCTTTCTCTGACAGACCCCGACAACGTGCTTGAAAGCGGTATCGAGATAAAAGCCGCGCCTCCCGGAAAGATAATCAAGAGCATGGTACAGCTCTCGGGCGGAGAGCAGTCCTTTATAGCTATCGCCTTGTTCTTCGCTATCTTGCAGGTAAACCCCACGCCGTTCTGTATCCTTGACGAGATAGAGGCGGCGCTCGACGAGGTAAACGTAGCGCGCTTTGCAGAATACATAAAGAGATATTCGAGCGGAACGCAGTTCGTGCTCATTACCCACAGAAGAGGTACTATGGAGGCGGCAAACCGTCTTTACGGCGTTACCATGCCCGAGCGCGGTATCTCAAAGGTAATGGAGCTTGATATCAACGATATTTCCAAGAAAAAAGGAGAAGATTGGGATGGCATTTTTGGATAAATTAAAGGCGGGTCTTTCAAAGACGAAAAACGCGATCTTCGGACAGGTAAACGAGGTGCTTAAAGCCTTCGTTAAGGTCGACGAGGATCTGCTCGACGAGCTTGAGGAACTGCTTATAGTCTCGGATATCGGCGTTAATGCTACCGAGGAGATAATGGAGCGTTTGCGCGACGACGTCAAAGAGGGCAGACTTAAAGAAAAGGATCAGGTCATCGACGCCCTCAAATCGATACTTGAAGAGATGATAGGAGAGGGCGGAGAGCTGGAGCTTTCCACGACCCCCTCGGTAATTCTCGTTATCGGAGTAAATGGCGCGGGCAAGACTACGTCTATCGGCAAAATTTCCAACAGACTTATCGGAAAGGGCAAAAAGGTCGTGGTAGCGGCGGCGGATACCTTCCGTGCGGCAGCTATCGAACAGGTCGCCGTTTGGTGTGAGCGCTCGGGAGCGGAGCTCGTTCGTCAGAACGAGGGAAGCGACCCCGCCGCCGTCGTATTCGACGCTATCGCTTACGCAAAGAGAAAGCAGGCGGACGTTCTTATCATAGACACGGCGGGAAGATTGCACAATAAGAAGAATCTTATGAACGAGCTTGCGAAGATAAACAGAGTTATAGAGCGTGAGCTTCCCGACGCGGCAAGAGAGAATCTGCTCGTACTTGACGCTACGACGGGACAGAACGCTATTTTGCAGGCGAAGGAATTCAGTAACGCGGCAAATATCACGGGTCTCGTTCTCAATAAGCTGGACGGCACGGCAAAGGGCGGTATCGTTCTGTCGATAAAGAAGGAGCTCGGAATTCCCGTTAAATTTATCGGTGTCGGCGAAAAGATAGACGATATGCAGGAATTCGTGGCTTCCGAGTTTATCGAAGCCTTCTTCTCGGAGGGAGAAGAGGAATGAAGATAGTTCTTGCTTCACGCAACCGACATAAGATAGGAGAGCTTGAGGCTCTTCTGTCAAAATATCTTGAGGACGTATCGGTGCTTTCGCTCGATGACGTAGGAATTTACGGCGATATCGAGGAAAACGGAACGACCTTTGAGGAGAACGCCTTTATAAAGGCGAGAGCCGCAGCAAAGAGCGGATATATAAGCATCGGCGACGATTCGGGGCTTAGCGTACGCGCGCTTGGCGGCGCGCCGGGTATTTATTCCGCGCGCTTTGCGGGAGAGCACGGAAACGATGCGGCAAATAACGCAAAGCTTCTCTCGGAGCTTGAGGGAAAGAGCGACAGATACGGCGAATTCGTCTGCGCTATCGCTTGTGTTATGCCAAGCGGTGAGGAATTCTGCGTTCGCGGAACGGCGGCGGGAGAAATACTGCATACGCCCGACGGAAACGGCGGCTTTGGATACGACCCGCTGTTCTATTCACTCGAAGCAAAAAAGAGCTTCGCCGCGCTTACAGCAGAGGAAAAGAACGCGGTATCCCACAGAGGAAAAGCCATAGAGCTTTTTGCAAAAAAATTAAAAGAACTTATATCCGAAAGCGAGAAATAAAATGCTTACTTCAAAACAACGCGCGTATTTGCGCGGACTTGCGAATCAGGAAAAGGCTATCATGCAGATAGGAAAGGGCGGTATCGGAGAAAACATGGCAAAGACCGTGTCCGACGCGCTTGAGGCACGCGAGCTTATAAAGCTTTCCGTGCTTGAAAACTGCGAATATATGCCAAAAGAAGCGGCAAACGAGCTTGCCGCGCTTACCGATTCCGACGTTGTCGGAGTAGTCGGAAGAAAAATAATACTTTACAGAGAATCTGTCAATAATAAGAGAATAGAGCTATGAGTGAAATGAATCCATACGATATGCTAAGAGTCGGTATATACGGCGGAACGTTTGCGCCTATCCACAACGGTCACGTCGAGGCGGCAAAGGCTTTTATGGAGCAGATGAAGCTCGACTATCTCTTTATAATACCGTCGTATCTTCCGCCGCATAAGCAGATAGATGCGGCGGACGATCCGCTTTTGCGCCTTAAGATGTGCGAACTTGCCTTTGAGGGCGTTGACGGAGTCGTCATTTCCGATGTTGAGATAAAGCGCGGCGGAAAAAGCTACACTTACGATACCGTAAAGGAGCTTATGAGGCCCGATACGCGACTCTTCCTTCTTTTAGGCACGGATATGGTACTGACCTTTGATAAATGGTATCGTTCCGAGGACCTTTTTAAGATGTGCTATCCCGTTTACGTAAGACGGGAAAAAGACCCTCTTATTACCAATCGTATCGTTTCGAAAATTACGGAATACTATGAAAAGTACGGTGTGATGATTCGCAGAGTCGTTACCGAGCCATTCGTCGTTTCTTCTACCGAGATACGCGCGGCTATAAAGGACGGAAAAGATATTTCACATCTCGTTCCCAAAAAGGTAGCTGATTTTATCCTTGAGAGAGGACTTTATAAATAATGAAAGAGACTGCTATAACTGAAGCTATGCTCGATTCCTTGCGAGAGAGCGTATCGAGCGGAATGTCCGAAAAACGCTTTCGCCATACGGCAGAGGTCGAGAAAATGGTTGCGCGGCTTTCTAAACTTTACGCGCCCGAAAAGAGTCTTGAGCTTCGCGCGGCGGCTCTTTTGCACGATATAACAAAGGAATATTCGACGACGTTGCAGATAAAGCTTTGCGCCGAGTATGGACTCACCGTTACCGATTGCGACTTAAACGCGCCGAAAACCTTTCACGCGCGTACCGCTGCGGCATTGATACCCGATAAATATCCCGAATTTGACGTCGGCGAGGTCGTATCCTCTGTGCGTTGGCACACCACGGGACGAGAGGGAATGACACTTTGCGAACAGCTCGTCTACCTTGCCGATTATATAGATATGTCGCGTACTTTTGACGATTGCGTGAAGCTTCGAAATTACTTTTTTGACGCAGAGCCAGAAAAAATGAGCGAGAGCGAAAGACTTTTGCATTTGAGAAAGACCTTGATATTGTCGTTTGATATGACGATACGCGGACTTCTCTCCGATGGCGCGCCCGTAAGCGTCGACAGTATGAACGCGAGAAACGAGCTTATATGCTTACTTAACGGCAGTTCTTTTTAAATAAAGAGAGACTTTTCCGAATACATATTTTTTAATATGAATATTTATTTCGGAGAAGAAAATGTTAAAGAAAAACGCATTTAAAATAACGCTTATATTTGTTGGTGTGATTTTGCTGACCATCGCTATCGTTACACTTGCGGTGTCGGCAGGGCGCAAAGATGACGGGGAAGAGGGAAAGCTCATTTCCGTAAACAACGACACGTCCGAGAGGGCTTACGCTAAGCCGTTCACTCTTCTCGTTTTAGGCAAAGATTCGGCGGCGGGGCTTTCCGACGCGCTTATGCTCGTTCGCGTAGAGTCAATGAATAAACGCGCGACGGTCTTGCAGATACCCCGCGACACTTACGCGGAATACACCGAAAATTCTTATAAAAAGATAAACGGCGCGGCAGCCGCGCTTGGCGGAGAGGAGGCGCTTTGCTCCTTTTTGTCCGAGTCGTTCGGGATAGATATAGACGGCTACGTTTCTATTGATATGGACGCTTTGCCTTATATCGTCGACGCTGTGGGCGGTGTTGAGATAGAGCTTGACGAGCCTCTTGTGTATAACGACCCCGAGCAGAGCCTTTCGATAAATATTCCCGCTGGAAAGCAGAAGCTTGACGGCAAGACCGCTTTGCATTTTTTGCGTTACCGTTCGGGTTACGTGCGCGGGGATATTGGGCGAATGGATGCTCAAAAGGTGTTTTTGGCGGCTATGGGAAGAAAAGTAAAGGCACTTGGCGCTATCGACCTTGCGCGTCTTGCTTCAGCTATACTTCCAAAGGTAGAAACTAACGTTACTCTTGTGCAGTCGCTTTCACTTGCAAATATAGTTTCGGAGATATCCGAGGAAAATATCGTACTCGTAACGCTTCCGGGAGACGAGGCAGTTGCAGAGAAGAGCGGAGCTTCGTATTATTCCTTGTCCGCGCCTGCCACACGTGAAATACTTTCTGCGTATTTCGGAGCTTCTGACCGAGAGTTCGATAAAAACGGAGTATTTAAAAACGAAAAATACGAGAGCTTTAAAGAAATTTACGAAAATTATGCGCCGTATAAGTTATATACGGCATCGACAATAAGCGAAAATGGAATAATAATCGATAAACATGACTGATTTGTATTGACAAATCGGAATTTTTGCATTAAAATATTAAGGATAGCTTAAAGAAAGGTATATTAAAAAATGGATCAGTTAGAAATTAAGAGCGAGTCGCTTGTATCCTTGGAGGGTGCTGATGCAAAAACTCTTGCGGAAGCGATAGCCGAGGTCCTTGATTCTAAAAAAGGACACGATATAAAGGTAGTTCACGTTGCGGATAAGACCGTTATCGCGGAGTATTTCGTTATCTGTACGGGTAATTCAAGCACACAGGTAAAGGCTCTTGCGGGAGAGGTAGAGTACAAGATGGAGCAAAGAGGTGTCGTGCCTTACGGAGTTGAGGGCAGAGACAATAACTCTTGGCTTATCGTAGATTACAGCCACGTTATCGTTCACGTATTCAGCCGCGAGGCTCGTGAGTTTTATAATTTGGACAAGCTTTACTGCGATCGATAAAGACTAAAGGAGAAGAAAAATGAAATACGACCATATAGCAGTTGAGAAAAAATGGCAGGAATATTGGAAGGCGAACGAGACCTTCAAGACGGACGTTTGGGATTTTTCAAAGCCCAAATATTACGTGCTTGATATGTTCCCGTATCCGTCGGGAGTTGGACTTCACGCGGGTCACCCAGAGGGCTATACGGCGACCGATATAGTTTCGAGAATGAAGAGAATGCAGGGCTACAACGTTCTGCACCCCATGGGATACGACTCCTTCGGACTTCCCGCGGAGCAGTATGCCGTAACCACGGGCAACCACCCCAACGGCTTTACCCAAGAAAACATAAAGACCTTCTCAAAGCAGCTTACAGAGCTTGGCTTTGATTACGACTGGAGCAAGATGATAGCAACGAGCGACCCCGATTATTATAAGTGGACGCAGTGGATATTCAAGCAGCTTTATCTTGACGGCTATGCGCAGTACGTTGATATGCCTGTAAACTGGTGCGAGGAGCTTGGAACGGTCCTCTCTAACGACGAGGTCATCGACGGTAAGAGTGAGCGCGGCGGCTATCCCGTTATCAGAAAGAACATGAAGCAGTGGGTCATCGACCAGCCCGCGTTTGCGGAGTCCTTGCTTGAGGGACTTGACGAGGTAGATTGGCCCGAGTCCACAAAGCTCATGCAGAAGAACTGGATAGGCAAGTCGACGGGTGTTGAGGTCAAGTTCGATATCGTTGGCGGAGGAGAGTTTTCTATATTTACTACCTGTATCGAAACGATATACGGTATCACCTTTATGGTCCTTGCTCCCGACGGCGAGATAGTTAAAAAGCTCATGCCCCGCATCGAGAACAAGGAAGAGGTCGAGGCGTATATCGCGGAGACTCTCAAGAAGAACGATATGGACAGGACCGAGCTCAACAAGACCAAGTCAGGCTGTGAGCTCAAGGGCGTTTCCTGTATAAACCCCGTAAACGGCAGAGAGGTCAGAATGTTTATCGGTGACTTCGTACTCGCAAATTACGGTACGGGAGCTGTTATGGCAGTGCCCTCTCACGACCAGCGTGACTTTGAGTACGCTATCGCGCACAACATAGATATGCTTCAGGTAATCGACGGAACTGAAAAGCTCGGACACGTCGACGTATCTGAAAAGGCATTTGAAAAGGGAGAATATCTCGGCAAGGGTTACGTTCTTGTAAATTCCGAGGAATTTACGGGACTTACCGTTGAGGAGGCAAAGGAGGCTATCACCTCAAAGCTTGAGAAGATGGGCGTTGCGAAGAGAACTGTCAACTACCACTTCAGAGAGTGGATATTCGCAAGACAGAGATATTGGGGCGAGCCTGTTCCCGTAGTTCACACAGAGGACGGAGCTATCCACGTTCTTGACGACGAGGAGCTTCCGCTCGTACTTCCCGAGCTTGAAAACTATCGCGGAGTAAACGGAAAAGCTCCGCTTGAAAACGCAACCGAATGGAAGGCATACGATAAAAACGGAGTAAAGGGAACGAGAGAAACATCTACAATGCCCGGTTCTGCGGGTTCAAGCTGGTACTTCTTGCGTTATATAGACCCGAACAACGATAAGGAATTTGCAAATGCGGAGCTTCTCAAGCACTGGATGCCCGTTGACCTTTACATAGGCGGACCCGAACACGCAGTCGGTCACCTTATGTATTCGAGAATCTGGAACAGATACCTTTATAATAAGGGACTCGCTCCCACCAAAGAGCCCTTCAAGAAGCTCGTTCACCAAGGAATGATACTTGGCTCTAACGGTATAAAGATGGGTAAGAGATACCCCGAATTCGTTGTAAATCCGAGTGACGTCGTAAGAGACTTTGGCGCGGATACGCTCCGTCTTTACGAGATGTTCATGGGTCCGCTTGAGGTCTCGAAGCCTTGGAGCAATCAGGGCGTTGAGGGCGCGAGAAAGTTCTTAAACCGCGTATGGTCGTTCCTTACCGAGCCCGAAAACTTGGTCGACGGAGAGGTAAAGGCTCTTGAAAAGGTTTACCACAAGAGCGTAAAGAAGATAACCGAGGACTTTGAAAAGCTTGCGTTCAATACGGCTATATCGCAGATGATGATATTCGTAAACGCGGTATATAAAGAGGGCAAGTGCCCGAAGGCTTATGCCGAGGGGCTTGTGAAGATGCTCTCTTGTATCTGTCCTCATATCGGAGAAGAGCTTTGGGAGATACTCGGACACGATAACACTATTGCGTTTGAGCCGTGGCCTGAGTACGACGAAGCAAAGACCGCAGACGATACCGTCGAGATAGTCGTACAGATAAACGGAAAGCTCAAGGGCAAGATAAACGCGCCCGTAGACCTTCCCGCAGCGGAGGCTATCGCTATGGCAAAGGCAGACGAAAATATAGCTACTCTCATTGAAGGTAAGACGATAGTAAAGGAAATTTCCGTACCCAATAAGATAGTAAATATCGTAGTCAGATAAGAAATTTTTATAAACGATATCAAAAAATAACAAATATATAAAAAATACACTTGACAAATAAATTAAAATAGTGTATAATATCTTTTGTTATGATTTTAATTGTCTCTGGCAATTTGCGGAGGGAGTGAAACAGAAAATGGCAGAAATTAAAGTCAAAGAAGGCGAATCCTTGGATAGCGCACTTCGTCGCTTTAAGCGTGCAATGGCTCGTTCGGGCGTCCTTACCGAGCTTCGCAAGAGAGAACACTATGAGAAGCCCAGCGTAAAGCGCAAGAAAAAGTCAGAAGCTGCTCGTAAGAGAAAGTACAAATAATTCTTAATTGAAAACAATGGCATAGGGGCAAGATCCTATGCCTTTTGTTTTTATTTTAATTTAATGAAACGGACAGTCGAGGACGCCTGTCCCTACAAAGTTAAATGAAAATTGAACGTTTTTTCGTCGCCTTACGGCGAGAGGGATATACAAACGATTTTTTCCATACCTTGTAGGGACAGGCGGTCTACTGCGGTTCGGTCACGCCACGGCTCTAACATCACACTGTGATGTTATTCACCACCGTGTCGTCGCTTCGCTACCTCGACTGTCCGTAATAAATAAATTTAATTTTTACAAACGGTTATTATAAATAACCCATGTTTTGTTTTCTTCTTTTGCTTACTTTTCTTCTTTTGAAAAAGAAGAAAAGTAAGTCGCCTCCCTCACACGCAGATCAAATTAAGATCCCATGCGGGAATGTAGGGGTAACGGCGCAGGTAGAGCTTATAATCGGGTCGAAGCGCGTGTATCTGCAAGGGAAGGGTGAAGATATCCTCGCTTCTGTGGTAGGCGGAGACTAAAAGCTTTGGGCGGTGCGAAAGAATTGTCTTTTGTGAGCCGATGATCGCTTCGCGTTCCGCGCCCTCAACGTCGTATTTTATATAATCAACGCGCTCGCCGCAAAGGATATTGTCAAGAGCGTTTGCGTTTACTTCTACACGCTTCGCGCCCTTGCCGACAGCGCAAATTCCCGAATTGCGATTGCCCTCGTCTCCAAAAGTAAGAAGCGTTTCCTCGCTCCACGCGGCAGCATTGACGGTAATTATTTCGGGCGCGCCGCCCTCAAGTGTAGCGCAGTATTCCGAAAGCTTCCTGAAGCTTCTGCGGTCGGGCTCAAAGGCGAATACCTTTTTGAGCGATGGAGAATAGGGAATAAGCTCATGTATCGTGTCGCCGTTGTAAGCGCCGAGGTCGGCAGTAGCTTTAAAATTTTCAGCGCATAAAAGCTCACGGTAGACGGTGTCCTTGTCGGAAACCGCTTTGTCGAGATAGTCTATCCTTCCCGTAAGCTTGTAGAGTATAACGTTTTCGTATATTTTTCTGGATTCCTCGTCGCAAAGAAGCTCGTAGACGGCATTTATCTTTTCTTCGTTTGCGTCAAAAAACGCGCGGTCGAAAAGCGCGCCGTCGCAAACGGGAACGTCGGGCGCGTAAAGTTCACATTCGGAGGCTATACGTCGGATATTATCCATTACGTCCGGCAGAGAGGAGGCAAAGGACAAAAGCACGATAATATTTTCCGCGCCGTATTTTTCCTTGACCGCCGAATAAGAAAGCACGGTCTTTGAATGAAAGCTGTGTCCGCGCACGAATCCGTCCGAGGCAAAGAAATCGCAGACCACGATACCAAAGCGTTCGCAGACCGCGAGTATCTTGTCCGCGCCGTTTCCCATGCCGTACATAACTATTTTTTTATTTGTGTTTTTCAAATGAGTCCAGAGATCGTTTTCGGGAAGCATTAAATTCATAGTCTCTCCTTGACTTTTTACGTCTTTTGTGATATCATTAAATTAAGTATTATTATTTTAACATAATTAGGAGGAAAAATCAAGATGGATTGCTTGTTCTGTGAAATAATAAAGGGAAATATCCCGTCCGCAAAGGTATATGAGGACGAGCGTTGCTACGCTTTCCGCGATATCAACCCTCAAGCGCCCACGCACGTGCTTGTCGTTCCGAAGATACATATCGCTTCAATGGACGAGGTAAACGGAGAAAACAGCGCGTACGTTTCGGCTATTTTCGAGGCTATACCGAAGATCGCCGCGGCGGAGGGCTTAACTAACGGTTACCGCGTTATCTCCAACTGCGGAGAGGACGGCTGTCAGAGCGTAAAGCATCTTCATTTTCATATATTGGGCGGACGAAAGCTGCCTGAGAATATGGGTTGATCTATGGGACCAAGACCTATAAACGATCCAAACGCGGCAAGTCGCGCGAAGCCGCCGAAAAATATCAAGGATATACCGCGTTTTGTAAAAGAACTCATAGGCGGATTTTTCGGACGTCTGTTCTATACCTTTAAGCTCGTATGGGATACGGGGCATTGGATACTTATTCTTTTGCTTTTCGTTTCTATATTTACGGGTATCATGCCTGTGGTAGGCTCGATCATATCAAAGGATATACTCAACGGACTTCAAGAAGTTATTTCCGGAGAGAGTCCCGCAGTCTTCTTTGGCTCGTCGGTGCTTCTTCTCATAATCTTTTTCTTTGTTTACCGCATACTCAATCAGCTTGTACACCGTCTTAATACGGCTGTCACAAGAATAGCTGGTGAGAAAGTGGTGTGTCACGTAAAGACACAGATAATGAACAAAGCAAAGGAGATAGACCTTGCCTCCTTTGATAACCCCGAATTTTACGAAAAGCTTGAAAACGCGAATCGTGAAGCGGGAATGAGACCTATTCATGTACTTTCCTCGACCTTTGACGCGGTCAGTAACGCCATAAGTCTTGTGAGTTATATCGTCATTCTCGTTACCGCGCCTGATATGTGGTGGACGGCTCCTGTGATGATAGCTTTGTCCTTGCCTACGGCTATCGTAAGCTTTTCGTATCGTCGAAAGAACTTTATGTATATGCGCAGACGTTCAAAGGATCGCAGACAGATGAACTATTACGCCGATCTTATGGTCAATAAAGATATGGTCAAGGAAATACGAATGTTTGATCTTGGCGATACCTTTACAAATAGATATGAAGAGGTTTTTGATAAATATTATGGCGGAGTGCGCCGCCTTGTAGTAAAGGAAAGCATATGGCACGTTTTTATCACGTTGCTTTCTTCGACAGTCAACTGTATTTTCTTTGCTCTTATAGCATTTAAGGTTTTTAGCGGTGAGATAATGATAGGTGACTACTCGCTTTATACGGGTGCGCTCACGTCTATCGCTTCGACCGTTTCGTCGCTTATCGGCGTTTCCGCTACGGTTTACGAGGGAACGCTCTTTATCGATAACCTGATTGCCTTTTTGCGTGAAAGACCGACTGTTGTACCGAGTGTAAAGACACCCGCAAAGGTCAATTTCGGTCAGCCGCACACAATAGAATTTGTAGACGTAAGCTTTGCGTATCCGGGTACGGAGCGCAGAGTGCTTGAACATATCAATCTAAAGCTTCGCGCGGGAGAGACTATGGTGCTCGTCGGACTTAACGGCGCGGGAAAAACGACCTTTTTAAAGCTTTTGACAAGACTTTACGATCCGCTTGAAGGGCAGATACTGCTCGACGGCAGAGATATCAGGGAATACGACGTAAAGGAGCTTTACAAGCTCTTCGGAATCATATTCCAAGACTTCGGAAAGTACGCGGTCAACGTTTCGGAGAATATCACCTTTGGCGATATCTCAAGAACGCCCGATGAAAAAGCTATCAAAGAGGCGGCGCTTCAATCTAATTCCGCAGACTTTATCGAAAAGCTTCCGAATGAATACGATACTCCGCTTATGCGTATCTTCGAGCCGAACGGCATAGAACTTTCTATCGGTCAGTGGCAAAAGCTCGCGGTCGCGCGCGCCTTTTACAGCAGCTCGGATATACTCATACTCGACGAGCCGACGGCATCTCTCGACCCCCTTGCCGAGCAGGAGATATTCAATCAATTCGATAAGCTCCGCGAGGGCAAAACAACGATTTTCGTCTCGCACAGACTTTCAAGCGCGACGATAGCTTCGAAGATAGTCGTTCTCGAATACGGTAAGCTCGTTGAGGAGGGAACTCATAAGGAGCTTATGGAAAAGCGCGGTAAATATTACGAGCTTTTCTCAACACAAGCAAAGCGTTATATGGATTAAGACGCTAGGGGATGCGGGATGCGGGGATGCGTTCGAGAACAATCTTTTCAAGAAAGTTCTCGAGCTCTCAAAGAATTTCAGAATAAGACAGGGGACGGTACTATGTCTTGAGCCGTTCCCCGCAAAAAACACAACACAGAGGACAATTCTGTGTGTGCTTTATCACACGCAAAAACGTCCCCTGTGTTTTGTTTGCTTTGGATTTTTCATTGACAATTGCAAAAAAATATGATAAAATAAAAAGCAGAGATGAAGGTCTGTCAAATCAGACAAATAAGTAGATTACTGGGGGTAAGCTTTAATGGCGTTAGAAAATTCTAAAATAACAACCGTTCCCTGTGTTAAGGAGAATTACGTATGGAAATCATAAAAAATACTTTGTCCGTAGGTGCGGAAAAGCCATTTGTACTATTACATATTTCCGATATTCATCTTTCAGAATCCGACGAAAATGATAGCCCCGAACGAAAAGCCTTTGCCGCAGAGCGTAAGCGGGCATTCTCCTTTGCACCGGCTGCACTGAACTTCGTGAAGGAATACGCCCAAAAAAACGATTATCCGATCGTAAATACCGGAGATTTGCTGGATTTTATCACACCCGAAAATCTCCGAATAGCCAAGGATCTTTTGCAAAGCACGGATATGATGTTGGTTGCAGGAAATCACGAATACTGGGAATGCCCTAATAATCGTTTCCATTTCGACGACGCTCCAAAAACCTATGAAAAGAAAAATGAATCTCTTTCCTTTGTATCGAAGCACCTCGGAGTGGATGTCCGTTTTTTTCACAGAGAGATCTGCGGTGTCAATTTGGTGGGAATCGATAACACCGATTATTGTATCGATGCGGAGATCTTTGAAAAGCTAAAAAATGTTGAGGCTCAGAAAAAACCGATCCTGTTGTTTATGCATATTCCTCTGCACTCAAAGTATATAGGAAAAGGGGAAAAGTATTCTCTTAATGCACCGCAGCACTTTTTTGAGAACTGCAATCCAGTGGACGCATGGGAGCGCAAACCGGACGATTTGACCTGTGAGATCTGCGATTATATCCGAAACTCTCCATTTATTAAATGTGTCTTAAGCGGACATACGCACTATAATTCGGAAATTCTCGGGTTGGATGCTCAAGATCAGATTATTACCGGATGTAATACGATCAGAGAAATTACTGTAATCTAAAACAATAACACAGAGGACAATTCTGTGTGTGCTTTATCACACACAAAAACGTCCCCTGTGTTTCTTTTCTTTATGAAAAAATATCAAAATCGAAAAATGTAGTTGACAAACGGCTAAATTTTATATATAATATTATAGTTAAGAAATTTGTCAATTTACAGAAAGGCAGAACTTTTATTATGAAGGTTAAAGTAGTAAAATTCGGCGGAAGCTCTCTTGCCGACGCAGAACATTTCAGACAGGTCGCAAGTATAGTTAAGGCAGACCCCGCAAGACGTTACGTCGTCCCCTCCGCGCCAGGTAAGCGTAATAAGGAGGATACAAAGGTCACCGATATGCTCTATACCTGCTACGATATGATAAAGAACGGTGAAAACATCGACGAGTACTTCGAAAAGATATGCGACAGATACAACGGTATTATCGCGGAGCTCGGACTCGATTTTAATATCAGCGGAGAGCTTGAATACGTCAAGAACGCTATGTGTCACGCATCGGGCCGCGACTACGCGGCAAGCCGCGGAGAATATCTCAACGGACTTATCCTTTCAAAGTATCTCAAATACGATTTCATTGATGCGGAGAACGTTATTTACTTCCGCGACAACGGAACGTTTGACGAGGAAAAGACCAACGAGGCTATGCGCGAGGAGCTTATGCAACACAAGAATGCCGTTATCCCCGGATTCTACGGCGTAATGCCCAACGGAACGATAAAGACCTTCTCTCGCGGAGGCTCTGACATAACGGGTTCTATCGTTGCGCGCGCTGTTGAGGCTGACCTTTACGAGAACTGGACCGACGTTTCGGGATTCCTTATGGCTGACCCCCGCATTATTGATGATCCCTGTCCCATCAGCACGATCACCTATCACGAGCTTCGTGAGCTTTCTTACATGGGCGCGACAGTTCTTCACGAGGACGCTATTTTCCCCGTACGTTACGCGAAGATCCCGATAAACATCAAGAACACCAACGCTCCCGAGGATGCGGGTACGATGATCGTTGCCGAAACGCAAGGGTATGATACCGAAAAGGTCATCACGGGTATTGCGGGTAAGAAGGGCTTCTCTGTAATCACTATCGAGAAGGATATGATGAACTCCGAGATAGGCTTTGGACGCAAGGTCCTCGAGGTTCTTGAGGATAATGCGATCTCCTTTGAGCATCTTCCCAGCGGAATCGATAACATGAGTATAGTCGTTGCGACCGATGCTCTTGCGGGCAGACGCGACAAGGTCCTTTCGTCTATGAATCGTTCTGTTCGCGCGGACCGTGTAACTATCGAGGATCACCTTGCTCTTATCGCAGTCGTAGGGCGCGGTATGGTCAAGGCAAAGGGAACTGCGGCAAGAGTATTTGACGCTCTCGCAAGCGCGGATATCAATATCCGCATGATAGACCAAGGATCGAGTGAGATCTCTATAATCGTCGGAATCGAGGAAAAGGATTTCAACGCGGCTCTTGACGCTATCTATAAGGAATTTGTAAAGTAATAATTCTTCGGCTATCTTGAAAAAGATAGCCGAAAATATTTTTTTGAGTTTTTTTTGAAAAAATCGTGTCAAAAAAAGTATATTTTGCTTTTTTTGCGTACATTATAAATGGAACGAATAACGGAAGCCGTGTTTTTCCAAACAGGCTTCTTCTGTTTTACTTATTTTATTTTTTGGAAATGGAGGCGGGAAGATGGAAAATAAAAGTGTAAGAGATCTTTTTCTTGAGAGAGAAAGGGAGACTCTGTCTGTCTATGCGTGTATGACCTCGGATAGCAGAGGCAGAGAAAAGCCTTTTGCTCCGTGCGCGATACGTACCGAATTTCAGCGCGACCGCGACCGCATACTCCATTCGCAATCGTTCAGACGTCTTATGAACAAGACGCAGGTGTTCTTAGCGCCTACGGGCGATCACTACCGTACACGTATGACGCATACTCTTGAGGTAACGCAGATAGCGCGAATAATCGCGCGCGCGCTGCGTCTTAATGAGGATCTTACCGAGGCGGCGGCTCTCGGACACGACATAGGACATACTCCGTTCGGACACGCGGGCGAATTTGCTATGCAGAAATGCTTTGACCAGTCCTTTACGCATTACAGACAAAGCCTTCGCGTTGTTGAGGTGCTTGAAAACGACGGTGAGGGCTTGAATCTCACGTGGGAAGTGAGAGACGGAATAGTTAATCATACGGGCAAAAATATGGCGTCAACGCTTGAGGGCGTTATAGTAAAATACGCTGACCGTATCGCGTACATCAACCACGATATCGATGATGCCGTCAGAGCGGGTATCCTTTCCGCGAACGATATTCCTCGCGGACTTCGCGAGATACTCGGCGACAGTCATTCGGAGCGCATAAATACTATGGTAAATTCGATAATCAGAGCAAGCGCTAACAGACCCGCCATTTCTATGGAGGCGGAGGTCGGCGCGGCTATGGATGCGTTGCGCGACTTCTTGTTTGAGCGTGTTTACCGCAACCCCGTGGCTAAATCCGAGGAGGTAAAGGCGCAGGAAATGCTCATAAAGCTTTTCGAGTATTTCGTCCGCCATTCCGAAAAGCTTCCCGCGGCTTATAAGCGCAGAATAGGCGTGGACTCGGTCGAAAGATGTGTTTGCGATTTTATCGCGGGAATGACCGACAGATACGCAATAGAGGTATATTCCGACCTCAACATACCTAAGGTGTGGAGGGGAATACAGACGTGATACCGAGAGAGATAATTGACGAGATAGTTTACAGAAGTGATATAGAGCAGGTCATAGGCTCTTACGTTACGCTGAAGCGCGCGGGCTCGAACTGTAACGGTCGTTGCCCTTTTCATAGCGAGAAAACACCGTCGTTTACCGTTTTTCCCGCAACGAGAAGCTTTTACTGCTTCGGCTGCGGCGCGGGAGGCGACGTTATAACCTTTACTATGCGGATAGAAAATCTTGATTATATCGAAGCCGTCAAGCTTCTTGCGGCTCGCGCGGGGATATCTATTCCCGAGGACCGCAACGATATAAAGGAGAACAACGGAGTTTCACGCAAACGTGTGCAAGAGATGAATCTCTGTGCGGCAAGATTTTTCCGCGACTGCTTGAAGGACCAAAAATACGGAGCGGAGGGACTTAGGTATCTCACCGAAAAGCGTGAGCTTTCGATGGCTACGATAAATCATTTCGGTCTTGGATTTGCTCCCGATAACTTTTGGGCGCTTTCAAATCACATGACGTCGTTAGGATTTACCGAGGACGAGCTCGTGGCGGCATTTTTGTGCGGAAAAAGCAAAAAGAGCGGTAAGCTTTTTGATATGTACAGGAACAGAGTTATCTTCCCTATAATCGATACCACGGGAAACGTGATAGGCTTTGGAGGTCGCGTTATGGATAATTCCGAGCCTAAATATCTTAACACAAATGACACCCCCGCGTTTAAAAAGAGGCAAAACCTTTTTGCGTTGAATTTTGCAAAAAAATACGCAGAGGAGAGGCTGATACTTTGCGAAGGGTATATGGACGTTATCGCGCTTCACGCGGCGGGCTTTGAAAACGCCGTAGCAACGCTCGGTACGGCAATAACTCCCGATCAAGCGCGTATCATGGCGAAATATACAAAGCAGGTGGTTATCTGCTACGACTCGGATAAAGCGGGACTCGCCGCAGACGATAAGGCGATACGGCTTCTTTCGGAGGTCGGTATAGAGGCGAGAGTTCTCAAGGTCACGGGCGCGAAAGACCCCGACGAATATATCAAAAAGTATGGAGCGGACAACTTCAGACGGTTGCTTGGCGATACTAAAGGAAGCTTTGATTACAAGCTTGAAAAGCTCATAACGGGAAGAGATATTTCGCTTCCCGACGAGAAGATAAAGATATCGAACGACGTTTGCTTTATGATAGCTGACGTAAATTCGTCGGTAGAGCGCGATATATACGTGCGCCGCGCAAGTGAATTGCTCGGAACGACGGCAGAGGCTATGCGTTCCGACGTTGAGCGCATACGAAAAAAGAAGCTTCGCGACTTCAAAAACCGTCAGTCGTCGGAGGCGCAGATGTCGCTGAAAAACATAGGCGACCGCGTGAACGTCGATGCCGCGAAAAACATCAGAGCCAACAGCACGGAGGAAGGAATACTCGGACTTATGCTGATGTATGAGGAATTTCGATCTAAAGCGGCAGATGGCTTTGAAGGACTTTGCGCGGACGATTTCGTTACCGAGTTCGGAAGAAGAGTTTTTGAAGCTATGCTTGAGCTTGAGAGGAGCGAGTGCGGATTTTCAAAGGCTATGCTCGGACAGAGCTTCACTCCCGACGAGATGGGACGGATAGAAAAGATAGAGCTTTCAAGGCGAAATCTTGCCAAAAATGACACCGAGGTGTTCTCAAATTTCATAAGCGGCTTAAAAAAGGAAAAAAGCTCGAACGATGACGATAATGACCCGTTTGCCGAGCTTATGCGCTTGAGAGCCGCCGTACAAAAAAACAAAGAAAATAAAAATATATGAATACATAAATTCGGAAGGAAGTAAAAAATGACGGAACAGATAAAACCTGAAAACGAAAAAGCAACGACTCTTGAGGAGCTTATAGAAAAAGGAAAGCAAGGAAAGCTTTCGGAAAGCGATCTTGAGGAAGCTGTCGAGAGTATGGATTTTGATAGCGATATGCTTGATAAATTCTACGACGAGATGGAGGATAACGGAATAAATATTCAGGATGAGATATCTTCATCCGAGCTTGACGCTATCGAATCTGAGGTAGAGGCATTCGGAACGAGCGAGAATATGGAGCGTATTCTTGAGCAGGAGGGTCTTGCTATCGATGACCCCGTTCGTATGTATCTCAAGGAGATCGGACGCGTTCCGCTTTTGACCGCTGAACGTGAGCGTGAGCTTGCGGAGATAATGACCGATTGTACCGACGAATCTATAAAGGATATGGCGAAGAGTGAGCTTGTAGAGGCAAACCTTAGACTTGTCGTAAGTATAGCAAAGAGATACGTCGGTAAGGGAATGTTCTTCCTTGACCTTATCCAAGAGGGAAATCTCGGTCTTATGAAGGCTGTCGATAAATTTGATTATAGCAAGGGCTACAAGTTTTCTACCTACGCTACGTGGTGGATAAGACAGGCTATTACGAGAGCTATCGCCGATCAGGCAAGAACTATAAGAATTCCCGTCCATATGGTAGAGACTATCCATAAGGTGTCGAGATATTCGCGCCAGATGCTTCAGGAGCTTGGACGCGAGGCAACCGCCGACGAGATAGGTGAAAAGATGGGTATGAGCGCTGAAAAGGTGCGCGAGATAATGAAGATCGCGCAAGATCCCGTGTCGCTTGAAACTCCTATCGGCGAAGAGGAGGACAGCCACCTTGGCGACTTCATTCCCGACGAGGATACTCCCGCGCCTTCGGATGCCGCGGCTACTACGATACTCAGAGAGGTCATAGAGAGAGAACTTCATACCCTCACTCCCCGTGAAGAGCACGTTATAAAGCTCCGTTTCGGACTTTACGACGGACGTACGAGAACTCTTGAAGAGGTGGGCAAGGAATTTGAGATAACGCGCGAGCGCATAAGACAAATAGAGGCGAAAGCATTGCGTAAACTCAGACACCCAAGCCGTGCGCGCCATCTTCGTGGATTTTTGGATTAAACAAAAAATCGTTACTGTTGATAAAAAAAGCTGATAAAATTTGTTTGGTTTGAACTAAAAAAACGGCATAAAACAAAAAAACAGTATTCTTAAACTGTGCAAAATGATAAATTTTTTAAAATTATCGCAAAAAAAGAGCTTTTTTTCAACTGTTTTGTTGCCGTCAAAAATAGATATTCACAAAAAAATCACTTGACATTTTTATGATTTAGGTGTAAAATAATACAGTATATTGATATCGTGTCTTTGCGTAGCAAAGCGCGGTTGCATAGTATTCAACAAGAGATGTTTCAAGGAGGAACAAAATGAACAAGAGAATTATAAGTCTTCTTCTTGCCATGCTTATGGTGCTTGTATGTTTTGCGGGATGTGGCAAAAAGAGCGAAGAAGAGATGGAGGCTTCCGTTGAGGATGCGGCATCTGCAAGTACGACGACCCTCTCGTTGTATCTTATGTCAGATGCTCCTGTAAGCGCGGAGAAGGCTGCCCAGATCGAGCAGGCTGTGAATAAGATCACAAAGGCTAAATTTAAAACGCAATTAAAGCTGACTTTCCTTACGGAAGATCAATATTATACTGTTCTTGAAGAAAACTTCAGCAAACAGGAAGCGAACAAGGGTAAACGTCCTGTGGGTAACAAGAACAATAGCGAGACGACCGAGGCAGAGACGGTTTGGAACGAGAATCTCGGAACGTTCGAGCTTAAGTACCCCACTATCGAGGATTATCAGGTAGATATGTTCTACTTCGACGGTCAGGCAAGATTCAACGATTATGTTAACTACGGTTATCTTTCTGTTCTTGACGAGGCTATATCGAGTACCTCGAAGGCTATCAAGTCTTACATAACTCCTGCATATCTTACTCATATGAAGGGTGTTGCTGACGCTACTTACGCGATCCCCACAAACAGACCTATCGGAGAGTATACTTACATGCTCGTTAATAAGGAAGCACTCGATCTTACCGAGTATTCGGCAGATTACTTCACCTCTCTTACCGACGAGGATTGTCAGGACTTCCTTAACATGATAGCTACCAACGAGGAGTATAGCTCCAAATTCGTTCCCATATATTCTACGACCGGTGAGCTCGACATTACAGGCATTCAGTTTTGGGGCGTAGATGCAGAGGGTAACCTTTCGGATAAATTTTCCGTTATAGGCGGAAATATCGACGAAAGCAAGGTATATAAGCAGGAAGGCGCTTTCAGCGACCCCAGCAACCTCCTTGCTCCCGGTTCTAAGTTTATCGAACAGCTCAGAGTTCTCAAGTACTACGAGCACGCAGATTACTACAACGATGAGGCCGTTAAGAACGGTAAGGATTTCGCAATAGGATACATGAAGGGCGATGCGGATTTTGCTGAACAGTATAAGGACAAATATGAGGTAATAGTTGTTGACGTTCCCGTTCTCAAGACTAACGACCTCTTTAACGATATGTTCGGTGTAAGCGCTTATACCTCCAGTGTATCAAGAAGTATGGAAATACTTACGTACCTCAATACTAATGAGGACTTCCGCAACCTTATACTTTACGGTATAGAGGGCGAGGACTATGAATTGGTAGAGAGCGAAATAAAGGACGTAAGCGGCGACTACTATCCTATGGTAAAGCTTCCCAAGGAAGAAGAGAGAACTTACAAGATGTCTGCTTCCAAGACGGGTAATATATTACTCGCACATCCTACTACGACCGAGAAGGCTGACCGTGTAGAAGACTACAAGAAGCAGAATCAAGATGCTATTGTTTCTCAGATAATGGGATATAAGCTCACTTATAAGGATATTGCCGTTGATATGGAAAGCTTACAGCGCGTACGCGTTCTTTCCGAAAAGATCTATAAAGAGCTTATGGAGTGTTCTTACGACGAGTTAGATAATGTTCTCACGGAGAAGTACAAAGAGACCAGCTCGTCGAATGTAGAATTATATCCGTACGCTGCAGACGTTGCATTCCATATAAACGTTAACAACTCCAACCTCGCAAGCGATGGTTCTGTAGACGAAAACAAGCTCGCATCTTTGATGTATAGCTATTATAATTGGAAGGTAGATTTGAAGATCTATATTCCGCCTAAGGATTGATCGAACTATCAAAACTACAAAAAATTAAACAAGGGCGTCAATTTGACGCCCTTGTATTTTTAGCAGGAGTAATTATGCGATATACACACTGTATATGGGATTTCAACGGAACTATACTTAACGACATGAGCGCGGGGATCCGCGCGGTAAACGAGCTTCTTGGAAAAAGAGAACTGCCTCAGATCTTGAGTATCGAGCAATATAGAAATGTTTTCGGTTTTCCCGTAAAGAGCTATTACGAGACTCTCGGCTTTGATTTTTCAAAAGAGCCTTATGATAAGATAGCTCATGAATGGGTGGCGCTTTATCTTGAGTACGTAAAGGACTGTTCGCTCTGTGACGGTGTTGCGCAGACCTTGGAGAAATTCAATTCTTGTGGTCTTGAGCAGGTGTTGCTTTCGGCGACCGAGAGTGATATGCTTATGGGGCAGATAGAAGAGCTTGGCTTGAAGGATTTTTTTAGCGAGATATTGGGGCTTGATAACATATACGCTGTTTCGAAGCTTTCGATGGCGTGTGAGTGGAAAAAGAGGAAGCCTGATATAACCGCTTTTATGATAGGCGACACCGAACACGATTTTGCGGTAGCAACCGCGATGGGTGTTGATTGCTACCTTGTTTGCGCGGGGCATCAGTCAAGAGCAAGACTCGAAAAGCTTGGTGTTCCTGTTTTTGATGATCTTTACGAATTGACAGAGTTTTTGGAAAAGAAGGAATTAATATAAAAGATCTTCGCAGATGCGAAGATCTTTTTTTATGAAAAACTTCAAATTTTGATTTGTAGGTGCGTTGTGTTCGCACCTACGCGTATTCGTTGTAGGACGGGGGTTTATCTCCCGCCGTTATGTTCGGTTTAATATGTTTATTTCGGCGGGAGCAAGCCCCCGCCCTACCATGTTTGTTAAACTCAGCGATAAACAGAAATTTGTTTGATTATTAATTGATCTCAAAATCCTTATCAAAGAAATATTCGTCTACATCTTTTATGTTACACAAACGGTGTACCGACGTATGATCGAATTTACTGCTATCGCAAAGGAAAACTCGTTTTTTTGCGTTTTCGAACATGGCTTTTCGTATGGCTGTCTCTTCTGCGGAGCAATCGGTTATCACTCCGCTTTTTGAGATCGCTTGAGATGAAAAGAAGAAGATATCCGCGCAAAGCTCACGTATCATGCCTTCAGCGTATCTGCCGACAGTCAGCGCGGCATTTTTTTCGCAATGTCCGCCGATACAGTACGTATCTACCGAACTTTCGACAAGCTTGGCGGCGGTTCGGAGGTTGTTTGTGAAAACGGTTATATCGGAAATCTGCGCGATATGTTCAACCATATAGGCGCAGGTCGTTGAGGAATCAAGAAAAACCGTCATGCCGGGGCGGAGAAGCGCAGCCGCTTTTTGCGCTACAGCCTTTTTTTGAGACTTTTGTTGTTCTATTCGAACGTCGGGTGTTGCGGTCTTTTTTTCGTTATCGGAAAGAATTACCCCACCGTAATTTCTGCGCACGAGTCCCGCGTTTTGCATACGTGTAAGGGAACGGCGTATGCTTGACGGACTCGTGTATAGATTTGTTGCGAGAAAACTTACACTTGCAAATTGTCGCTCTCTTAAAATTTCCAATATCTTTTGCTCTCGCTCATTTGTTTTCATATTTCCTCCAAAATTGCTCATTATAACGCAAAAATGTGATAAATGATTAGATTTAACGCCACATATTGACTTTTTGTTGTCATTCCTTTATCATTATAATATAAAAATCTTGTCAAGTCAATAATAATTAAAAAATTTTTGGAGGATATTATGCTTGAAGCTTTAAAAGAAGAAGTTTTGCGCGCGAACCTTGCTTTGCGCGATTGGGAGCTTGTAACGCTTACTTGGGGAAACGCGTCGGGTATAGACCGTGAAAGCGGACTCGTCGTTATCAAGCCGTCAGGCGTCGCTTACGACGACATGAAGGCGGAGGATATGGTAGTGCTTGACCTTAACGGAAATGTTGTCGAGGGTGACTTGAATCCTTCCTCCGATGCTCCTACGCATCTTGAGTTATACAGAAACTTTGCGGAGATCGGCGGAGTGGTACATACTCATTCGGTCTGCGCAACGGCTTTCGCACAGGCGCATATGCCTATATTTGCGCTTGGCACGACCCACGCCGACCATTTTTACGGAGATATTCCTTGTACTCCCGATCTTACCGACGAGGAGATAGCGGACGAGTACGAGTTGAACACAGGAAAGGTAATAGTCCGCGAGTTTGAAGGCAGAGATCCTATGGCTATGCCTGCGGTTCTGGTTGCTTCTCACGGCGTATTTACTTGGGGTAAGAATGCTATGAAGGCGGCAGAGAACGCTCTCGTTGCCGAAAAAACGGCGCAGATGGCTCAAATGAGCTTGAGCATAGCTCCGATGCGTCACATAAAGCAGTCGCTTCTTGACAAGCATTATTACCGTAAACACGGCGCAAACGCGTATTACGGACAGAATACAGCAAAAAAGAATACGGAGATAGATTTTGACGCTCTGCTTTCGGACAAAGAATGCTCTTGCGGTAAAAAGCACGTTTGCGATATGAAGAAGATAGTTATGAAAAAGGGAGCGCTTGAGGCTCTTCCCGAGGTCATTTCGTATCTTGGCGACTACAAGAACGTAGTTATGATATGCGATGAGAATACCTATGCCGCGGCGGGAAAACGCGCGTCCGAGATATATCCTTTCGCGCAAGTCATAGTTCTTGACCCTACCGATCTGCACGCAAACGAGCATGGCGTTGCTATGGCTGAAAAGGAATTGATAAAGGATGCCGATCTGCTCGTAGCCGTTGGCTCGGGAACTGTTCACGATATAACTCGCTATACAGCGTATTCACACGGCTTGAAGTTCGTTTCAGTTCCTACTGCCGCAAGTGTTGACGGCTTTGTGTCAAACGTAGCGGCAATGACGTGGAACGGCGCTAAAAAGACTATTCCCGCGGGTATGCCTATCGCAATGGTGGCGGATATCGACGTTATATCAAAAGCGCCTATGCGCCTTACAGCTTCGGGTGTCGGGGATATGATAGGAAAATACACGGCTCTCGTTGATTGGCGCATTGGTAACGCGCTTACGGGTGAGTTTATTTGTGACGAGATAATGGGGCTCGTTTATGAGGCTCTTGAAAAGGTAAAAACAAGTGCGCCTCGTCTTAATTCGGGCGATGAGGAAGCTTTTGTGTCGCTTATGTACGGACTTGTGCTTTCGGGTGTTGCCATGCAGTTTGTGGGAAGCTCAAGACCCGCTTCGGGCGCGGAGCACCATATATCGCACTTTATCGAAATGACGATCCCTATGGACGTTTGCTCGGCTCTTCACGGTGAAAAGGTGGGTGTCGGTGAGCGTACAGTCATCGAGTATTATCACAAGCTCGCGCAAATGAGCGATGCTGAATTTGCGGAGCTTCTCGCTAACAAGCCTGTTGTTGATGAAAAATATATAACCGAAAAATTCGGATCTCTCACGCCCGAAATAATCAAGGAAAACGAGAATAGCTGCAGCGCGGATATCACGAACGAGTATCTTCTCGAAAAGCTTCCCGCAATACGCGCGATAATTCGTGAGCATCTGCCCACTCTTGACGTTATCGACCCCATCTACGATGCCGTCGGCGCGTGTAAGACCTTCTCCGATATCGGTCTTGACGAGTCTATGCGCGAAAAGGCTATCATCTGCGCTCCGCTCGTCCGCAACCGCTTTACTTTGATGAGACTTTTGGCTATATAAAAGGATTCGTTTTGCGGAATCTTTCTTCCAAAAAAGGTTCCGCATTTTTAAATAATTTCTTAAATTGAATAAAACGGACCGTCGAGGACGCCGGTCCCTACAAGGTATGGAGAAAATCGTTTGCATATCCCTCGCCGTAAGGCGACGGAAAATCTTTCGATTTAACATAACTTCGTAGGGACCGGCGTCCTCGACGGTCCTAAAATTATCAAATTTAATTATTTCAAACGGTTATTATACATAACCCATGTTTCGTTTTCTTTTTTGGTTACTTTTTTCTTTTTTAAAAGAAAAAAGTAACATAACGCATCCCCTTATCTATTGTTAATAAGATCGGACATATTGTAAAGTCCCACGTTCTTTTTAGCGACGTAGACTGCGGCGCGGAGCGCGCCCGTAGCGAATATTTCACGCGAGCCTGCGCTATGCGACAGGGAAATGACCTCATTTGCGCCCGCGAACAGTACCTCGTGTTCGCCGACGATAGTACCGCCGCGAACCGAGTGAATACCTATTTCGGAGGGCTCACGCTTCTTGCGTACGCTATGTCTGTCGTAAACGTACTCGGTATTTTCGCGAGTATCCTTTACGGCATCCGCAAGCATAATAGCCGTGCCGCTCGGAGCGTCGAGCTTTTGATTGTGATGCTTTTCGATTATCTCAACGTCAAAGCTCTCGCCAAGCGTTTCGGAAGCGAGGCGGCAGAGCTCTATCAAAAGATTTATACCGATAGACATATTGCCCGAGAAGAAGACGGCAACGCTTTCTGAAGCCTTGCTCATAAGCTCCTTTTCTTCGTCCGTATGTCCCGTGGTCGCAACAACGAGAGGTGTTTTGGTATCCTTCGCGTATTCAAGCAGGGAGGGAAGTGCTGTATGGTGAGAAAAGTCGATTATAGCATCTACCTTGCCTGTGAATTCCGAGATAGCCTGATATACGGGGAACGAACAAGCCGCGCCAATGCTTGAAGCGTTGATATCTACACCCGCGACGATCCTACAAGCGTTAGATTCCGCGCAAGCGCGGATAATAGCCTGACCCATACGTCCGCCGCAACCGCAGAGAATTATATTAGTCATAAAAAGAATCCTTTCTTTTATTCGTCTTTTTCGTTATCAGAGAATTCCCTTTTCCTTCATAGCGGCAAGAAGCTTTGCCTTGTTAGCGTCCTCCATCTCGCAAAGAGGGAGACGCATTTCGATGTCGCACCAGCCAAGCTCAGCCATAGCCGTCTTTACGGGAACGGGATTTACTTCGCAGAAGAGTGCGTTGATAAGCTTCAAGTAATCAAGCTGCATTTTTGCCGCGCCGCTAAAGTTTCCGTCAAGGCAAAGCTTTGCCAAGGTGTGAGTTTCCTCGGGAAGTACGTTTGAGAGCACAGAGATAACGCCCTTACCGCCAAGCGACATAATGGGAACTATCTGGTCGTCGTTGCCCGAATAAACGTCAAGCGAGTCTCCGCATTCCGCGATGACCTCTGCTATGTAGCTTATGTTGCCCGAAGCCTCCTTCGTTGCAACGATGCGCTCGTGCTTTGCGAGCTCCTTGTATACGGAAAGAGGAATGTTACATCCCGTACGGCTGGGAACGTTGTAAAGGATTATCGGCTTATCGGTAGCCTCTGCGGTCTCAATGAAATTCTTGATAAGACCCTTGGGCGTAGCCTTGTTGTAGTAGGGGGTAACGAGAAGAAGCGCGTCAGCTCCAACCTCACACGCGTACTTTGAAAGCTCGATACCGTAAGCGGTGTCGTTCGAGCCCGTACCCGCGATAACGGGAACTCTGCCCGCAATCTTTTCTACCGCGTACTTTATAACGTCGCAATGCTCCTCGTGCGTAAGCGTTGCCGCCTCGCCCGTAGTACCTGCGACGACGATAGCATCTATGCTTTTCGCTATCTGATCCTCGATGATCTTGCCAAAGCTCTCGTAATCGATAGCTCCATTCTTAAAAGGGGTAATGATAGCAGTACCCGCGCCTGTAAAAATTGTGTTCTTCCACTTGCTCATGAGTGATTTTCCTTTCTGATCTGGGGTAAAAACCCGAAATTTTTAAAGAAATCCATATAAAAACAAAAAAACCGGTTGAAAACCAGCTGTAATTGTACTATAATATAGGTAACGTAATTTCCTATGTATTACAATAACAGATAGCTCTCCATCATTTTGAAATATGATGACAATTCGTCGGCTTTTAACCGTTCGAACCAGTACGCGTCGACTCCGCTTCGATGCGCCTTCGGCAAAGTATCCTCACAAAACCCGTCTCAAGCGGCCGCGGCGGCCTTGACGAATAGCAGTGATACAATGCGCCTCTACCATAATTATATGTATCTTTGTTAATATCATAGCATATCTTAACGCATCTGTCAATAACTTTTTTTGTTTTTGATGCAATTATTTTTATTATTTTCAAAAAGGACACAAAACGTATGACCATTATTAATGAAAAGAAAGCAACAGACCTTAAGACTTCCGATTTTTACTACGACCTGCCCGAGCGTCTTATCGCCCAGCACCCGAGCGAGAAGAGAGATCATTCTCGCCTTATGGTGTTAAACAGAGCCGAGAATACGGTGGAACATAAGCATTTTTACGATATACTTGAATATCTGCATGAGGGCGACGTGCTCGTGATAAACGATTCAAAGGTCATTCCCGCGCGCCTTTACGGTCACGCGGAGGGCAGACCCGATGCGGCACTTGAGCTTTTGCTTTTGCGTCAGCACGACCTTGATTGTTGGGAGACACTTGTAAAACCGGGTAAACGCGCGCGTATAGGCTCTCGCGCCGTGTTTGGCGGAGGAATACTCGTCGGCGAGGTCATAGATATCGTAGAGGAGGGCAACCGCATAATACGCTTTGAATACGACAAGACGAAATACGCGAACATTTACGATATTCTGTCGGTGGTAGGTCTTATGCCTCTGCCGCCATATATCACCGAGCAGTTAAAGGATAATTCTCGTTATCAAACAGTCTACGCGAGAGAGGAGGGCTCTGCCGCCGCTCCCACTGCGGGTCTTCATTTCACACCCGAGCTTTTGCAGAAGATAAAGGATAAGGGCGTTTCTATCGCTCCCGTAATGCTCCATGTCGGACTTGGTACGTTTAGACCCGTAAAGTCGGAGCGCATAGACGAGCATATAATGCATACCGAATATTTTTCGGTGTCAAAAGAAAGCGCGGATATTATCAATTCCTGCAAGGCGAAGGGTGGACGTCTTATCTGCGTTGGCACAACGTCCTGCCGTACTATCGAGAGCGTTGCACTGAAGGACGGCACTATCCCCGCCATGTCGGGAGATACTGGAATATTTATCTATCCGGGATATAGATTCAAGGCAGTGGACGCTTTGATAACAAATTTCCATTTGCCCGAGAGTACGCTCCTTATGCTTGTATCGGCGTTTTACGATAAGGAAAGAGTGATGGAAGCTTATCACACGGCAGTCGAGCAGGAATATAGATTTTTCTCCTTTGGCGACGCGATGTTTATAGAATAATAAAGGAAAAAGTCATGAAAATAATAAAAAACACAAAAAATACAGTTTTTGAGGGCTGTGACTTCGTACTGAAATTTGATACCGACAGAAAGATAAAGCTTTTGCAACTTACCGATATGCAGATAATCGATGCTACGCAAAGAAGAGAGCCCGACAGGCTTCGAATTGACGAGATAAACGCGTGGAGACCCGAAAATTTCGACGCGCTTTGCGGAGATCAGATACGTTCGCTCGTGGCGCAGACCTCGCCCGATATGATATTTATAACGGGCGACGTTACCTACGGCTCGTTCGACGATAACGGACAAACGCTTGTCTACATATGTAAGCTTATGGATTCGTTTAAGATCCCGTGGGCAGTCACGTTCGGAAATCACGACAACGAGTCGGAGATGGGTGTTGCGTGGCAGTGTGAGCAGTTTGAGAAGAGCGAATACTGTCTTTTCAAGCGCGGAAGCGTGACGGGAAACAGTAATTTTTCCGTGGGTATAGCTGTCGGAGAGGAGCTTGTGCGTGTGTTGCACATGGTCGATTCGAACGGCTGTGGTGCGGGAACAGACGAGAGTATTACCAAAAAGAGAGGTATATACTCTGACCAGATAGAGCTTATAAAAGCGAATACCTCCGCGATAAAGAAAGCGCAGTGCAAGAACGTAAAAGCGTTTATGGCGTGTCATATCCCCGTAGACCTTTTCATAAAGGCAGAGATAGCAAATGGATATAGGAATGCTGAAAGAGAGTTTTACACTCTCGGCGTTGACGTTTCTGCACAGAAAGGTGATTTCGGTTGTAAATACGAGAGGCACGACCGCACTATGATCGCGACGGACGAAAATTTCCTTGACGCTTTAAAGAAATGTAACGTGGACGGATTTTTCGTCGGACATTGCCACAAGAACAATACTTGCATTGAGTATGAGGGTATAAAATGGATCTACGGTCTTAAAACCGGACAGTATGATTATCATAACGTAGGACAGCTTGGCGGAACTCTCGTGACACTCGAGGGAGATGGTTTTACAGTTCAGCACGTTCCTGCACTTGCTCTTTGCGCGGCTTATCCGGGTAAAGCACCGATGTTCAACGGCTTGTTTGCGGAGGATAAATATATTATCGAATAAAAGGAATTTTTCAAACCGATGAAAAAAATAAAGATACTGTGTATAGTCGGACCTACGGCGAGCGGAAAAAGCGCGCTTGCGCTTGAGTTGGCAAGACAGCTTGACGGAGAGATAATATCCTGCGACTCGATGCAGATATATCGCCGTATGGACATAGGCACGGCAAAGCCTACGCAGGAGGAAATGTCGCGTATCAGACACCATATGATAGACGTTGCCGAGCCCGATGAGAGCTTCTCTTGCGCCGATTACGTAAAGCTTGCAGAGACGGAGATAAAGGATTGCGCGGCGAGAGGAAAGCTTCCTATCGTTTGCGGTGGAACGGGGCTTTATCTCGATTCACTTTTACGAGGCGCGGACTTTGAGGAGACGGCGGGCGATGAAAAAATACGAGAGGAACTGTTTGCGTTCGCGGAGCGAGAGGGCGCTCACGCTTTGCACGAGGAGCTTTGCAAGATAGACCCTGAAAGCGCTGAAGCGATACACGAAAACAACGTAAAGCGAGTAGTCCGCGCTATCGAGATATACCGTGTTTGCGGAGTGCCAAAGTCCGAGCTCGACAGACGCTCACAGCTTTTGGGCGACCGCTTTGACGCGACGGTGATAGGTCTGCGTTATACTGACAGAGAAAAGCTTTACAGCCGAATAGAAAAGCGAGTCGATATCATGATGTCCGAGGGACTTTTAGCCGAGACGGAAGCGCTTCTTTCCGAGGGTGTTTTTGAGAAGAATCATACCGCCGCGCAGGCGATAGGATATAAGGAGCTTCTTGCGTATATCGCGGGAGAAGAGGATATCGATACTGCCGTTGAACGTCTGAAAACGGCAACTCGGAGATACGCTAAAAGGCAAATGACGTGGTTTTCCGCAAAGCCTTACGTTTCATGGATAGAGGCAGACGAAAAAACATTTGAAGAGATTGTAAATTGTGCGAAAAAACTCTTTTCAAAAGCTTGAATTTGTGGTAAAATAATATATAATACGTAAACTTGGAAGGAAGAGAACGATGTTGCAATTACAACGCATAAAGCGCGTTAAGATCAAAGACACGTGGAAATACCGATTCGTTATTATCGTAATTGCCGTTTGTATTCTTTTATATACGTTTTATCACATGATAAGCCTTTTCGGCGAGGATATCTCCACCTTTGCCGCGGGCGTTACCACCGAGACCGATTCTTTGAGCGGTACGGGTTATATCTTCCGTGACGAAACGGTATTGCGCTCGTCAAACGGAGGTGTCGTCGATTACCTTTGCTCCGACGGAACGAAGGTAGCTGTGGGTCAGGAGCTTGCCACGGTGTATTCCGACGGCTCTTTAAAGGACAGAGAAAACGTTCAAAAGCTCGATAAGCAGATAGCGATACTTGAAAAAAGCAGTGATTCAAGCGTAACGAGTATAGATATAGCCGATCTTCAAAATGATATAACCGATGATTACTATATACTCGTCCGTATGCTTGCGGCGGGACAAACGGGAGAGCTTTCGGTGCAGATAAATGAGTTCCTCGTCGGCATGGACAGACTCAGCGTTCTTACAGAGGACGACTCCAAGGTTGCTGTAACGCTCGAAGAGCTTAAAGCTCAAAAGGAAGAGATGATAAAGGCTTCGGGAGGAGCGGCGGTCGAATCCGCGCAAAAGGGAGGTTATTTTTATACCTCCGCCGACGGCTATGAGGAAGTCTTTACAATGGAGGCTTTCGAGAGTCTGACGTCGGAATCCTTCGCAAGTCTCGTGTCCGAAAGACGAACGCTCAGCTCAGACGGCGGTACGGCATACGGAAAACTTGCCGATAACAGTCAGTGGGGCTTCGTTATGGAGATATCGGATAAAAAGAGCGATCATTTCGAGGAAGGACTCAATTATAACGTTGAGTTTACCGAAAATAACGGGGCGTTGCTTCCTATGACTCTTGTAAGCAAGATAGATTGCTCCACGAGAGATTCCGTGTTGCTCGTCTTTGAGTGCGACAGATTGCCCGAACGCTTTGAGTTCAACCGTTGCCAAAGCGTTAGTATAGAGCTTGACAGCTTAAGTGGAATATACGTTCCAAAGAAAGCCGTCCATACGGTCGACGGAAACGAGGGCGTTTACATTCTTCGCGGAAGCGTGGTGCATTTCAGATACATCTATATCGTGTACGAGGGAAGCGATTATTATCTGGTCAGCGAGGAGGGAGCAGACGATAGCTTCGTCTACCTTGCGCCAAACGACCTGATAATACTTAACGGAACAAATCTGTTTGAAGGCAGGATTCTTGAATAGCTATGGATTTTTCTTATATTGACAGAAACGTTGCGGATATCCGCAAGAGAATGGCAAACGCCGTTTCTTTGGCGGGAAGAGGCGAGGGAGATGTGCTTTTGCTCGCGGCGGTAAAATACGCCGAGAGCGAGGAGATAGACCACCTTGTTCACGTATGCGGAGTAAAGGATATCGGTGAGAACCGAGTTCAACAGCTCCTTGAGCATTACGAGAAGATAGATACGTCCGACGTAAATATACATTTTATCGGAACGCTTCAGACCAATAAGGTCAAATATATAATCGATAAGGTCACGATGATACATTCGCTCGACTCGCTAAAACTTGCCGCCGAGATAGATAAGCAGGCAAAAAAACACGGGCTCGTCATGGACGTTTTGGTCGAGATAAATAGCGGAGAAGAGGAAAACAAGAGCGGCGTTTTGCCGAGCGAGGCAGAGGAATTTTGCTCGTCGCTTTCGCAATTTTCGGGAATAAGACTTCGCGGATTTATGACTATGGCGCCAAAATGTGACAAAAAAGAAGATTATTTAAAATATTTTCAACAAACTTATGCTCAAGTCCTTGACATTTGGACAAAAAAAATGCATAATATAAGTGAGCCCATTATTTCAATGGGAATGAGCGAAAGCTTTGAGCCCGCAATAGAGTGCGGATCTAATATCGTTCGAATAGGCAGAAGCCTTTTTGTAAAGTAAAAAAAATATATAAATATAAAATTTGGAGGATGTAAAAATGTTTAAGTTTTCAAAGAAGCCCAATACGTACGGACCTTTTGACGCAGAAGAGGACGTAACGATGAATACTGCCGAGGAAGAGGTAGAGGAAGGATTCGGAGATTTCGACGATGCTCCCGCAGCTCCCGCAGCTCCCGCTCCTAATACCGCGGCTCTCAAGATCATCAACCCCAAGAGCTATCAGGACGCTTCCGAGATAGCAGGTTACCTCATGAACGGCAGCACCGTTCTTCTCAACATTGAGAATATGGCACGCGAGCAGGCAGTTCGTATGATAGACTACCTTTCGGGCGCTACCTACGTTCTCGGCGGACTTATGACCAAGGTTGGCAAGACCACCATCGTCGTTGCTCCCAAGAACGTTGACGTAAGCAGCATCGAGGCTATGGTAGGCAACTAATACAGTAATTCCGTTATTGGCTATGTGCCGCGTTGCTTGTGTGGCGCGGCACAAAAATTTTTGTTTAGGAGGATCGCTTTGACAGTTGCATTAATGGTCATTAAAAGCGCCGTCTCGATTTTTTTGATGGCAATACAGTTGGCGATGCTGTTAAGGGCGGTTCTGTCTTGGTTTCCGCTCGAAAATCGCTTTATAGACTTTTTGCATTGTGTAACAGAACCCTTTATTTATCCCGTGCGTCGTCTTTTTGAGCACTTCGGGTGGTTTCAAGGTATGCCCATAGATATTTCATTTATGGTGTCGTATCTTCTTATCAGCATCATAATGATATTTTTGTCTTGACGTATGGAAAGAAAAGAAGATATCGAACTCCTTTTTGCAAGAATTGACGATCTTTGCGAACGCGCGGAACGCGGAGAGACGGCGGTAAGCGTCTTTCTTTCTCCGCGCGAACTTCATTTTGCGCGTAAGAGACTTGAAGAAAGACGGGCGCATTTTCTTGTCTTTGGCGGTATGGCGGACGCGGAGCGTAACAAGCTTTATATCTTGCCCGATTATATGGAGGGGTTGACCTCTGTGTCCGAGCTTGAAGCGTATGGTCAAGGACTTGATATAAGCGTTTTAAAGGTCAGCGGAAGCGGTTTTTCAAAGCTCTCTCATAGAGATTTTATGGGCTCTTTGCTCGGACTCGGAATCGAGAGAAGCGTTGTAGGAGATATAGTCGTGACCGAGACGGGAAGAGAAGCGATAGTTTTTTGCGGCTCGGAAATAGTCCGTTTTTTGCTTGAGGCGTGGAATAAGGTTGGAAACGACAAGGTGCGCGTTGAAAATATCGTTTTGCCCGAGGATTTCGTACCTGTGCGGCGTTTTGCGAGTGTCATGGATACAGTGGCTTCCCCGAGAGCTGACGGCGTTGTGGCGGCTTTATGCTCACTCTCGCGCGATAAGGCAAGAGAGCTTGTCGAGAACGAATTTGTTGAAGTCGATTACGAGACGGTAGTCCGTCCCGACAAAACGCTTATCGCTCCTTGCCTTGTTACTGTTCGCGGATATGGTAAATTTAAAATTTTGTCTGTCAGCGAACAAACGAAAAAGGGAAGATATCGCCTCATCGCGCAAAAATATCTTTAAAAAATAAATTGTATTCATGGAGAAAATTTCATGTGGGTCTGGTTGCTCGTGATCTTAGGCTCTGTCATTTTTGATCAAGCGACAAAATGGCTTGTCGTAAGCTTCATTCCTTATCAGGAAAGCGTTCCTTTGATTGACGGAGTTTTTGAATTTACTTATATAAAAAATGAGGGCGCGGCGTTTGGAATGCTCAGCGATAACAGATGGGTGTTTATGGTAGTTTCTACCGTCGCTATTGCCGCGTTATTGGTATATTTGTGGAAATTCCGTCCCGAAAGCAAGTGGGCGTGTACCGCGATAGCTATGATAATAGGCGGCGGTATCGGAAATATGATAGACCGTGTGCGCCTTGGGTACGTTATAGATTTCCTAAATTTCTGCGCGTTCCCGAATCTTTGGATGTGGATATTTAACGTCGCTGACGCTTTCGTTTGCGTAGGCGGAGGAATACTTTTCGTTTGGTGTATCATTTCTATCGTGCAAGAGGGAAAAGCCGCCGCGAAAGAAAAAAAGAGCGCGGCAGTTACCGACGCTCAAGTCGAAGAAAAGGTTGAAAATAACGAAAACAACGAAAATAAATAAAAATGATTGGAGGTGACCGACTGTGAACAATAGCTATTTGGACGAAACGTTTGAGGATAGCCGTTCGGAGACGGTCACCTCTTTGCAGAGTGACACGGGAAAAAGACTTGACAGCTTTCTTTCGGAAAGGCTTTCGCTGACAAGAAGCGCCGCGGCAAAGCTGATAAGTGACGGAAATGTCACGCTTTTTGATAAGCCTGTAAATAAAAATTATAAGCTCAAAGGGAACGAGTCTTTTGGCGTGGTACTTCCCGAACCCGAGCTTTGTGAAGCGATTCCCGAGAATATTCCGCTCGATATAGTTTACGAGGATAACGATATTATCGTCGTAAACAAGCCGCAAGGAATGGTCGTTCATCCCGCGGCGGGGAATCCGAACGGAACGCTTGTGAACGCGCTTATGTACCATTGCGGAGATAGCCTTTCGGGCATTGGCGGAGTTATCCGCCCAGGTATCGTTCACCGTATCGATAAGGATACGGGCGGTCTGCTCGTCGTCGCAAAAAACGATGCGGCGCATCTTGCTCTTGCGGAGGATATCAAGGAGCATAAGGTCGCGCGTGTTTACGAAGCGATAGTTCTCGGTAATTTCCGCGAGGATAGCGGAACGGTCAACGCCCCCATCGGCAGACACCCCACAGACCGCAAAAAAATGGCGGTCATACGCGACCCTTCAATGCGCGCAAGAGAGGCGGTCACGCATTGGAGCGTTATACGCCGTTTCGGACAATTCACGCATATCTGTTGTGAGCTTGAAACGGGCAGAACGCATCAGATAAGAGTGCATATGGCATCTCTCGGACATTCGCTTCTCGGCGATACCGTTTACGGCGGAGGCGGTACGAGCTTTGAAGCTAAACACCGCGCATGGATAAACGGTCAGTGCCTCTTCGCCCGTGAATTGAGACTTACTCACCCCATAACTAAAAAACAAATGACTTTTGAAGCTCCGCTTCCCGATAACTTTAAAGCCGTCCTTGCGCAGCTCGAAAAGGATTGTTAAGGGACGCGGGGGACGCGCTTACTTTTCTTTTGAAAAAGAAAGTAAGCTGGACTAACCTTACGGTGAGTCCTAAAGAAAACAAAACATAGGATACTTATAATAACTGTTTGTTAAACTTGAATTTGTTTGGTTTTAGGACAGTCGAGGACGCCTGTCCCTACATAGAGTTATATGAAATCTAATCGTTTTTTCGTCGTCTCACGGCGAGGTAAACGCAAACGATTTTCTCATATCTTGTAGGGACAGGCGTCCTCGACTGTCCGTTTCATTCAATCAAAGTAAAACAAAATGGGATAACATAAAACTCCTTTAGGGAAGTTCTCGAACGCCTCCCCTCGAATAAATACAGCCGCAGTAATTTTGGCGGTAGAGGGAGAACTGTTCGGAAAGCTCGCAGGAGCGTTTATATCCGTTTTTCTTTTTGAAATCGGAGAAGAGATAGGGAACGCTGTATTGGTCGCTGAGTTCTTTACCGATAGAATTAAGCAGAGCGGCGTTCTTGTGCGGACTTATCGAGAGCGTAGTGGTAAAGTAGTCAAATCCGCCCGATTTAGCCGCGATAGCTGCTTCGGAAAGGCGCAGACGGAAGCACCGTTCACAACGCGCGCCGCCCTCACGGAGCGTTTCAAGCCCTTTTGCGAGAGCTTCGAAGCGCTCGGGGTCATAATTACCCTCAAGCACACAAACGCTCTCGGAAAGCCCCATTTCGCTCACGAGACGTCGCAGCTCATCGGCGCGGAAGCGGTATTCTTCCTCGGGGGCGATATTCGGATTGTAGAAAAACAGAGTTATGTTAAAATATTCGCTCAAATACTCAAGAACGTAGCTTGAGCAGGGAGCGCAACAGGCGTGAAGCAAAAGAGAAGGCTTTGCGCCTTTGTCTATTTTTTCTGTTACCTCATCGGTCAAGCGTTGATAATTTATCTTTTCGGTAGTCATTTGGACCTCTTTTGTTTTTATTTATAAACATTTTATCATGAAAACGGAAAAAAAGCAATATTTTTTGTTTTCCAAAGCAAAAATTTAATATTCGCACGACCAATGGCGTATATTTTTTCCCCGCATATACTGAAAGAGAAGGCTGCGCAACCTTTAAACATTCAAGAAAGGTTAAGACATCAATGTATACTGAAGATGATACCATGACTCCCAGAGAGCGTATAAGCGAGGATATGCTTCGAAGAATGCTCGACGGGGATTATAGAAATAACGGTAATAACGTCAATAACGTCAATAACGGCGGCAACGCATGGGAACGGCGTGAAAACGGTGCGTGTAACAACCACTCAAACGGTTCTTGTAACAACCACTCAAACGGAGGAAGTTTTGCGCTTCGCGGTTATCCTCTCGCTTCCGTTTACGCTCCGTATCAAGAGTTCAGAGGGCTTTACGACAGAGAGACGGCACTTAAGCAAGGAACTATCTTTTCCGAGCTTGACCTCCCGTTTATGGGCGCAAGTATAGCGAATAAAGGAGGATCGTGCCGTGGTTAATAACAGGCAAACACGCAGACAGGAGTTTACAAGCTGCAATTCGAATAACAACGCGGGTATGGGCGTAAGCGGAAACTGCAAACAAAAGCTTAAAAAGCTTCAGATGATAGATTTTTCAATGATAGAGACGATACTTTATCTTGACGCATATCCTGAGAACGCGGAGGCGTTGAAGCATTATAAAATGCTCAAAGCGGAAAGGGAAGCGCTTCTTTCCGAAATGAAGGCGCAAGGCTGTGCTCCGATAACGGCGCAGGACGCGGCGCATGGCGGAGAATGGGATTGGACGAACTCGCCGTGGCCGTGGGAGCCTGAGGCTAACTGAGGAAGAAAGGAGATAGAGATATGTGGATATATGAGAAAAAGCTTCAATACCCCGTAAAAATAAAAAATCCCAACGCAAAGCTTGCGCAGGTCATAATCTCCCAGCTCGGAGGTCCTGACGGAGAACTTGCCGCGTCGATGAGATATCTTCATCAACGCTACGCTTGTCCTTATGACAAAGTAACGGGAATTCTTACCGATGTTGGAACAGAGGAACTCGCGCATCTCGAAATTATAGCCGCGATATTGCATCAGCTGACGCGCGACCTCACACCCGAGCAGATAGCGGACAGTCCTTTCGCAACCTATTTTGTTGATCATACCGCAGGACTGTATCCCGTAGCGGCATCGGGAGTTCCTTTTGATATGAAATACGTCGGTGTAAAGGGCGATATGCTTACCGACCTTGCCGAAGACCTTGCGGCAGAGCAAAAGGCTCGCACGACCTACGACAATATACTTCGCCTTACCGACGACCCCGACGTGCGCGACCCGATAAAATTCCTTCGTGAGCGCGAGATAGTGCATTTCCAACGTTTTTCCGATGCCATGAGAATTGCGCAGGATAATCTTGATTCCAAGAATTTCTACGCGTTTAACCCATCATATCGCGCGGACATGATGAGAACGGATAACAACAAACCCGGTTGCCGAGGATAATATGCAAAACAAAGAGGTTGGCTCTAATGAACCAACCTCTTTGTTATATTAATTACCAAATTTTTCTTTATACGCATCAATACAAGATTGTATTATCTCGATAGCTTCCTTTTGAGAAAACAATTCCTTGACCGCTGTCTGCTTGTTTTCAAGCTGCTTGTAAACGGTGAAGAAGTGCATCATTTCGTCGAATATATGAGCGGGAAGCTGGTCTATCGAAGTGATATTATTATAAGACGGGTCAGAAAAGGGAACTGCGATAATTTTATCATCAAGCGCGCCGCCGTCTATCATTCGCATAACGCCGATAGGAAATACCTGAACGAGCGTGAGCGGTTGTATTGACTCCGCGCAAAGAACGAGTACGTCCAACGGGTCGCCGTCATCGGCGTAGGTTCGAGGTATGAAGCCGTAATTTGCGGGATAGTGCGTTGACGTGTAAAGCACACGGTCAAGACGAAGAAGTCCTGTGTGTTTGTCAAGCTCATATTTGCAGTTGCTTCCCTTGGGTATCTCGATAACTGCCGAAAAATCGGTAGGGGTAATGCTTGAAGGATCGATATCGTGCCAAATGTTCATTTTTTCCTCCTTTTTGAGTCGAAAGTTTTTTGTTTTTATAGTATTTTGTGTTAAGTTATTCCAACCATTGAATAAATGCGGTTTTATCCTTGCAGTTATATCCTGCTTTTTTGTAAAAGTTTAACGTAGCTTCTTCCTTTGATCCTGTGAGGAGCATCATTTTATAGCAGTTGTTTTTCTTTGCTATTTCTTTTGCGTAATTGAGACATTCTGTTGCGTATCCTTTTCCACGGTGCTCCGCGTGCGTAACCACATTTTCTACAAACGCAATCGGTCTTATGCTTCTTGTTAAATTCGGAATAATTACGCAAACGCATGAAGCGGTGATTTTGCCGTTTACTTCCTTGACGATTATATGATGATTTTCATTTTTTATGATGGTGTTCCATGTGCTTTTTAGGTGATCTGTCATTTCTGGAACACTCTCTTCGTGTAAATGTAAATACAGCTCCAACAGCTCGTTTAATTCGTTTTCGTAAATTTCTCTGATCAATGTAATTACTCCGTTATTTTACGTAATCAAATTCAAATCCGTAGATGGATACGGTGTGACCGTCACAACAGCCGCGAGCCTCAAGCTCGTCGAAGATGCCGCTGTTTTTCAGTATTCTCTGGAAATAACTCAAGGATTCATAATCGTCGAAATTTATCTGCCCCATAAGATTGTAGAGCCAATCGCCCTCAACGATAAAGGTATCGTTCTCACGCTTGATGACTGTTTCCTTGCCACCGCCAACGTATGCGTCCTCGGGCGCGTATTCCTGCTCGTAAACGAGCATAGGAGGCAGGTCGCGCAGTCTTTCGGCGGTTATACGGATAAGTTCATCAAGCCCCTCTCCCGTAGCGGCTGAAACGTAGATAAGCTCCCAACCGTTATCCTTGACAAACTCTTCAAATTCGGGTACGTCAACGACCTCACGGTCAAGAATGTCGGCTTTATTTGCCACGATTATCTGCGGACGCTCCGAGAGCTTTTCGCTGTAACGCTTTAATTCGTAATTTATATTTTTGATATCGTCGATGGGGTCTCTGTATTCCGAGCATGAGATATCGACGACGTGCAACAGAAGTCTGCATCTGTCGATATGGCGCAAGAATGCGTGACCGAGTCCCGCGCCGTCTGCCGCGCCCTCGATAAGTCCTGGGATATCAGCCGCGACGAATCCGCTCTCGCCCCCCGTTTTTACAACTCCCAGATTGGGAGAGAGGGTAGTGAAGTGATAGTCGGCAATTTTTGGCTTTGCCGCGCTTATGCGTGAAAGTATAGAGGATTTTCCAACGCTTGGATATCCTATGATACCAACGTCCGCGAGCATCTTAAGCTCAAGAATAAGCTCCTTTTCCTGACCCTTCGTGCCGTTCTTTGCAAAGTTTGGAAGCTGACGAGTGGGAGTCGCAAAGTGCTTGTTACCCCAGCCACCGCGTCCGCCCTTGCAGCAAACAAAATCCGCGCCGTCGTTATCGCTCATGTCGTGGATTATCTTGCCCGTTTCCGCGTCCTTTATAAGCGTACCCTTCGGAACGTCGATAATAAGGTCGGGAGCGGTAGCACCGTGGAACTTTCCGCCCTTACCGTTGCCGCCGTTTTCGGCGATAAACTTGTGCTTATATCGGAAAGCGAGCAGGGTATTCGAGCCCTCGTCAACGCGAAAAACGATATTTCCGCCGTGACCGCCGTCTCCGCCGTCAGGACCGCCCTTCGCGACATATTTTTCGCGGTGAAAGGCGACTGCGCCGTTACCTCCGTCGCCTGCCTTTACATAAATTTTTACGTTATCTACAAACATATTTAACCTCGTTTAAATACCGTAGCTTTTAAGTATGTTTCTCCAATTTGTAAGATCGTGGCAGATGATATCTACCATCGCCTTTGTGCTATCAGGTAGTTCGAATTTCTTTTCGTAAACCGCAACTATTCCTCCGCAGCCCGCGTCATGCGCTGCCTGAATTCCACTTGTAGCGTCCTCAAAAACAACACATTCGCAAGGGTCAAGCCCGATTTTTTTCGCTGCCGCAATATAAATATCGGGCGCGGGCTTGCCGGGGAACGAGCCGTCGGAATAAAGGAGATTGCCATATCCGAACCAACGGTCGATACCGAACTGTTCACGGTAAAAATCGACGTTTGAGATAGGTGATCCCGTTGCCATACAACAAGGTATAGAGTTATCCTTGAGGTAGTCCAAAAGCTCGATAGCGCCCGGAGTCAGATGGATATTTGCTGAATTTTCGATACAAAGATCTCTGTATTCTTGTTCTTTACGGTCCTCGTAAAGTTGTATTTCCTCATCGGTGGCGTTTGGATCTATGTTTTCGAGCACTATCGTTCTATTGGTGCGACCGAATATTTTATTTATCGAAGTTTGTTCGTCGGGAGCGGGTACTCCGTAATATTTTTCAAAAACTCTTCCTGTTGAAATAAGGTGATGATCACTGTTGAAAAACAGCGTACCGTCAAAATCGAACAAAAAGCCTTTTATACTCATTTGGAGTCTTCTCCTCTCATTCGAACGACTATTCGTATAGGCGTTCCTTTAAAACCGAATGTTTGACGCAGACAATTTTCAAGATATCTCTGATAAGAGAAGTGGAAAAGCTCTACGTTATTGCAGAAGAATACAAAGGTAGGAGGCGCAACAGATACCTGTGTCATATAGTATATCTTGAGTCGTCTGCCCTTGTCGGACGGAGGCTGTACCTTCATGGTCGCCTCTGCCAAGACCTCGTTGAGCATACCCGTCGAAATTCTGGTGTTCGACTGATTATACACGTAAAGTATATGCTCGAATATCGTGTTGATACGCTGACCCGTAAGGGCGGAAACGTAGACGATGGGGGCGTAAGGCATATACGCGAGGGCAGTACGGATACGCTCGTTGAAGGCGTTTACGGTGTTCGTGTCCTTCTCGATAGCGTCCCACTTGTTGACTACTATTATAGAAGCCTTTCCCGCCTCATGAGCGATACCCGCTATCTTTTCGTCCTGCTCGGTGATACCTGTCTGCGCGTCTATCATGATAAGGCAGACGTCCGCGCGCTCTACCGCCATATGAGCGCGGAGAACGCTGTATTTTTCTATCTTATCGTTTATTTTTGACGCGCGTCTTATACCCGCCGTATCGATAAAGGTAAAGTTTCCGTTTTCGGTCGAGATATGCGTGTCAACTGCATCTCGCGTAGTACCCGCGATATTCGAAACGATAAGTCTGTTCTGACCGATTATCTTGTTGATTATCGAGGATTTTCCCGCGTTGGGTTTACCGATAACGGCTACTTTTATGCTGTCGTCCTCTTCCGTCTCGCCCATTCCATCGGGAATGTTTTTGAGCACCTCGTCAAGAAGGTCGCCCGTTCCGCTTCCGTGTACGGAGGATACGGCAATAGGCTCACACTCAAAGCCAAGCTCGTAAAACTCGTAAAATTCAAAGGGAGGAGCGCCAACGCTGTCGCACTTGTTTATGCAAGGGATTATAGGCTTTCCGCTCTTTTTGAGCATGATAGCTATGTCGCGGTCGTCTGCGGTAAGACCCGTGCGAACGTCGCACATAAAGACGATAACGTCCGCGCTCTCAATTGCTATCTCCGCCTGAAAACGCATTTGTTTTAGGATAATATCGTCGGTCTTGGGCTCTATTCCGCCCGTGTCGATAATGATAAGTTGCTTTCCGCACCATTCGGTCTCGCCGTAGATACGGTCACGCGTAACGCCTGGGGTGTCCTCGACGATAGAGCGTCGCTCACCTATGAGCTTATTGAATAAAGTGCTTTTGCCGACGTTGGGTCTGCCGACGATAGCTATAATTGGTTTTGCCATTATATTCACTCACTTTCGTTTGATGTAGTCTTATATGTTGATTCCAAGCACCGAGCGTATAAACTCGGACGGCTCGCTTTCGCACGGAGAGACCTTCACACCGCCGAGCGCGTTTGAGATATCCTCGGGGGATATATCGTCAAGCAGAACGTCTCCCTCGGCGCGAAGACACGCAGACGGGATAAGAAGCTCATCACCAAGCTCTTTTCCGTTAAGCTGGGCGATGATATCCTTGCCCGTAAGCAAACCCGCAACCGTTATCTCGTGACCGAAAAAGTCGTTGCGTATCGCATAGACGTTGACTTCAAGACCTTTAAATTTTTTGCATAGCTCATCGCAAAGAGAGCGGATATGCTCGTACGCGGCGTATCCCGTAGCGATAGAAACGCGGCGCGGAGAAGAGAAGCTTGACAAAAGCGTGTCCGTCTCTTCCATTTCGTATTCAAAGCCCGTTTTCATGTCGGTGAGCATACCGACTCCGTTTTCTATCTGCGCGTAGCCCTCGTAAAATTCGTCGTCGGGAAGCGGAATGTTCGCTTTGAGATAGAACTCGTCCGACGCAAAGAAGAGGCGTGAGCCGTATTTTTTCTTGCATTTATCTCCAAACTCGGTAACCATTTGAATTACCTCGCGGCTCTCGTCCGAGGTAAAGCTTTCAAGCTGATAAAGTCCGTCTCTGAATTTTGTAAGTCCCGCGGGAACTATCGAAACGCTCTCAAGCGCGGGGAAGAGAGAGGCAAGGTCACGCATCGAGCGCAAAAGCTCCTCTCCGTCGTTCACTCCTTTGCAAAGAACTATCTGACAGCAAAGGGAAATACCCGCATCGGAGAGCTTTTTAAGATATGAAAGCACCTCGCCCGAACGCTTGTTTTTCATCATTTTCACACGAAGCTCGGGGTTCGTGGTGTGGACCGAAACGTTTACGGGAGATATGTGCATCTCGATTATTCTGTCGATATCCTTGTCGTGAAGATTCGTAAGCGTTACGTAATTTCCGTGAAGAAATGAAAGACGGGAATCGTCGTCCTTGAAATAAAGAGTTTTTCTCATTCCGCGCGGAAGCTGGTCGATAAAGCAGAAGATGCACTTGTTTTCACATGAATGCTTTTTGTCCATGAGGGGCGTTTCGAAATCAAGACCGATATCGTCGTACTCATTTTTCAAGATGTCGACCTTTACGCGCTCTCCGTTGCGGTCAAGCAAAAGAGACACGCGCGTATTGGCGAGGTGAAAACGGTAATCGAGAACGTCGTTTATTTCTCGGTCGTTGATAGATATAAGTATATCACCCGCGCATACACCCGCGCGTTCTCCTCGGCTATTTGGCAAAACGTCTGTAACCGTTACCATGCAAACACCTCCTTGTACGCATAATTATCCTATTTTATTATTATAACACATTTTTTGCGTGTTGTCAAAGGTTTTTAGAGATATTTATTGTTTGATTCATTTTTGACGTTTAATATAGGTAAATTGCGGTTTGTCGGGGAGAAATATAAGCGAAAAGTTAGCAAAAACTCAAGCATTCTCCAGCGTGAGAATCTTGTTGCAAGCAACAGCCAAGTCCGACAAGTCGGACATTGGGTGGATTTTGCGAAGCAAAAGACGGATGAGGAGATCACCATTTAGTTTGTGCTTTATTTGCTCTCCTCATCAGTCACCTTCGGTGACAGCTTCTCCGCTGGAGAA
>SVUA01000030.1 GCA_015063485.1 Oscillospiraceae bacterium | reverse complement strand
GGCAAGACAAAAGATCAAAAGTGAGGTAGAAGAAATGACAGAAACTTATAATAAGCCGGTGGCGCTTGATAAAATTGATTACGTGATTTGGGGAACAGGAAATCCCGGTTGGGGTGATCCCCGTAATGTATGTACAAGAATATTTTCCAAACACATTGTATGGCTTTGCCACAAAAAGCCTATGAGTGCATCTGAAATTGCAGAGGAACTTAATGTTCCTACCGTTTACGTTGAAGAAGAACTGGAATTTCTCCGCAAAGGAGAAAACGGCAAGTACGGACTTCTTCGCCGTTTGGACAACGGCAAATATGCGCTTAATTTCATTTTGCTTGATAAGGACGTATTTGAAAAAGCAAATGCAATTTACACAGCGCAATTACCGAAAATTTGCGAAATCATATCTAACTATATTGAGGAACATAAAGCCGAATATCTTGCTTTCCCGTATTTGAACAAGAAAGTTGATATGAATCTTATTCTTTGGCAACAGGTTTTCAATATTGCCGATGCTTTTTCGTACTGTGTGGGACGTGCGCTTGAGAAAAATCATTTTGCCAATATTGAAAAGACGGAACGTGAGTTTAGTGTTTTTGGTTACGTGGATAACGGCAAATACTACGGAGTCGGTTGGGATGGCGTGAAAGCCACAAACGTATGCGGCTTTTCTGAGATACGATTAGATAACATCTATATCACTCGTATCAAGAAGCACTTTAGTTGCGGTTTGAACGTTGCAGACGAACCGAAGATACAGCTTGCTCTTCGTGCCATTGATGGACTCGATATTAATTCATTACCCGAAAGAGAAAAAGAACACACCGCTAAAGCCATTGAGTGTGGATATTTGTACCGAGACGGAGATATGCTTTACACAAAGGTTCTTGTAAGTACTCTTTCCGATAATAGCAGACTATTTGATATCAGTAATGCTTTACAGAATGGTTATTTTGATGCCGATGCGGAAATCGTTGCAGAAAAAGTTGCGGCACTTATTAAGAAATCTGTTCCCGATTATCTTCTCGGAGAATGGAGATTGGCGAATAACCTTGCAAGTATGCCGATTCTTGACGCAGTTGTTGAATGTCTTATCGAAAAAGGCGTATTAACACCTCCCGAGGATGGTATTGGTGCAGAAGGTTGTTGGATGAGTGTTGAAAAGTAAAATGAGATACCGCTGAGAGTAACCATTTGGTAGCTCTCGGCGGTATTTTGATTTGTAAGCCTGGTTTATTTAAGATGCACAAAAGCTTTTTTATTACACAAATGAAAATATCCAATAGATTACGCCGTACACCGCTCCCGCGAGCGTTCCGTAAAGCAGAACGGGGCCTGCTACGGTGAATATTTTAGCTCCGACACCGAGAATAAATCCCTCGGATTTTGAGTCAATAGCAGGGGATACTACCGAATTTGCGAAGCCCGTGATGGGAACGAGCGTACCCGCTCCCGCACGCTTTGCGAGAAGGTCAAACCAGCCGATACCCGTGCAAAGCGCTGCTAAAAATATAAGTGTGACGGATGTGAGCGTGCCGGCGTCATCCTTCGGAAGTCCAAAATACATATAAAGCTCTTTGATCCCCTCGGCGACGGCGCAAATAGCCCCTCCAACACAAAACGCCCATATACAATCCTTGATTATAGGCGATCTTTTTGCCCTCGCGTCGGCGAATTTTTTATAATCATCTTTACTGAAATTCATACCGTTTTCCTATATAATTTTTTTAATATTGTGCCTCAAAACAAAGCAAAATATTCATTTTTTTCGATATATATTGAGTTTTTTCTCTAAGATAATATTAATAAAACGGCACGAATTCGTGCCGTTTTTGATTGATTATTATTCCTCAGTGGTAAGCTCGCGTTTGAGTATATACTCGGGTTTTGCTCCTCGTACGGTCTCGGGGGTGATCACCACTGTGTCGACGTCGGCGCGAGATGGAATTTCATACATAATTCCCGTCATAATATTCTCAAGTATCGCGCGCAGACCTCTCGCACCCGTATTTCTGTCGAGCGCAAGCTGCGCTACCTCCTCAAGCGCGCCGTCCGCAAATTCGAGCTTGACACCGTCCATCTCGAAAAGCTTCTTGTACTGCTTGACGAGCGAGCTCTTCGGTTCGCTTATGATGCGAACGAGCGCGTTCTTGTCAAGGTCGGAGAGCGCGACGATAACGGGGAGACGTCCCACAAGCTCGGGAATAAGTCCGAACTTGACTATATCGTGGGGGATAACGTCCTTGAAGATCCCCGTAGTGCGGCGTTCGCTTTTTTTGAGTATCTCGCCCGAGAATCCGACCGTATGGTTGCCCTTACGCTTCTCAACGATCTGCTCAAGCGTATCAAACGCTCCTCCGCAGATAAAGAGGATATTCTGCGTGTTTATCTGTATAAATTCCTGATTGGGGTGCTTACGTCCACCCTGGGGAGGTACGTTCGCTACCGTTCCTTCGAGAATTTTAAGAAGCGCCTGCTGAACACCTTCACCAGATACATCTCTTGTTATCGAGCGATTTTCACTGCGTCTCGCTATCTTATCTATCTCGTCGATATAAATAATACCTCGCTCCGCCAAGCTGATGTCAAAATCCGCCGCCTGAATGAGCTTGAGAAGGATATTTTCAACGTCCTCACCGACGTATCCCGCCTCCGTGAGCGTTGTCGCGTCGGCGATTGCGAAGGGAACCTTGAGTGTTTTAGCGAGCGTTTGCGCGAGATAAGTCTTACCGACGCCCGTAGGGCCTATCAGCATTACATTACTCTTCTGAAGCTCTATCTCTTCCTCTGCACTTTCAGGCTTCTCGGTGGCAGCTTGACCGCGTCTGCGCTTCGGCTTTGCCTTTGCCTCCTTTGAGAGAACTCTTTTATAGTGGTTATACACCGCGACCGAGAGAGCTATCTTCGCGTCATCCTGACCTATAACGTATTGGTCAAGAGATGCCTTTATCTGCTGAGGCTTCGGGAGGTTTCCGAGTGTGAGGCTGTCACTGACAGACTCACTGAGAGCCGCGTTTTCGTCAAGCAGATCGGCGCATGCATCAACGCAGAAATCGCAGATGTAAAGACCTGTGGGGGAGGGAATAAGATAATTGACCTGATTCTCGCTTCTCGCGCAGAAGGAGCAGTATCTTACGTTATTATTGCCGTTTTTCGTATTGTTTGCCATGTTGCTCCTTACGCTTACGCGCGTTTTGTCATTATCTTATCTATGAGTCCATAGTTGAGAGCTTCCTCTGCTGTGAGGAAGTTATCTCTGTCCGTGTCAAGGCATACCTGCTCGTAAGTCTTGCCCGTGTTCTCCGCGAGAATGCGGTTGAGGCGTTCTTTTGTTCGAAGTATCATATCCGCGTGTATCTTGATATCTGATGCCTGACCGCGGAAGCCACCGAGTGGCTGATGGATCATAATTTCGCTGTTGGGAAGCGCGAATCTCTTTCCCTTTGTACCTGCGGAAAGAAGGAAAGCGCCCATGCTTGCCGCCATACCGACACAGATAGTGGAAACATCGCACTTAACGAAGTTCATCGTGTCGTAAATAGCCATACCTGCGGTAACCGAGCCGCCTGGGCTGTTAATATAAAAGCAAATATCCTTGTCGGGGTCTTGCGCCTCAAGGAAGAGCATCTGCGCGACGACCAAAGACGCCGTCGTGTCATTGACCTCCTCGGAGAGGAAGATAATTCGGTCATTGAGAAGGCGGGAGAAGATGTCGTAAGAGCGTTCGCCTCTGCCTGTCTGTTCAACTACCATAGGTACTAAAGAATCGTGCATAAAATCGTTTCTGAACATTATTTTATACCTTTCAATCAAATAAAAATTACTTGTTTTAAGAACACCACACAATCATACTGTCGTTAATTGTGTGGTGTTTGACTTAAATAGAATTATTCAGCCTTGTTTTCCTCGGTGGGAGCCTCAGCAGTTGCTTCTGTTGCTTCAGCAGGAGCTGCTGCCTTCTTTGTTGTTGTCTTCTTTGTTGTTGTTCTCTTCTTTGCCGCGGGCTTCTTCTCCTCGGCGGGAGCCTCGGGAGCCTTATCGGTTACAACAGCCTTTTCTCTTACGAGATCAAGAGCGTGCTGAACCTTAATATCTTCCTTGATGGCGTCGCCCGAAACGACCTCGAGAACCTGCTCTTTAGTGATCTTGTTCTCAGTTGCGATGCGGTCGATCTCAGCATCAAGCTCCTCATCGGAAACGGTGATTCCTTCAAGCTCTGCGATCTTCTCAAGAGCAAGACGCATCTTGACCTGACGCTCAGCCTCGGGCTTTGCCTGCTCACGCATCTTGTCGAGGTCAAGGCCTGTGTACTTGAAGTACATGTCAAGGCTCATGCCCTGCATACGGAGGCGCATATCATAGTCGCGGATAACATTCTCAGTCTCGCGAGCGATCATAGCCTCGGGAATCTCTGCTACGAGCTTATCAAGAAGAGTGTTGACGATAGAGTCGCGAACTTCGTTTTCGGCTGTTGCATCGTGTCTCTTCTGGATTTTAGCCTTAACATCGGCTTTATATTCATCAAATGTATCAAATTCCGAAATATCTTTTGCGAATTCGTCATCAAGAGCAGGGAGCTCAACGGTGTTGATTCCGTGAAGCTTGATCTTGAATACAACCGCCTTGCCTGCGAGATCCTTTGCGTGATATTCCTCAGGGAATGTTACGTTGATATCGAACTCATCACCGATATTGTGACCTACGATCTGCTCCTCGAATCCGGGAATGAACTGACCGGAACCGAGCTTAAGAGGAGACTTTTCAGCCTTACCGCCGTCAAAAGCAACGCCGTCACAGAAGCCTTCATAGTCGATGGTTACTGTGTCGCCGTTCTCAGCAGCGCGGTCTGTTACCTCGATCTCACGGGAGTTTCTCTGCTGAGCAATGGCTATCTCCTCGTCAACCTCAGCGTCGGTAACCTCAACTAATGTGCGGGACGCTTCGATTCCGAGGTAATCCTTGATCTCAACTTCGGGCTTAACGTAAACCTTAACACCGAGAACTACACCGTCATTATCGTCCATAGAAACGATATCGAATTCAGGGTTGGAAACTGTGATGATACCGGCTTCTTTGATAGCTGCCTCATATGCATCGGGGATGAGGTCATTAATAGCATCCTCATAGAAGATACCCTTGCCGTACATTTTCTCAACAATAGAGCGGGGGGCTTTGCCCTTACGGAAGCCGGGAATGTTAAACTTTTTGAGCTCGCGCTTTGCTACCTTATCTACTGCGGCTGCGAAAACGTCTGCCTCAAGCTTTATCTCCAGCTCATACTGATTGTGTTCTTTTTTTTCTGCTTTAAGTAAGCTGCTCATTTTTGTATATCCTCCAAAAATTTTTCACATATTTTTACAATCATACTATTTTAACTCATTTTATAAAAAATGTCAATAGTTTTAGTTAATTTTACTAATTAAAATCGGGAAAAATCGGCATTGCGGCGAAGTTCAAGAAGTCCGCGGATGTCAAAACCATCCGAATTCCGTCATATTCGAAGCTTTTTGGAATGTAATAGTTTCCGTGAATATGTCCGAAATAGCAATCCTTTATACCATATTCTTTAAGTAGTGATATTATTTCGGGGCACACGAACTCGCGCCAAACGGGTGGGAAGTGAAGGAAAACGAGTATCGGTATTTCATCGTTACCTCGAAGTTTTACAGCTTCATTCAGGCTTAATTTAAGTCTTGTTACCTCTCTATTTACGATCTTGTCATAATCGACGTCACCAACCACGTGCTGTTGAGCTTTATCGGTGAACCAGCCACGCGATCCGCAAATTATAAAATTGTTTAGTCTGTAGGCGTTGTTATACAGAAATTTTATCGTTGTTATGCCGTTTTCTTCGAACAAAGCGTTCATCTTTTTAGCAGTAGTCCACCAGAAATCGTGATTTCCCTTGCCGATATACTTTGTTCCCGGCAGAGAATCAATAAATTTTAGGTCGGGGAGTGCGTCGGAGAGCTTCAATGCCCACGAAATGTCGCCTGCTATGACCACGTCGTCCTCCTCGGTTATGACTGATCTCCAGTTTCTTTCGAGCTTTGCGGTATAATCCGTCCAACGTGCGCCAAAAACCTCCATCGGCTTGTTTATTCCTTCACCGATAGAGAGATGCAGATCTGAAATGACGAAAAGTGACATATGCTCTCCTACGAATATTTTTTGAGTTTTTGGAAATCATAAAAATGAAAACGTTTTACGTTTTTTTGATCTCAACCTAATTTAAGGAGTTTTAAGATGAACAACGAAAACAAGTGCAAAAGTGAATACAACAAGGGGATATCCTGCGATGTCAAGAACTGTATTTATCACTGCGGTGAGCAGTATTGTACTGCTAACAAAATAGCAGTCGGACCCAGCTCCGCTTTAACAAGCGCTGACACCGTTTGCGCAACTTTTAAGCCCAAGGCTGAATAATTTTACCGACAATCATATCGGCAGCACCTCTAAAATTTTTAGAGGTGCTGAACTTTTTTAAGAATTTAAGTAATCCATAACCGCTTCGGGCATATTGGAGGCTTTTACAATCTTGGTGAAGTTTATCTTGCGCTTAGCAATTCCCTCAAGCGGGTAGGGGATATCCGTGTTTGTGAGCTCACGAAGCTCATCAAGCGCGGCAAGTGCATCTGTAGGTTCTTTATCGGAGAGAGATTTATAGACATCCGCGGCGAACTTATATGGGCTTGCCGTGGAGTCGATGATCATTGGCGTTTTATCTCCGTTGTTCTTTATATACTGACGTGCTGCGTCAAAAGCAACTGCGGTATGAGTATCGTGAAGATAAGAATTCTCAGTAAGATCCTCTTTGATGCAAGCGGCGGTTGCTTTTTCATCCGTGTAGTAGCCGAGGAAGCTTTCTTTTATCTTCTCAAGATCCTCGGGATCGACGGTATAGGCGCCCGTTTCGTTAAGGCTCTTCATATAAGCTGCGGTTTTTTCACTTCCCGCAACGAAATAAAGGAGTCTTTCGAGATTGCTCGATATAAGTATATCCATTGAGGGCGACATTGTGACGTGGAACTTTCTGTTTCTGTCATAAGTTCCCGTGCGAAGGAAGTCCGTGAGAATATTATTGACGTTAGAGGCGCATATAAGCTTGTCAATGGGAAGACCCATAAGCTTTGCTATATACGCGGCAAAGATATTTCCGAAATTTCCCGTAGGAACACATACATTTATCTTATCGCCAATCTTTATTTTGCCTTCGTTGAGGAGATCGCAGTATGCCGAAACGTAGTAAATTATCTGTGGCGCAAGACGTCCCCAGTTGATGGAGTTTGCGCTTGAGAGAAAATATCCCTTTTCGTTGAGCTTTTCGGCAAAATTACGGTCAGCAAATATCTTCTTGACTCCTGTCTGAGCGTCATCGAAATTACCCTCAATAGCGCATACGTTGACGTTGTTGCCTTCCTGGGTTGCCATCTGGAGCTTCTGAACGCGGCTGACACCGTCAACGGGGTAGAATACCATTATCTTAACTCCGTCAACATCACGGTAGCCTTCAAGCGCAGCTTTACCTGTATCACCGGACGTCGCGACTAAAATGAGTGCCGTGCGAGTCTCTCCCGTTTTTTTGAGAGCCCTGACAAGAAGTCGGGGCATTATCTGAAGCGCCATATCCTTGAATGCCGCTGTCGGACCGTGCCAGAGCTCAAGCGAATAAAGATTGTCGGTTACGTTAACGAGGGGAGCGACACCGCCGGGGAATGACTTTTCGCAGTATGCCTTCTCACAGTCAGCAAGAAGTTCGTCGTAAGTATAGTCAGAGAGAAATCTAGACAGAATATCGGCGGCTCTCTTGATATAATCAAGCTTTGCGAGCTTTTCTATATCGTTGGAGGTAAGTGTCGGAATGCTTTCGGGAACGAAAAGACCGCCGTCATCGGCGAGACCTTTCTTGATAACCTCTGCTGACGTAAAAAACTTGTTTTTTGTGTCTCTTGTGCTTTTGTAGTTCATAACTGTGTTCCTTTGTTATATGTTATCGTGCGTTATTGCGTTTTCAAAATGATTTATTGTAAGAATTTTCAGTTTTTTCGAATTTTTGTCGAGATAGACCTCTATAACGTCCACTCTCATATGGAGCTTGCATGGTTTTTTTCGCATATATGCGTAAGCCGCATTGACAGTATTTCGCCTCTTGTCAAGATTTACGGCATCGGCGGCGCGTCCATAGGGCATAGCGGAATCGAGAGCTTCGACGGATCGGGTCTTTACCTCGACAAAAACTATCTCTTTTCGCTTCTTTGCGATTATATCAAGCTCAAGCTTACCTGCGGTGTAATTTCTTTCAAGTATTTTATAATGCTTTCTCTTGAGATATTTAACTGCGGCCGTTTCACCAAAATTTCCGATCTCACGCTTTTTTGTTATCATTGTCAAGAAATCTTATAAACTGTTTGCGATGTATCGGAGCAGGACCGAACTCGCGAAGCGCGTCCATATGCTGCTTTGTTCCGTATCCCTTATGCTTTGCGATCCCATAATGCGGATACTCGCGGTCAAGCTCGTAACAAAGTCTGTCACGGGTGACCTTCGCAAGTATTGATGCCGCCGCTATGCTTGGGGACTTTGCATCGCCTCCGACGACCGCCATAGCTGGCACCGGAAAATCGCGGCTGACATTTCCGTCGATAAGCGCAAAATCAGGATTTATGCTAAGTCCGTCTATCGCGCGCCTCATAGCGAGGAGCGTAGCTTCAAGGATATTGAGCTCATTTATTTCCTCGACTGACGCAGTGGCGATCGAATAAGAAACGGCTTCATTCGTTATAATATCAAAAAGCTTTTCACGGCGCTTTTCCGTGAGCTTTTTTGAGTCGTTGAGACCCTCAATGATAAGCCCTGCGGGCAGAATGCACGCGGCGGCGCAAACAGGACCGCAAAGCGGACCGCGCCCGGCTTCGTCAACTCCGCAGACTGTCGTATAGCCTTTTTCGGCAAGCTCTGTTTCAATAGTATATTCAAGCATATTCATAGTGTGTCAAGTGTTATCCGTCCGATCTTTCCCGAACGGAATTCTTCAAGTAACATATTTGCCGTACGTTCTGTGTCGATCTCACCGCCCGAAATGAGGAATCCGCGCTTTCTGCCGATGTGGCAGAGAAGGTCGAAATTATTTCCGTCGGGAATTTCTTTGAGCTTGTAGCGAGCCGCAAGCAGGGCGGGGTAGGATTCGCGGAGTCTGCCGCAAAGAGCAGCAGATAGGGATTCAAGGTCAAGGATAGCATCTTTGATTGCTCCCGTTGCCGCAAGATTTTCTCCTATCGCTCTGTCGTCAAATTTCGGCCAGAGAACACCCGGCATATCGAGAAGCATAAGACCTACGTTCGTTGCGACCCACTGTTTATCAAGTGTAACGCCGGGGCGGTTTTCAACCTTTGTTTTTTTTGAACCCGAAATTTTATTGATAAGTGAGGATTTGCCTACATTTGGTATTCCAAGCACCATGGCCTTAAGACTTCTTCCGATCATTCCCTTGTTTTCATAACGCTCTACCTTTTCGGACAAAATATCCTTTACTGTTGGAGCTATCCTATTCATACCTTCGCCTGTTACGCAGTCTGTCGCGATACAAACCGACCTGTCGGAGGTATAATATTTTACCCATTTTTTCGTTTGCTCGGGGTCCGCAAGGGAACATTTATTTAGAAGTATGAGCGAGGGTTTCCCCTCTGTCAATCTTACTATTTCAGGGTTGCGTGAGCTTTTAGGAATTCTCGCGTCGAGTATTTCTATTGTAATATCAACGTTTTTGAGGTTTTCCGAGATAAGACGGCGAGTTTTCGCCATATGCCCCGGAAACCATTGTATCTGTTTTTCTTCCTGCATTATTGTACCTTCCCAAATGGAGAAAGTCTTAAAGCGACCTTTCCTAAAATACAGCGATTATCGACAAAACCTACGTTCAGTCGGCTATCATCTGAGTTAAATCTGTTGTCACCCATAACGAAAATATGACCTTTGGGAACCGTCGTTTCGAACACATATTCGCCATCATCGGTTTTTTCACATCTGCTCAAATAATGAGAGTAAATTTGTGCCAAATAATTAAATTCGTTTTTCATCGAAATGGCTTCAAAATCAATGTGACTTTCATCAAGCTTTTCGCTGTCGGAGAACGTCGCGTCATCACTTACCCAAACATCCATTTTCAAATAGTAAATATCTGTGTAGTCTGAGCTTTCGACGAATGTATATTTGAGCTTAAGATACTGTCCTTCCGTTGCTATAATTCTTTTGACAAGAGGCTTGTTGAGGTTTGGATTTGGGTTGTCCGATTGATGGAAAACGACGATATCTCCGTTGTCCGGCGTATATAAAATATCACTTACTATAAGCATTTGCTTATTTTCGAGTGTATCGTGCATTGAGTTGCCGTCAACTGTGCAAGGTCTTATTCCGAAAGTAAACAGAAGCAGAACGGCAGCCGCAGCGAAAACCAATATTTCAAGATATTCAAAAGCTTCGGCTATCGGATGCTGCTTGACCTTTTCTTTAGGCGCTTTTTCTTTATTTTCGTTCATAATTCTTTCCGTTAGTTTTTATTTTTCGATAAGTACGTTCATAAGCTCGTATCCGTTCGGATGATAATTGTTTTTGTCAGCGGCGCTCGCCTCGGTAAAGCTGTCAACACCGTCGTAATTGTGTTCCGAAGAATAGATCATAAAGGGTACGGGATCGATGGAGTGCGTTCTTATTCTGATGGGCGTAGGGTGGTCCGGAAGTATCATTATCTTGAAGGGTTCGCCCGTACCTTTAAGGTATTCGAGAACGGGCGCGAGTATCTGTTTGTCTATTTTTTCAACAGAGAGAACCTTGTTGTCGATTTCAGCACGGTGACCGCACTCGTCAGGAGCTTCAACGTGAACGTAGACGTATTCATATCCGTCGTTAAAAGCTTTGATAGCGGCTTCCGCTTTGCCGTCGAAATTGGTGTGAATGTTACCGGTCGCGCCTTCGACATCGATAGACTTCATTTCCGCACAGAGACCAATGCCCTTAATAAGGTCAACCGCGGATATTACAGCTCCGTTAAGTCCCCATTTTTCTTTAAAGGAGGGAAGCGCGGGCTTTTTTCCCGGGCTCCAGAACCAAGCGGAGTTAGCCGGACGAAGACCTCTTGCGCGTCGTGCCTCGTTTACGGGGTGATGCTCGAGTATCTTCTGACTTTCCTTCATAAGGTCGTAGAATATCTCGCCCTCGGGACCCTTAGGAAGATATTCGCGTATCGGCTGACCTAAAATATCGTGAGGACGCATAAAGGAATATTTGTCATTACCGTTTTTGATAATAAGACAATGACGGTAGCTGACACCTGTGTAGAATTTCATTTTGTCATTACCGAGAGCCTCATCAAGAGCCTTGATGAGCTGGTCGGCTTCAGCGGTCGTGATCTCGTCTGCGCTGTGGTCGATCATCGTGCGACTGTCGTAATCATCTTCCTCGGATAGCGTGACGACGTTGCAACGGTAAGCCGTTTCGTCGGGCTGCATTTCGATTCCCATACTGACGGCTTCAAGGGGCGAGCGACCCTTTGAATAAGTTTTCGGGTCGTAAGAAAGGATCGCGAGATTCGCGGTATCACTTTCGGGAACCATTCCATCGGGTACGTTTGAGACAGTACCAATGTATGAATTTTTGGCAAGCTCGTCGCAAACGGGCTTGTTCGCTTTTTCCATTGGTGTAAGATCGCCGAGAGCCGCGATCTTTTCATCTGCCATTCCGTCGGGTATAAGCACAAAGTATTTCATAAATATAACCATAGCTTTCTCGTCAGCGAAAGCTTCCTTCCTTTGCATAATTGTGATTGGTTTTGCGAATCAAAATTGCCGCCGAGATAGGTGGCGAAGGTTAAAAAACACGAATTTTAAAAATTTATTTTCAAAATTAAACCTCAAACATAAACAATTCATCAATGATACATTATAGCACAACTTTTCATTTATTACAAGTAAAAAATTAATATATTTCGATATTTTTTATTTTGTTTAATAATGCTTCTTGTAATTTAGATAAATATATGTTAAAATATCTATAATATCTTTTAGGAGATTTTAGTTTATGGATAGAGAACGAATACTTGAAAAGCTAGAAAAGAAGAAAAAGCATAGCCAGATTTTACGAAAAAAGATACTTTTGATCCTTATTTCATCAGTGATTTTCTTTGCCTTGATTTTCGGGGTATTTACATTATATATCGTTGGTTGGTTTAAAAGTGAGGATGCGGGCAAATCGGGAGGCTTTCTTTTTGATCCCCATGCGGATGAGAATTACGATATTATGACCGATGAAGCATATATCGCAATTTTAGAAGCCCAACCCTTTATAAATCTTAAAAATGCTCAAACTGGAATCACCGAATCTCTTTTGCCGGAGAATTATGAAAAAGAAGGGCCGGCGGTAAAGCTTTTGACGGATATGATAATAGCTATACAAAACGGGGACAGTGACACATACAATTCTATTTTCAGCAGCGCATATCTTATAAGCGAGGGAAAAAGAAAAGCAGCTGGATCGGACACACCTGAGAAGTATCAAAATTATACGGATGAACAGTATCTGGAGCTTGGACGTCAGAGAGATTTCACAATGCAACAAATATATGATGTATATATAACGTTTGTATCTGAAACCACTGACACGTCTTCTGATACAAAGACGTATACCTATGAGGTCGAATACAAAATCAGGAAGAATAACGGAACGTTCAGAACGGATCTTGGAAGTGACGCGCCCCGTCCTCAAACAATAACAATATTTGAAAACAAAAAGAGCGATAAGATAGAAATTGTTTCGGTTATAACTTTTTCGTCTGTGAAAAACGAAGTAATCGTCCACGGCTGGCGAATTGCTATTGTTTCCGTGCTTTCAGTTTTGATAATAGCGGCGGATATTTTCTTTGCTGTAAAATCTATGAAGAAAATTCAAAGCCTCAATGATAAAAAAGAATCCCTATCTGATAATTTAAACGACTCTGACAAAGAGGAGGAAAAACATGAAGAAACTCTTGGTGATTGATGGGAACAGCATACTTAACAGAGCCTTTTACGGAGTAAAGCCACTTTCAAGTTCTGAAGGTATTCCTACCAACGCTATTTTTGGATTTGTAAATATTCTCAATAAAAATCTTGAAGCAATAAAGCCCGATTACGCCGCAGTCGCATTTGACCTAAAAGCCCCGACATTTAGACACAAGATGTACGACGGATACAAGTCGGGAAGAAAAGGTATGCCCGAGGAGCTTGCGGAGCAGCTTCCGTACGCTAAGCAGATCGTAACTATTTTAGGACTTACCGTGCTTGAAAAAGAGGGATACGAGGCTGACGACATTTTAGGCACACTTGCCACTCTTGCTGATGATTCTACAGACTCGTATATTCTTACGGGCGACCGTGACTCACTTCAGCTTATAAACGACAAAACGACGGTCCTGTTGGCTACAAATAATGAGCCTATAACCTTTAACCGGGCCGCGTTCGTCGAAAAATACGGTGTTCAGCCCGAGCAGTTTGTTGATGTAAAGGCACTTATGGGAGATTCATCCGATAATATCCCCGGTGTTGCGGGAATCGGTGAGAAGACCGCGCTTAAGCTTATTTCGGAGTTCGGCTCGCTTGACGCGCTCTATGCGGCACTGCCGGCACCGAGCCTTTCCGCTGGGGTCAACGCGAAGCTTGAGGCGGGCAGAGAATCGGCTTTTCTGTCGAGAACTCTTGCGAAGATCTGCACAGAGATGCCGCTTGACAAGGATTTCTCAGATATTGCGCGACGCGAGCTTGATAGAGGGGAGGCATATAAGCTCTTCACTAAGCTTGAGCTTTCCTCTTTTATAAAGAAATTCGCTCTTGATTCGGAAGTACCTGAGGAAACTGCCGAGTTTCCTCTGCCCACATCCGATAAATTTGTAGAGGGAGCGGACTTTTACGCGATAAATTATTTTGATGGTGTTCTTACTGTCTGCGATGGAAAAGCCATATATAAAACGGCCGATAAAGTTGAAATAGAACAGATAATTTTGGGGCAAAATTGCGTTTGCTACGATTATAAAGAGATTTATAAAAGACTTGCGAAGGACGGAATCGCGTTTGATAAATGTCTTTCCGATATTATGCTTGCAGCGTATGTTCTGAATCCGGGTGAGTCGGGATACGAGCTTTCTAAGCTCGTTCTACGATTCCTTGGAAATACACCGTCGGAGAATATCGAGACTGCTCAATATATTTACGAAATATACCACGAAACGGATAAAAAGATAATCGCCGAAAACGCTGAGAAGCTACTCTCCGATATAGAGCTTCCCACGGCTAAGGTGCTTGGTAAGATGGAGCTTTCGGGATTTAAAATAGACAGAGATGGGATCGAGCGTTACGGTGAACAGCTATTAATGCTTGAAAAGGAGCTTGCGGAGCGCATCTATTGGGCGGCGGGCGGTGAATTTAACATCAATTCGCCAAAGCAGCTCGGAGAGGTACTTTTTGAGAGGCTCGGTTTACCTCACGGGAAAAAAACTAAAACAGGCTATTCGACAAATGCCGAAACGCTTGAAAAATTAAGACCTTATAACGAAATAATTGAGGATATACTCGATTACCGTCAGGTGGCAAAGCTCCGTTCGACATATGCCGAGGGACTTTTACGAGAAGCCGACGAAACGGGACGAATACACACGAATTTCAAGCAAACGGGAACAGCTACGGGCAGACTGTCCTCAACTGAACCCAATCTTCAGAACATCCCGATAAAAACGGAGCTTGGACGTGAGTTCAGACGCTATTTCATTGCCGAAAACGAGAATTACGTTCTGATAGACGCGGACTATTCGCAGATCGAGCTTCGTATTCTTGCTCATATTTCGGGAGATGAGAATATGATACGAGCATTTACGGCTGGCGAGGATATACACACGGCAACAGCGGCGCGCGTTTTCGGTGTCAATCCCGAATCTGTAACGCTTGAGATGAGAAAGCGTGCAAAGGCGGTCAATTTCGGAATACTTTACGGCATGGGAGAATTCAGACTCGCGAACGACCTGCATATATCAATGAAACAGGCGAAGCAGTATATTGAGAGCTATCTTGCAAGCTATCCTAAGATAGCGGAATATCTTGACAGGGTCAAGGAGGAGGCTCGCCGCGACGGATACGTAACCACAATGATGGGGCGCAGGCGTTATATTCCAGAGCTTGCGGGTAAAAACAAGAATCTGCAGGCGTTCGGCGAGAGAGTGGCTATGAACAGCCCCATACAGGGAAGTGCCGCCGATATAATTAAGATAGCTATGATAAATGTCGCTGAAAAGCTTAAGGGACTTGACGCAAGACTTATTCTTCAGGTTCACGATGAGCTTCTTATTGAAGCTTCGCTTGATTGCGCTTATGCAGCAGAACAGATTCTCCGCGAGGAGATGGAGAATGCAGTAAAGCTCTCTGTTCCTCTTGACGTTGATATTTCTGTCGGGGAGAATTGGTACTAAAGTTTGATTTAAGGAGGGATAATTATGGCAGGTAGCGTACTTAATACGTCCGTAACCAAGCTTAAGGGCGTGGGGCCTGTAAAGGCGGCGGCTTACGCGAAGCAGGGAATATTCACTGCGGGCGATCTGCTGGTCAATTATCCACGCGCGTATGAAAACAGGGGCAATATTGAGCTTCTCGATGAGATAACCGATCCCGATATAAAGCACGCAGTTGTACTTACCGTAGCAACAGAGCCAAAGGGAGTCAGGCTGCGCTCACGTCATATGTCAATGCTAAAATTCAAGGCATACGACGATTCGGGAACGGCGGAGATAACATTTTTCAATCAGGATTATCTCAAAGATAAATTTCCACTTGGATCAACGTTCAGATTCTGGGGCAAGGTCGAGCGCGTCGGCAGACATTACGCTATGTCGGCGCCCGCGTTTGAACCGTGGTACGACGACAAGCCGCTTCGCGATCTGATACCGATCTACAGACTTTCGGAAGGTCTCAACCAAAAGCAGATAACAGAAAATATAGCGCAGGCTGCGGCGCTTTGCGGTCAGGAGATACCGGACGATCTGCCAAACGATATTCGCATTGAAAATAAGCTTTGTACAAGAACCTTCGCGCTTAAGAACATACACAATCCCGAGAATTTCGTGTCACTCGCCGCCGCTAAAAAGCGGCTTATATTCGACGAGTTCTTTACGTTCGGTCTCGGTATGGCGCTGACGCGTGCAAAGGTCAAAAAGAGCGGCGCACCGGAGTGCCGCGATAACGATCTCGTGCCGTTTTCAAGATCCTTGCCGTTCCCGCTGACGGAAGCGCAAAAGAGAGCGATCCGCGAGATAAGAGCGGATATGGCGACCGACAGCCCGATGAATCGCATACTTATAGGCGATGTCGGCTGCGGAAAGACCGTTTGCGCGGCTGCGGCAGTATATATTGCCGTAAAAAGCGGCTATCAAGCGGCTCTTATGGCACCAACGGAGATATTAGCCAGACAGCATTACGCCGACCTTTCGGACATTCTCGGCAAGCTCGGTTATTCGGTCGAGCTGCTCATCGGCGCGACAAGTGCGTCTAAAAAAACAAAAATAAAAGCAGCCCTGACGGACGGAACGCTTGATTTCGTTATAGGTACTCAGGCGTTGCTTTCCGACGGCGTTGAATTTGCGCGTCCGGGGCTTATCGTTACGGACGAGCAGCACAGATTCGGAGTTATGCAAAGGGCGACGCTCTCGGAGAAGAGCAAGAACGCGCACACTCTTGTTATGAGCGCGACGCCGATACCTCGCTCGCTTGCGCTCGCGTTTTACGGAGATCTCGATATGTCGGTGATCGACGAGATGCCTCCGGGACGTCAGAGAGTCGATACCTTTTACGTTGACGGAAGCTATAGGGCGCGCCTTGAAGGATTTATAGACAAAAACGTACGCGAGGGCGGTCAGGTGTATATCGTTTGCCCCGCTGTCGAGGAAAAAGAGAGCGCCGATGACGAGGTCACGCTTGACGAGATGCTTGAAACGGGAATAATTCCCGATACCGCGCCGCCTCTTAAAGCGGCGGTCAAATACGCGGAGGAGATACAGGCAAGATTCCCCGAATTTAAAGTCGAATTCGTTCACGGCAAGCTCAAGAGCCGCGACAAAGAAGCTATAATGGCTCGTTTTGCCGCGGGAAAAACGCAGATACTCGTGTCAACGACGGTCATTGAGGTCGGAGTTAACGTTCCTAACGCCTGCCTTATGATAGTTGAGAACGCCGAACGCTTCGGACTTTCCCAGCTCCATCAGCTTAGAGGACGTGTCGGACGAGGCAAGAGAAAATCTTATTGCGTGCTTGTTTATGGCGGCGACGATCTCGCGCTTTGCTCTGAGAACGCAAAAGAGCGTCTTGAAACGATGAAGACCTGCTACGACGGGTTCGCGATAGCTGAAAAAGATCTCGCGATGAGAGGCCCCGGAGACTTCTTGCGCGGCAACGGCGATGATACGGTGCGTCAGAGCGGCGGAGTAAAATTCAAAATCGCGGATATGTGCGACGACGCGGGAATACTCACCGCGGCGTTCGTAGCGTCAAAAAAGCTCCTTGAGGAGGATCCGGAACTTTCGAACCACCCAGAGCTTCGAGACACGGTCACGTCAATGTTTACGCTTGACAGAACGACGGTGAATTAAAAAGCGGGAGTTTACCCAATTATCCTTCTTCTGTAGAAAAAGCGCACTTTTTCTTATAAAAAATGAAATTTCCACAAACCAATTAACGGTTTGTGGAAATTTTTACTTACGGTAATAATTTTTTAACTCGACTTATGCTTATAATAAAGCATACAATGGCAATAGCCTTCAAAATCGGGGTCGGCGATCTGCTCCTTGAATTCATCGCACATACATTTATATTCCTCAAGCCTGTCGCGTCGGCAGGGGCAATAGCCTCCCGTTTTCTTTAAGCCTTCCTTGACTATCTCAACTATCTTCTCGTCGGGATTGAGCGTTATTTTCATTCTTTGCCTCCAAGATACGTATATTATAATAATATCATATTTCGGAGAAAGAGTCAACAATAATTTTATTTCAGCATCAGTCTTACGAGATCCGTGTCGGTCAGAAGCGACGCCGCACCGTAAAGAAAGAGCACCTTGTCGCATTTCTTTGCAATTTCGTATATGTCGCCGTAAAAATATCTCGGATCTACGACCTCAAGCGAAAAATGCCTCGCAACAAAGGGAATAACTGCGTTTGCGTAGCTGTCTTTGATTATAAGCAGCCTCGGCTTTTCCTCGTCCGAATCATACGTCAGATGTCCGTGATTTCCGCCACCGAACACGGCGTATTTATCTTTTTTATCAAGATACGACATATCATAAAATTTTTCGTCACCTGCGTATCTCCACAGCTCAACCGTATCAGGCTTTGTCGAATAAAGTCCCGATCTTGAATATACGGTTCCGTAAAACGTATCGCTTACTGTATTGATCGAAAAATCGCGCGGCGCATACGGAGTATAACCCAGAGCCTCTCCGAGCTTTACGTATGCAAGATACGCGCCGTAAGATGTCCAATGATGATCGGTTTTGTACCACACGTTTTCTTTATCCTTTAGTACATCGGCGAGAGAAACGGCGCTTTTTATATTTTCCGTTACGTCGGGAAGATGGGCATTAGACCAAAGCCTTGGCATTGAGCTTTTCTGAGCCTCCGTCGGAAAAGGAGCTATTGCCGATACTGAGTAGAGTCCCATATTTTCAAAATCTTCGGCGAATTTGTTAATAACATTCGTTGTTCTTTTGAGATTATTTAAATGTTTTTTCAAGTTTTCGGGACGAATTGCGAGAACCCCGTTTTTGCCTTTGATAACACCGTTTGATTCGCCTTGAAGCAAAAGCTCTGAATTAGAATGAAGCTCAACGAAAAAATCTCGTAAAGGGAAGTGATCGGAGAAAAAATCCGATATCTCTTGTGCCAGCTGCCCGTTTGCTACCGAATCCCCACTGATTTCCGGAGTAACTGTCAAAATGCGGTTTTCGTTCTCGGAAAACTCCTTTTTAGGGAGAGTCCATATAAGTATTCCAATACACATCGATGTAATGAAAACCGTTGATAATGTAAATACCGCAGTTGTTTTTCTCGTTTTACCGTTACCAAACTTTTTTTGTAATTCGTAAAAATTCGAGGCTTCAATATCCGCTAAATCTCTCTTTTTCATATATACTCCCAAAACAAAATAACTGCCACCATTATGGTGGCAGTTATTTGCTTCAATTATTCTTATTTAGAAAGATTTACTGTAACGATAAAGCCGTCCGTGTTATTTCCTGAAATTTCATAATCATAATTTTGTGGAACTTTAACTTCAGTATCATCACCTGTAGATTTTACATAATAAACAGAATAATTTTTTCCGTCAGCACCTTCTATCGAGAGCGTATCCTCGGGAGAGTGATCTTTAAGCTTATTGGTATATGCAGAGAGAGAAATGTTGTTTTTTACAATGTATGTTGCATGCGCTACACCCACATATCTCAATTGTGTAGAACCGTCGCTATGAGTAACAGTTATTATAAAACCGTATTTGGCACAGTTCTTTTGGAGCCAATTTATTGCGTCACTGTTAAGCGCTGTGCTCGATATAGTATTGTCTTCTGCCATCTCACCGAATTGTTTGATGTCGACTACAGTTCCTAATACATGTTCACATTCTTCACCTGTTGCGTTTTGATCATAAGCATATCCTATAACGAAACGAACTTCTGTAGATCTGTATAGACCTTGAGCCATAGCTTTTAAGGCTTTGACCGTATCCGAAGTCAATTTGTCTTTTGGATATGAGCCTGTTCCGATATAATAAGGGTCGCCATTGGAATCGGAGGCTGTTGATGAAAGCTGCTCAGGATTATTCTTCATATCGCTGGCGTCTTCGACTAACAGAAGGGTGCCGTTATTAATATCCGAGGAGGGTATAGATACTGTTTTATATGATAAATTGTTTCCTGATCCATCTGTTTTATCAGAATCGCCATTCAGCTTATAAACTATTTTTGTTATTATAACAGCGCAGAACAAAAGAACAATAGCGATTACTATAGTAAAAATAGCTATAGCAATCTTTTTCTTTGGATCTGACTTTCCGTTTTTTGGTGATTTTGATCCCTCAGGTTGAACTGACTCAAAATTACGAGTTCCTTCGTAATCGTTCATATTTACCTCCTCAAATATTATTAATTGATATAAGCTTTAATTATTTTTCTTCTTTGGACTTTCTGTCAAAACGCTTTTTATTGGGACGCTCGTTTCTCTCAACGGGCTTGTCTGCGTATTCGGGCATAGCGTCGCGAATAGAGAAGTCCATACGACCCTTGGAGTCGAGACCTATATACTTGATGTTAACGGTGTCGCCGATAGCGAGAACGTCCTCAACTTTGTCGATCCTGTGGTCGGTAACGCGAGAAATGTGAACCATACCCTCACGTCCGGGAGCGTATTCAACGAAGCAACCGAATTCCTTGATGTTTGTAACCTTACCTGTGTAGATAGCGCCCTCAACAGGCTCGAATACGATAGCGTCTATTCTTGCCTTGGCGGCGTATGCATCGTCACGGTTAACGGCTGCGATAAAGATGGAGCCGTCGTCCTGAATGTCGATCTTGGCGTTCGTATCAGCGCAGATCTTCTGAATGACCTCGCCGCCCTTACCGATGACCTCACGGATCTTTTCGGGCTTGATTGTCATAGAGATCATCTTGGGAGCCCACTCGGAAACCTCCTCGCGGGGCTCTGCGATAGCCTTGAGCATGACCTCGTCGATGATATAATCACGTGCTGCGTGTGTCTTTGCGAATGCTTCCTTGATAATTTCGGGTGTAAGACCGTCTACCTTAAGGTCCATCTGAATAGCTGTGATACCCTTGTGAGTACCCGCTACCTTGAAGTCCATATCACCGTAGAAGTCCTCAACGCCTTGAATATCGACCATTGTCATAAAACTTCCGTCGTCCTTGGTGATAAGTCCGCAGGAGATACCGGCAACAGGAGCCTTGATCGGAACACCTGCGTCCATAAGAGCGAGGGTCGAACCGCAGATAGATGCCTGCGATGTAGATCCGTTAGAAGAGATTACTTCGGATACAAGACGGATAGCGTAGGGGAAATCCTGCTCTGAGGGAAGAACGGGAACAAGAGCTCTCTCAGCAAGAGCGCCGTGACCGATCTCACGTCTTCCTGGGCTTCTGCTTGCCTTTGCTTCACCGACGGAGTATCCGGGCATATTGTAATGGTGCATATATCTCTTTGTGAGCTCGGTGTCGATACCGTCAAGCTCCTGTGAATCCTTGAGCGTTCCAAGAGTTGCTACGGTGAGAACCTGAGTCTGTCCTCTTGTGAACATACCCGATCCGTGTACGCGGGGGAGGAGAGAAACTTCTGCGTTGAGAGCTCTCATATCGTTGATGCCACGACCGTCAACACGCTTGTGATCCTCGATAAGCCAACGGCGAACGACCTTCTTCTGGAGCTTGTAGATAAGCTCGGGCATGATAACTGCGATGTCCGGATACTCTTCACCGAACTTTTCAACGATAGCATCGGTGATAGGGAGCATACGCGCGTCACGAACAGTCTTATCGTCTGTGTCGAGAGCGAACATAAGATCCTTCTCACAGAAAGCGAATACCTTATCGAACATATCGTGATCAAGCTCACCGGAGGGATACTCGAACTTGGGCTTACCTATCTCGTCAACGATCGCGTCTATGAACTCGATAAGATCCTTGATCTCCTCGTGAGCCTTCATGATTGCGTTGAACATTGTGTCATCATCAACTTCATTTGCGCCCGCCTCGATCATAACGACCTTCTCTTTGGAAGCCGCAACTGTAAGCTCAAGGTCGCTCTTGGCTCTCTGTTCCTCTGTGGGGTTGATAACGATCTCTCCGTCAACAAGTCCCATGAAAGCGCCGCCGATCGGTCCGTTCCACGGAATATCGGATATGGAGAGAGCGATGGATGCGCCGATCATTGCTGTGATCTCGGGAGAGCAGTCCTGATCAACAGACATAACTGTAAGGGAAAGAGCTACGTCATTTCTGAGATCCTTAGGGAAAAGGGGGCGTACGGGACGGTCGATAACACGGGACGTGAGTATCGCCTTTTCCGACGGCTTACCCTCGCGGCGGAAGTAACCGCCGGGGATCCTTCCTACAGAGTACATTCTCTCTTCAAAATCAACGGATAGGGGAAGGAAGTCGATTCCTTCACGGGGCTTTGCGGATGCTGTTGCGCAGCAGAGAATTGCTGTGTCACCGTAACGGACCAAACAAGAACCGTTAGCGAGCTGAGCCATTTTTCCCGTTTCAACAACAAGGGGTCTGCCGGCATAAGTGTACTTAAACGTCTTAAAGTTTTCGAACATTTTTTGTTCCTCCGTAAAAAATATTTATTATCACCTACGGAGTTTAGCACTT
>SVUA01000029.1 GCA_015063485.1 Oscillospiraceae bacterium | reverse complement strand
GGTATTTTTTTAGTATTTCATAACGTTCCTTGTAGTCTATATCCTCGTCATTTTTCTTTGGTCTCCTGGAGCTGAACTGTCTATGGTCCGTAAGTATGTCTTTTCCTTGCTTTGATTTATATATCCAGTTTTGTATTGTCTTTTTGGATACCCCATATTCTTCGCTTAATGCTGTTGTTGGAATGTATTCTTCAAAATACCTCTTTAAAATTTCTTCTTTGATTTCTTTTGAGTAGTTCTTAAACTTTTGTCCTTTTGTAGCCATAACAAAAACCTCTTATGGTTTAATTATACCATAAGAGGTTTTGTCTTTTTTCTTTTTTGTGAACTAAATGGGGTTCACTTCAATACTCTCGTCCTTTTTACCTATGTTATTTACAGTTTAGAAAATACGCTAATAGCTTTCTTAACGTCCTCTTTCATTGCCTGCATAGCGGCGTATTCGACGTCGTGGAGATAGTTGGTCGTTCCCGATTCTATCTTTTCCTTCGCCGCCATATATCCCGCTTTAGACATATAGGAGTAATAATTTATCTTGCGTATGCCCGCGTTGATGGCTTTTGTAAAGCCCTCGTCACTGACTCCGCTTCCGCCGTGCATAACGAGGGGAAGTCCTGTTGCCGCCGCAACATTTTCTACGACGCTGAAATCAAGCTTCGGTTGTGCGGTGTAAAATCCGTGAGCCGTGCCGAACGCTATCGCAAGCGCGTCAACACTCGTCTCTGCGCAGAAAGCCTTTGCTTCCTCTGGATCGGTGTAGAAGTCCTCGGGGCGAGTAACGCCCTCGCTTGCCTCTCCGCTTTCGCCCGTAACAAGACGGCCAAGCTCGGCTTCGACACTTACTCCCATAGCGTGAGCTATCTCTGTGACCTGCTTTGTGAGGGCAAGATTTTCCTCATAGGGAAGAGCAGACGCGTCTATCATGACCGACGTAAAGCCAAGACGGAGAGCTTTCCAGATCATTTCGAGCGAAGTTCCGTGGTCAAGGTGTACGCAAACGGGAACTTTTGCGTTTTTAGCCATAGCGACCATTGCGGGTCCAACTAACGAGACGTCATTATACACGTTATGTACCTCTGCATGAGCGATTATAACGGGCTGTTCAAGCTCCTCTGCTGCCGCGATAATTGCCTGAAGACTGTCAAATCCCGTGGCATTGAACATTCCTATCGCCTTGTTTTCCTTTTCGGCGATCTCCAATATTTCTTTAAGATTAACTAACATATTTCATACCTCTTTACGTTTTTACAAAGCTCATATAATTCGCGCTCCGACCTCATTCCGCTTATTGCGTCTGGGGCTGAAAGAGCCGCGATCGCAGAAGCTGACGCGAGATCAAGTATCTCTTCATCTGTCATTCCGCGATAGATACCCAAAAGCGCACCCGCGCAGAATGCGTCTCCCGCACCCGTTGTTCCTTTTATCCATTCTCTCGGAACGTCATACGCACCGAGGACGGTATAGCCGTCATCTGACAGACATACTCCGCGATCCTTCATATGAATGATAACACGCTCACGAACGCCGAGAGACTTAAGCTTTTCTGCGATAGCGCGAAGATTTTCACACTTCGGCTCAATTCCCGCAAGCTGTCCCGCCTCAAGCTCATTGATTATGAGGTTGTCGGTGTAGGGCAGACAGGGAAGTATCATCGAATATCTGTCCGAGTTTTCACTGACAAGGTCGATAGAGGTCTTTATACCCGCGTCGGTTGCTTTTTTGAGGAGCTTTATTCCGTCTCCGTTGTCTATCTTGTCAAGCAAAAGAAAATATCCGATATGGAGCATTTTTACGTTCAAAGTGTCTACGTCAACATCGTCAGCTCCGAAATCGGCGCAAGCGCCCGCATAAGTAAAGAACGTACGCTGACCTCCGATGATACTCATTACCTGTGTAAAGCTCGTTGGAATTTCGGAGGTAACAAGCCCGTCGGTGTTTACACCGTTTTCACGCAACACTTTTTGGAGGAAAGCTCCGCTATCGTCATTTCCTATCTTTCCGACTGCTTTTACGTTGAGCGTGGGATCGATACGAGCAAGGTCGATAGCCACGTTAGGCACACAACCGCCGACCGCTTTTGATACTTTGCGTATCTGTGTTAGCTCTCCCGCGTTTGGATACGCGGATATCTCGTTTATCTGGTCGACAAGGATAGTTCCCGCTATTGCAATTCCTGTTCTTTCACTCATATCAGTTACATTCCGCAACGAGCGGTCCTGCAAGCTCTTTGTGGAAGAAGAGCTTTCCGGGGAGAGTGGGGATATACGACGAGGTGATCCACGGGGTCTTTCCGTAACGGAGCGTCATCCACAAGGACATACCCTGCCACTGCATTCCTCTGCCAAGTGTTCCGTCAGCGCCGCCGATAGCATAGTCTGCCTGCAAGAAGAGACCTGGTCCTATGGTGTTTGCGCGGCAAGGAACGAGAGTGGTTCTCGACTTAAAGCTCGTCAGAGCGTTTTGCTCAACGGTAAGGGGGTGGATCTTCGCGCCGATCCTGTAAGGAGCTTTCTCCCATTCCTCAGCAGTTGCGTAATCAGCGGCAAAGGTGGGTTCCCAGAACGCGATGTGACACATTCTTCCGATTCCGTATACCAAAACAAGCTCTGCGCCCTCTGCTTTAAGAGCGGCGATCTTTTCGGGATAGGTGGGAAGATTATCTTTTGTTGCGAAGTTTCTCTGGCTTACGGGAACGGTAAGCTCTCCGAGAGGATTAAACAAAGCCTGTTCCATAGTGAACTGGAACGAACCAGGGTTGCTGGATTCAAGCGTGTTTCCGTCTCCGTCTGCCCACTCGTCCATGTTAAAGGTGTAAACGTGAGAGCAGTCTACGTTCCAAGCCTTGAGGAAGTAAACGACCCATCTGTACATTCCCATAGGTCCTACGGGGAGAATGAAAGCGATCTTCTTACCTGCATCCTTTGCCTGTTTGATCTTTATTGCGATCTCGTGACCCATGTAGGTAGCGAAGTCGCTAAGGTCATCACAGCAGATAGGTGTAAAGTCCTTGTTCCAGTGAGCCTGACGCTCAGTAACGCTTTCGGGTTCTCCGATACAAGCGTCGATCTTGTCAAAGTCCCAGCCTGCAGGATAAAATCCTTCAAGAGCTGAACCTTTTACGGTGTCATTGAATTTCATAATGATTCTCCTTTTATTTACAATAAAATTTTTTAAAATTGAACGGTGGGAACGTGTTTCTTTTTTATAAGGATACGCATTTGTCTTACAATGAGATCAAAATCAAAATATTTTTCAAACGCGCTCTCCTGTTTGCCAAGATACGATGCGACGACAGTTTCTACGTACTCTAAAGCTTCCTCTTCTTTTTCAAGAGCTTTAAGCTTCATGGCTTGCGCGAGTAGTTTTGCGTATTCTCCTTGAACTTCGAGCAGACGGACGGAAACAGTCTTTATTCTGTCGCGGGAGCTGTAATGAGATTTGATAAGCTCTTTTCCTTTTTCCACGACAGAAGCAACTTTGTCAAGTTCCGCTGCTTTTTTCGGACTGAAGAACGGTGAAATATTCGTATCCTTTGATTCTTCTCCCTCCATGTACGCAAAGCCTAAAGCATCACCAAGCTCACAAAGATATTCGGCAAAGGCTTTGTAGTCCTCGCCGTAGGCGTGAGAATAGTAGTCCTCGAAAAGCTCGTCATACGTAAGCGAGACATCAAACTGCTTTCTTGCAAATACGTAGTAAGCAAAGCCGTTGGGGAAGAACGAGCGTTGGCTTCCGCAGGCAATAAGACCATCTATGTTTCTCGATCTATAAGCTTCAACGTCCTCAAAAATGCGTCTTGCGAGTCTTTGACCCGAAAGGTCATATACCTGATGTCTCCAGAAATGGTACTCAAAGCATATATTATCGCCCGACCAAAGCTTTTTCCATTCGTCGAAGTATGCCATATATGTATCAAGATCTCTTGGAAGGGTGATGTTGTTTCTTACAAAAGGAACGGTCTTTATATCTTTTCTGTCGGTCAAGGAGCGTGTGTAGCTTCTTGATATAGGCGCAAGCATAAGCGTAAATCGATCGGGATTTTTTATCTTTTCGGTTAAGGGCGCCCAAGTAGTTTCAGTATACATGATGAATACTATTCGGGTATTCAGGTTTTTTTCTGTCAACGCAAGATCTATGTCATTCAAAAGCGTTACATACCAATCGGACGGAATTTTTTTAACGCATTCTGCACACTCACAATGGTTGTTGTGGGAATCTGCAAGCCAAACGTGAAGAAAATCTACGTTTGTATGTATTGATGCGTAATTCGCGATCGTTTCGGCAACAAGCTTTCGAGCTTCGGGGTTAGACATACAAAATTGAGTATTGATAGCGCGGTTTTTAAACAGAGTTCTTTTTCCGTCGATCATAGCTATATACTGCTGTGTTTCCTCGGGGATCTTCGGATCTTCAACGGCAGTCCAAGCTGAAGAAATATCGACTCCAAACGGCGCGCTCGTCCAGCCATGGCCTACGTCGTGAAATTGAAGTCCTCTTTTTGAAAGCTCTGTTTCAAGCTGTGCCTTCCATTGAAGCATCTGGTCGTTTGTTATCGATTCTGAATCTATATTTGGATTGTATTTTCGGTCATAATAGCGATCGTAAAAGGCGGTAGGAATGAAAAATTGAGACATGAACATATTCATGCCAAGCTTTGGAATCAGGTCAACGGCATCAATAAGCACTTGCTGAGGAGTAGAGCCCTCAATACAAGGACCGCGATAACGACATGTGGGAACGTGGCGGTATTTTACGGGTGTTATCGGTTTCAGCGGTATATATTCTCCGTCTACTCCGGGCATTAGCCAACGGCAGCCGTTTTGTCTGAAAAATTCGTAGACCGCGATAAGAACGGAGCGTGGGTTATCTCCCGCGACTATACCGCTCGTATCTTGCGTATCAATGTAGATGATATCGTCAAGCTCGGTGTTTTTTACGTCGGATACGTCAAGACCGAAGTCCTGCATAAGACCTATGCGAAAGCCATCTGTGGCACTTGGCGCGTATCTTACTTGTACGTCTTGCAACGGCATCATCATTCGCAGATATTTTTTCATTTCCTCCGCGGCAAAGTCGACCGTAGGATTTGATGTGATCTTGTTTACGAAAAGCATAATATATTCCTTTATTTACGGAAGCAATCTTTTGGTCGTGCCCTTGAGGTAGACATGACATTGCTTAAAGCCCTCGGCATAGTCTGCGCCACACTGATATCCGCGGTAACGGCAGCAGGTGCGTACCATATCGGGAAAGTCTATTCCGTCGTGGTCGCGCATCCATACTATCTGCGATTCGTGGCAGTTGAGCATTTCGAGCTTTTTGTCGATATATTCGGATACGTCAACGTATTCGGTCGGGTTGAAATTCACTCCCGCCAAGGAATCCATATAATATATGGGTGTCAGACGTGCCTTTCCCTCGACAGCGGTTTTATAGTGAGGGAGAGTTGCCGTAAAGCAAGCATCAAAGACGAGTTTAGACGTCGCTACGTGATCGGGCATATAATCATCGGGATCGTGCGTGATTATAAAATCGGGATCGACCTTTTTTATAATGTCCGCGACCTTATCTCTGGACACTTTGTTGTTGTCGTAGATCTCAAGGTCGTCAAATCCGCCCCACATTACCTTAAATCCGCCGATACGACCGCTCTTTTGCGCTTCTTCAGCTCTTATTTTAGTAAGCTCATCGGGCATGATTATCTCATGACCTTGATTTCCGCTTGACAGATGGCAGACGACAACTCGGTCGCCTCTTTCCTTGCATTTTAATAAAGTTCCCGCACAGGCTATCTCCATATCATCGGGGTGTGCTGTTATTGCCAGAACAGTGTACATAATAAACCTCTTAAAAAAATATGACTTTTTCTCAAACTCTTGATTTTAATATAAAAATATGTTAAAATGGGTTTGTAAAGCTTATTCGATATCATCATACATTATATATCAAAACTTTAGCTATTTCCATGTTATATCTTTCGAAAAAGTTATACTATATTCCACAAATTATAAAAAGCAGAGGAATTTATGTCAAACATTCATCTTATAAAAAAAGCTCCTTTAAAAAACATTATAACAATATCAAGCATTATTACGATAAATTGCTACGAGCTTGCCCCCACATATTTTAATAAAGGGGAGATACACGACTTCTGGGAGATAGTATATCTTGACCGCGGAGAACTCGATCTGTACGCGGGAGATAAACGGCTAAAGCTCAAGCAGGGAGAGATAATTTTCCACAAGCCGAACGAATTTCACAGTATAGAATGTGATGGCAAACATAGTGCGTCGGTCTTTATCGTTACGTTTGTTTGCCATTCCTCCGCTATGAAGTATTTTCGGGATAAGCTTATAAAAGTGCCCTCGGATATGAAGCCGCTTATAAAACGGCTTATAGACGAATGCACGAACACTTTCAGGGTCTCGCAGTATCCGTTAACGCTTTTGCCGAGCGTTTCGGTCGGAGGTACACAGCTCATAAGAATATATCTTGAGGAATTTTTTATACGTTTGTTGCGGATCGGAGAACAGAAAAATTCGGGCGGAAGCTCCGCGTTGCGCGACCCTTCGGAAAATGCTCTCATCAGCGAGATAGAGAGCTATCTTGCGGAGCACGTTTGCGAGCGAGTGACATTGGAGGACATTTCGGGGAGATTGCATTTTGGCAAGAGTCATCTGTGCGACATTTTTAAAAAGGGAACGGGGCAAACGATAATGCAGTATCATATGAAATTAAAGATAGACGAGGCAAAGCGATTGCTTAAAGAGAATAAGCTGACGGTTAACAAAATATCCGAAAAGCTCGGCTTCGAAACGCCCGCGTATTTTTCACGCGCGTTCAGTAAGCATGTTGGAATGTCTCCGCGCGCGTACCGCAATGCCCTTGTCAGCGACGGAAGAGTGTATCTTGAAAAGGAAACGCCGTTAAGGTGAGGATCCACTATAAAAAATCAATTAAAGAGCAATAGAAAAGCTCCCTTGTTACTACTATGAACAAGGGAGCCTTTTGTTTGGCTATTCTAATTACTTAAATAAGTTTGAGAAGTCACTTTCGTCGTCCGAGCCGTTGAGATTGAACGATAACGTCAAGGATGTACGCATGATATCTGCGGCGTTGAGCTTTACAACTTCCGCCAAAGGATTATTGTATTTTTTCTTCATAATGTATTATGCACTCCTTTCTGATATCAGTTTATCTCAACGCTTCCGTCGGAAGCTACGATAAAGGTTGCGGTCTTGGTTTGACTATATATTTTTGTTTGAGCGCCGTCCTCATGCGACCAGCTTCGTATCGAGATAGTATAAGTTCCCGCGGAGACGTTCTTTAGCGTGTAGCAGAAGAAATAGTCAGCATCGTAGTCGGCAGGGGAGATAACACCCTTGTTCGAGTTGAGCGTTTTGTAGACATGCTTACAGTCGACACTTACGGTCTGACCGTTCAAGGTAAACTCAAAGCCTGCGCCAAGGTAGTCAAGATAGCTGCCCTTTAGCGACGCGACGAAACGAAGGTCAGCGGTGTTGTTGTCAGAATTCGTGCTTGTCTGCACACCCTCGACAACGACTGCGGATTCGGTGATAACACCGGGGGTTGCCGTATTACCTTGGTTGACAGCGGGGAATATGATGCTTCCGCTGCTTGAGTTAGCATAAGTCGTTACGCTTGAGCTATCGTAAACCATAAGGCTCTTGTATTCTGTTGCCGTAGTATCCGTTCCTTCGGCAGAACGAGCAGCAGTGAATCTGGACCAATCTATATACTCGTTAAAGTGAGCCGAAACGGTGGTGTTGCTTGGGTCGAGTAAAACAAAAGCAATTGAGTCTGCGGCGGTGTGTCTTGCGTTTGTGCTTGTTGCGGACCACTGACCGTCTCCGTTGGAAGCATACGATTCGGGAGTAATATCGTCGGTAGCCGCAAAATTCTTGTGTATCATGGAGATAACGAATCCGGCTCTCTTGTCGGGTAGGAAGCTGCTTCCGCAGTTTGCGTGAATTTTGAGAACAACATCTGTGGAATGGTTAGCGGGATACAAGTTATCACCGTTTTCATCGTAAACGGGAACCTTGATAATGTTAACGTTTGTCATATCCGCGCCTTGAGACGTCCAATATGCTTCAAACGCCGAAACTTCCTCGTTCTTGGAATCTGCGGAGGCAAACCAAAGAATCGCAACCTCGTCTTTTGCAAGTATAGTGTCGCCAGTGACGTTGGCAAGAGAAAGCTTTACAAGCTTAGCGCAATTTTGAGAAGCGTATCCGAGCAACTGCTTGATGCCGGTTGCTTTATACGAACCGCCGTTCGAGAATCCGAAGCGATAGACATAGTAGTTCTTAATGTCAACGAGATTTTCGGAAACGTTCTTGACCTCGACGTATTCATACTTTTCATTTCCTGGTTTGTAGCATATCTCAGTGATAGCAAGCTTGCCGTTTTCTTCAAACTGACCGTCGAGAAGAGCTCCGGGAGATGCGGTATCCGAAACGGTTACGTTTATAAAGGGAACAGCATTAAGAGAGGTTGTATTTGTGTTTTCTATAGCTATCAAATTTTCTTTACTTGCCGGAACTAAAAGACTTTCGGGAATCAATTCGTTAGTAGAATAAACATTAGTTATGGTATTTGAATACGTAATGTTTTGGACAGACTCGTTAAACTTTGCTATGTCAACGTAATCATAGTAGTTAGCGGCTTTATTAGCTATGGGGTTAGTAGTTTCATCATTGGTTATCAACAAAGCTGAACAATCCGCTGTCGCGTGTCTTGCGCGCGTATACTCTGCGGTAAGGTTGTTTACTATGTCGTCATTTGCGGTGGATACGCCCTTGATGCTTTTATCTTTGTGGATCAAAGAAAGAACCATTCCTGCATTTGCATCTGCAAGGAATCCTTTTCCGGCGGAACTGTTTATATAACCTGTGGAAGTGTTTGTTCCTCCTGTTCCAACGGGGTAGAGATTGCTTGATCCGTTATGTACCTTAAGTGTAAGAACGTTAACGTTGCCGGATATCGACGACCAGTTAGATTTAAAGTCGGTTGAGCTTTTTGATTTGGAGTCTACCGACTGTATCCAAATGACCGCTACTTCACCGGGGTCGAGCGTTTTATCCGTTTCAATTATATTGGAAAGAGGAACTTTAACAAGTTTAGCGTTTGAACCGCTCAATCCAAACAGTTGAGCTATACCTGAAGCAAGGTTTTGGTGTGTGCCGCCATTTGAAAAACCGAAACGGTAGAGATAATACTCTGAAAGATCTGCGGTAACGTTTCCTGTATTTTTGATCTCAATATACTCATACTCGAAGCTTGAAGGAGCGGGCATTATTTCCGTGATGGCAAGCTTTGCAAAAACATCTCCAATCACGTTTTCTACGCGGGCGTAATCTGCTTCATTTACATACAAAGAGCTACCGTGTCCTGAGAAAATAGCAGACGAGTTGGAAACGTTAAATTCGCCGCCGACCACTACGTCAATAAATGTCGGTTTATGGTCTGACGCTTGGAAAACTTTTACGTCCATTCCATAACGGTGACGAAGTACTCTTGCAGAGCCTGTTACAAAAATATGGTCGATAACAGAACCGGAAACGGTAGGAGTTTCCCCTTCGTGATGCGAACCGCAAGAAGCGTATCCGCGTTCCGCGATATAACGGGAATGATATATATTGTTTGTCTCGTTAGCAAAAGAGAGTATGTCCGCATAAGATTCCGAAGAGTTATAGTCTCCGACCATGAATACGGGGCATGAATATTCGTTTGTGATATCGTCAACGATATTCTTTACCATTCCCAAGGAAACGATTTTTTTCGTTTGATCGTCTGCTGTACCGCCTGTTTTGTTGTGAAGAGCAGTAACCGCGAAAACGTCACCCGTTGTCTTGTCACGAAGGACAGCCCACGTACAAGTGTATCCGGGCCAACCGTAAGAGCCCTGAATGGAGTTGCCCGATGTCTTGCAGGGAATAATTCTTTTTGCGCCACTCGCAAGAAGATCGAATTTTGCGGTCTTATAAGCAATTGGCGTATAGTTGTTATACATCGAATATCTGGTCGCGCAAGAGGTGTCCGTATTGTCGTATTTTTCGGGTGTGGGTTCTACAATAGTATAACCGTTATTCGTGAACTTTGTGCGTAACTTGCCCTTGAGGTCTTCGCAGAACTCTTGGAAGCCCACGACGTCGGGATTGTAGAACAACATATTGTTCATGAGCTTCGTCGTTCTGCTGACTCCATTACTGTCAGTGGTATCGGCGTTGAGCTCTATTCTCTCAAGGTTATAGCTCATGATACGGTATTCCGAGCCGTATTCAAGATTTAGATTATTGCCGTAAGTATACGTATAAACAGAGGCTTTAACAAGCGCCGAAAGGTCGAGAGTTCCGCCGTTTGCGCCTATCATGGCTTCAATTATCTTTTGCGTACCCATTTCCGCGCCCATGGAGTCTGTCGAAACTATAACTATGTTATTATTTCTCTTGGTTATCGCGAACTGTTTATCCGCGCTTACGCTTACGCTCGAATAGCTTCCGCCTTTCGTTTTGCTCGCAACAAGTATCTGTCCCGACGCGCTGTCGCTATAAGTAGTAACTGTCGGTGTGATCCCGCTAAGTCTTCTTATATTATCCGCAAGAAGTATAGCCGCGTCGATAAAGCCAACCTCATCGCCCGCGATATACGTGATCTTGAGATTGTTCGAAATATCCGTAGTGCCTATCTTAAAGCCCGAAACGGTATATCCCGTGGCATTTTGGGTCTCATATCCATCGCCGACTACCATGTACTGACTGTTTTTGCCTATGCAGTTCTCGACGAACCAGTTGGTAGCGTTTACGATATCGCAAAGCTCACCTGCGGCAAGGACTACCTTTGTGCCGACCTGCTTTACCGCCCAGTTTTCGCCCTTGGTAGAACTGTAAAGAGATTCGGCTTCTTTTCGGTTCGTGTTGCCGATAAGTATCTCATTATCGGTTTCGGTTTCGGAATCGGACTTAAGCTCTATCTTAACGCCCGTGTACTGCTCGATATGCGCGCGGAGTGTTGCCGCCGCGTATACAAGATCGCCCGAAGCCGCGTTGGGACGAACCAAGCAATACGTTGAAAGGTCAAGCGCACCGGGCGTTTCTGAGGTAAAAGACATAGCTTCCGCTACGTTGTTTGAGCTCTCTTCGTTTGAGAGGGAAGTGTCCACTCTTGCCGCCATACAACCCGCAAGCGCTGAAGCGAGCATCAAAAGCGACAAAAGCAACGACAAGACTTTCGTAATTTTACTCATGTTATTCTCCTTTTTTTGAGTTGTTTATTTTACTCACTCATTTTTTTAATGGCAATATTTTCAGGTTTTGTTGCGGCAACGGTTATACCCTTGTTTATCTTCATGCTGCCAAAGCCTGCAAAGACTGCGGTGGTGTCTGTTTCGATGGGGTATGCTCCGACTATGACGTCGATAAAGACAGGCTTATGGTCGGAAGCCTTTGCTACAGAGATAGAGTGTCCGTAACGGTGGCGGAGAACTCTTGCGTTGCCCGTTACGAAGATATGGTCGATAGCGTTTGCTGTTGTGCCCGAGCAAACGACGGTTCCGGAAGTGTCATGCGAGTGTCCAACGGAATATCCGCGTTCCGCTACGTAACGAGAGTCAAATATCTTGTTGTCGGCCTTTATGAAGGATTTGTAGTCTGCCATTGTTTCTTTGGAGTTGTAGTCGCCTACCATAAATACGGGGCAATTATAGTTCTTTACTAACTTGTCAACTATGCCCTTGACTATTCCGAGAGAAACGATCTTTTTCTCCGCGTCTGCGGCAGTACCGCCCGTCTTGTTGTGAAGCGAGGTTACCACAAAGACCTCTCCTGTTGTTTTATCCTTGAGAACTGCCCAAGTACAAGTGTATCCTGGCCAGCCGTATGAGCCTTGTATGCTGTTGCCGGAGGTTTTTGAGGGGATTATTCTCTTTGCTCCGCTCTCAAGGAGAGTGAATTTGTTTGTCTTATACGCGATAGCCGTGTAATTGTTATACATGGAATATCTTGACGCGCAAGAGTCGTCGGCATCGTTGTATTTTTCGGGGATAGGCTCGACTAAGGTGTAGCCGTTTCTCTGTATCTTAAGACCGAGCGTGTTTTTGAGGTCTGTGCAGAACTCTTGGAAGCCTACGACGTCGGGGTTGTAGAACAAAATGTTGTTCATGTGAAGCTCGCTTCTGTCAACGTTGTTAAGCTCTACTCTCTCGAGGTTATAGCTCATAATGCGGTATTCCGCATCTTTTTCGAGATTGAGGTTGCTTCCGTAGGTGTACGATAAGGCAACACCTTGACACAAGGCGTTAAGCTCCAAATTTCCTTTTCCCGCGTTTTGCATAGACTGGATTATAAGCTGCGTACCCATCTCTGCGCCCATAGCGTCATTAGCAACGATCACCATAGAATTGCCTTTTCTGCATATTGCGTACTGCATATTTCCAACGGTCACGCCCGACGGAAGATATGCGCTTCCGTTCTTTGCGCTCGTAACGAGTATCTGGAAATAAGACGCATCTGCTGCGTACGCTGAAACGGTCGGAGTAACAGCAGACGAGATTCTTATGTTGTCGGCGAGAAGGAGCGCTGCCTCAACAAATCCTACGTTATCAAGGTAAGCTCCGTTGGTATCGGCAAGAAGAGCTACTTTTATGTATTTTAATTGTGTGCCGTCCATTGAGAGGGTAAGAGTGTTTGCCGCAGAGATATCGTTGCTTAAAATAGGTGTTTCGCCCAAAACGATGTAGCGGCTATTTTTTTTCAAACAATGCTCAACTAAATAATTGGTGGTATGTACTATGTCGCTGTTAGTTCCCGCGCAAAGAACTATCTTGTCACCGACAAGCTCGATGGACCAGCCGGTGTTTTCGACCTTCTGGATAGCCGCGGAGCTTTCGGCACGGTTTGTCATACCGAAGAGGATCTCTTTTTCTGTTGCGGCTTTGTCATCGGTCTTTATTTCTGTTTCTACACCACAATAAACGGATAAAAAGTTTTTAAAGATCGTTGCCGCTGTTCTTACGTCGCTTGAAGCGTCTTTTGAACGTACTATGCAATATTCTGTAAGGTCTATTCCGCCCTCTACGGGTTCTTCCTCGGGAACGGGCGGAGTCGTATCGGCGGGGGGGTTAGCGGCAGTGCTTTTTTCTGTATTTAAGGTATCTGGGGTTTCAACCGAACCATAACAACCTGCAAAAATAATGCAGATCATGGATAGCATCAATGCCAAGGATAGCGCTTTGAACAACATACTTTTAAACATGATCTTCCTCCTAAAATAGTGAAATTTTAATATTTTATGTTAAGGTATAACTTCCTAATTATATATATATTATACAAATTAATAGTGGCGTGTCAATATACACGGGAAATTCAAATGATGTTTTTTATTTTTAAATTGATACATTAACGGACGCTTCTTGCTTAAAGCTGCCTATCCCCAAAAAGGCTGTCTCAAATTTGCATTTGAGACAGCCTTTTTACGTGTTTTATATGTTTATATATGACGTTTTTTGATAATTATAGCTTTTGATTTAAAATAATATTGTTGATGTTAAATACAATATATATGTTGGTGATTTTAATAAATGCTTGGATTGCTTGAATTGATGTTGCGCTATATTTTTTGATTTTCATGTTAAAAAGCGTTATGATTTTTAACAATAAATGTGGTGAATTTTACAATTATTCTATAGGCTTGTCAAATTCTGCGCTTTCGAATGGAGTGATCTGCGAAAGGGAGCTAAGATTTGCCAAAATACTTCTGTTCCTACAAAATTTTTCTATAATTTTATTGCAATAAAGGTATATTTGTTTTGTTAAAAAATATATAAAAAGCTTTAAATACGTGTTATTTTTACATCCTTAAGCTGATGCTCGCGGAAGCTTGTGGGGTTCTTTCCCGTATATTTGCGGAAGGCGTTCGTGAAATAAAATGGATTAGAATATCCGCAAAGCTCCGCTATTTTCGTAATGCTGTGATCGGTATTTATCAAAAGATGCTTCGCGTATCGCAGACGAATGTGAATGAGATACTGCGACGGTGTTGTGTTAAGCTCTTGCTTGAATTTCCATATGAGCGCGGAATGGCTCAAATAGACCCGCGCGGCGAGAAGATCGATATCTATTTTCTCATCAAGATGCTGGTTGAGATATCGAATAGTATTTGAAACCTCGGGACTTAATATTTTTGTATCTTTGCTGCCGTTCTTTCCAAAAAGATAATTCTGTGAAAAAATATAAGAGATATAGTGTTCTATCAATTCGCTGTTATTTATTATAGGATAAGCTAAACGCAAGCCTTGGAATATTGCTGTCATTTGCTCCTTTGGCAGCACTATTTTTTTTGAAAGCGCGGCTTTGTAAAACGGATGGTCTTGTGTGGTATTGAAAGAGAATTGATAAAAGGTCAGAGGTGTTATAGCTTCACGGTAAATATCGTTATTTGCGGGCAGAAGCGCTATTTCGCCTTCACGAAGCTCAAACGGCTTTCCTTCTTTTCCGCAGATTATTTTGCACGTTCCTTTTTCTACGATCATTATCATATCCCAGCGAAGTTTCAAATGCGGAAGCATAAATTTTTTTAGATCTACTCTTAAAAGACCGTTTGTAAAATCTATTTCCATAGAGCCCCCACTTTTATTGTAAAATTTTATAGGTATATTATAAATTATTTTATGTTTTTTGTCAAGCAGATGTGTTATAATCATAGAAGAAAAAACGAAAACGGAGGAAAAAATGAAAAAAAGATTAGATGCGACACAAGGGTCTATAATTAAATTGATCTTTACGTTTTCTATACCGCTTATCTTAACGACACTTATGCAGAACGCTTTTACCATTATCGACAAAGCCGTGCTTGGACAAATGGCGGATTCAACAGCGGTCGCGTCGGTTGGAGTAACGGGGTTTATAACCTCGCTTGCAATAAACGGATTTGTCGGGTTTGCTACGGGTGCAGGTATTATTCTTGCGCGCTTTGTCGGACAAAAGGACGAGAAAAAGATAAGAGATACGATAGAAACATCACTTATAGTAAGTATTATATTTGGAGTTTTTGTCGCGATAGTTGGAATTATTTTTGCTCCTCAGCTTCTTCGTATGATAAACTGTCCCGAAAAGTGCTTTGAGGGCGCGCTTATTTATTTTCGATTTTATATTGCCTCATCTCCCGCTATACTTCTTTATAACTACGGTTCGGCAATAGTCAGAACGCTCGGAGATACGCAAAGACCTCTTTATTACATAATTATCAGCGGCATCACAAATGTCGTATTAAATGTTATTCTTTGTCTTATATTGCCGCAGAAGGTTGCGGCGGTAGCCATTGCCACGGTGGTTTCCGTTGTTGTCAAGGCGATTCTTATAACTCGTAGAATATTCAAATTTGAAGAGGTTGTAAAACTTTCCTTGAAAAAATTCCGATTCTGTTTTGAATCGTTCAAGCTTATCTTGCGATTTGGAATCCCCGTTGCGATCACCAATCTTCTCATGCCTATCGCAAATCTGCAGATCGCACCCGCGATAAACTCTTACGGTGTCTCTGCTACCGCGGGAAATACGGCGGCGACCGATCTTTTCAATGTCGTATCGGCGTTCGTAACAGGATTTTCTGCCGCAACTTCGACCTTTATGGGTCAGAACATCGGAGCACAGAAGCAAGATCGAGTTAAAAAGACCTTCTGTTATACGCTTCTTTTGGCGGTAGTGATCGGCGGAAGCATGGGCGTGGTATTCTACTTTGCGGGCGAATTTTTGGTTGGACTTATTATAGGTACGGCAGATGCTTTAGCCATTGAGTATGCTATGACAAGACTGTTTTACGTAAGCTTGTTTACGTTTGTTTACGCAATTTTTACCGTTTTGGGCGCGGCAGAGCACGCTTACGGTTATCCTTTCTTGGGAAGCGTAAGCTCTATCGTATGTACTCTCTTATTCAGAATTGTCTGGATGAATTGGGTATATCCTTTGAATCCTACTTTTAGTATGGTAATGGTGTGCTTTACTATATCGTGGCTATTGACCTTGATCTTCCAGACGGTTGCGGTGACTATTATAACTGTTCGATACCGCAAAGGAATTTACAAAAAAATATAGTTTGATTGCTGCTTCAAATTTTGATTTGTCGGGGACGCGGGGGACGCGATTTTCCGCTTTTTTGAAAAAAAGCTTGGCAAAAAACTTCCTGAAAAGGATTTATCGTGTAGCCGTTATGACTATGCAAAACCTTGTTTTAGAAAGTTTTTTGAGGGAGTTTGAGGGAACTTTTTTTCAAAAAAGTTTCCTCATCGCGTTCCCCCGATAAACTGCAATTTATCTAAAAAAACAGGCTTGCTACCGAATTGGCAGCAAGCCTGTTTTCGTATATGTCCGTTTCTTTAAAAAGCTTAAATTATCTGTAACACTTAGCTTCGGAAATATCCTTTTCGGTTATTTCCTCGAAAGGATACATAGGTACGGGGCGGTTCTTATACGGAAGCTCGGTCAAAACCGTTCCTGCCGCACCGGGTGTTGCGGTATTACATATCTCTGCGGAGATAGGCTCATAGGCTGCTCGGAATGACGTACAAGCCTTTACCGAAACGAGATCGCAGAATTCGGGGTCAATGCCGAAGCCGCGGAAGAATCCTATATCGCGTTCGGTTCGGCTATCTGTAGACACTTGGATAAGTATAGAGCCGACCTGAAGCACGGCAACCTTTCCGCAATAGGATACAGCACCCTTTGCGATAGGTCCTATGTGCGTGAAATATCCGTTGTGCAAACTTCTGACGAGCGCGTTTTCTACCTTAACAGGCTTTGAAAGCTCCTTTGCGATGCTTGCGCCAAGCGTAAAATCGGCTCTTTCGCCAACTCCGACCTCAAAAGCTTTCTTTACAGCTTCCGCATCGGTCACACCGAGCGCGCATTTGAGCTGATCCTTATAGGGAAGAAGATACTCAAGAACAGCCGCACTGTCGGCAGTAGAGCCTGCTCCGCGCGAGTCCGCAGAGTCAACGAGGATAACGGGCTTTCCTGTTTTATTGGCAAGAGCCTTTTGAATGACCTCCTCGATTGAAACGAGCGGAGAGCCGAGAAGATCTTTTCTCAGGTTGAAGTTATCGAGCGCAAGCTCGGAAGCTACTGCTTTTGCCGTTGCTTCGTCGTCAGCGATAACGATTATGGATGCCGCCATCTGAGGATTGTCAAGCCAAGGCTGGACCTCGAAGATAGTGTAATCGAGTATGCGTCCCGACTCGACCATAGCCTTTGCTTTGTTTACGAGCTTGAGAAGCTCTCTTGTCGTCGTGGTGTACGCATGCGCGGGAGCTATCATGGGGATAGTAACGCGAGCCGTTTTGGCGGGCTTTCCATTGAGATGGCGTATTAAAAGCTCTGCCGCACGGACACCGGTTTCATATTGGTCGATATGAGGATATTCTTGAAAACCGCAGATATAATCGGCGTTCTTCATTATTTTTTCGGTTATGTTTGCGTGTAGGTCAAAAGCGGCGGTGATAGGCATTTCCTCTCCGACCGCGTTTCTTATAGCTTCGAGAACGTCTCCGCAAACGTCGTTTGAGTTCACAGCCATAGTCGCGCCGTGAAGGCTGACGGCAACACCGTCAAGCTTGCCTGCCTTTTTTATATCTGGAAGAACTGAACCGAGGAAAAATTCGCATACCTCTTCTTTAAGAGGAGCTCCGCTCGGAGCAGACATGACCGTACCGTATATCAACTCGATCCCGTTCTCAGTCTCAAGACGCTCCATTAAACCACCCGTTGAGGTTTTTGCTCCCGAAGCGCGCTTTGAATTTTCTCTCTCAAGCGTACCAAACATTGTCTTTGGCGTAGGAATTGGATTGAAACAGTTTGATTCCTGATGTATTCCGCATACAAAAATTCGTTTATTTGCCATAATAAAAATACCTCCGTGAATTTTCAACAAAATTATAGCACATTTGCTCTTTGGTGTCAACCTTTTGTGTTTAAAAAAAGAGTTTTATATTTCGTTGCATTTTAAGTTATTAAAAAAAACTATAACTGTAAATAAAAAATGTACTTTACAAATATCTCTGACGGTGGTATCATAAAAGAAAAAAGCATAGGAGGCAAGATATGCAAACTCATAAAATCGCGGTTATAGCGGGCGACGGTATAGGCCCTGAAGTCATTTCAGTAGGAATGAAAGTTTTGAACAAGGTGGCAGAGCTTGATAAGAGCTTCAAGTTTGAGTTTACGGAATATCCGTGGGGCTGTGAATATTACGTTAAAACGGGAAGAATGATGGCGGAGAACGGCATCGAGGAGCTAAAAAAATCGGATGCTATTTTTCTCGGCGCGGTCGGTTATCCCGGTGTTCCCGATCACATATCGTTGTGGGATCTTTTGTTGACGATAAGAAAATCCTTCGATCAGTATATAAATTTGCGTCCCGTTAAGCTTCTTGAGGGCGCGCCGTGTCCTTTGAAGGACGTAAAAAAAGAGGACGTGGATATGATCTTCGTTCGAGAGAACAGTGAGGGAGAATACGCGGGAAGCGGCAGTTGGTTGTTCAAGGATAAACCTAACGAGGTCGTTATTCAGGACGGTGTGTTTTCAAGAAAGGGTTGCGAAAGGGTCATAAGATACGCTTACGAGCTTGCGAGAAAAGAGAAGAAAACGCTTACCAGCATAAGCAAGGGCAACGCGCTCAATTATTCTATGGTCTTTTGGGATAAGATTTTCGCCGAGGTCGGTGAGGACTATCCCGACGTTAAGACTTACAGCTATCTTGTTGATGCGGCAAGTATGTTCATGGTAAAAGACCCAAAGAGATTTGAGATAGTTGTAACCTCAAATCTTTTCGGAGACATTCTGACCGATCTCGGAGCGGCAATTGCGGGCGGAATGGGACTTGCGGCTGGCGCAAATCTTAATCCCGAAAGAGAATTTCCGTCCATGTTCGAGCCTATTCACGGTTCAGCTCCCGACATTGCGGGAAAAGGCTTGGCAGACCCTTTTGCTACCGTTTGGTCGGTAAGTCAGATGTTGGACTTTTTCGGTCATGACGCTTGGGCGGCGCGTTTGATAGAAATAATTGAAGAAATGCTCGTTGAAAAGAAGGTCTTGACTCCCGACCTTCAAGGAACGGCAACTACCGACGAGGTGGGCGACGAAGTAATAAGAAAATTAATGGAAAAATCGGTGTAAAATATGACTTTACAGCAATTAAGATATTTTCAAGCCGCGTGTAAATATAAAAATATAACGTACGCGGCGGAAAAATTACACGTTTCGCAATCTTCTATAACTTTAGCGATAAAAAACCTCGAAAGCGAATTTAACGTTACACTTATAAGACGAAGCAAGGTGGGTTTTTCGCTTACCGAGGACGGAGAAGAGCTTTTAAAGCTTGCGGACAAGCTTTTGGAACATTCCGAAAGTGTTGAAAAATACATGAAGGATATCGGAAACAATAAGATACAGATACGTCTTGGTATTCCGCCTATGTCGAGCGCGGTAATTATCCCCGAGATCCACTCCAAGTTTTTGAAGAGCTGTCCCGACGTGCTCTTTGATATTACCGAGGGCGGAAGATATGAGCTTTCAAGGCTTTTGGACGACAATCTTGTAGATATGGCTTTTTTCCCGCATGACGAGAAAGTTTCTTCAGAATATGAAAGCGTTTATTTGATGAGGTTTGAAACGGTATGCTGCGTAGGAAAAGAGCATCGCTTTGCGGACCGCAAAAGGATCACGGCAAGAGAGCTTGAAAACGAGGATATAGTACTTTTCTTTAAAAGCTTTTTCCAAAACAAACGGGTATCTGATATGTTTTCCAAAGCAAATATCTCTCCTAAAGTATCGTTTGAAACGTCTCAGGTCTCGACCGTAAAAGAGCTTGCGAGAAAAAATATATCTGTTGGTTTTATCTTTTCGGAACTGTTGGAAAATGAAAGTGAGCTTATAGGTATTCCTTTGATACCGCCGATATATACAAATATAAGTTTGGTATGGAAGAAAAATAAAAAGCTGACACCTTCAATGAAAAAATATATTAATTACATCAAAAATTTAAGTGAGGAAAAGTAACATGATACAAAGAGAAGACACACAGTGCTTTTGGGACAAAAGAACAGAGCCGTTCAGAATAGCGGGAAACGTATATTTTATAGGAACTTACTATGCTTCAACGCATATCATAGACACGGGCGAGGGCTTGATACTTATAGACCCCGGATACGATAAAAGCTTGTTTATAGTTATTGACGGAATTTACAAATTGGGATACAAGCCTGCCGATATAAAGTATATTTTTGTTACGCATTGGCATTGGGATCATTCGGAAGCGACTGCGGCGTTGCAAGCGATATCGGGAGCAAAGACTATTATAGGCGAAAAGGATAGGGAAAACGCAAAAAGGTATTTTGACGCGGATATCACGGTGAGTGACGGAGATACGCTTACGCTCGGCAATACCACCATGACCTTTATGGAAACTCCGGGACATACAAGAGGAACGATATCGTTCTTCTTTGATACCGTGGAAAACGGAAAAACGTATAGAGTAGGCTCATTCGGCGGAGCTGGTATAAATACGCTGAGATCCGAGGATTGTTATGACTTTGAGGGGTGCAGAGAAGCTTATAAAGCCTCTGTCGAGCGTTTGAAAAAGGAACACGTTGACATATTTATAGGAAATCACGTGTGGAACAATTCAACCTTTGAAAAGGGAAAGATATTGGCGGAAACGGGCGTTAATGAGTTTATCGACGATAAGGCTTTTCCTGCTTTTTTGGACAAATGTATGAAAAATTGGGAGAGCGTTGTTAACAAAGAAAAATAAAACCAAAAGGAGTCAAGCGTCTGCTTGACTCCTTTTGCATTTTTTTTATTTATTACATAAGGCTTTTGAGAACTTGCGTTATTATACATCGAAATCAAAACAATTAAAATTTGAAATCGAAGTCTCTTAAAAACTTTATTTACGAACCGAGTGTATTTTATCAAAAACGAAGAAAATATTTAGTTTGGTCTGTTTTTGATTAAAAAAGGAGCTTGTTTTTTCTTTTGTATGGTGTTATAATAAGATTGAATTGGAGGGATGCAGTTGAAAATTTTGAATTTTGGTTCGTGTAATGTTGACTATGTATATTCACTGGATCACATTGCGGTCACTGGAGAAACAGAAGCAACACAAGGATTGAGTATTCTTCCGGGTGGGAAGGGGTTAAATCAATCCATCGCGATAACAAGAGCAGGAAATAGCGTATACCACGCGGGCTGTATTGGAGATGGAGGGGAATTTCTTCTTGAACTTTTGAAGGCAAATGGCGTTGATGTATCCTTCGTTGATTACGTAAATACAAAGAACGGGCACGCCGTTATCCAAGTTAGCAAGGCCGGAGATAACGCGATATTTTTATATTCCGGTTCAAACCATATGATCTCAACTGAGCAGGCGGACAGAGTTTTGTCCGCATTTTCCAAGGATGATATATTGCTGCTACAAAACGAGATAAACAATCTTGATTACATTGTAAAAAAAGCATATCAAGCGGGAATGAAGATTATCCTGAATCCTTCTCCTTTTAATGATAAAATCCGGCAGATCGATCTTAATATGGTTTCTTATTTAATTTTAAATGAAATTGAAGCAAAAGGAATCACGAAATGCGAAAACGTACAAAAAGCATTGGCGTATTTTAGAGAAAAATTTCCTGATCTTAAAGTGATGCTTACCCTCGGAAACAAGGGGTGCATTTATCAAGACAAAAAAGAGCAGAGGTATTGTCCGGTATTTAAGGTCGATGCCATTGATACGACAGGCGCAGGGGACACATTTACCGGATATTTCGTTGGAGGTATCGCTAACGAAAACAAAATCGAAAACATATTGGAGATTGCCTCTTGTGCCTCGGCAATAAGCGTTACAAGGGAAGGCGCTGCACCGTCTATTCCATATATGGATGAGGTCATGGAACAGATAAACTGCTTGAAAACAAACGGGGCGGATATGAAAGCTGAAATACTGCGTATAAAAATTGAGCAGTACTTTGATGAGAACCTTATGGACGCATCTTTGAATGGCTTAGCGGATTTTCTTGGATATTCCCCAATTTATACCAGCGCGATGGTAAAGAAAATCACAAATGAAACCTACAAGAAATATTTACAGAAAAAGAGATTGGAGGTATCGGCAACGCTGCTGCTCCAAACAGAACTGTCGATTGATGAAATTGTAAAAAAGGCGGGTTATGAAAATGCAAGCTTCTTTAGAAAGATATTTAAAGAAAAATACGGTATGACACCGTTAAATTACAGAAAAAGAAAGGCTAAATAAAATGAATAATGAGCAGAGAATGAAAAATTTATCCGTGCCCTCAGGGAAAATTGATGTGGTTTTAGATACCGATGCGTACAACGAAATCGACGATCAGTTTGCGATTTCTTATATGATAAAATCGAAAGAAAAGATTCATGTTAAGGCGATATGCGCCGCTCCGTTTTATAATGCTCATTCGGAAAGTCCAAAGGACGGCATGGAAAAAAGCTATGACGAAGTTTTGAAGCTACTTTCGTTAATGAGAGAAAATGTTGACGTTTTTAAAGGATCGGAGAAATATCTTGATGATGAAAAAAAGCCGATCATTTCCGATGCGTCAAAAATGTTGGCGGAACTATCTAATGAATATTCACCCGAAAAACCGCTTTATGTGGTAGCGATCGGTGCTATAACGAATGTTGCTTCAGCATTGCTCTTAAATCCTGAAATGAAAAATAATGTCGTTGTAGTGTGGCTTGGAGGTCATGCGCAGCATTTTCACGATACCAAAGAATTTAATATGAAGCAGGATGTCGCAGCTGCTCGTGTGGTTATGGAATGCGGGGTGCCTTTCGTGCAGTTGCCGTGTAACGGCGTAGTAGATAATTTTAGAATTTCCAAGCCTGAGCTAGAATACTGGTTCAAGGGCAAAAGCGAATTGGCTGACTATCTGGCATCAAATACAATTGCCGAGGCAGAGAGCTACGCCAAAGGAACAGCGTGGACCAGAGTGATATGGGATGTTACGGCTGTGGCGTGGCTCCTTAATGACGATGATAAATTTATGTTGTCAAGGATCATTTCGACTCCAATACCGACCTATGACAATTTTTATGCAATGAATCATAATGGATATCCGATGACGTATGTTTACCATATAAAAAGAGATGCACTGATGAATGATTTGATAAATAAAATTACTAAATAAGAAAAGATAGGGATCGGCATTCAAAGCTGGCGGAGCTTGAGGGCGAGATCGATTTCTTGAAGTTTGAAGTTGTCATTTTGACCTTTAAACACAGAAAAAAGCACTTGCGAAAGGCTGGTTCTCATAAGGAAGTTTAATTCAATTTGATTCGCAGAAAACAAATAAATAACGCCGACAGGATATCTGTCGGCGTTTGTTTTATTCTGTTCGATAAATTGTAATTTGTTAAATGAGTTTTTTGATTGCTGCTAAGATTTCATCTTCGGCATCTTTGCCATAGGCATAGAGTGTAAACTTAATTCTCGTTCCGTCATTTAACT